>CAYTBN010000014.1:0-125395 GCA_964436045.1 uncultured Rickettsiales bacterium | reverse complement strand
CAAAACAGGCGAGAGACGCCTACCCGTACGGGGTGGCCGCGTAGCGCAACTTTGTATCCAAGAAACCGGGTATGCTACACCCCGTCGCGATAGCTCTTGCACCCAGCAGAAAGAAACTCGCATGCGTTCGCACTCATGTCTCCTCGCCGCCACGGTCGGCACGATCTGCTGCCTCGTGGCTCCGGCCGGCAGGGCGCTGGCCGGGAAACGCGCCGACTCGGCGAGGACCGCCGTTGCCCACGTGGCCCACGACGCCCTGCGCATGCAGCTCGCCATGTGCCTGATGGAGTCCAGCGATGAGAAGATCGCGAGCGTCGCGCCGGTGACCTTCACCCTGGGTGGAACCCTGATCCGGACCGAGTCGGGCGAGTTGCGGCCCGAATCGATCCAGGTCGAGGGGGCGCCGGAATTCCTGCAGGAGGGTTGTTCGCTCGGGCCGGCCGAGGCCGAGGCGACCTTCTGGTTTTCCACGTGGGCGGCAGAGTCCGCCCGCATGTGCCAGTCCCTACCGCGCAGGTTCGTTCCCCAGACCCTGGAGGTCGAGGCCACCGTGGAGATCACGGAGGTGGTGGGCTGCCAGCTGTTGCACAACACGCCCCTGGCCAGCGTCTCCTACGATCCGCTGGACCTGCCCGGGAGGTGGTCGGAGGGCCTGAGCGATTTCTGGTACACCAAGGGCAGCTGCACCGCGGACCTGCGGGGCTGCCAGGCCTTGCTCGCCGAGGGCTGCTCGCCCGAGCTCCAGGAACGGACCTGTCAGGCCGACGCGGAGCGACTCGACGGACTCGCCGACGAGGACGTGGTCCTCGCGCTGCAAGCCCTCCCGCGGGAGGCCGTCGCCCCGGCAGCCTGTCCGGACCTCCGGGCCGCGCTCAAGGGGACGGCCAGGGATCAGCTGGTCGCGGCGGCCGTGGACGGCGACGTGGAACGGGCCCAGGCGCTGGCGACGGCGCTGATCTTCGACGATCCGGCCATGACGGAGTTCGGCATCGGTTCGAACCGCCCGGGCGGCGAGATCAAGCGCCGAAAGCGCCTCGGTGACATCGCCCCGTGCCTCGCGGGCAACTGGGATGGCATCGCGCACTACTACGCACCCATGGAAGCGTACTGGGACACGGCGTCGCAGACCCGCGTGCGGAGGGACCCGCACGCGAGGTTCGTCAACATGGGCGGGAAACTGGAGAACCGGGACCCGGGCGGCATGGGGGCCTTCGGCGAGTGCATGACCGAACGAGGACAGGAGGGTCCGCTGAAGTCCCTGGAGGGCCAGAAGGTACCCGCCGACGTCCTCGATCGGATGGCTGTGGTCTACATCGCGGGCCTTGCCCGGGATGCCCCGTCCGGCCCGCTGGCGGCCTACCTGGAGCTGCAGGGGCTCTGGGGCTGGCCCTACGCCGGCCTCGTCGGCTCCGACGCCAGGAAGGCGATCCGTCCGATCCTCGACGCCATCGAGGTTCTCCCCGGGTTCGCCGAGCAGCGGACGGCGCACGAGGAACGTCTTGCCGCCGAGCAGGCCGCGCGCGAGCGGGAGGCCCGGACGGAAGAGGCGCGGGAGGTCTGGGACCAGCGGGGTGACTGGATGGACGAGTTCGGCCATCGAAACGTCGACGACTTCGTCATGGACCTGGCCAGCTGCGGGGTGCTGAGGAAGCGCGTGGGCGGCGGCTGCCCGGCCGAGGTGTACGCCAAGGGCGTCCGGCTGTTCCGCAAGCACAACCTGCGACCCGCGGAGCAGATCGGGGGCACGGAGGCCGTCGAGGCTCTCGCCGCGGGTGCGTGCAGCGGGTCGTTCTTCTCGACGTCGCTGTCCTACCAGGGGGTCACGGTCAACTTCGATCGACAGACCTGTGTGAACGAGGTCCTCAGCTGGGGTGAGTGATGATCCGCAATCGTGGTCAAGAAAGCAGGAACCTCGGCACCCGCCTGAACGGCGTGGCCTCGCGGATCTGCTGCTTCACCCAGTCCAGCGTCGGGTGCCCCGTGACCGCGATGCGGACGATCCGTCGAGTGTCGATGGCCATCACCACCAGCACGTGACGGACGGAGTAGTTCCACAGGTACTGGGTGCTGAAGTCGAGCGCGAACATCTCGGAGGCGTGAGACGACACGAACCGGGACCAATTCGAGGGCTGAGGTCCGACCGGCCGGACGAGGTAGCGACGCACGGTGCTCGCTGCGACGTGGATGCCAAGTTTGAGCTTCAGTCCGAGGGCGATGCGATCTTCACCCCACGTTGGGTTCTCGCTGGACATCTTCTCGATCAGCTCGACGAGTTCCCTCGGGATCGGCGGACGCCCGCGTCGGCCAGCCGACCTTCGCCGGCCCTCGGTGAGGAACCACCGGGTCGTGGGATCGTACTTGCTCCGGAAAAGGGGCGGGACCTTCGAGAACTCCCTCTGTCAGTTCGAGCAGGTCGTTCAGGGCCGCCGCCGGACCAGGGCGAGGAGCAGGAGCCCTGCGCCGGTCAGGGGGGCCGCGCCCCCGCCCGTACCGCATCCGCACGATCCCGGGCCCAGGGAGGCCTCCCCGCCGGTTTCGTCGTCGTCGTCGTCGTCGCCCGCGTCGTCGTCCCCCGCGTCGTCGTCATCATCGTCGTCGGTGGTGTCGTCGTCGTCGGTGGGCCCCTCGTCCTCGAACAGCCAGGGCCACTCGTGGCTCGTGATCGGGTTGTCCGGGGCCAGCCCGCCGTGATCGGCGAATGCCACGTCCACCCGCAGCTCGGCCGGGATCACGCGCACGGTCTGGATGGTCCCCCCGCTGCCCCAGCTCTGGGCGACCGCGGCCTCGATGGCCCACAGGCGCTCCAGGTCGAACTGGCCGTCCAGATCGTCCACCATGGCCTCGATGGTGCCGTAGCGGTTGCAGGGCTCGGGCGGGTGGAGGAGCCGGTCGTGGTTGGTCACGGCGAGGCAGTCCGGGGCCGGCAGGGGATCGTCCGTGGGCAGCCGCAGGGCCCAGCCGCCGTTGTCGGCCTCCAGCACCGCGGCGGGGGGATCGGTGCGGTCCGCCGGGGAGATCAGCTGGATGTCGTAGGTCCCCAACCGGCCGGTCTCCGTCACCGCGGCCACGGCGTCGTGGATCGTGCCGGCGCCGTCACCGTCGTAGTCCTGGGCCTCGATCCCTGCTCGCAGCGACAGGTGGATCGGCACCAGGTCGTCGCTCAGGTCGAGCTCGACGATGGTGCGGGGGTGGTTGCCCTGGTCCTGGAATGCCCCCACCCCCTGTTCGTTGAGACAGCTCAGGCAGCCGATGAATCCGGGGAAGGCCATGGAGATCCAGCGCTGGGTACCGGGAGTCGAGGGCTCGAAGGCGAAGACCACCGAGTGGTCCCGCAGGTCCGCCTCGCTCCCCTGCCAGCGCCAGTCCAGGTCCCGGACCATGGCCAGCTCGCCGTCCAGCTCGGCGTCGTCCTCGGTGGCCGCACCCCAGGCCGAGATCGACGAGCAACCCAGCTCCACCCCGAACATGTCGGCGGCGGCGTTGATCAGCAGCACGTCGTCCGCGTCGATCTCCCGCCCCAGCTCCTCCCGGTACAGCTCCACGCCCGCGTCCCGCATGCCCTCGATCAGGGCCCCGGCCTCGGCCACCCGCTCGTCGGGGAAGTCCAGCATGACCAGGATCAGGCCGCGGAACATCTCGTACTCCGACGGCGTGAGCCCGAACAGGGCCAGGGCGTACCCGCTGGCCAGCGCCAGGATCGAGTCCCCCAGCAGGTAGCCGTGGGCGTACCCCATCTCCTCGGGGCTGCCCCACAGGTGCACCACCCGGTGGTCCCCCATGTCCCGGACCGTGCCGTTGACCTGGGCCGAGGCGGGTGCGGGTGGCAACCACCAGGCGGCGGCCGTCAGGACACAGGCCACCACGGGCGCGCACCAGAAACCCGACGAGACCGGTCGGATCGGGGTCATTCCACCTCCTTGCCGGCCGGCGGCCGCGCGGGACAGACATCCTCGGGCGAGGCCGAGCAACACACCGGGCCGCTCCAGGTACAGGCCGCGTCCAGCGGCTCACTGGCCAGGCGCGCGCGGAGCCACGTCACCTGCTCGTCGAGCGACCACAGGGTCGTCTCTTCGTGGGGGGCGCCCTGACACTGCAGCTGCTCCAGCTGCCAGCCGCTGTCGCACGGGGCCGCAAAGTCCGCCTCCTGCAGGGAGGGGACGACCAGGGTGTCCAGCTCTCCGTAGACCGTCAGCACGGGCGTGCTTCGCCTGCGCTCGATGGAGCTGGTGGACACGAAGTTCTCGCGTATGAAGCAGGACCAGGGCTCGATGGCGTCCCCGTGCCGTTCATGCCGATGAAGTCCGGCGCCACCACCACGAATCCCTGGGTCGTGTAGCGATAGCGGAACAGCACCACGCCGTTGGGCACGGGCGTCAGGGCCTCGTACCCCGCCAAGGTCAACAGCGCAACCAGCGCGATCCGCATCCACCTCATGACGTGGTCTCCCAGGTCGTCACCCGCGAGGATAGCTGGAATCCGCCGGGGCAGGCGTCCGTTCCAGTCAAGGCAGGGTCACCGACAGTCGCGCCCGGACAGCCGCGCGATGGCGAGGCGTCGGATCACGAACTCCCCGGTATCGATCACCGGCTCAGCAGGCTCCGGTCTCCATCACCTGGGGGTTGGTGTCGCAGATGCAGTCCTTCTCGAAGGCATCCACGCAGATGCCGAAGTCCGCGCTCTCCAGGTACATGCAGATCGGGTAGGCGGGGTCGTCGCAGGTGGCACCAGCGAAGCCGTCGCGATGTGCACGGATGCCGGTGTGGCTTTCATGGTCAATCCTCCCCGCTCGCCTCAGCGGTCGAGGGCGTAGACGAAGGTGGCCTTGGGGTGCCGCCGGACCCGCGCGGCGATCTCCGCCTGGGGGACGAGATCCCCGTCCACGTGGCGGGTCACCAGCGCCTCGGCGCCGGCCTTGTCACCCGTGGCCTTGATCGCCCCCACCTGGCGCATCATCTCGTCGATCACCGCAGGCAGTTTGTCGTGGTCGATGGAGAACGCGCCGCGGTCCCGGCCGTTGGCGGCGGTGGCCTCGGGATCCCAGCGCACGGCGCCCGCGTCCATCAGCATTCCGATGTGGATCGCCGACACGTGGCTGTACGGTTTGGGACGGCCGCTGTCGGTGTACATGCCGCGGGAGATGTGGTTGAAGCACCACAGGACGCTGGCGGTGTAGCTCTGGCGCGCGAACTCGGGGGTGATCAGCCCCTCGCGCAGCAGGAAGTCCACGTACCACAGGGCGGCGGTCTGGGCCTTGACCTCCTCCATCGTCGTGGCCAGCGGCCCGCCAAAGGCCACGTCGTCCGTCTTGCCGTCGACCTCGTACTCGTGAGACGGCCCCAGGTTGTGCGCCGCCTCATGCAGGATCGTCCCCAGGAGGTCTGCCTCCTGATCGTCGGTGGCCGTGGCCATGGTGGCCTCGTCGAGCAAGGCCTCGGCCTGGTCGCGGTGCACGCGCAGGCTGTCCGGATCGGTGTAGATGTTGGTCATCGCCACCGTGCGGCCGCGCCCCTCGCGGGCCACCGGTCCCCAGTTGGGCAGGCTCTGCCCCAGGGTCGCGCCCCAGGCGTCGCGGTCGTCGCCGTGGTTGGTGACGATGTCGATGAAGTCCGGGAGGTGAAAGGTGACCTGGCGGGCGGCGTAGGGCGCGCCGATGAGCGCGGCCAGCTGGTCCTCCATCTTCTGCTGGACGGGAAGGAGGCGCTGCTGCCATCGCAACGAATCGGGGTTGATCCGCGCCAGCGTCATGTGGAAGCCCGCCTTGCGCGCGCACGGGTCCCAGTAGACCTCGTCCGGGGCGATGCGGACGTACCACGCGGAGTTGTCCGCGTTCATCCGCGACCACGCCTCGTCGGCGGGCTCCCAGTCGTTGGACTCGAAGCTGTCCGCTGCCGCCCTCAGGTAGGTCCGCAGCGCCAATTCGGCCTCGAGCGGTTCCAGCGCTTCCGCGGCAGCCCGCAGTGCCCGCGCCACCGCCTTCATGGCTTCGGCGTAGTGCTCGGTGTACGGCCGTGGCCGCAGATCGCCGTCCGCCCCGCGCGCGACGGTGAACGGCGCCAGCAGCAGATCCGCGTCCTCGTGGTCGACCAGCTCCCCGCAGAAGTCGAGATCGGCCTGCAACGCCGCCGGGTAGGCGTCCACCGGCTGGGCCGGGCTCCCCGGGATCGCGCTGCACAGGAGCTCCCCTTCGGTGGCCGGCTGGATGCACCCCGCGCCGTGGTTGCGGCGGAACACGCTGACGCTGGCGGGATCGTCCGCTGGCAGCTGCGCCGCCAGCGCGGCCGATCCCCGCTGCACCTCGTAGAGATCGTCGATGACAGCCCCGGCCTCGAGCATGTGCGACAGGAAGGTCTGTTCCTCCGGCCCCAGGCCCGACAGGTCGTTGTGGATCAGCGTCGGGTACCCCTGGTCCAGCTCCTGGTCGATCAGCCGGCGCCGCGCTCGCTCCGGGTCGGCGAGTGCCGCGTAGGGATCGACCTCGGCGGCCAAGGCGACCATCCGGTCGTAGGCGTCGAGGAACGCCGGCGTGAACGCGCCCTCGGCGACCCATTCCCCCTGAGTCGGGTAGAACAGCAGGCCGACGACCTCGTCCGGATCGACCGCGCCATCACTATCCTGGTCGGCGCGCCAGAACAGCGGCAGGTTCAGCCTGGCGGCGAGCCGGTTGACGTCGTCGCGGGCGAGCGCCCCGAGGTCCCGCTCCGTTGCCGCGGGTTCCGCCCCAGCGGGCTTCTTGGCGAGGGTCGGGCGCTCCACCAATACGAGCGCGCCCAACCCTGCGGCGACGACGATCCCCCAGCGACCCCAATCGTGCATGGCCCTCTCCTCTCTCGATCGGCCCGAGAGGCTAGCGCAGTCGAGGGCAAATCGGAAACACGGGATCCGATGGATCGAGGTGGGTGGCGCCTGATTGGCACCTGATTGGCGCCTGATTGGGGGGCACGTCGGGCGCGGGCGCGCTCACACGCGCCACGCCTCGGTTCCGTGGACCGCCACCACCTCCCCGAACCAGAATCGGTGGTGGTCGTCCGTGTAGAGCTTGTGGATCTCCGGGGCCATGAACAACGACGGATCGAGGTCGTCCCGGTAGATCTGCCGACACTCCAGGATCAGCTCGGCCTCATCGAAGCCCGGCGCCTCGACCTCTGCGGAAGGTACTGCCGTGAGCCCCGTGGCCGCCACCTTGTCCAGGTCGCGCCCCGACCGGGTCCCACACACCCCGTGCACTCGCTTCTTCATGTCCTCTGGGAAGACAGAGAGGGTGAAGTCATGCCCCTGGTCCATCAGACCGTAGGTGTGCCGGGTCGGTCGAACCAGGGTCATGGCAAACGGCTTGTTCCAGACGGTGCCGAGCGCTCCCCAGGAGATGGTCATGGGGTTGAAAGAGCCGGTCGCGGTGCCTGCGGTGAGCAACATCCAGCGTTTGTCGAGGGTATGGAAGGGACGGAGGACCAGCTGGTCGATGGCCATGGACTGACGATGCAACGGACACCTCCTCGGGAGGCCACCATGGTAAGGAACAACGTGCAGGCAAGCACCGGCCTGGGAATCGAACGTAACAGCTACGCCTCCCCTGCCGGAATGTACCATGCGGTCCACGCTCCCGGATGCCACGGTGAGGTCGTTCTGCTCTTGATCCGCCGGCGCCTGGTGGCCATTGTCTTGGTCGAGAGGGTGACCCGATGTTCGACAAGATCCTGATTGCCAACCGTGGCGAGATCGCGATCCGGGTGATCCGCGCCTGCCGGGAACTGGGCGTGGCCACCGTCGCGGTCTACTCCGACGTGGACCGGGGCGAGCTCCACGTGCGCCTCGCCGACGAGGCCTGCCGCATCGGCGCGGCGCCGGCCGCCAGCAGCTACCTGGACGGTGAGCGGCTGATCGCCGCCGCCCGTGAGACCGGAGCCGAGGCCATCCACCCCGGCTACGGATTCCTGTCCGAGAACGCCGCCTTCGCCCACGCGGCCGAGGAGGCAGGGCTGACCTGGATCGGCCCGTCCGGCGACGCCATCGCCCGGATGGGCGACAAGATCGAGGCACGCAAGGCGGCGGTCGAGGCGAACGTCCCCCTGATCCCGGGGACCGAGGGGGTCGTCCCCGACGTGACCGAGGCCCGGCGGATCGCCGACGGCATCGGTTACCCGCTGATGATCAAGGCGGCCGGGGGCGGCGGCGGCAAGGGCATCCGCATCGTCCGCGGCGCCGACGAGCTCGACAGCGCCTTCCGGCGTGCGGCCAGCGAGGCGCAGGCCTCGTTCGCCAACGCCGCTGTCTACATCGAGAAGTACTTCGACCGGGCGCGCCACGTCGAGATACAGGTGCTCGCCGACGGCCACGGCCACGCGATCCACCTGGGCGAACGGGAGTGCTCGATCCAGCGGCGCCACCAGAAAGTGATCGAGGAGTCCCCCTCGCCAGTGGTGACCCCAGGGCTGCGCGAGCGGATGGGCGACGCCGCCGTCTCGCTGACACGCCTGGTGGGCTACGTCAACGCCGGTACGGTGGAGTTCCTGGTCGACGAGGGCGGCGAATTCTACTTCCTGGAGATGAACACCCGCCTGCAGGTGGAGCACCCGGTCACCGAACTCGTCCAGGGCATCGACCTGGTCGAGTGGCAGCTCCGCATCGCGGCGGGCGAGCCGTTGACGATCCGGCAGGAGCAGGTCGGAGCGCGCGGCTGGTCCATCGAGGCCCGCATCACCGCCGAGGACACCGATGCCGGGTTCGTGCCCTCGCCGGGCCGGATCACCGCGCTCCACGAGCCGGGCGGACCCAACGTGCGCATCGACAGCAGCCTGTTCCAGGGCAAGGAGATCACACTCAACTACGATCCGATGGTCGCCAAACTGGTGGTCTGGGGCCCGGACCGCCCGACCGCGATCCGCCGCCTCGGAGGCGCCCTCGACGAGTTCGTGGTCGGCGGCGTCAGGACCACGATTCCGCTGCTGGCCCGCGTGGTGGACAGCGAGGAGTTCCGCGCCGGCGACTTCCACACGGGCTGGCTGGAGCCATGGTTGGACGATCAGGACCGCGCGGGTTCGGACGACGACGCGCGCCTGGTCGCAGCGGCCGCCGCCCTCCACGTCCATCAACGACGCTTCGACGCCCCTGTGGGCGCTACACCGCCGGCTGCGGACCAAATGGCGTCGTGGAAGCTGGCGGGCCGCCTCGAGGCGCTGCGGAGGAGATGGCCATGAGCGAGGAGTTCGTACGCTACCTGGTCGACGTGGACGGGCGTCAGTGGGAGGTCGTGATCGGCGCGGGGACGGGTGCGATGACCGTCGACGGGGAGCCGCTGGAGATCGACCTCGCCCCGGTCGGCGAGGCCGAGTTCTCGGCGCTGGTCGGCAGGCGCTCGGTGATCCTCGCCATCCAGGAGGAAGACGAGGCGGGCGGCTACCTGGTGGCCGACGGCCAGCGGACCTACGACGTCCGTGTCCGCGACAAGCGAGAGACCCGGCGCGCCCGGGCCGGAGCCGGCGGCGAGCTGGGCGGCGACGGCCACTTCGCCCGAGCCAGCATGCCGGGGATCGTGACCCAGGTGCGGGTCGCCGAAGGGGACGAGGTCGAGGTCGGGCAGCCGCTGCTGATCCTCGAGGCGATGAAGATGGAGAACGAGATCTGCGCCGTGGCCGCGGGACGGATCACCCAGGTCCACGTCACGGTCGGCAAGTCGGTCACCAAGGGCGACATCCTCGTCGCCATCGAACCGACCGCCGACGCCGCCCCGGACTCCGCGCCACCCCCCTAGGGAGATCGCGAGTTCCCACCCCTTACCCCCGCGGCTGCCCGTTCAGGTAGACGATGGGCTGAACGAACCAGCCGAGGGTGCCGCTGCGCCAATCGTAGGGAGCGTCCGCGTCCCCGCGGGTCAATTCCAGCATCTCCAACGGCGTGTAGCTACGGAGGGCCGACACCACCCCGTCCACGACCAGGCTCAGGGACACCAGCGGGACGACGTAGGTGAACAGCAGGCGCCTCCAGGAGAACGGTCGCACGAACGGGGTGAAGACCAGCGGACCGAACAGAGCCTGGGCGATGATCAGGAACAGGCAACGTACGGTGCGAGAGGTCACCTCGTAGACCGCGATCGGCTGCCCGCGATGACGGGCGTCGGCGAGGATCTCCCGGGCCTGCTCCGGTGCGAAGTGGTGGAAGCTGCCGAACAGGGTGCGCACCCCGCCCCGAGCCGGATCGATGGCCCGGGCGTCGACCGGCTCGGGCCAGTAGGACGCACCCTCGCCGAGGGGGAGATCGGGATTGGGGTAGAGATCGGTGAGCACCAGCTCCAGGGGCTGGTCGCTGCGCTTTTGCAGGGCCCGGACCAGCGAGATCGCCAGCCCGCCGCTGCCCGAGCACAGGTCCACCAGGGTCGCGCTCCGCGAACTCGCGACGAGCTCCGTCAGCTGACTCGCGATCGCGTTCCTCGGCGCCAGGCCGCGCCAGGCGAAGACCAGGAGGTCGGTCTGGTAGCGGCGCAGCCACCCCGGGAACCAGGGCAGATCCATCAACTCGACGAGCTGGAGCCGCGGCAGCACACTCCTCATCGCGATACTCCGCCCCCGGGGTGCCGGGTGCCGGCGTGGCTGCAGATCTGACGGACAGTAACGCCGTAAAAGCCCCTCTCCGCGAACAGGGCCTTCCGGAGGCAAGCAGTCGATCTCGTGCCGGTGGGTCTCGCGTCTCGTTCACGTGCTGCTCGCTCGCGTACCGCGGCGGTCGGAACCGCGGTGCCCAAACGTACACGAATCCCTGACCGATCGATCATCAGATCCAGCTCTACATCCTTGGTCGGTGTGTCCTCGCCGAATACCGGGATGTTCGGATAGGCCGCCCGAACGGTTTCCCTGTTTGCCATGGCCTGGATCGCCACGAGATTCATCAAGGCGTCGAGCCGCTGGAACAGCGACGCCCAGGATCCCGCCCGCTGGTTGAGGTCCGCGACTACCGGATTTTCGCCGACGTCAGTGAGATATGCAGGCCAGGCATCTCGGCCCGGGATCGATGCCGCCGCCCACCGTGAAGATCGCCCGCCATCGTTGACACGCCCCATCCCGTATGTAATTAACCTCCACGCTTCCCACGCACCGGGTCCGTTCCCGGGGCTTCTCGGGGAGCCCGTCGAGAGGACGAACCAGCAAGGCTGGCAACGAGATAGCAGCCCCCGGATCCGGTCCGAGGGAACCTAGCCCGCTCCCCCCCCTAGTTCATCACTCACGATACGAGAGGTACTCCCCCGGAGTTGACCGGGGAAACCACAGAACCCGCCCGTTCGCCCGAGTTCAGGCCCAGGTTCATAAAAAAACACTCGGGTACCAAGGAACGAAAAATGACGAAGATCTATGTTGGCAACCTCCCCTGGAGCATCGACGACGACAAGCTGGGAGAGCTGTTCGAGTCCCACGGCGACGTGGCGTCCGCGAACGTCATCACCGACCGTGAGACCGGCCGCAGCCGTGGCTTCGGCTTTGTCGAGATGAACGACGGCGCCATGGCCAGCAAGGCCATCGAGGCCCTCAACGGCACGCAGATCGACGGCCGCGCCCTGAACGTCAACGAGGCCCGTCCCCGGCCCGACCGTGGCGGTCGTGGCGGCGGCGGCGGCGGTGGTTTCGGTGGTGGTGGTGGCGGCGGCCGTGGCGGCCGTGGCGGCGACCGCTGGTAGACAGCGGAGACCGGCCCCGACGGGCCACTGACGAATCGAGGCGCCCCTTCCGATCATTGGTTGGAGGGGGCCGCCTTCGTTTGTCTGGATGTTCCGCGCTCGCCGCGGGTCCGCTCAGGCCGTGGGCGCGGTCAGTGCCTGTCCTCGATGATCTCGAGGACGTAGCGCTTCTTCAGCTTGCCCCCCGCGGCCGCGATGATCGTCCGGATGGCCTGGGCGTGAACGCCGCGCTTGCCGATGATCTTGCCCACATCCGACTGGGCGACCTTGAGTTCGATGATGCAGGAGTGCGCACCGGTGACCTCGAAGACCTCGACTTCGTCGGGGTGATCCACCATCGCCTTCACGATCGTCTCGACCAGCTTCTTCACCGCGGGATTCCTCCGGGGCACCCGGTGCCCTACCGGAAAACAAGTCCAACGCCGCAACTGCTCGCGGGGATTCGCGTGTCCTGCACCTGCTAGCGTAACCGATCATCGATGTGCGCCCGAGCTTTTCGGACCATCAGACCGGATTCCACCGCGTCCGGGGGCCGGCCTACCAGAGCCCGGGGAGCAGCCGGAAACGGGTGCGGACGGCGAATCCCGGTAACCCGGAAAGCTCGGTCTTCAGCATCCGGTCCTGCGCCACCGTGGCCTGGCTCTCGCTCCGGTAATACCTTACCCTGGTGCAGGTGCTCTCCCCGCCGCCGCTCGGGACGGACGCGGTGGGACGCGAGCTAATGGCAGGAATTGACCCGTGGGTGGATCGCGTTGTCCACTGGGTGGACCGTGGAGTCCCCCACGCACGCCCTGCCGCCCACCACCGAGCCGCCCTCGTCGCCCTCGTCGCCCTCGTCACGTCCCTCGCCGGACCCGTGGCCGCTCGCCCCGCGGGCGAGTTCGCCTGGGTCGACGGCGATGCAGAGCCCCTGCGTTGCCACTGGCATCGCGAGCAGGACGAGGCCCTCTGCGCCGATGTGCTGATCTGGGCCGGGGAGGCCTGGGCCGGCCAGGTGGACGGTGTCGGCTTCATCGCACCCCTGCCCGACGACGGTCGGGGTGGCAGCGACGCACTGGACATCTACCTGACCACCTCGGCCGGCGGAGCAGGCATCGCCTGGGTCGATTGTGACGCGAACCCCATCGGGGACTGTGCCGACGCCGACCCCGACGACGGGCTCGCGGCCGCCACCGCCTACGTGGTCATCGATCCCCGCACCGACGCCGCTGACTTCCGCCACTTCGTGCACCACGAGTTCAACCACGTGCTGCAGTACGGCATCGACTTCGCCGAGGTGTCCCTGTCCCTGTGGGAGGGGACCGCCGTGGCGGCAGAACACTGGACCGATCCCGGCTGGAGCACCTCGACCAGCGACATGGCCGACTATCAGGCCACACCCTGGGCCTCGGCCGTGCTCCAGGATGGCTACTTCCTCGACGACGAGTACGGGCTCTGGACCTGGTACGAGTACGGCGCAGTCGCGTGGATCTGATGGCTGGACGAGACCTGTGGCGCGGGGGACGGGACCCTGATCCCCGAGCTGTGGGTCGCGGGGTCGCAGGAGGGATGGGGGCTGGAGCCCGACGTGCTGGACGCCTGGACCGCGCTGTGCGGGGACTGGTCCGACGGGATGCTCGACTTCGCCACCCAGCGGGCACGGATGGGCACCGCGGCGACGCCCACCTGGGCCGAGTTCGGCGGCGAGGAGGTCTACGCCTTGCGCGAGGCAACGATCGACAGCCTGCCTGCCACCCTCTTCGCCGACTGGCCGCCCTACCCCCTCGGCACCACGTACTACGACCTGGAGGTCGAGGCCGGTGACGAGATCGCGCTGACCCTGGCGGGCGATCCGACGGTCGAGTGGGGGCTGGTCGCGGTGGAGGGCTCTTCCGCCGCCACCGTGATCGGCGGGGAGCTGACCCACGTGGCCCAGCAGGACGGGACCCTCACCGTGGGCGTGATCAACCTGGGCCCCCTGGGCCTGGACGCCGACGATCCCCTGGAGACGGCGGCCTTCGAGCTGACGGTGGCGCGGGCGGGCGGGGGCGACCCCGACGGGGAGCACGGCCCGGGTGAGAACGGGTGCGCGTGCCGCACGGGGGACCGGTCCGGCGCCCCTGGTGCTGTCTGGCTTGTGCTGTCGATGGTCGTCGCGATCGGGCGGGGACTGCGGCGACGGGGACGGTAGGCTACCGCCGCTCGTCCTCTTCGATCCGCCCGTCGACCAGCCGCACGACCCGCTTGGCCGCGGCCATCACGCTGGGGTCGTGGGTGGCGAACAGGAAGGTCACCCCCTGCTCCACGTTGAGCTGTTTCATCAGATCGATCAGCTCACCGCTGGTCTTGGAGTCCAGGTTGGCGGTGGGCTCGTCGGCCAGCACCAGCGCCGGATTGCCGGCGATGGCCCGGGCGACCGCCACCCGCTGCTGCTGGCCACCGGAGAGCTGGTTGGGCCGGCGATTCTCCAGCCCCTCGAGGCCCACAGCCTTGAGCGTCTCCATCACCCGCTGCTTGCGCTCGGCCGGGGGCACGCCGCGCAGCATCAGCACGAAATCGGCGTTCTCGTAGGCCGTCAGCACCGGGATCAGGTTGTAGGACTGGAATACAAATCCCAGCTGCTCCAGGCGCAGGTCCGCCCGCTTGCCGGATTTCAGGCCACCGAGGTCGTTACCGTCGATGGTGACCGTGCCTGCGGTGGGCTCGTCCAGGGCGCCGATCAGGTTGAGCAGGGTGGTCTTGCCGGAGCCGGACGGCCCCATCAAGACCGTGAACTCGCCGGACTCGATATCCAGATCGACACCCCGGAGGGCGTGCACGATGTGGTCGCCCTGTTTGTATTCGCGAGCCAGGCCTCGAACGCTGACGGTAGGCATGATGACTCCCTCTTCCTCAGTGGTGGCGCATGGCCTGGACGGGCTGCAGCCGGCTGATGCTCCAGGCGGGATAGATGGCGGAACAGACGCAGAAGATGACCGCGGCGATCAGGTAGTAGGCCATCCGCAGTGGATCCCAGGCTCCCTTGATGACCGAGTCGAAGACCAGACCTTCCATCTCCATGGCACCGCTCTCGCCGGCGAACGCGGCGTAGTCGATGCCCTGGTAGACCGCCTGGAGGGAGAAGAGGAGCCCGAGGCCCAGCCCGACCAGCGCGCCGATCAGGCCCAGCGTCATGCCCTCGAGGAGCACGAGGCGGGCGAGCTGGGAGGGCTTCATCCCGAGCGACAGCATCACGCCGAACTCCCGGGTCCGCTCCAGCACGCTCATCAACAGGGTGTTGAGCACGCCGAAGGCCACGATCAGGCCGATGATGGCCATCATCACGTCGCCGCTGGCGCGGTCCATCTGGATCATGGCGGCCAGCTCGGGGAGCGCCTCTTTCCAGTTGCGCACGTCCAGGTCCGCGCTCAGCAGGGTCTCTGCCCGATCCGTGGCCTCGTAGGAGTCGTCGGGGTCGTCCAGGTGCAGGGTGACCATGTGGGCCACGTCCCCGTAGTTCAGTAGCTCCTGGGCCGCCCCCAGGTGGACGAAGGCCAGCCGTCCGTCGATCTGGTCCGAGCCGGTGCGGTAGATGCCCCGCACGCGGAACATGCGGCTCTGGACCTCGTCGCTGCCGTTCTGGCCCATGAAGACCAGCTTGTCGCCCAGCTCCACGTCCAGGGTGTCGGCCATCGCCTTGCCGATGACGATCTCCCGGTCGTCGTCCCCGAACCACTTACCCTCGACGATCTTGGTATGCAGATCCTGGACCTGGATCTCCGCCTCGGGCCACAGGCCGTTCAACAGGGTCCCCACCGACGTGCTGGTGGACATCAGCAGGCCGCCCATCGCGATCCGCGGCGCGACCACCCCGTCGGGGAACTCGGAGGCCAGGGTGGAGGCGACGCCGGCCACGTCCTCCACCACCGCCGTCACCTCCTTCTCCTCTTGATACCCGGGGGCCTGCACCACCACGTGGCCCGCCATCGAGCTGATGCCCATGCGGATCATCGTGCCGTAGCTGCCCTTCTGGAAGTTGACGGTCCACAGCATCAACGACAGGCCGACGGCGATGGCCGCCACGGTCAGCACGGTCCGGCGCCTGTTGCGGAACAGGTTACGCAGCGCGAGCTTGATCATCCGCATCGGCTACTCCTCCCGGATCGCGGTGACCGGTTGCAGCTTCGTCGCCCGCCAGGCGGGCCACAGGGAGGCCAGGATCGAGACGACGAACACGGCGATCACCGGGAGCAAGACGCTCGCCGGCTTGACCAGGCCCCTCATCACCGGGTCGAGCAGCACGCCATCGTAGGAGAAGCCGTCGGGCATCGCTCCGGAGAAGTCGATGCCGTGGACGACGAGGTACCAGTCGAGCAATCCGCCGATGACGAGCCCGATGCTGGCCGCCAGTCCGGCAAGGAAGAAGCTCTCGAACACCACCAGCCACACCAGCTTGCCCTTGCGCAGGCCCAGCGCCCGCAACACACCCATCTCGCGGGTGCGCTCGAACACGGACATCATCATGGTGTTGATCACCCCGAAGGCCGCGACCCCGAACACGATGGCCAGCATGAAGTAGGCGGTGACGTCGCTCAGGCCCATCATCTGGGCGGCGGTTGGCGAGGCCTCCCACCAGGTCTGAACCTCGACTTTTTCACCCCCCACAGCCGCGCGCAAGGCCACGGCGTAGGGCTCGATCTTCCCCTCGTTCTCGGTCAACACGGTGATGCCGTGGGCCTGATCCGGCAGGTACAGCAGCTCCTCGGCATCCGCGATGTGGATGTAGCCACCCGCCTGGTCCATGCCCACGTCGCCGGTCTTGTATTTGCCCACGACGGTGTACAGGTCATTGCCAGTGGATCCGTCGGTGGCCTGGGTGACCGCGACCACCGCGTCCCCCAGCCCCACCTCGATCTCATCGGCGAGCAGGTAGCCGATGATGATCTCCTTCGCCGCGCCGTCCGAGAGGAACTCCCCCTCGATGATCCGCTCGGGGAGGTTGCTGACCTTGCGGTGCCGGGCCGGGTCGATCCCGATCAGCTGCCCCCCCGCCGACTTGGTCTCGCCGCCGACCAGCGCGAAGCCGTCGATGCGGGCGGCGGCGGCCACGGTGCCCTCGATGCCGTCGATCTTCTCGAGCAGCGCCTCGCGTCCGGAGAGGCTGTCGAACACCAGACCCTTGGCCGGGTAGTCCGGGTGGTGGACCTGCACGTGGCCGAGCTGCTGCTCGACCAGGACCTTGAACATGTCCGCGTACATGCCGTCGGTCCAGGCGTTCATCGACATGCACAGCGCGACCCCGGTGGCCATGGCGAACGCCGTGATCAACGAGCGCCGCTTGTGCCTCCAGAGGTTTCGCCAGGCAACGGACCACAGGAACTTCATCGGTCACCTCCGGAGCCTGTGGGGAGGGCTCTCCGCGTCGCCGCCGCCCCCGCAGTGCGGAAGATTACCACCTGGCGTGGGACAAATGGGGCGTCCATGACCCCCAGTATCCTCACCGTACTTCTCACCTGGAAGGCGGTCCGGGCGAGACCGCCGGAGAGGCCCACGGCGGGATCGGCGACAGCCTACCCCGAGGAGCCCGGATCGGGTGCCGATTCTGACGGAGGGGCGACGGCGCAACACGGGGCCAACGGGACGATCGGTGGGGCTGCGCCGGGCGTGGTGAGTCGCGGCCTTCAAATCGAGGATCTGGGGCAGCACGGTGGCAGCGAACCAGGCCCGCTCACCGGTGATGCTCAGGGCAGGACCCGCGGACAGCAGCGCCAGCTCGACCTCTCCGTGCTCAAACACGTTGAGTTCGCGGAGTTCGAAGCCCAGGTGCACGTGATCGGACAGCCGGAACGAGGTCCCGAACAGGATGATCAGCTTGCCCTCGAGCTCGGGGTCGGCGCCGCCGGCCTGGGGCTTGATCTCGACCTCGCCGACCGCGTTGAAGGCCAGCAGGACCGGGCCGACCGCCTTGTCCAGCAGGACCTTGGCTTCCAGCTCGTACTCGTGGGCCTGGATGCCGTACTCGACGTACAGGCCGACGCCCAGGGGATCGGCGACCGGATCGGACAGGGCGAACTTGAACTCGTGGGAGAAGCCGCGGAACTTGGTCTCCTTGACCATCGCGGCTCCGTCGTCATGCGCCTGGGCGCGGAAGTTCAGGTAGACCGCCGTCTGGATGTTCTTGCCCAGCCCCCACTCCAGCTCCATGCGGTGATCCAGCCGGTGGTAATAGGACTTGCGGCCGATCTGGGAGGTGAACGAGGGTTCGATCTCCACCTGGCCCGCCTGGAGCACGGGGGTCTGGTTGGTGTAGGTGAACAGGCGCTCGCTGGCGCCCGCCGTCGGCGCGAAGGAGCCGACGATCATCGTGCAGATCACGGCTCCGATGGCCACGAAGCTGGAAGACCGCTATGGATTCCAGTTGGACATCTCTTCAGTACCTCTTCCTCGTCCTGGGGCCCGGGACGCTCGCCGTCGGGGGCCGTGTTGGGTTCGACCGAGAGTCATGCTCTCCTCGCCCCGTCGTCCAATTCACGACGTATCAGCGAGTGTTAGTGCCATCCAACACATCCCCACCGAACTACCAAGGGAAAATCGACGGGATCGCCGTTGTTTGGAATTGCGGCCTGGAACTGGGAGAGAACGAGGTCCGATCAGCGCCCGCTTCGGCGCCTGATTCGCTGTTCCCCGCACACGACGACCAGCTCGGAGTCGGGCCCGGGGAAGGCGAGCGTCATCTCGAGGGACAGCGCCATCTCGACGGCGAGTGAGGTGGGCCGGGACTCGCTGATCAGGATCGGCAGGCGCGCCCGCGCAGCCTTCTGAACCAGCTCGTAGCTCAGCCGCGACGACATCACGAGGACGCGCGCGTCGGGCAGGGTGTGATCCAGGAGGGCACCGCCGATGGCCTTGTCCAGGGCGTTGTGGCGCCCCACGTCCTCGGCAAAGGAGATGTTTCGCAGCTGCTGGTCGAACAGCAGCGCGGCGTGGGAGCCGCGGGTCGTCTCGTAGTGCTGCTGATTCGCCGAAAGCTGCTCGACGCACGAGAGGACCTGGTCGAGTTCCACCGCGAAGGTGTCATCCAGCGGGGTCAGGATCTGGTGCAGGTCCTCGATCAGCTCCTTGCCACAGATCCCGCAGCTGGTCTGGCTGACGAAGAACCTCCGGTCCAGGCGCTCGTGGATCCGGTCGCGGCGGCCCGGTTCGATCCAGACGTCGATCACGTTCGGATCGGACGCCTCGTCGTAGCCGAGGGTGGCGACATCGTCCGGCGAACTGACGATTCCCTCCCCGAGGCAGAAACCGGCCGCGTGGCAGACCTCGTCGCCCGGGGTGCGCATCACCACCGAGTACGGCTTGTCCTCCACCCGGATCAGCAGGGGCTCCTCGAGGATCAGCTCCAGCATTCCGGGCGCAGCCGCGCGCGAAGTGCGCTCCGCCGCGGTGTAATGCCGGGTCTTCTTTCTCGCGGTCATGGGAGTCTCAGGAGGAGGGGGGAAACGCCAGGGATTCGGTCAAGACGAACGCTGCCTGCAGATAGGACGTCGGACAGAGCGGGAAGCACTCCTTGCACGCGTTGCATTCTTTGGCCGCGACCTCCGGGATGAAGCTGATTTCCTTGCGCATGCCGCGGTCGATGAAGCCGACGGCGTGGGCCCCCTTGACCTCGGCACAGTAGCGGACACAGAGGCCGCAGTGGATGCAGAACGAGGGGTCCTTGTCGAAGCGATCCGCGTCCGCGCCGTACTCCTCGGCCAGCGCCAGCAGGGCCGGGGCGTGGGGCGCGTGGGCCAGCAGCAGCTCCACCAGCGTCCTGCGGATCCGGTCGATGGTCTCGGTGCGGGTCCGCACGACCAGATCCGGTTCCGCCGGATAGACACAGGACACGATGTGTGAGGTCCTCCCCCGGACCTCGGCCTCGACGATGCACAGCCGACAGCCGCCGAACGGCTCCAGCGCCTCGTGGTGACACAGGGTGGGGATCTCGATACCCGCGCCGTGGGCAGCCTCGAGAACGGTCATGCCCTCGGTGGCCTGGATCGGCTTGCCGTCGATCTGCAGGAGGATTTCGCTCATGCCTGCTTCCTCTTGCGGACGATGGCCCGCTCTTCCTCGGGGATGGGCGGGGGCACAGGGACCCCCGAGAGCTTCACCACCGCCTCGAACCGCGCCGGGCAGACCTCCAGGCAAGTCCCGCAGTTGGTGCACCGGTCCTGATCGATGACGTGGATGGTCTTCTTGGCCCCGATGATCGCGTCATCCGGGCAGTTCCGGAGACAGATCAGGCACGCCTTGCACTTCTCCGGGTCGATCCAGTAGGTGATCAACTCCTTGCACGCCAGGGCGGGACAGCGCCCCTCGTCGATGTGGGCCTCGTACTCGTGCTTGAAGTAGCGGTAGGTGCTCAGGAAGGGGTTGGGCCCGGTCTTGCCCAGGGCGCACAGGGAGGCCTCGCGGGCGGTCTCGGCCAGCTCCTCGAGGGCGGCGATGTCCTCGGGCTTGCCCCGGCCCGCGGTGATGCCGGTGAGCACCTTGTGCATCTGCTTGAGGCCCTCGCGGCAGGGCAGGCACTTGCCGCAGGACTCGTCGGTGAGGAAGTCGATGAAGTAGCGGGCCACATCGACCATGCAGGTGTCCTCGTCCATGACGATCATGCCGCCGGACCCCATCATCGAGCCGGCCTTGGTCAGCTCGTCGAAGTCCACCTTCAGGTCCAGCATGTCCTCGGGGATGCACCCTCCGGAGGGACCACCCGTCTGCACGGCCTTGAACTGCTTGCCGTCCGGGATACCTCCGCCGATCTCGAAGATCACGTCCCGGAGCCTGATGCCCATCGGCACCTCGACCAGCCCGGTGTTGGTGATCTTGCCCACCAGCGAGAAGATCTTGGTGCCCTTGCTGCCCTCGGTGCCGATGGCGGCGAAGGCCTCGGCGCCCCGGTCGATGATCAGCGGGATGGTGGCCCAGGTCTCCACGTTGTTGATGTTGGTCGGCTTGCCCCACAACCCCCTGACCGCGGGATAGGGCGGCCGCGGCCGTGGCTCTCCGACCTTGCCCTCCAGCGAGGCCAGCAGCGCAGTCTCCTCGCCGCAGACGAAGGCGCCAGCGCCCCGGTGCACGTGGATCACGAAGCCGAAGCCGGAGCCCAGGATGTCCTCGCCCAGCAGCCCGTGGTCGGTGGCCACGGCCAGGGCGATGCCCAGGTTCTGCACCGCCAGCGGGTACTCCTGGCGTACGTACACGTAGCCCTCGGCGGCGCCGATGGCGTACGCGCCGATAAGCAGCCCCTCGATCACCGCGAAGGGGTTGCCCTCCATCAGCGAGCGGTCCATGTAGGCGCCTGGATCGCCCTCGTCGCAGTTGACGATCACGTACTTGGGCGATCCCGCGGCCTGGCGCGCGAATCCCCACTTGAGGCCGGCGGGGAATCCGGCCCCTCCCCTGCCCCGCAGGCCCGAGCCCTGCACCTCGTCGATCACCTGCTCGGACGTCATCTCGAACAACGCCTTGGTCAGGGCGCGGAAGCCGCCGATGGCCAGGTAGTCCTCGATGCTCCGGGGATCGATGGTCCGGTTGGGGCCGAAGACCATCCGCTCCTGGTGCTTGTAGAAGGGAATGTCCGACTCCCGCAGGACCTTCTCGCCGGCCGCGGGATCGTCGAACAGGAGGCGGTCCACGATCTGGTGGGCGATCACGGTCCGCTCGACGATCTCGGATACGTCGTCCGGCGCGACCTGCAGGTAACAGATCTCCCCGGGCTCGATCACCACGATCGGCCCCTTCTCACAGAAGCCGTGGCAGCCAGTGCCACGGAACTCGACCACGGTCGCCAGCCCGTTCGCGGCGATCTCCGCCTCGAAGGTGTCGAACACCTCCTGGGCGCCGGACGCCAGGCAGCCGGTGCCCACGCAGACCGCCACGCTGGACGCCTCCGCGTCCCGGCGCCCCAGGACCTCCTGCCGCATCTGCTCCAGCGCTTCCGCCGAGTTCAACCGTGCCATCGTCTTGTCCTACTCGTAGCTACCCAGCACGTCGGCCGTGTCGGCCGGCGCCAGCTTGCCGTGGGTCTTGCCGTCGATCTCCATCACCGGTCCCAGCGCGCAGCAGCCCACGCAGTTGACCGTCTCGAGGCTGAACTTCAGCTCCAGGTCGGTCTCGCCGGGCTGGATACCCGTCGCGTCCACGACCTTGTCCAGCACCCGCGCCGCGCCCCGCACATGGCAGGCCGTTCCCACGCAGATGTGGATCTCGTGGCGCCCCTTGGGCACCAGGCTGAAGGTCTTGTAGAAGGTGGCGACGTGCTGGATCCGGGCCACCGGAACCCCCAGCCGTTCGCTGACCCTCGCCAGCACCTCGTTCGGCAGCCAGTGCAGCTCGCGCTGGATCTCCAGCAGCACCTGGATCAGGGAACTCTCCCCGCCGCCGTGTCGCTCGATGATCCGATCGATCTGTGCCAAATCCATCGTCGTTCTTCCCGTCCTCAGGCCAGCACGAACCGGTTCTGGTCGACGTCGAAGCGGACCAGCCCCTGCCGCGACGTGTTCTTCATGTGACGCGACACCTCGGAAGGCGCCAGCTCCAGATGTTCGGCGATCTGCGACGTGGAGCGGGGTCCCTCCCCGAGCAGCGACAGGATCTGGCTGGTCACCAGCTTGCTGCCGACGAGCTCGTCGAACAGCCGGTTGATCTCGTCGCTGGTGTAGTGGGCGTTGACCGCCTCCTCGTCCCTGGCCGGCGTCCGCAGCCGCTCGCGCTCCACCAGCTTGATGTAGGGGACCAGCCGCTCGACGGCCGCGAGTTTGCCCTTCAGCGCGCTGTCGCCCCCGTCAGCCCCCAGCGGGCCGAGCCCCTCGAGCGTGCCGACGAAGTTGTCCATCACCTCGGCGAAGCGGCTGCCCTCGGACGCCGCCACCCACTCCAACCGCAGCCTGCCCGTGTCCACGCCCACCCGCTGCAGCAGCTTGCGGCACAGGTGCAGGTTGGCCAGGGCGTCGTAGTTGCCCTCGGTGATGTAGTGGCACTCGCCGGGCCAGCAACCGCCGATGAACACACCGTCGGCGCCCTTGGAGAGGGCGCGCAGGATGAACGACAGGTCCACCCGGCCGGTGCACATGACCCGGATGATCTTGATGTCGGTGGTGTATTGCTGCCTGGAAACTCCAGCCAGGTCCGCGGCGCTATACGCTCACCAGTGGCACAGGAAGGCCACGACCCTCGGTCTGAACTCGAGCGTGTTACCCATCGTGTGCTCCGTTGCGGTCGTCCGACTCCCAGTCCTCGGCCAGCGCCGCGTCGATCTGGCAGTGCAGCTCCTCGTCGGTGAAGTGCTTGAGGATGATGGCGTTGGTGGGGCATTTGGCGTTGCACAGCCCGTCGCCCTTGCACAGCACCGGGTTGACGTGGGCCTTCTTGCCCTTCGGCGTGTCCACGAACTCGATGGCTGCGTAGGTGCAGGCAGTGATGCAGGCTCCGCAGGAGACGCAGGCGGCCTCGTCCACGTCACACACCGACCCCGAGGCCGTGACCGTATCCTGCGACAGCAGGCTGGCCGCCCGCCCGGCGGCCCCGTAGGCCTGGGCGATGGTCTCGCTCAGGTGCTTGGGATAGTGGGCCGTGCCCGCCAGGAACACCCCGTCCGCGGCGAAGTCCACCGGCCGCAGCTTGACGTGGGCCTCCTGGAAGAACCCGTCGGGGCTCTGGGCCACCTTGAACAGCTTGGTGGCCTTCGCGCTGCCCTCGGACGGCACCACCGCCGCCGACAGCACCAGGGCGTCGGCGTCGATGGCCAGCTTCTTGCGCAGCACCGGGTCGGGCAGGGTCACCCGCAGCACCGGCCGCCCCTCGCCCTGGGCCGGCTCCACGTCGATGCCGCCCTCGGGGGTATAGCGCACGAAGCGCACGTCCCGGTCTGCCGCGGCACGGTAGGCGTCCTCCCTGAATCCGTAAGTCCGCACGTCGCGGAACAGGACGTAGACCTCCTGGTCCGGGTTGCGGTCCTTCAGCGCCAGGGCGTTCTTCATCGCCTGGCTGCAGCAGACCCGGGCGCAGTAGTTGTGGTCCTCGTTCCGACAGCCGACGCACTGGACCATCACCACGGTCTGGGCCGCGCCCAGGGCCTCGTCGCCGCCGCCGAGCCGCTCCTCGAGCTCGAGCTGGGTCATCACCCGCTCGTCGTCGCCGTACAGGTACTCGCTGGGCCGGTACTCGTCGGCCCCGGTGGCCAGGATGGTGGCGCCGTGTTCGATGACCTTGGTCCGCCCCTCGGACTCCACGGTGGTCACGAAGTTGCCCACGTAGCCGGTCGCGTCGGTGATGGTCGCCCCGTGGGACACGTGGATCGCTGGGTGGCGGTACACCTCGCGCACCAGCCCATGCAGGTACTCGGCGACGTCCAGCCCCTCGAGGGTGGTGCGAAGGCGCCGGGCCATCCCGCCCAGCTCCTCGTCCTTCTCGACCAGATCCACCTGCAGCCCCTGGTTGGCCAACCCCAGCGCAGCGGTCATACCCGCCACACCGCCGCCGACCACCAGCGCCGCCTTGTTCACCGGCAGGTCGAACTCCTGCAGCGGCTCGAGGTTGACCGTCCGCGCCACCGACATCCGCACGATGTCCTTGGCCTTGGCGGTGGCCTCCTCCTTCTGCTTGGAGTGCACCCACGAGCAGTGCTCGCGGATGTTGGCCATGTCGAAGAAGTACTGGTTGATCCCGCCCTCCCGCAGGGTGTCGCGGAACAGGGGCTCGTGGGTCTTGGGGGTGCAGGCCGCCACCACCACCCGGTTGAGCTTCTTCTCGCGGATGGTGTCGGCGATCTGCTGGGCCGCGTCCGTGGAGCAGATGAACAGCCCCTCTTCGGCGTGGCAGACATGGTCCAGCCCCCTGGCGTAGTCCACCAACCCCGGCACGTCGACCACCCGGCCGATGTTGGCCCCGCAATGGCAGGCGAAGACGCCGACCCGGGCCTCCTCCTCGGTGACGTCCCGCTCCTCGGGGTAGGTCCGCTCCCGGGCCAGGTTGCCCCGCCGGTAGTCCAGCAGCTCGCCGGCCAGTGCGCTGGCGGCGCTGGCGGTGACCACCGACTCGGGGATGTCGAGGGGCCCCTGGAAGGCGCCGCTGATGAACACGCCGGGGCGGGTGGTCTCCACGGGATTGAGCGTATCGGTCTTGCAGAACCCGTGGTCGCTGAGCTCGATGCCGAACTGCTCGGCGATGGCCCCGGCGCTCCTGGGCGGCGCCAGGCCCACACCCAGCACCACCAGGTCGAACTCATCCTCCTTCACGCCCCCGTCTTCGCTGGCGTAGCGGATGGAGACGTTCTTGGTCTCCGGATCCTCGCGGCCGATGGACACGTAGCTACGGACGAACTCCACCCCCGGCAGCTTCTCGGCCCGCTGGTAGAAGCGCTCGAAGTCCTTGCCGTAGGACCGGATATCGTTGTGGAAGATGGTGGCCTGGCAGTCGGCGTCGTGGTCCTTGGCCAGGATGACCTGCTTCTGGATGTACGAGCAGCAGACCGACGAGCAGTAGCTGTGGGCGCCCTCGATGATCTGCCGGGAGCCGACACAATGGACCCACGCGATCTTGTGGGGGTGGCGCTTGTCCGACGGGCGCAGGATCTCGCCCTCGTGTGGCCCGGTGGCGCACAGCAGCCGTTCGAAGTCCATGCTGGTGACCACGTTGTCGATCTCGCCGTAGCCGTAGTCGCCGCGCACCGCCGGGTCGAAGACGTCGTACCCGGGCGACAGGACGATGGCGCCCACGTTGATCGACAGCTTCTCCGGCTTCTGGTGCAGGTCGATGGCGTTGGTCTTGCACACCCCCACGCAGATCGAGCACTTGCCCTCCTTGAGGTACAGGCACTCGGCGTCGATGTAGGGGACCAGCGGGACCGCCTGGGAGAAGTAGATGTGGATCGCCTTGTTGCCCGACAGGTCCTGGTTGAAGGGGTCGGGCACCTCGACGGGGCAGTACTCCACGCAGGTGGTGCAGCCCGTGCAGTTCTTCTCGATCACGTAGCGCGGCTTGCGGGTCAACGAGACGGTGAAGTCGCCGGCCACGCCGTCGACGTCGTCCACCTCGGTGTAGGTCAGGATCTCGATGTTGGGGTGCCGGTCACACTCGATGAACTTGGGCGACTCGATACACATCGAGCAGTCGTTGGTGGGGAAGGTCTTGTCCAGCTGGGCCATCTTGCCGCCCACGGTGGGGGCCCGATCGACCAGGTAGACCTTGAAGCCGGAGGTGGCCAGGTCGAGGGCGGCCTGAATACCGCTGATCCCGGCGCCGACGACCAGCACGTCGCCGAAGGTGCCACACGCGAGGTTGTCGGTGAGCTGGCTCATTCGACCACCTCCGCGAGGATCTCGCTGAGGTCCTTGACCTCGATCTCCTGGTCGTACCCCAGGGTCAGGCGGCTCTCCTCGAAGTTGGCGACGCAGTAGGGACAGGAGGTGACCAGCACCCGGGCTCCGGTCCCGCGGGCCTGCTCCATCCGCAGGTTGGAGAACCGCTCCTCCTTGGGGACCTCCATCCAGATCCCGCCCCCGCCGCCACCGCAGCACAGGCTCTTGCTGTGGTGATCCGGCATCTCGGCCAGCTCGATGCCCGGGATCCGGGTCAGGATCGAGCGGGGCTCGTCGAAGATGCCGTTGTGGCGGCCCAGGTAGCAGGGGTCGTGGAAGGTGACCTTCTTTGCGTATTCGCCCGCGATCTGCAGGCGGCCCTCGTCCATCAGCTGGGCCAGGAACTGGGAGATGTGGACGACCTCGAAGTAGACCATGAACTCCGGGTACTCGTTGCGGAAGGTCTCGTAGCAGTGGGGGGACGAGACCAGGATCTTCTTCACGCCGCGTTCGATGAAGGTCTTGATGTTGCGCTTCGCCAGGGCGCGGAAGACCTCCTCGTCGCCGGCCTTGCGGATGCTCTCACCGCAGCAGCTCTCGTCCGTGCCCAGGATGCCGAAGCTGACCCCCGCCTTGTTCAGCAGGCCGGCAGTGGCCACCGCCGCCTTGCGCAGCCGCGGATCGTAGGCGAAATAGCAGCCCACGTAGTACAGGACGTCCATGCCCTCTTCGAAGGCCGGCACGTTGTGCCCCACGGCCCAGTCGGCCCGGGTCGCCCGGTCCTCGTTGAGCGGATTACCCTCGGCGGTGAGGGCGCCCGCGGCTGTGCGGGCCGCCTTGACCGACTCGGGGAACACCCCGTACTCGGCCGCCAGCCGGCGGATGGACACACCCACCTCGATCTGCTCGACCCCGCGGGGGCACTCGGCCGGGCAGGTGCCGCAGGTGGTGCAACGCCAGATGTCGTCGAACTCGATCTCCGCCAGCCCCAGGCTGGCCTCCCGGACGATCTTGCGGATGCTGAAGTCCCGGACCCGGTTCCAGGGGCAGACGACGTCACACTTGCCGCACTGGTAACACAGCTTGCACGCGTCGCCACCGGCCTCCTTGATGAGCTCGATGATCTCGGCGTAGGGCGTCACGGTTTCCACGGCGTCAATCCTGCTTCGCCATGCGGGCGACCGCCTCGGCCACCTTGGGCCACCCGTGCTCGTCGGCCAGCGCCTCGAGCCCCAGCTCGATGGCCGCGGGGGACTCGACCTCCTCGACCTCCTCCTCGCGCTCCTCGTAGATCAGCGCGTCGGCCATGCACCACTCCACGCACTTGGGCTGCTCCAAGGTGGGATCCGTCTCGCACATGTCGCACTTGAGCGGCAGGCCCGAGTCGGGCTCCTTGAACAGGTCCCGGGACGGGCAGGACGCCCGGCACAGGGCGCACTCGTCGTACTCCTTGCCGTCGATGATGTACCGGTTGCGGCCCGCGCACTCGGCCATCGCGTACTCGCCGGCGTAGACCGGCACGTAGATGTCGCGGATCGGGTCGTGGATCACCCGCACCCGGGACCGCTCGGGGTTGTTGGAGCTGTGCCGCGGCTGGGCGTGGAACGACGAACAGATCACCTCGCAGGCCTTGCACCCGTTGCACTTGTCCACGTCCACGCGGATCGTCTTGACGATCTTCTTCTTCGTCACCTTCTTCACGGTCACACCTCCCCTTCGGCCAGGATCCCCCGCTCGAGGAAGTCCTCGGCGACGAAGTCCAGTTCCAGGGCGGTCAGCGACTCCACGGTCGGGATGCCGTCCTGGTTCCAGCCGCGGAAGTGGTAGTAGGTGTCGATCAGCGTCTGCTCCAGCTCCGGGAAGCGGTGCTTCCAGTGGTTCTGGGGCGGCTTCTCGTCCTTTCGCCGCATGCCCCGACGGATGTTGACCGACCGGACCAGGTTGCGGTTGCGCCGCGAGATCTGGGTCAGGCTGTCCTCGTCCAGTTCGATGCCGAGGGCGGCGCCGATGATCTTGGGCAGGTTGTGGATGTGGTAGGGCGGCTTGTAGGGGAAGGACGACAGCCCGGCGCACATGCCGGTCGCGTCGTCGATGTAGTGCATCCGCTCCTGCCAGTCGACGATCTCGCAGACGATCTCCGGGGGCGGGTAGTGGGGCATCGACTTCTCGCCGCGGGGTTCCCAGTCGACGAAGTACTTCTTGAACTTCTCGTCGGGCACCTGGATCCAGTCCTTGACGAACTCCTCCCGCTCCTCGCGGGTCCGGAACGGCGCCTGGGGGTAGTTGCCCTCGATCTGGGTGATGTTGATCTTCTCGCCCGTGCTGTACATCAGGAAGTAGATGGGGTTGAGCATGCTCAGCTTGAGGGGGAGCTGCTCGTGCTTCTTGATGGTGTTGTGGGCGAACGCATCGGCGCCGTTGCCGATGGCCTTGGCCGCCCAGTAGGTGCCGTCGGCCAGCACGTCACCGATGCCCCTGCGGTTCACGATGACGTCCAGCAGCCAGTAGAACCGGCCCTCGTTGTCCTCGGGCATACCTTCGAAGTGCTCGGGCCCGAGGATGCCGGCCTCCTTGAGTTCCAGGGCGAACGCCATCACCTGGGGAGCCGAGAACCCGTCGACGCCGTGCTCGGTGGCCAGCCGGGCGATACGCAGCCCGAAGTCCAGGTCGGAGTAGGCCGCCATGGTGTAGGTCAGCTTGGAGAAGCACTTCATCATGTAGGTCGGCTGACCCGGGATGCTGATGGTCGCCCCGCACTTCATCGGGCAGTTGTGGCAGCTGATCAGCCGCGTGCGGAAGCCCTCCATCGTGGAGGTCCAGTTCTCCTCGATCTCCTCGGACCAGAACCCCTTGCGCCGCTCGCGGGAGTTGCCCCACATGAAGTTCTCGGTGTGCCACTTCTCGTCGTGGACGGCCATCTCCTGGGGGGAGCCCAGGCCGGTGAGGATCGGCATCACCCCCTTGACCGGGTTCTCTTCGCGCCACTTGATGTAGTCGAGCACCTCGTGCATCAGCTCCATGAACTCGGCGGGGCGGGCCACGTTGACGTCCCCGGTGCCCCGCACCGCGATCGCCTTGACGCCCTTGTCGCCCATCACCGCGCCCATGCCTCCGCGGCTGGCGCTGGAGCGGCCCTGCTCGATGGAGGCGAAGAACACCCGGTTCTCGCCTGCCAGCCCGATGGACGCGATCTGGACCTTGGGATCGTCGAGCTCCTCGCGCAGCAGGTTGGCGGTCTCCACCGAGCCCCTGCCCGCCAGGTGGGAGGCGTCGCGGATCTCCACCTTGTCGTCGTGGATCCAGATGTAGACCAGCTCAGCTGACTTGCCCCGCAGGATCACCTTGTCGTAGCCGGCGTACTTGAGCTCCGGCGCCCAGAAGCCGCCCATCATCGAGAATGCCATCAGCTTGGTCTGGGGCGAGAAGGTGGACACCACCGTGCGGTTGCAGCCGACGGCGGAGGTGCCGCACAGCAGACCGGTGCCGAAGATCAGCAGGTTCTTCTCGTCGAAGGGATCGGTACCCGGCGGCACCCGGTCCCACAGGATCTTGGCGTTGGTGCCCAGCCCGCCCAGGAACAGCTCCGTGTCCCGCCGGTCCGTCGCCACCCGCTCGATGTTGCCCCTCGAGAGGTCGATTTCCAGGTTGAAGCCGGTCTCCGCGTACCTCATGTCTCGCCCTCTGCTGGGTGTTCCGAACGAACGTTCGAACGGTACGCGGGGCAACCGCCACTGTCAAGAAATGACCCCGCGCGCCGGGGCGCCCGCGCGGGTACGATCCCGGGGCAGACGAGGAGGCGGGCAACTCCTCGATCTACGGTCCGGCTTCCTACTGGCGCGTCTCCAGGACAGCCCTTCGGAGCCACACCGCCAGGACCTCCCGAGGTTCCGGCAGGGCGGTGATCTCAGGGCGCGCGAGGAGTCGCTCGTCGAGGATCCGGGGCTGCTCGAAGAGGCGCAGGGCGTCCGCCTCGACAGACGAGAGGAACAGCCGCTCGTCCCCCACGCGCACCACGTGGGTCAGCGAGGCGTTGGCCTGCGCGACGGGATCGTCCCCGGGATTACACTCGACGACCAGGCCAGGCGCGAGGGCGACCGGTGCCTCGCCGAACGGCAGCTTCCACAGGGCGCGGGTGGCGAGCTGCAGCTTGTAGAACAGGCTGGGGATCGGCTCCGCCGCGTACTCGTCGTCGGCGACGGTGGGAACCTGGTGCCGCAGCTCGGCGGGCATCCAGTCCGCCACCGCCTGCTCGAAGACGATCGCCTGGCGGACCCGGGTCGCGCAGGCGATCGAATACAGGTCCTCTCGTCGCTCCAGCACCACGTCCGCGCACCGGACGAAGAACTCGACCTCCCGGCCCGCCCGATCTCCCCACAGCCAGCCGCGGGCCTCGGCGGACCAGGTCTCCGCGGCGGGATCGGTACACGACTCGACACGGTCGGCCAGCGCGTTGAGGCGCTCGATGTACCGGTCGTGTTCGTACCCGGCTTGCCCCATCGCCCACTGTGCGACGGCCTGCTCCAGGTGGCCGACCAGCTGCTGCAGCCGCTCCCAGTAGTACTCCCCATCCTCGCCGTGATCGTGGGCGCAGATGAAGGTCGAGCAGACCGAGTTGCGGTACGCGTAGATCTGGCACTGCGTGGTCCGGCGGTCGTAGAAACGACAGGTCGCCTCGATGTCGCGGCCGAAGCGGCCGTACTCGTGGAGAGCGAGCGCACGGCGGAAGCGCCCGGGCGCGTTGACCAGCTCCCGCGGCAGCGCGCCGCCGGCCTCGATCTGCCGCATCATCGCGTTCCGGGAGCGGGGATCCTTCAGCGCCAGCCCCACCAGGAAGTTGGGGATCTGGGGCGAGTAGGTGCAGCACTGGCAGTCCGCGGCGAAGTCGCCCAGGGTCACCAGGTAGCAGTCGTCGCACGTCGCCCGGTGCTCCCGCGGTGGCGTCTGCCACGTGAACTCCTCGGGGAGCAGATGGCACCAGATCCCGGGGAAGAGGTGCCCCCCTTGCTCCAGGATCTCCACTAGAACCACGCCGGCGAGCAGGTGGCATTGTAGATGCCCTCGCCAGTGCGCACGTAGCCTTCCCAGGTCAGGATGTCGAAGCTCTCGGCGAAGGCGTTGTCGTGCTTGACCGCCACCTCGTCCCCCGCGTTGGGATCGCGGATCGCACACAGGTGGAGGGTAGGGTCCATCTCGGCCGCATCGGGTCGCCTCCTGCGTGCGATACTACCATCCACCGATCCTGAATCCGCGGGGTCAGAAACTGGCGCGCAGCTGGACCTCGTCCTCGGCATTGCCGACCAGCACGATCCAGTCGTCCTGGCGGATCCGGGTCTCGCCACGGGGCAGCACGGTCTCGTCACCGCGCCGGATCACCACCATCCTGGCATCCCCCAGGCCGGACAGGTCGCGAACCCGCGTGCCGTCCAGGCTCGCGCGCCGCACCTGCACCTCGAAGGCGAACAGATCGGCGTCGGGATCCACCAGCAGAGACACCAGGGTGGGACGCAGGATCAGGTTTTCGAGCTCCGCCGCCACCGACGCGCGCAGTCCCAGCGGGACGACGCCCGCGGCCCGGAAGCGATCGGCGTTGGCCGGGTTGTTGTCGCGGGCGATGGCGCGCTGAACGCCGAACTCGGATCTTGCCGTCAGGCAGGCGGCCAGGTTGCGCTCATCATCCGCGGTCAGGGCCACGAACACGTCCCTGCCGCGCAGACCGGCCCGCGCCAGCACCTCGGCATCGCGCATGTCGCCGATCACCACCCGGGTCTCCTGGATCAGGTCGAACTCGGGGTGAGTCTCGTCGTTACCCACCGGATCCAGCTTGCTCGCCTGCCGCACCTCCCGCTCGATGACCGCCACCTCGATGCCGTGGCGCCGCAGCCGCCGGACGGTCTCGCGCCCGATGCGTCCCGCGCCGCCGACCACCACGCGGGGTTTCATCGTCGCGCGCTCACCCCGCAGCCGCCCGTAGATCACCGGAGACACCAGACAGGTGGTGATCGCGGTCAGCACCACCGCCGCGTTGACCGTGGGCGAGATGGCTCCGATCTCCAGGGCGATCTCCGACGCGGCGATGATCAGCGCCAGCCGACTCGAAAGCAGGAAGCCACCCGCGAACGCGGCCCGCCAGCCGAACACGACCGCCAGCAGCGACGCCGGCACCAGCTTGACCGCAAACGCGATCAACAACAGCAACGGCACCAGGAGGAAGGCCCGGAGGTCGACGAACAGCGACGGCAGATCCAGCTCGACCCCGACCATGATGAAGAAGATCGGGATGAAGAAGCCGTAGCCAAGCGCATCCAGCTTGGCGGCCTGGACCTGGCGGCTGCGGCCCGACAGCAGGGACAGCAGGACACCCGCCAGGAAGGCGGCCAGGATCGCCTCGGCGCCAAAGGCCTCGGCGCACACGACGAACACCACCAGCAGCGCCAGCGCGCCGCGCACCTTGATCTGCGTCGAGGTGTGTTCCAGCTCCTCGAGGACGGCGCGCACCAGCCCCACTCGCCGCAGCAGGCGGCCCGCGCGCCAGGCCACGCCGAACAGCGCCACCGCAGCGACGACCAGCAACATCTTCCAGGTCACGCCCTCGGCGTAGTAGATGACGTACAGGGTCAGCAGCACCATGGTCGCCAGGTCGGCGACCAGTGCGACCAGCACCAGCATCTGCCCGTAGCGACCGCCGATCTCGCCGCGCTGTTTGAGGGTCGGCATCACGATACCCACCGACGTCGTCGAGAGGATCAACGCGAACAGCGCCGGGTTCTCGACCAGGTCGGGAGCGAGCTGCCCCAGGGCCAGCGAGCACGCCAGCGAACCGCAGAGGGTCAGGGCGAAGATCGCGAGCGGCAGGATCCAGGTGGAACGAGCACGGGATCCCATCCGCCGCAGGAGGGTCAGGTCCAGCTCGTACCCCGACAGGAACATCAGGAAGATGAAGCCGAACTCCGCCAGGAACTCGATGACCTGCGAGGAATCCACCAGGCCGAGCCCGCTCCGTCCCAGCGCGATGCCCAGCAAGATCTCCAGGACGATCGCCGGCACCCGCAGCCGACGGGCGCGCAGGGTGATCAGCGGCGCCAGAAAGGCCCCGACGACGATGATCATCAACGGAAGTAGGTGCTGTGCAGGCATACGCGCAAGCCGTGGCGCGATTTTACCATCACGCGGCCGGGGGTGTGGAGAGGTACACTTCCGAGTGACACTGATCCGCGGCGGCCAGCCCGCCGGGTACAGCGAGCGCAGCCAGTTCCTGCGCCGCGACGGGCGCTGGCTCTACCACTCCGGAAGGTGAGATCTGGACGAGGGAACCCCCGGGATCGCTCAGCGCTTCCACTCCGGATCCGCCAGCCAGATGCTGTGGGGCTCGGGCTCGTGCTCGGGGTCGCAGCGGTAGGCCGAGAAGTCGTCGATCCCCTCCAGCTCCCGCAGCACCTCCTCGTCCAGCCAGGCGCGGAAGGAACACTCCGCGGGATCGCGGGCCACCAGGGCGACGGTGGAGCTGGAGAGCATGTCGACCGTGCGTAGATCGCGGTCGCGGGCCATGCCGAACAGGCTCACCGCGGCGGTCTTGATCCCGGCCACGGGCCACAGGGCGGTGCCGGCGATGGTCGGCTCCTCGGCGTCGATGGCCTGGGCCAGCACGGTCATGCCGATCTTGGAGATCAGGTAAGGCGACTTGGACACCCCGGCGGCAGGATTGACCGGTGGCGACATCATCAGCACGTGCCCGCCGCCCCCCGCCCGCATGTGGGGGATCGCGGCACGGCTGGCCAGGAAGGCGGCCCGGACGTTGATCCCCATCACCAGGTCGAAGCGCTTGGCCGGAAACTCGGCCACCGAGGACAGGAATATCGCTCCGGCGTTGTTGATCAGCACGTCCAGCCGGCCGTAGTGGGCGACGGTCTGCTCGACCATCGCGTTCACCTGATCCTCGAACCGCACGTCGCACGGTAGGACCAGCGCCTCGCTGCCGTGGGCTCGGACCGCGTCGGCGGTCTGACCGAGGGTGCCGGGCAGAGTGGGATGGGGCTCGACGGTCTTGGCCGCCAGCGCCAGCCGCGCGCCCTCGCGGGCACAGGCCTCGGCGCAAGCGGCGCCGACGCCGCGGCTGGCGCCCGTGATCAGGATCACCTTGTCCTCGAGTCGCATCGCTACTCCCTTCCGCGGGGATACGATGCCCCTCGCCAGGCCGGTGGCGCAAGGTCTGAGCGGGCTAGCTCAGGCGTGCGCGTTGTGGCGCGGGCGCCGCGACCCCCGCCGTCGACGGCCGTTGGAGGCGGGCCGCTTCCTGGGCGCCGGCCGCCCCTTGTCGTGGGGGACCGTCGACTCGAAGCGGTGTCCATGCACCACAGGCACGCTCTGCCGGATCAGACGCTCGATGTCCTTGAGGTAGGGCCGCTCGTCCACTTCACAGAAGGAGATCGCCATGCCGTCGGCCCCCGCGCGTGCGGTACGGCCGATGCGGTGTACGTAACTCTCCGGGATGTTGGGCAGGTCGTAGTTGACGACGTGGGTGATGCCCTCGACGTCGATCCCGCGGGCGGCGATGTCGGTGGCGATCAGCACCCGGGTGCGGCCCTCCTTGAAGTTGGCCAGCGCCCGCTGGCGGGCCCCCTGGGACTTGTTGCCGTGGATCGCCTCGGCGACCACATCGGCACGGCCCAGCTGCTTCACCACGCGGTTGGCGCCGTGTTTGGTCCGGGTGAAGACCAGGGCGCGCTCGATCTCGCGGTCCCCCAGCACCTCGGCCAGCAGCTTGGGCTTGTCCTTCTTCTCGACGAAGAGCAACCGCTGGACGATCCGCTCGACCGTCAGCTTCTCGGGGGTCACCTCGACGCGCACCGGGTCGGTCAGGATGCGCTGCGAGAGCCGGGAGATGGCGTCGGGCATGGTCGCCGAGAACAGCAGAGTCTGCCGCTCCTCGGGGATCTTGTCGATCACCCGGCGGACGTCGTGGATGAACCCCATGTCGAGCATCCGGTCCGCCTCGTCGAGGATGAAGACACCCACCTCGTCCAGGTGGACGACGCCCTGGCCCATCAGGTCGAGCAGCCGGCCGGGCGTCGCGGTCAGGACGTCGACTCCGCGGGCCATCGCGTCGACCTGGGGGCGCTGACCGACGCCGCCGAAGATCACGGTGTGGGTGCAGGGGAGCTTCCTGCCGTAGGTGCCGAAGCTCTCGTCGATCTGGATCGCGAGCTCCCGCGTGGGTGTGAGGATCAGGACCCGGGCGTGCCCCGGCGACGCGCGCCGGGCGTGCCGCAGCCGCTGGATGATCGGCAGCGCGAAGGCCGCCGTCTTGCCCGTGCCGGTCTGGGCCACGCCGAGCAGGTCACGGCCGTCGAGCAGGTGGGGGATGGACTGGGTCTGGATGGGGGTGGGTTCGGTATAGCCCTCCGCCGACACCGTCGACAGGAGCGCCGGGTGTAGCTGGAGGTCTGCAAATGTAGAGCCGTTCATGAAAATCCATTCGTCTGGAAACCAGAGATCCCTCGGTTCTTGCGAGGGGGGTCGGAGAGAGCCAGCAATGCGCGCGAAAGGCGTGGCTCGAAGGTAGAGAGTCGGTTCCGGAAGGCTGCCGTCTCGCCCGTGGATGGGTGTTTCAGTCGAGAGACGGTGCGCGCTGTCGCCGGAATCGGCGCGAACAAGTCGCGGCACACCTATGTCTCCATCGGACGAGGATGTCAAGGGAATCATCGGGGAAATCGAGATGATGGGCGCTGCCTGGCCGTCGGCCTTGCCCAGCCCGGGCACGGCTGATCCCCGTCCCCGCCCGGCCCCGCTCCGTGGCACACTCTCTGCACTCCCCGGGAGCACCGACCGCGCAGCACAAATACAACCTTGCGGCGGCAACATCTGGAGGAGAACGATGAGGACGACACGGTGGTTCGGGACACTCGCGGTGACGCTGGCGCTGGCTACCCCGGCGCTCGCCAATGACGGGCCGACGCCCAGGGATTTCGAGTTGTTGGTCGAAGGCCCCGATGTACGGGTCCGCGTGGCGCTGGCGAACCAGGGGGAGCCCCGCGCGGTCGACGTGATCCGGGAGCTCGACGGAGACGAGATGAACCTCGGGGAGCTGGCCTGGTCCGAGACCGGCGCGCTGGAGACCTGGGTCGAGTGTCACCCGGACGGCACCGACTGCGAGCTGGAGCCCGAGCTGTGCAACGACTGCGACGACGACGGCGTCGCGGAGTGCCCGGGCTGGTGCGACCACTGGGGCACCTTCGAACTCCTGGACGAGTGCGTCCCCGTGGCCGAAGGTGAGACGGCCACGTTCACCTACCGGCTGGCGAACGACCAGTACTACTTCAGCGAGGAGCAAACCGCGGAGGTCGCGCAGGAGGATCCGTGTCAGTTCGAGGTCATCGGCGATGACGACGACGATGACACCGCGCCGACCGGAGGCTGCAGCCTGGGCCGGGCCGGCGATGCCAGCCAGCTGCCGACCCGCCTGAGTTTCGCCATGGCGCTGATCGGCGCGGTCGCCCTGACCCTGGGCAGGAGCCGCAAACAGGCGTGAATCCCCCGCTGACCACCTACCTGCCCGTCCTGCTGCTCACCTGGGCGGTGGAGCTGCCGCTGCTGGTGTTGATCCTGCGGCGGCACGCGCCATGGACGCGGGTGGTGGCGGCCGGCGCCCTGGGCACGGCCATCACCCACCCCCAGCTGTGGTACCTGTGGCCCCACCTGTTCGACGACTACACCACCTTCATCGTCTGCGGCGAGCTGGCGGTGGTGGCCATCGAGACGGTGGTGATGGCGGTGGCCTGCCGCAAGCACTTCGGTCCGCTGCTGGCCCTCGGCGCGGTCGCGCTGGCCAATGCGGGCTCCTACGCCGTCGGCGCGATGTTGCGCGGCGTCCTCGGATAGCGCCCTACCCCTCGAGCACCAGACCCTCCCACGGACCCAGCTGCAGGATCTCACCGACCCGGTTCGGGCGCTGGTAGTCGGTGCTGACCAGGCAACGGCCGGACGCGGTTCCCGATAGCGCGGCGGGTCGAGGCGACGCGTTGAGATAGACCCACACGACTCGCCCGTCCGACTCGCGCCGATACCCCAGCACGTCGGCGCCCGTGTCGGCCTGCGGCAGCAGGACCTGATCGCCGCGGGAGAGAGCCGGATGTGCGGCCCTGGCAGCCAGGAAGCGGCGGTAGCAGGCGAGCAGCGACCCCGGATCGTTGTTCTGGGCAGCGACGCAGCGATCGCCTGGGACGGCCGGCGGAGGGAGCCACGCCTCGACCCCGTCGGGGCAGAAGCCCACGTTTCGCGCGCCGCTCCACTGCATGGGCGTTCGGCACTCGTCCCGGTTGATGGACTCGCCCGCGAACCGGCGGAGGGCATCCACGGCGGGCTGGGGGAGCCAGCGCATCCGGTGGGCGAGCGCGTCCCGGCTATCGCGCATCGGGATCCGGCGCTGTTCCATGCCGATCTCCTCGCCGTAGTAGATGAAGGGCACGCCGCGGGCGGTGAGCTGCCACGCGGCGTTGAGCTTCGCTCGCCCGATATCGCCCCCCAACCGGCTGATGCGCCGCATCCGGTCGTGGTTGCAAAACACCCAGGTGGGCACGAAGGGATCGGGAAACAGGCCCTCGTAGCCGGCCATCAGTTCGCGCATCGCCCGGGCGTCCAGCTTCACACCCAGCGAATGGAAGAGGAACGCCAGGTTCAGCCCGTCGGCGTGTTCGCCGCAGTGGGCGCGGACCTGCTCCATCGAGCCGGTGACCTCGCCGACCAGGAAGCGGGGTGGCTCCGGGTATTCGTCCACCACCGATGGTCGGTGGCTGGATCGTGGTGCCAGCCACTTCCCCCGATCATCGCGTGCCAGTTGTTCGGTGGTGCCCCGCCACCGGGCCGGCGTCCATCCCGCCACACGTACCAGTCGCGCCTGGGGTTGTCGCGGCTGGAGCGGGACTCGACGAACCACGGGTGTTCGTCGCTGGTGTGGTTGAGCACCATGTCCAGCACCAGGCGCATGTCGCGCCGATGGAGCTCGTCGATCAGGCGGCCGGCGGTCCCGAGGGTCCCGTACTCCTGGGCCACGCCGCGGTAGTCGCTGATATCGTAGCCCACGTCCCTTCCCGGGCTGGGGAAGAACGGCGACAGCCACAGCGTCTCGACCCCCAGCTCCCCCAGGTAGTCGAGCCGCGATATCACCCCCTCGAGATCCCCGATCCCGTCGCCGTCGCTGTCGGCGAACGAGCGTGGGTAGATCTGGTAGACGGTGGTCTCGCGCCACCAGTCACGCCGTCCCGCCACCGCCACCTCCCGACCGACACCTTCCCGACCCTGCGCGCCCGCGGCTGCTGGCGCCCCTGCGCTAGCGTCTCTTGCGGCGCAGCAGCCGGATCAGGGGACGCCAGGCCCACTCAAGGAATCCCTGTCTCGGACTCGGACTCGAACTCGGACTCCCAGATCGTCCGCCCCCGGTGCCGCAGGCTCGCCGCCCGCAGCGGGGCCAGCTCGGAGGCCGGGATCCCCGGGAGGTCGGTCCCCGCCAGTCGTTTTTCGGTCCATCCGGGGCCCCCGGGCAGGGTGACGCCCTCGCCGCGGCGTAGATGGCGTTCGAAGCCCAGAACCGAGCTCATGTTGTGCTGGACGAAGTCGTTGCGAACGTCCATGTCCAGCAGGCCGCCGTTCCAACCACCGAAGGCCTTGGCCGGGTCGGGCATCCAGAAGCTCATGTCCGGATCGTACTGGCTGAGCATCTCGTGGCGGACGGTCTCCGCCATCAGATCCTCGACCCAGCCACACTCGGCACCGGCCAGGTGACAGGTCTCCAGGACGGCGCCCAGCCCCTCGCCGCGGGTCGCCGCTGGGGTGGAGCGGGGCGGGTTGTAGTAGCCGCCGCGGAAGTCGGGGTAGTCGCCCCAGTACTCCTCGTTCTTGAGGTACTGGTGCTCGACGGCCCGGCACAGGGCCAGGGAGTGGTCCAGGTAGCGGCTGTCCTCGGTGTAGAGGTACAGGTAGCTCAACCCCAACATCAGCCAGTGATCGTTGGCCAGCGAGGAAGCGCTCTTGCCCGCATCGCGCTCGTCGATCAGCCAGTCGGCGGCCCGCACCGCGGTGTCCTTCCAGAGGGGATTTGGGTCCCAGGAATGGAGCCGGATCAGCCCCAGGATCGCCTCGCCCGGGTAATAGGGCGAATCGCTCGTGCTGGTGGGCGGACCGCCAGGGTAGCGGGACGGGTAGTAGATGAACTCGCCATCCTGCTTCTGGGACGCGACCAGGAAGCGGGCCAGCCCGCGGGCCTGCTCGAGGTAGGTCCCGGTGTCCCCGGTGGCCTCCACGTACTGGTCGATCATCACCAGCGCCAGCCCGGCACCGCCCAGCTTGACCATCGGGTTGGGCGAGTCCTTCCCTGACGGGCTGACGATGTACAGGGAGTCGCCGAAGTCGGGGTGGTCCGAGGGCAGCCAGGGTCCCGTCCGATCGTCGCTGTCACAGCGGTCGAGCAGATACGCCATCGCCTGGACCGAGGCCCGCAGGTAGGGCTCGAAGCGGGTGCGGTCGTAGGCCTGGAGGATCGAGTAGGTCGTACCCCCGTGGCGCAGCAGGTTGTACGAGCTGCTGTCCTTGTCCCGGGCGGTCCGGTAGCGGTAGCGGATCTTGCCCTCCGCGGAGACCGACGACGCCAGGTAATCCGCGGCCCAGACCGCTCGCTGGAGCAACACGTCGGCGTCCGCGTCGGCGAACTCGAAGGGGTGGAGCCGGTAGAGCCGGAACACCTCCGGGGGCACGACGCCCGGCTGATCCCGCTCGACCCAGGCGATGGTCTGGAACTCCTCGTACGGGAACTTCTCGGGCAGGGAGTCGACCTTGCCGTTGCGACGCTTCAGCTGCTTGAACACCTTGTCGCGAGGGAATCCCTTCTTCGAGTTGTACAAGCCCGTCTCGAGCAATTCGCTGGGCAGTAACCACGAGACGTGGCCGGAGTCCGTGTGCACGAAGTAGCCGTAGGTGGCGACCCGGCGCGCCTTGGGCTTGTCGTGCTCCTTCTTGAAGGTCTTCGCCGCGGCCTGGGTCACCACGTCGAGCTTGAGCCGGATCGAGGCCTTCTCCGCCGGGTCGATCTGGCGGCCAGCCTCGGCCTTCAGTGCCGTCGCGGCCGCCTCGATGGACGACGCCAGGTCATCACCAGCGCCGGTCTCACACAGCCGCCGGGGCTTTTCCTGGTAGGCGCAGACGAAGGTTCGGCGGCCCGGCAACGCGGCCAGCGCCGTGCGATCCGGCGGCGGCTCGTCGTAGAGCACCTGGCGCGCGATGGCCATCGCCGCCGCCGCGACCGCCGCGTCCGCCAGGGCGTCGAGCACGGCCTCTTCCTGGCCCGCCGCGCCCAGCGCCGAGTCGGGGCCGACGGGCGCCTTGCCGCCGCAGGTGGACAGGGGCAGCAGCAGGAGCAGGATCGTCGTCGCAGCGATTCGATTTCGCATCGTTCCTCAGGCGCGGTGTCGCCAGCGGCGGTGGCTCAGGGTCCCGACCGCGACCAGCACCAGGATAGCGTGGGTCTGCGGCGGGCAACTGTCGGTGGCGAGCGCACACTCGCAGCCCCCGTCGCCGGGACCCGGCGAGCTGGTGTCGTCGTCGCCGGCCGTGTCGTCGTCGCCGGTCGCGTCGTCGTCACCCGTGACGTCGTCGTCACCCGCCGTGTCGTCGTCGTCACCCGTCGTGTCGTCGTCGTCACCCGGGTCATCCGGCTCCACGTACATCGTCATCAGACTGATCGAGCCGGTGCCGGCATCCCTGTAGAACAGGAGGAAGTCATCACCCACGGCCACGATCCGGGGGAGCAGGCGACCCTCACCGCCGCTGGTGTCGACGCCCAGATCCGCGGGATTGGTCCAGCTCGCCCCGCCGTCCAGTGAATAGCTCCAGAGCAGATCCGAGTTGCTCGCCTGCTGGCTGCCATCGGACAGCAGCAGGGCCGCCACCACGGTCTGGCTGTCGTCCGACGCGCCGACCGCCGACAGGCCGGTGGACATGTGCCATTCGCCCAGACCGGAGCCGATCTGCACGTCGGTGGCGAACACCCGGTCCCCCGCGGGGTCGTAGCGGTTGTAGTGCGCCGTCTGTTCGGCGCCGTAGGTCAGGTGGGCCTGGCCCCCGGCATCCACGAACAGGTCGACGAAGCCCCGGCGGCCGCTGCCCTCGTGGTGCTCCCAGGTGTTGGTTGCCAGCGTCCCGACCAGATCCCCGCCCGCGTCGGAGTGCAGCAGGTAGGCGCGGCCGTCGGGGTCGGGCACGCCCGAGGCCAGGAACAGGCGGTCGCCGCTGGTGCGCATACGGATGCCGGTATCGGCGCGCCAGATCCCGGACAGGTTCCCCAGCGCGGACGCGGAGTCCTCGCCAGCCTCCCACAGTCGGATGTCCCCCCAGACGTCGTCCCCGGCCGAGGTGTAGGCGGCGATCACCCGCGCCCCCACCGTGGTCACGCCGACCACGTAGTTGCGGCGCTCCCGCGATCCGATCAGATAGTCCAGGTCCCAGCTCCCGCCCGGGTTCCTCCGCCGGTAACGGATGTCGTTGCCGCCCTCGAAGTCACCGTCGTGACGGGTCACCACGTGGACCGCGCCGTCGGTGCCCACGGCGATGGCGGGCGGGAAGTCCAGATCACCCTGGTGACCGTCCCCCGGGTCCTCGTCGCCGAGCACGGTGCCGTCGGACGCCAGCGCGTAGTAGCGGCTCGAGATGAGGTGCACCCGGCCGTCCGGACCCCGCGCCGCATCGAACTGACTCCCCTCGGCGATGGCCCCGTGCTGGGTCCACTCCAGCGGCTGGGCAAAGGCCGAGCAGGGCGAGGTGAGCGTGAGCAAGAGACCGAGGACCGCCACGATCCGCGGAACCAGGCCGAGCGGGAACGCCATGGGACCTCCCGCCCCGAACTCTACCGCAGCCGACGGGCGAGCATCCGCCGCGATACGTTCAGCGCGATGAAGGGAAGGCCTCCGCCGAGACGGATGTTGTCGACGAAGGCCGCGGACCAGACGAGGGCGATGGCGGTCAGAACCAGCATCAGCACCGATCCTCGGCGCTGCGTGCCCCGATCGCGGAGTTCGACCCCCACGTATCCCCGCGGAGCGAACGCCGTCAGCAGTACACCGACGACCAGGGCGCAGCCGAACAGTCCCCCCGCGCGGATCCGGCTCACCAGCGCCGCCAGTGGCTCGATGGACAGTCCGAAGGCCAGCGCCCCGACCCCGAGCCACAGGTTGGCGCCCAGCAGGATCGGGTTGAGCGGTTGGCGCAGCGCAGCCAGGAGCCCGGTGATGACCACCGCCTCGGCGGCAGCCACGACGAACAAGGTCGCGGCCCGCTCCAGGTCCACCTCGCCGCTGACCACGAAGGTCGACGCCAGCGTGAGGATCGGGGCGAACTGGATCACCTCGACCGCGATGTTCTTCGCCCGTGACATGTCCAGGATCCATAGCGCGTCCGCCCCCCCGGGGCCAGGTCCGGAGCCGTCGGAGCTCACGTTTTCGCGCGCGCGTCCGAGAATTCTCGTAGGGGTTGTCCGACGGGCGAGGAGTGGGTCATGTCCCGACGCAGGAAGAAGGCCAGGAAGTCCCGGCGCAAGGTCTAGGCAGATCCGGCGGCCTCGCTGGTAGCACAGGTCGACTGGGCGGGTGGGGAGATCCGGGGCAAGGCGACCAACATCTCCATGCAGGGTCTGTTCATCGAGGCCGAGCAAAGCATCGACGTGGACGAGCCGGTGATGGTGGAGTTCTCGGTGATCGTGGGCGAGGTGCCCAAGGGCGTGATCGCCTCGGGCCACGTGGTGCGCTGCTTCGACGCCAAGGACACGATCAGCGGCCGCATCCGCAGCGGCCTGGGGCTGCGTTTCGAGCTGACCCTGGCCGGAAAGGGCGCGCTGAAGGCGTTCATCCGCGAACGAGTCCGGGTCGCCACCGACGCACGTCAGATGCGGGTCGAACGCCGCGGCCAGGACCGGATCGACGCGTCCCTACCCGTCGCGTGGCGTCCCCCTCGCGGGGACTGGCGCCACGGCTACCTGCTCCGGCTTCATGGCTCCGCAGAGTTCGTGATCGAGACCCCCACCCTGGTATCCACCGACACCCCGCTGGATCTCCGCGTCGAGCTGCCCCTGGAGGGCGACCAATCGCGGATCGACGCCGCGGCGCGGGTCACCGGCCTGATGGCGTCCCCCGACCAGGCCGGCGGCATGATCGTCGACCTGGACCTGTCACCGTTCGAGATCGCACTCATCACCCGCTACGCCAGGCTCTCCTCTGGCGGGGTCAACGCCGAGGATCCTCCCGCCCAGCGCCAGGCCCGCGCCTGACGAGCCCTCCTGCCCCCGGGCATCGAACGACCCGGTAAGCTGGCGCCGTGGTTGCCTGGTAGTCCCCAGGAACCGACGGAGGAGAATCGATGATCCACGGAACCCGACCGGCCACCGCCGGGATCCTGCTGACCCTGCTGGCCACCCTCGCCACCATGGCCCCACGCGCCGCCGAGGCCTGCAGCTGCGCATGGCTCGAGACCGAGGCGCTGTTTCCGGCGGACGGGCAGCAGGACGTGCCCACCAACGCCCGGATCTGGGTGGGCGGCGGCATGTACTGGGCCGAAACCGGCGAGGCGGAGTATCGGCTGACGCTGTTGGACGGAACCGGGACGGCGGTGGAGGTCCAGTACAGCGACCTGACCGGCTACAACGATCTCATCTCCGTGATGACCCCGACCTCCCCGCTGCAAACAGGCGAGACCTACGAGATCCGGGTCGACGGCGATGAGATCCTCGGCCGGTTCACCGTCGGCGCGGACAGCGACACGGAACCGCCCGCCGTGCCCGCCGAGATCGATCGCGAGGCCTCGGCATCGGCCCGGGTGGCCGGGATGCAAAGCAGCTGCGGGCCCAGCGACGTGGTCAACCTGACCCTGGAGGACACGGGCCTGGTCTACGTGGCCAACATCGAGGGGATCGACGGGCCTGACACCGCGATCCCGAGCGGTGAGTCCTCCGACCTGTCCCCCGCCCCGGAGTTCCGCCTCGGCAGCGCGGGCTGCACCTGGAGTTGGCCCGTCGCCGCCCCCGGCGCGTCGACCACCGTGCGCTGGGGCGTCTTCGACCTGGCGGGCAACTTCTCCGGCTGGAGCGAGCCGATCTCGGTCAACATCCCCCCCGCCGGGTGCACCTGCGTCCTCGGCGGCGCCCCGACCACCACGGGGGGCATCGGCGCCTGCCTGCTGGCCCTGCTGGTCCTGGTTCGCCGCCGTCAGCCGTGACAGCGTGCGATCAGGTCGGGGTAGTCGGGGCCGGCGAGTTCGCCGCGCCCACGGTCGATGGCGTCGGTCATGTTCATCACTCCCTGGATGGTGAACGGCGAATTCCACCCCACGGAGGGAACGCCGCGGTCTGCTACCCTGGAGTTGATGCGAGTCGCAGCCAAACCCCGGCTGTTCCCCTGGTCCCGCCGTGCGCTGGCGTGCGCACTGCTCACCCTGGCCCTGGCCGGCCTCGACTGCACGGAGGGTCGACCCGCGCCCGACCGCGTATGGGTCGGCGATCTCGAGGGGATGGACGCCGGGATCGTGGGCGGTTCGACCACCACCGGCTGGAACTCGGTGGTGTTCCTGGGGATGTGGGACGGCAACTGGGGCAGCGTCTGCTCGGGCACCCTGGTGTCGCCCGACGTGGTGCTGACCGCGGCCCACTGCCTCGAGGACTTCCACCAGACCGTCGAGGTGTACTGGTGTGACCAGTGTTACCAGGGCCAGTACCTGTACTACGACTGGATGCGCACCTCGAACGACTACCACATGCACCCCAGCTACAACTGGGGCAACGACGTGGTCAACGACATCGCCGTGGTCGTGATCAACGCCAACGGCCCCACCGACCCGGTGCCCATCAATCGCGATGCACCGTCCAACAGCTGGCTGGGCAACCAGCACGAGTTGACCTTCGTCGGCTTCGGTGACACCAACTACGGCCTGGACAACTCGGGCACCAAGTGCGAGGTGGATATCCCGGTCACCGACTGGGACACCCAGTTCCTGCTGTACTCGGGCAGCCACAACACCTGCCAGGGCGACTCGGGCGGGCCGGCGATGACCAACCACACCGGCGGCTGGCACGTGGCTGGTGCCACCTCGTGGGGAAGCGGCGACAGCTGCACGAGCACCAGTGGCAGCACCCGGGTGGACCAGTTCGACGACTGGGTCGACTCCTACACGGGCGGCTGGATGCCCGACGACGACGACACCGGGGACGACGACACGGGCGACGATGACACCGGGGACGACGACACCGGGGACGATGACATCGGTGACGACGACACCTACGAGCCGCCCCACGACGACCTGCCACCGCCGCGGACCAGCGGCCGCTACGACGCGGCGGAGGGGTTGACCTGCATCAGCAGCCAGGGCGGATCGGGCCAGTCCGATGCGCTCTGGGCGTTGACGATTCTGTCCGGGCTGGTCTCGTTCCTGGGGCGTCGGCGGCACCGTTCGGCCTGAAAAAACCCGGCCTTCTGACGCTTTTGGGGTTTCTCGCACGGCAATGACCTGATATATCGCAGCGACTCCGGAGCGAACCGGGGATGACGAACCCGCCGTATTGCCCGAGGTCAGGCTTCGGTTCAAATTTACTCACTCGGGCGCAAGGACTTAGAGAACTGATGAAGAAGATCTACGTGGGCAACCTGCCCTGGAGTGTCGACGACGACGCACTCGCCAACATCTTCGAGCCCTTCGGCTCGGTCGCCTCGGCCAAGGTCATCTCGGACCGTGACACGGGTCGCTCCCGCGGTTTCGGCTTCGTCGAGATGCACGAGGACAGCGAAGCGACGGCCGCGATCGAGGGCCTCGAAAACCACCAGGTCGACGGTCGCACCCTGGTGGTCAACGAGGCGCGCCCGCGTCCCGACCGCGGTGATCGTGGCGGCGGTGGCGGCTACGGCGGCGGCGGCGGCGGTGGCTTCGGCGGTGGCGGCGGCGGTCGCGACCGCTGGTAGACTGCCCTTGAGCCCGGCCCCCCGGGGCCAGACGAGAATCGAGACATCCCCGCGGATCCCCGATCTGTGGGGATGTCGCGTTCTGGGACCGGGAGATCGGTCGGAGGCGCGGCATGACCGCCAATCCCTGCTTTGCCTGTGATGCGAGTTGCTGCCGGAGATACGCGATCTACGTCCTTCCCGAGGAGGTGATGCGGATCGCGGCCGATCGGAACCAGCCTCGAACGGAGGTCGCCGCGGCCGAGACCGTCGACCTGACCTCCGAACTGCCGGTGGTCTACCTGGAGGGCAAACCGGCGCAGCTGGTGCTGGCCCGGGACCCCGAGAGCGGTGCCTGCGTGTTCCTCGACGAGGACAACAGCCGCTGCACCATCCACGACCTGGCGCCCTACATCTGTCAGATGTACCCGCACACGGCGACCGGTGACGCCGGCCCACGGATCCGCCAGCTGAACGAAGTGCTCTGCCCGGACCCCTTCCCGCTGGAACCCACCCGCGAACGCGAGCTGGCCGCGCTGTCGCTGGAGTTCTGGAACGAACGGGTCAACCTCTACCGGAGCGCTGCCCAGCGGTGGAATCTGCGGCTGGACGGCGGCGGCACGGAGGCTCTGCTGGCGTTCTGCCTGGACGGGGAGTGACGGCCGTTCAGCCGGCCTCCGTCGCGGTCTTGAGATAGCGAAGGTAGCGCTTGAGGCTGCCCTGGGTCAGATCCTCCTCGACCCAGCGCGGGATGTGACGACCGCTGTCCAGGTTGGACACGTAGACCACCAGCACCGTGTCGGTGGACAGCCCCGGATAGATGGAGTACTGGCCCGCGGTCCAGGCAATGTCGTTCTCGTAGTCGGGTGCGATCTCGAACGTCAACAGCCCCTGGCTCTCGTACAGGTTGCGGACCACGGTCCACTGGAACTCCTGGGTGACGACCTTCATCTTGTAGGTCACGGTCAACCGGCGATGGTCCGGCGCGGGGCGCTCGTCCTTCTCGATGTGGCACTCCCGCATCGCCTTGGAAGACGCCACGCTATGGGCCTCGCTGCACAGGACCTCGAAGATCTGCTGTGAGGTCCCGCGGATCTCCACCACGCCGGTGGCGGTCGCCACGTCGGATCCCGGATCGTCGCGGGTGGCCCAGGCCACCACCTCCCCGGCCGCGAGCTGCGCCTTCTGCTGCTCGTCGAGTTCGGGACAGGCGGGTTTGGTGGCCGCGTGGGCCGGGGACAACATCAGCGCGGTATACAGCGCACCCGCGAGGGGGGCCAGCAGTCGAGGGATCATGGGCTGGTTATCCAGATGCGCGCGGGGCGACGTGACGCGAATTCTCCCGTACGTCGGCCGCGTCCGCCAGAAGAACCCGCGTGGTGGGACCTGGCGGATGCTGTTCGCGCAACGGTGTCCCGGCTGGCGAGTCGTGTATGTTCTGGACCAGGGAGGAAGGCATGCGGCGATCCCGTGGGCTCGTCCACCGCGCGACGCTCGCGCTGACGCTGCTGAGCGCCACCCCGGCGTACGGAGACTCCCTGATCTCCACCTACAACAACGACAACTCGGGGCACAGCGGCTGCATCTTCGACCTCGTGGCGCTGCAGGACGTGACCATCAACAGCTTCGACACCAACGTCTCCGCGGGTGTGGGCGGGGACTGCTCGGCCGACGTGTGGTTCAAGACCGGATCCGGGTACGCCGACGTGACCAACGCGGGCGCATGGACCACGCTGGGAAGCGCCTCGGGGATCTCCCCCGCGGGCTCGGGCAACCCCACCGCCTTGCCGATCCCCTTCGAGGTCGAGATCCACGCCGGTGACACCGCGAGCTTCTACGTGGATGTCTACAGCTGCCCGCTGTTCGGCGGCCTGCGCTACTCGTGGGGGGATGGCGTCGGCGACGTGGTGGCCCAGGACGGCTACCTGCAGGTACTGGACGGCTACTGCCTGGACCACTCCTTCTCCAGTCCGGATGAGCCGCGCACCTGGAACGGCACCGTGCACTACACGCCGGGGTTGCTCTGCCTGGGTGTGGACGATGACGGTGACGGCTACACGGACTGCGACGACTGCGACGAGACGGACGCCACCATCTACCCGGGCGCGCCCGAGCTCTGCGACGGGCTCGACAACGACTGCGATGGCATCGTCGGCGACGCGGTCGACGGGGACGGGGACGGCGTCACCGCCTGTGACGGCGATTGCGACGACGACGAACCCGAGGCGTATCCGGGCAACGCCGAGGTCTGCGACGGCATCGACAACGACTGTAATGGCGCGGCCGACGACGGGGTGGCCGACGACCTGGATGGAGACGGGGTCAACACCTGTCAGGGGGACTGCGACGACAGCGACCCGGCGGTCTTCCCGGGCGCGGACGACGAGTGCGACGGCGTCGACAGCGACTGCGGCAACGACCTGTACCTGGAGATCGACGACGACCAGGACGGCATCTCCGAATGCGAGGGCGACTGCGACGACGGCACCTCGCTGGTGCACCCGGGCCACGCAGAGGAATGCGACGGCCTGGACAACGACTGCGATCCACTCACGGACGAGAACGCCGACGTGGACGGGGATGGCCAGACCCCCTGCGGCGGGGACTGCGACGACGGCAACGCGCTGGTGTTCTTCGGCGCCGACGACGTTTGTGACGGCTTCGACAACGACTGCGACGGTGTGATCGACAACGGCTTCGACGGCGACGGCGACGGCTACTCCCCCTGTGGCGACGGGGTCCCGGACTGCGACGACGAGGACCCGACGGTCCACCCGGATGCCGAGGAGATCCCCTACGACGGCGTCGACAACGACTGTAGCGACGGAGACCTGACCGACGTGGACGGCGACGGCTTCGACGGGGGGCCCCAGACCGAGGACTGCGACGACGAGGACCCCTTCGTCCACCCGGACGCCGACGAGATCTGCGACGACGGCGTCGACAACGACTGCGACGCCCACTACGACGGCGATGACGGCGAGTGTTTCGACGACGACGACGACAGCGCCGACGGCGACGACGAGGCCCCCCTCGGCGCCTGCCTGTGCAGCCCCAACGAGGGCGTCGACGAGAGCTCCATGGCCGCGATCCTCGGGCTGGCAGTCCTGTGGGGCGGCCGACGACGATTCCAGCCCTGATGACCGAGACCCGGTTCACGAACTGCGGCCTGTGCGACCCCATCGGCTGGTTCGCCGATCACCCGCTGCCCTGAGCCCAGGCCCCGAGCGAGTACCAGACGGCGACCGCCGCCGCCATCGCCAGCGGCACCAGCCACCACATCCACGCCCGCCGGACCACGCCCCGGGAGCCGGGGGGGAAGTCGGGGCGGTGGGTGAACTCCAGGGCCTGGCTGTGGGTCAGGCGCATGCGGGCGTTGATACCCCAGTCGGAGCCCTCGAGGATCGCCGACAGGTCCCGACGGCGCAGCTTGAGCCAGGCCACCAGCAGGATCGGCAGCAGGATCGCCAGGGCGATGGACGAGATGGCTCCCAGGATGGTCCAGACGCTCATGCCGGCCAGGGTCTTGATCACGAAGGCGCCGGAGGAACCCAGGGCCGCCAGCGCGATGCCGCCGCCGGCCAGCCAGCCGCCGGCCATGCCGCCGGACGCGGGTGTCGCCGCCGGGGCCGCGGCGACGGGCGTGGCCGCATCGGTTGCCGGGGTCTCCGCAGCCTGCTGCACCCGATCCGCGGCCCCCAATCCAGCGGTCTCGATGCGCTTGCTGGCCTGCTCCTGCATCTTCTCCAGCCGCTCGGTCAACGCGTTGCCAAGGCGGACGAAGGGGGCCACCAGGGCCTCGCGGAAGGAGATCGGGTTCTCGACGATCTGCACCACGCGGGCGTGCAGCTGGTGACCGTGGTTGTCGATGAACAGACCGCGCTTGCCCACACCCAGATTCCCCCGGCCGCCGGAGGTCACCGGCACCGCCACCTCGTACAGCGGCGTGCCCTCCCGCTCGCTGACCTCGGCGAAGAGCACGAACAGGTTGCTCTCGTCGCTGAGCCGGGCGTGGCTCTTGCGGTCGGCCACTCGCACCGCCAGGGTCAGGTGGCGCCCGTCCATCACCAGGGTCCCCATCTCAAACAGCGCCCGCCGCTGTGGATCGTACAGGTCGGGGAAGGAGGTGAAGCTGTTGACCAGAGGCAGGATCCAGGCCTGAAGCAGGATCAGCTTCTCCAGGGACCGCACCCGCCCCAGATCCAGAGCGGTCCGGTGGCTCTCCTTCAACAGGGCGCGCAGGGCCTCGACGGTGTCGCCGTCGTCCACGATCGCCCGCAGGCGGTCCTCTGCCAGAGCGCCGGCCCGACCCTCGGGCCGGTCAGCGACCCAGCCGCGGTGGGCCTCGAACAGGTTGTCGATCCGCAGCCACTCGTCCCGCTCCAGGGTCGGTCCCACCGGGTCGTGCAGGCGGCCCAGGACCTCGCGGGTGAAGCGGGCCAGGGCCGGGACGTAGGTCGGGTTGATGGTCCCGTCGAGCACCAGCGACCCGGTGGCCGACGGCGGCGCCAGCGGTGAATCCTGCAGGTAGCCCCGCAGGGCCTCGGAGTCCCGATGCCGGAACTCCTTGCGGATGCCGTCCCCCTCCCAGGCGGCCCGCGCCAGCTCGGGATCGATGCGGGCCACGTCGCACAGGTCGAAGAACTCCGAGAGCTTGGGCCGCAGGGTCTGGTAGGCGGCGAACGCGGCGGCGGTCTCCTCGCCCATGGGCATCACCGGCGAGTCCCGCTGTCCGGTTGCCAGCTCCCCCCGATCCAGCCACGCCAGGTGGTCGCGGGCTTCCGCGAGCAGCCGGTCCAGCTGCTCGTCGTTGACGCCCCGACCGCCGCCCGGATACTCCACGCCCCCGACGGAGGCCAGCACATCTTCGATGAGGGCGCGGACGGACGGATCGTCCGCGGCCTCCGGCTTGACCACCCCGGCCTCGCTGAGCCCACGGCTCTCCTGCTCGGCCCGGACGCCCCGCAGCTGTTCGAGGGTGATCGTGTCCGCGGCGGGCACGTCGATGCGGCGTAACACGTTGGCCCAGGCGAGCTGGATCTTCTCGCCATCGCGCCCGCCCTCGGCCAGGGCGGAGCGCTCGAGCGCGGTGTTGCCCTCCCCCACCCCGCCCGGGTCGGACAGGTGTTCAAGCAGCCAGCGGATCGCGTCCTTGACGTCCCCCGCCCGGATCCGCCCGTCCCCGTCCTCGTCCAGCAGCCCCAGGAGCACCGGATCCACGTTCAGCGTGGCCACCGACGCGCTGGTCGCCACCCACAGCGCCTCCTCCAGCGCCAGCACCCGAGGCAGGTCGGCGGAGTCGCGGATTCGCAGGTGATAGGCCCGGCCGAAGCGGGCGAAGGTGAAGGTCTCGCCCTTACCGGGCGCGGGTAACGTCGATGGTCCGGACATGGCGGCAGGATACCCACGCCCGGCGGTGAACGCGACGGTACTAGTCCTCGGTGTGGGGATCGTTGATCGGGGCGGTGTCCCACTGGAAGTTGTCGATGAAGACCACCGAGTCGTAGACGCCGTCACCCTCGTCCCAGATCGAGAAGCGCAGGGTGATGGTCTCCCCGGGGACCACGGGGGCGGTGGTGGTGAGCCAGCCGGTGGAGCCCGCGTCGTTGGTGGTGCCGGCATTGGAGGTGCACGGAGTCGCGGGGGGGAAGCCGTACTCCAGATCGTAGCCCAGGCCTGTGAAGCCGGTGATGTGGAACATGGTCTGGCAGTCGGTGACCACGAAGTAGTTGTTGTTGACCGTGATCGGCTTGCCCGTTGCGTCGAACGCCACGTTGCCCTCGGGGATGCCGTCGCCGTCGTGGTCCGGGAACGACACGTGGCTGAGGCCGTTGCTCTCCAGGTAGATCTCGAAGGTGTCGTTGAACTGGGTGCAGAGCCACTCCTCGTACTCGCTGCTCACGAACATGAAGTCCACCGAGAACGAGTAGGTGTTGGGCGGCACCTCCAGCTGGAGTTCCAGGGCGGCCTTGTCGTTCTTGGTGTCGTTGCCCGGTGGCGGCGGGGCGCCGCAGTTGGCGGTCTGTCCGGTGAAGTCCCATTCGGTCACCGAATGCCCCATCGAAGCCCCGAACTGGGCCGGATCCTCGCCGATCACGCCGGTGTGCAGGGCGAACAGCCAGCAGCCGAAGCGTGGGGACACGGCGCCGCCGTAGCTGTCGATGACCATCTTCTGCAGTGGATCCGCGTTGACGGTCTCGGCCAGCAGGCCCTCACAGACGTCGATCGTCCGGGCCGGCGAGCTGGCCGCCGGGCAGTCGCACTCCACCGGTTCGTCCACCTGGCCGTCACAGTTGTTGTCCACGCCGTCGACGGTCTCATCGTTTCCCGGATAGGCGTCGTTGTCGTAGTCGTCGCAGTCCCCGTCGTACTCGGTGAAGCCGTCGCCGTCGTCGTCGTAGCCGTTGGTGTCCTCGTCGATGGTCCCGTCGCAGTCGTCGTCGATCCCGTTCTCGTTCTCGGTGGCGCCGGGGTGGATCCCCGGGTTGTTGTCGTCACCGTCACCGGCGAACTCGCTGAATCCGTCGCCGTCCAGATCCTCCTCGCCCCCGGTGCCCTCGTCGATCTCTCCGTCGCAGTCGTCATCCACGCCGTTGAGGTGCTCTTCGGCGCCCGGATTGATGCCGGGTTCGTCGTCGTCGCAGTCGCCGTCGGCCACCGTGTAGCCGTCCCCGTCATGGTCCACCGGACCGGTGTCGTCGTCGCCTGCCGTATCGTCGTCGCCCGCCGTGTCGTCGTCGCCCCAGCTGTCGTCGTCGTCGTCATCGGAGGTATCCGTGGTGTCGTCGTCCCAGACCGGTTCGGTGTAGGGCGCGGTACAGCCACCGCAGAGGGGGAGGAGGAGCGCGACGCCGCCGATCAGCCACCATGCCGGATCTCGCATCGCCCACCTCCTGGGCGGATCCCTCCGCCGGATCCCACGCTAGCAGTGGTACCGATCGATGGATGACCGTCATGGTGAAGGAGCCGGCGGGAGCGGGGCAGCGTCTCAGTGGTTGTGGAGCGGCTCGAAGAAGAACAGGTAGGCCGCCATCGCGTGACGGTCGGCGGGCACGCAGCCGTCGAAGCGACCCCTGGAGCTACCGGAGCCGTTTCGGACCGTGCAGTCGTCGAGGCGCCCGATGGACGAGCCCGAGCCATTGCGCAGGGTTCCGTCGTCGTCGACCCGGCCCACGGACGATCCCGACGAGTTGCGGATGGTCCCGTCACTGTCGACCCGGCCGATGGACGAGCCCGAGCTGTTGCGCACGCCGCCGCCCGATTCGATCTTGCCGATGGACGAACCCGAGCTGTTGCGCACGGTGCCGTCGCTGTCGACGCGGCCGATGGACGATCCGGACCCATTGCGCACGGTCATCGACGACCAGGCGAGGGCGGGCAGCACGACGGCAAGGGCGAGCAGCAAGATCGGCGCGGTGGCCGCGTGGCGTCTCATGGAACCTCCGTGGGAGCACGGCCCCAGGATAGACCGCGGCGACCCTCGTTTCGACGATAATGGAGCCGTGACACGGCACCTCCGACACTTGTTCCCTACCCTCGCCGCGCTGGCGGGGCTGGGGTTGGGCTGCCCCGGCGTGGGCTCCGTCACCGGCCCGGACGGCCAGCCCCTTGCCGACGACGAGTGCCTCCTGAACGTGGAGGTCAGCGGCTCTTGCGACGGTTGAGAGGGCTTCGAGAGCTGGGACGTGGTGATCGAGGACGCCTCCGGCGAGTCGTACGAGTTCAGCCTGCCGGCGGGGGACGGCTGGACGGAGGTGGTGGCCGGCGGCACGTTCCGTGTCGACTACACCGCGCTCCTGTTCGGCACCCCGTATGTCTACGGCCCAGAGGAATTTGTCTGCGACCGGATCCACGACCTGGGTCTCGGCTGTGAGGGATTCGACTTCTGCGACGAGTAGGGCGCGATCAGGGCTCGTGCGGGCGGGCGGGCGGCGGTCTGGGGGCTCGCGCGGACAGGATCGGCCCCAGAACCAGGGTCAGCCCCGTGAGCAGCAGCAGGATCTCCGGGAGACGCCGGGACAGGATCAGCACGGCGCACAGCAGCACCACGATTCCCATGAACACGTTCAGCCCCCGGGACGCCCTCCCCAGCTTGCGGTATCGCAGCCACGGGAGATTCATCGCCACCCCGAACCCAGCCAGCAACAGCGCGAAGGGCCACAGGTGGCCCTCGGGCAGCACACCGTGGTGGTAACAGACGTTGACCACCACCGCGTAGATACCCCCCGCCACCGTGGTCGGGACCCCCTGGAACAGGTCCGTCGAGCCGATCATGTTGAAGCGGGCCAGTCGCACCGCGCAGCCGATCACGTAGACCGCGACGGGCAGCAGCAGCCCGGGCGACAGGTCCGGCGCGGCGATGCCGAGGAACAGGAAGGCGGGGGCCAGCCCGAACGAGGCAAAGTCGGCGAACGAGTCCATCTGGGCGCCCACGGCGGTCGACGCCTTCAGCGCGCGGGCGGCGGCGCCGTCCATCCGGTCCAGAAGGGTGGAGTAGAGCACCCACCAGGTGGCCTCGTGCACCTCGCCACGCAGGGACAGCAGGATCGATACGACGGCGCACATCAGCGCGACGGCCGTGATCGTGTTGGGGACCAAGATGCGCATCGCTCCCGACCGTGTGTACCATGGAGGCACGGGCGGTTGCAGCCCATCGATGGCTGTCACCCGGATCCGGAGGTCGCCCGCGTGCCACGACACATCACCCGCAAGGGATACCAGGCGATCCAGGAAGAGATCGATCACCTGTGGCACGAGGAGCGTCCGTTCATGGTCCAGCAGGTCCACGACGCGGCGGCCCTCGGCGACCGCTCCGAGAACGCGGAGTACATCTACGGCAAGAAACGCCTACGCCAGATCGACGGACGGATCCGCTACCTCACGCGCAAGGTCCAGGACGTGGTGGTCATCGACACGGCGGAACAGGTCACCTGGGACGATGTTCGGTTCGGCGCCCTGGTGCGGGTCGAACAGGACGACGGCGAGGAGCGGAACTGGCGGCTGGTGGACAAGGAGGAGAGCGACCCGAAGAACGGCCGGATCAGCGTCCAGTCTCCGGTCGGACGCGCACTCCTGGGCCGCAAGGTGGGGGACTTCTTCGAGGTGAAGCTCCCCCGCGGGGTGGTCGAGATGGAGATCCTCGAGATCCGCTACGGTGAAGACGAGCTCTGAGCTGGCCCGTCCAGCGCCCGCGCCACCGCGACCCACGACCTCGGATCGAGCAGGTAGGAGTAGTGGGTGAACGGGGTGGTGTCCACCTGCTCCGTGCCCTCCATCGCCGCCGATTCCGCAGGCAGGATGAGCAGATCGTTGCGGCTCCAGAAGGTCACGCCGCGCACGTTCTTCGGCCATGGGCGGCTGTTGAGTTTCTCCATCAGCTCGCTATCCGGCCTCAGGTCCAGGAGGTCCGAGGTGGCGCCGAAGCGCGCTGGATAGGTCCCATTGTGGGGCGAACCCAGGGTGATCAGCGTCTGCACGGACGTGCCCAGCCGGTGATTGGCGATGGCCAGTCGCGCCACCACACCACCGAGGCTGTGCGCGACCACCTCGACCTGAGCCTCGCCAGTGGCTTTCTTCACGTCGCGGATGAAGCGCGCCAGCGCGGCGGCCTTTTCGACCACCGACTGGTCGTCGTCGAAGCGGATTGCGTAGCTGCGCTTGCGGCCCATCATCCGCAGGTAGCGAGACAGCAACAGGAACTCTCCGCCATGGCTGCCGAGCCCGTGGACGAAGATCAGCGGCGAGTACCCGTCCGGCTCGCCGGCCTCGATGTCCTCGCTGCGGGAGACGAACAACGAGTAGCTCAGCAGGGGCACTTGCAGCAGGTGCCGCATCACGTCCGGATCGATCGCCCCGTAGCCGTCGGCGATCTTGCGGCCGATGGCGCCGCCGGCCTTGACCGCCACCTTGCCCGCTCCGCCCAGCCAGTCACTCAGCTTCGACATGTCGGCTCCCAGTCGGGGGCCATCATACTCGCGTTCGGGGGGCCCCCAGGGCGTCGTGGTCTGACTTCGTGGTGCCGCCGGTACTGAACACGGGCACCGTCGCTTCGCTGGGCGGGGCACCTCCGCCACCGGCGAACACCGAGACCGTGCCTTCGCCGACCGGCTCGGGGGGGGTGGGAGCGGCGACCGTCTCCGCGGGGACCGCCGGCGCCTGGCCTGTGATCGCCATCTTGTCGAACGCCGCCGTGAAGTGATCCCAGCCCGCCGACGAGGGGTCGGGCGGGGGAATCGGCTCCTGCTCCGATAGCTTGCCAAGCGAGGTGGCCAGGGCCCCGGGCGAGGTCGCCAGGTTCAGATCTCCGGTGCTCTTGACCGAAATGCTCCGGGACAGGTCCCGGGCCGGGATCAGACGCTTGATCACCTCGCCCATGTCGGCCTGGGGAGGGTACTGCTGGCTCAACCCCATCAGCGCCGTGGCCACCTCCTGGGCGTCCACGAACCGCTCCTCCCTGTCCTTCTGCAGCGCCTTTGCCAGGATCTCGCGGGTTCCGGGGAACGCGACCTCGGCCTCGTCCAGGTCCTTCTCCGGCAGGCCTCCGACGATCTTCAGCGCCAGCCCTGGCAGGGACTCGGAGTCGAACAGAACCCGCCCGGTGACCAGCTCGAACAGCACCGCCCCCAGCGAAAAGAGGTCCGAGCGGCGGTCCAGCGGACCCTCGCAGGAGATCTGCTCGGGGGACATGTAGCGGGGTGTGCCCTTGGACATCGCCGATGCGGTGGTGTTGAACAGGTTGGACGCTGCCTTGGCGATGCCGAAGTCGAGGACCTTGGCCGTACCCGCGTCGTTGACGATGATGTTGGACGGCTTCAGGTCCCGATGAACCAGGTTCAGGGACTTGCCGTCGGCACCGCGGAACTCGTGGGCGTAGTGCAGTCCCCGGCAGACATCGATCGCCAGCTTGAGGGTGGCGAAGCGGGGCAGCAGTGCCTGGCGAGAGCGGCAGATGTCGACCACCTCGGTCAAGGTCAGGCCGTCCACGAACTCCATGGCGATGTAGTAGTTCTCGTCGACCTGGTCGAACTCGACCACGTCGACGATGTTGTCGTGGTGCAGTAGCCCGCCGATGCGCGCCTCGTTGACCATCGACTGGACGAAGGTGGGGTCGTCGGCGACGAGGTAGGAACGCAGCTTCTTGATCGCCAGGCGCTTGGTGAAGCCCATCGGCCCGGGCAACACCGCCTCGTAGACCGCGCCGAACGCCCCCTCGCCCAGCTTGCGGACGATGCGGTACTTGCCGAACTTGGCTCCGGCGCCAGACATGCCACTGCCCTCGTTCATTGCCGGATTGTGGCGGAGATGTCCGAACCCACGCGGACGAACGCCGGGAAGCTGTCGAGGGGGACGTCGAGAACCTGCGTCGTGCCCCCGGTGAAGGTCTCACCGGAGCCGAACAGCCAGGTCCAGTCCCCATCGACCGGCAGGGTCACCTCTCGCTGGGTCCCTGCTTCGATCACCGGCGCGACGAAGATGTCGGGCCCCAACGTGTAGTCGTAGGTGGCGCTGCCCGTGAAGGTCATCAACGAGGTGCCCGCGTCGAACGCGCGCGCCCCTTCGGCCATCAGGTAGGGCAGCAGCTCGTGGTGGAGGTCGGTGTAGGTCTTGTAGATGGCCACCGTCTCCTCGTCGAACATCCACGGCCAATGGGCGCCGCCGCCGCCGTTCTCCATGATCGGGCAGAAGGCGCCCAGCTGGGCCCAGCGGAGGAAGGTCTCCTTGTCGCGGCCCAGCTCGCTGCCGTCCTCGCGGTAGCCGCCGATGTCCGATCCGAACGCCACGTAGCCGTAGTCGGCCGACCAGTACAGGTTGCGCAGCGCGGCCTGCAGGCCGATCCAGTCCGAGTCCTGGTCGCCGACCCAGCCGGCCCAGTTGATGTCCACGGGCGCGAAGGCCACCGCGTCGCCGCCGATGTCGGCGCCGTAGTTGTCCACCGGCCGCGCCGTGTTGATCCGATCGTCCCCCAGCACCTCGCGGGTGTAGTCGTGGAATTCCCTGTAGTACGCGTGCGAGTACTCCAGCCGCTCCACCTCCCGGCCCGCCCCGGGGGAGTAATCGGCGATGAGCGCGGCGAAATCGAGCCCGTCGCACTTCCACCCGTCGATGCCCATCGCGAGCATCGGGTCCATCAGCCCGTGCCACCACTCCACCGCCTCCGGGTTGAAGTAGTCGACCAGGCTCCCGTCGCCCTTCCACCAGTCCACGACCGCGGGGCCGCCGTCCTCGCTGGTCTGCATGAAGTAGCCGGCCGCGGCGGCGTCCGAGTAGAGGGGCTCCACGTCGATGTTGATCGCCGGGGTGATCCACATCATCACGCGGATGTCGCGGGAGTGGAGCTCGTCGATCAGTCCCTGGGGATCGGGGAACAGGTCGGTGTCCCACTCCATGGTGTTGTAGCCGGTCTCCCACGGAGAATCGATGATCACGGCACCCACCGGGATATCGCGCTCGGCGTAGCCATCGACCATCTCGAGCAGGCTGTCCTGGGTGCTCTCGTCCTCCCAGACCCAGTGGTGGAACGCCCACTCGGGCCACGGCGGCTCCGGATCCGCGGTGTCGTCGTCGCCGGTCGCGTCGTCATCGTCTCCAGCGGTGGTGTCGTCGTCGTCGACGGGGTCGGTGGTCGGACAGCCAGCCAGGAGCAGCAGGGGCGGCAGCAGCCCGGCCCAGGCAATGGGCAACGCGCGGCGGAATTGATTCACGTCGTCCTCCAGCGATCGGGGCCCGGGGAGTATAGCGGCTCGACCCCGGATCCGCCCCGGCGAGGCGGCCGGGCTTTGTGGTAGAGATGGGCGCATGGGAGCCCCGCAACGCGGGGGCATGCAGGGGAAGGCGACATGCGATTCGACCGGTCCTGCGGGCTGCTGCTTCACGTCTCCAGCTTGCCGGGGGAGCTCGGCGTCGGCGATGTGGGCCCCTCGGCCCGCTGGTTTGTGGACTTCCTCCGCGACGCGGGCCAGTCGTGGTGGCAGATCTTGCCCCTCGGGCCCACCGACGACGGCAACCCCTACGTCGCCCAGTCCACCTGGGCCGGCGCCCCCTTCCTGGTGAGCCTGCAGGATCTGGCGGACGAGGGTGACCTGCGCCACGAAGAGCTACGGGAGGCCCACGAGGTCCACAACCACCTGGTGGATTTCCGCCGGACGCGGACGGTCCACGGGGCGTTGCTGCGGCTGGCGGCCGGACGTTTCCTCGGTCGCCGGGTGGGGCACGATCGCGAACGGTTCGACGCGTTCTGCGGTGAGCACGCGGGCTGGCTCGACGACTGGGCGCTGTACGCCGCGGCGCGCCGCCACCACAAGGACGCTGCCTGGTGGACCTGGCCCCGGGATCTGGCTCTCCGGGATCCGGATGCGCTGTCCGGCTGGCGCAAGCGCATGGACGCGGGCATCCGCAACGAGCGCTACGTCCAGTTCCGCTTCCGCGAGCAGTGGGAGCGGCTGCGCGGGCGAGCCCGGGAGGCCGGTATCCGCCTGATCGGCGACCTGCCGTTCTACTGCTCCCGCGACAGCGCCGACGTCTGGGCCGCACAGGACCACTTCCAGCTGGACGACGACGGCCATCCGACCGCCGTGTCCGGCGTACCCCCCGACTATTTCGCCGAGGACGGCCAGCTGTGGGGGACCCCGCTGTACGACTGGCCCAGCCATCGGGCCGAGGATTTTGCGTGGTGGATCGGACGGCTGCGGGCGGTGCTGGCTCTGGTCGACGTGCTGCGAGTGGACCATTTCCGCGCCTTCGCCTCCTACTGGGAGGTGCCGGCCGATGCGCCGACGGCCCGCAACGGCCGCTGGTTGCCCGGTCCGAGTGACGCGTTCTTCCAGGCGGCGCGCGACGCCCTCGGCGAAGCGCCGCTCATCGCCGAGGACCTGGGCCTCATCACCCGCGACGTGGACGCGCTACGGAGGCGCTGGGATCTGCCGGGGATGAAGGTGCTGCAGTTCGCCTTCGGCCAGGGAGGCTGCAGCCCACACCTGCCCGTCTACCACGGCCGTGACGCGGTGGTGTACTCCGGGACCCACGACAACGACACCTCCCTGGGCTGGTATCGCGGCGCCCGGGAAGACGAGCGGGATCACTTCCGCCGCTTCACCGCGTCGGACGGGGGTGCGGCCCACTACCACATGATGCTCACCGCCCACCGGTCCGTCGCCGACCTCGCGGTCGTGCCGATCCAGGACGTGCTCGGGCTCGACTCCGACGCGCGGATGAACGTGCCCGGGGTGGCGACGGGGAACTGGCGCTGGAGACTGATCCCGGGCCAGCTCGATCCCGGGGCAGCGGCGATGATGCGCGAGATGGCCGGGATCTGTGGTCGGCTGCCGGGGCAGCGGGCCGCCCACTTCCACCCGGAGTGACGGGTGCGGCGGGCCTGCCGCTTTGCCCCGACCGGGTTCCGTGCCACATTGTTCTTCGGTTTCGGATTGTGGGAGACGGAATGCAAGCCTCGAACCGCAGGCTCACAGCGTGGGCCCTCACGCTCTGCCTCGCCTGCGCCGGATCTGCGGCCGCCCAGACCTGGATCGACGAGTACGAGTACGACTTCGGTACCACCGTGGTCGACCACTTCTCGGGCACCGATGGCTGGGTCTCGGGCTACCACGACGACCCGTGGACGACCAATGGGTATCCCGGCGAGGCCAATCCGCTCACCGACGTATCCGGTGGCGACTGGATCCCGTCGAGCGCCACCACCAACCACCTCGTGCAGGAGGCCAGCGGGCCCTGGGAGTCCGTGTCCGTGCGTTCCCGTGTCGCCCTGCTGGACGACGACGCCGTCGGACTGGTGACCCGCAAGTCGGGACCGGCCACCTTCTACCTGTTCCTGATGACCCTGGATGCCCAGCCGCCCGACGGCGCGGGCGGCAGCGCCAACTACGGCGTGCAGGGTGCGTTCCTCTACCGGGTCGAGGGCGGGCAGGCCGTGATCGTGGCCAGCGAGACCGGGCCCGACGGACACTACCGCGAAGACGACAACAACTGGGCCTACCAGCGGATGCGGCTGGACGTGGTCGACGATCAGGTCGACGCCTACTACTCCGCCGACGAGAGCGGTAGCTGGACGAACGCCGACATGGTGTTGAGCTACACCGATCCGGCGCCCCTGCCCGCGGGCTACACCGGCGTCTACTCCTACGAGTCCGGCGAGTACTCCTCCCTGGTCGGGTTCAACGAGTACCGTGTCAAGCTGGCCGATTCGGACGACGACGGCTGGGTCGACGACGACGACTGCGAGCCCTACGACGACACCATCCACCCGGGGGCGGCCGAGGTCTGCAACGGGTTCGACGACGACTGTGACGGCGCCGTCGACGACCTGTCCGACAACGACGGCGACGGCTTTTCGGTCTGCGACGACTGCGACGACTGCGACGACCTGGATCCCCACACCCACCCCGGCGCGACCGAGCTGTGTGACGGCCTCGACAACGACTGTGACGGGATCCTCGACCTCCACGAGGCGGACGGGGACGGCGACGGGTTTAGGGGCTGTGACGGGGATTGCGACGACGGTGATCCGGGTGTCTACCCCGGCGCGAGCGAGCTGTGCGACGGCATCGACAACGACTGTGACGGGATCCTGGACCTCCAGGAGGCGGACGGCGACGGGGACGGAGTGCGGGGCTGCGAAGGGGACTGCAACGACGCCGATCCGGCCATCCACCCGGGGGCCCCGGAGGGCTGTGACGGCCTGGACACCGACTGCGACGGGGCGCCAGCCCCCGGCGAGGTCGACGGTGATGGCGACGGCATCGCCCCTTGCCAGGGTGACTGCGACGACGCCGAGCCGGAGGCCTACCCGGGCAACGCCGAGGACTGTCTGGACGGGATCGACAACGACTGCGACGGGGACATCGACGGGGACGATCTCGACTGCGCCGGGGACGATGACGACGACACGGGCGACGACGATACCGGAGACGATGACACGGGAGACGACGACACGGGAGACGACGATACCGGGGACGACGATACCGGGGACGACGATACCGGGGACGACGACACCGGGGACGACGACACGGGTGACGACGACACAGGCGACGACGACACGGGCGACGATGACACGGGCGACGACGATACCGGAGACGACGACACGGCCGACGACGACTCGGGCGACGACGATACCGGAGACGACGACACGGGCGACGACGACGATTTCGACATCAGCGCAGGTGACTGCGTCTGCTCGGCCGACCCCGCCCGCCCGCCTTGGCTGGCCGGACTCCTGCTACCGGCGCTGCTCGGCGCGCGCCGTCGCCCCCGCGACTAGGCTGGGAGCCATGCAGATCAAGGCACCGATGGCGTCGCCGCCGGGGGAACCCGAGGGCGCCTCACCCCTCGTGCGCGCGTACTTCGAGATCCATCACCTCAAGCAGCTGTTCCGCCAGGGCTGGCTTCGCAAGGGCATCGGCGTCGACCGCGGCGAGAGCGTGGCCGACCACGTATTCGGCACCGCGACGATGGCCATGCTGCTGGCCGACGCCCTGCGGCCCGAGCTGGATGTCTCCCGCGTGCTCCGACTGTCGTTGCTCCACGACCTGGGCGAGGCCTACGCCGGGGACATGACCCCCGCCGACGGGATCGCGGCGGCCGACAAACATGCGCGGGAACGGACCGCGATCGAGCGTATCGTGGCCAAGCTGCCCGAGGGGGATCGTTACCTGGCGCTGTGGGAGGAGTACGAAGCCGGGACCAGCCCGGAGGCCCGGTTCGTCCGCCGCGTCGACCGGCTGGAGTTGGCCCTGCAGGCGGCCGTCTACCAGGCACAGGGATTCGGGGAGCTGGACGAGTTCCTCGTCTCGGCGCGCGCCGACATCGCCGGCTCCGAGCTCGAACCGTTGCTGGTGGAGCTGGAGGGGCTCGCGGACCGGGATCGCTGACGCCCACCACGCCGGTCAGGTACGCGGCCACCGCCAGCTGGGAGACGGAGGGGGCGGGTTCGTGGTCGCCGCCAACCTCCCGCAGCCCACTGGACAACGCCCCGGTAGGGAGCCCAGGATCGTCAAGCGGACCCCTCCGCCGGCACGGCGCCGGACGGCTGCCTGAGGAGACCCTTGATCCGGACGTCACCCTCCCCTCGGTTCGCCGCGATCCTGGCCGCCACCTGCCTGACCGGCTGCAACTCGGGCACCCTCGTGGTCGGACCAGCGGCCGCGGAGAGCACGGCTGCCCCCATCGTCATCGACGGCCTGTTCGACGACTGGGCCGGGCTGCCGCTGGCGGCGGTGGATCCGGTCGGGGACGGCGGTGACACGGGGGTCGACCCGGTCCGGGTGTGGATCGCCAACGACGACCGGTACCTCTTCCTGCGGCTCGAGGCGAGCGGGGAATTCCAGCTCGACGAGAACCACGCCCTGACCCTGTGCATCGACATGGACGACGATCCGGAGACCGGCGAGGGCATCCGCGGGATCGGCGCGGACCTGTGGTGGGGCCTGGGTGAGCGAGCCGGGCGGGCCCACGGTCCCGACGGCTCGTTCGCCATCACCCCGGTGGACTTCGGCTTCCATGGGGCGCCGACGGTGTCCTCGACCACCTTCGAGATGGCCATCGATCGGGAGGCCGCGCCGGCCGGGATGTCGTTCAGCGGAGCCCCCTTGCGGCTGGTGCTGCAGGACCGGAGCGTGGGCGATTCGGGCCTGATCGAGGGCGACGCCTTCCCGGACGAGGGGTGGCTGACCTACACCTTCGATCCGACGCCGGTGGGTGATCCCGAATCCCTGGCCATCGGCCGGACGAATGAGGACACGCTCCGGCTGGTGACCTGGAACACCCTGTGGGACGGCATCACCGATCCGTCACGCGAGGAGAGCTTCCGCCGGATCCTGGCCGCCCTCGACCCCGACATCCTGGCGCTCCAGGAGGTCACCAACCACGAGGGGGTGATCGAGCGGATCCCCGAGTTCCTGCCCCTGGACGAGGGCGAGTGGCACGTCCTGGGCTACGGGAACCAGCTGACCTTCAGCCGCACCCCCTTCGTGACCGAATGGCCCCTGAGCTGGGATCCCCTCCACGACCGCATCACACTCACCCCCATCGAGCTGCCCGACGGGCGCTGGCTGGTGCTGTTCAACGCCCACCTGAGCTGCTGCGAGGCCGAGCAGGACCGCCAGGTGCAGGCGGACAGCTTCATCGCCTACCTCCGGGAGATCACCGATCCGGCGAACGAGAACGCCCTGCCCCCGGACACGCCGATGGTCCTCACCGGCGATCTGAACCTGGTCCAGGGCTCCCAGCCCCTGACCACCCTGCTGACCGGCGACATCCTCACCGAGCAGTGGTACGGCCAGGACCACGCCCCCGACTGGGACGGCACCCCCCTGGCCGACCAGGTCTCCCGCCTGACCGAGCGCCCGCTGGCCTACACCTGGCGCTCCGACGGCGGCTCCTACTGGCCCGGCCGCCTGGACTTCGTCATCCACACCGACAGCGTCCTGGCCGTCGACCACGCCTTCGTCCTGCACACCGGCCAGATGTCCGACGCCACCCTCGAGGCCCACGGACTGCGGGCCGAGGACAACGACACGGCGTCGGATCACCTACCCCACGTGGTGGACTTCCGGGTGCTGGACTGAGGGTCAGGCGCCGTATCGGTTCGTGGAGCTTCTACCGGTCCCGTCAAGCCGAGGGAGCTGGTTCGCGCCGAGAAGCGATCCAGGGGCCTCGACCAGGACCAGGGTCCCCTCGCGTTCGAAGACCGCATCCACCTCGAGCCCTCGCGACTCCCGGAAGTGAGGAAGTGGAGCTTGGGGCGCTTGACCAGCTGCTTGCGCAGGTTGCGGTGCCAGGCCGGTAGCAGGGTGACGAGGTAGCCGGTCTCCAGCACGGAGAGCCAGGCCTTGACCGTATTGTGCGTCACCCCGGCGTCACCGGCCAGGGCGGACAGGTTGACTTCGTTGGCGGTGCGACCCGCGCAGAGCCTGAGGAACGTCGTGAAGGAGCGCAGGTTGCCGACGTTTTTGTATAGTTTGTCAATCTAATTGCCAATTTATACAGATGATGATCGCTGTCTGATGTCGATGCGGATGACGACATCTCCCTCCCCGGAGCTGGATCATGGGGCAGGCTGGCCAGGAGCGAACAGGACAAGTAGATGTCCACGCGGATTCCCCGCTCCTACCCCCCCGCCCCACGTCGCTGCTGCAGCATCTCCACGAAGGCCTCCAGCCGCGTGCGGATCTGTCCGTGGGCGAACTGGCGGGCGTCGACGCAGTCGACCTCCAGGTTGAGCACGGGCAGGTCGTGCTCCTGCAGCGCGCCCTGGATCAGGCCGCGGGTGCCGGTGCCCTGGCGGCAGCCCCAGTGGCAGGGGTTGATGACCGCGTCGACGGCGTAGCGCTCGGCCAGCGCGAGGATCTGGTCCGCGCGCCGCCGGGCGGAGAGCATCAGCGGGCTGGACAGGGAGCGCAGGGCCATACCCGGGATCGGGTCGGCGGGATCGATGGGCCCCCACCAGACGTCGTTGAGCTCGTCGGCGACGATCAGCGCGCCGAACTCGTCGGCCAGCAGCGTCTCGACCGGGCTGCGGAACTGGATCCGGTTCTGCAGCCACATCAGCCGCAGGGGCTCCCGGGGCAGGTGGGGGTCGCGGGCGGCCAGCTTCGCCGCCAGCTCGTCCCGGTAACTCCGCGCCACGGATTCGCCGGCCTCGGTGCCGAACAGCAGCGGGACGGTGATGCCCAGGTTGACCATGTCCCGGCCGCGGGCGGGGGTCGGGACGGCCCCGGCCAGGGCGTAGACCTCCACCAGCAGCTCCCGGGTGCGGTTGGAGCGCTCCACTGTCTCGCGCAGTCGCGCCGGATCGAGCGGGCGGCCGGTCCGCTCCTCCACGAAGGTCACCAGCGACCGGTACTGCTCGGTCAGGTAGGCCTGGGCGACCTCGCCCTCTTCCGGGGGGACATGGACCAGCATCAGCGGCCAGGCGTGGCGGTGGGCCAGCTGCTCGATGACCGCCATCCCGCCGCTGCAGGGCAGCGAGGTCCCGACCACCAAGTCCGCGTCGGGCATCAGCCCGGCCTCGTCGGCGGCCAGTACCGCGCGGTGGTAGGCGCAGCTGTCGGTGGGGAATCCAGACTGCTCGGCCGCCTCCAGCATCGGTCCCGCCATGCCGGTGGACGAGAGCGTCGCGCCGACGAACTCCACGAAACACGGGGTGACGTCCATCGCCGCCAGCAGATCGTAGGGAGTGGCGATCCCGCACCAGGCGACCTGGTGCTGACCGTCGAACAGCCGGACACCCAGCCGCGCCAGCTCCAGGGTCAGCCGCTTGCGGGCGACCGGGTCACCGGGGCCGGCGGCGCCCAGCTTCGCCTCGACCCCCCGGACCACGTCCTCGAAATACGGCAGGATCATGGCGCCTCCCTGAGCATCTCGACGAAGGCCTCGATCCGGGTTCGCTGCTGACCCAGGCTACGCAAGGTGCAGTCCCCCTCGAGCACCAGCAGGGGCACCTCAGCGTCGCGGAACCCCTCCCGCAGGGCGGGCAGCCGCACCAGGTACGGGTCGCAGAACTTGACCACGTGGGCCACGGCGCCGCGGGCACCCGCGGCTCGCACCCCGGCGATCACCTGCTCGGCCAGGGCGGCGCCGTCGGCGTGGCGCATGGTGCGGGCGCACAGCGGGCGGCCCATCAACGCAGCCGCGAGGCGGTCGATGGGGGATCCGTCGACACCGTCGCCGACCCGGGTCAGCTGGCGGGAGCCGCTACACAGGTCGTCGTCCACCACCCGGGCGCCGCACCCCTCGAACAGGGCGGCGGCCTCCGGATCGGGCAACACGTTGCCGAACACCAGCAGGGGCACGTCGTCCGGCGACGGCACGGACCGCAGATCGGGGTCTTCGAGGGCGACGAGCAGCTCGGCCAGCACGGTCTCCGGCGACTCGCAGACCGACCGGTTGAGCCACTCCTGGTAGGCCGGCCGCCCACCCGCGAAGTTCCCCTCACCGACACGCTCTCCCAGGGCGGCGAGTGCGTCGAAGAGGCGGTCGTACAGCGCGGTCGAGGCGCGGATCGTGTCGTCCTCCACCGGGGTACCCGCCCAATCGCCGAGGCGGTCTCGGAGCTCCTCGAGGCGGACCGCCAGGTACCGACCCGCGGCTGCGTCCTGGACCGTGGGCACATCCAGCATCGCCGTGTTGCGGTCCAGCTCCAGTGCCTCCCAGGCGTTGCCCAGCCGGCGCATGGCGTCGCAGCTGTTGACGAAGATCACCCCGGCCAGCGGGGGTAGGTCCCCGGACAATCGCCGGTCCAGGACCCGCTTGACCTCGGGACAGAGATTGTCGTGGAGGATGCCGCCGGCCTGGTCCGGAGCATTGCGCAGGGGCAGCATCCGGTACGGCTCGAACCCCGCGGCGTGGATCAACGGCAGCGGAGTGTACGAGCAGGTGAAACCCACCCGCGGGCGCGCGGATTCGTTCATGGTCTCTCCTCGCGGGATCGATGATAACGCCCCGCCGGCCCCCCACCGACCCGGATCATCCGAACGGAGTAGGATGGCGCGATGTCGCGGAAATCGTCCACCGAATCCCAGGAGTTTCCGCCCACGCTCCAGCTGCTGGAACACCGCACCCTGGAGCGTTGGCTGGCGCGGGGGATGGGGGTGGCGCGGGCGCTGGGGTGGTCGATCACGCAGTGCGATCCCGACTCGGTGCTGGCCGAGGCCCGCCGCAAGACCGGGCTGGACGACTGGGGCGACGAGCGGTTCCTCGAGCCCCTGCGCCAGATGTTGGGGGCGGTGGAGCAATGCGACTACACCGTGCTTGGCAACGTGCTGTTCCGGGGCAACGCACTGCGGGCGGTGACCCATCGGCTGCAGATCGAGGCGTTCTTCGCCCGCCATCCGGAGGCCGAGGCGATCCCGGTGGACCGACCCGTCTTCGTGCTGGGTTTCCCCCGCACGGGGACGACCCTGCTGCAGAACCTGCTGGCGCTGCCCGGCGATCGGCGGGCGCTGCAGTTCTGGGAGCTGGTCAACCCGGCGCCGGTGGATCCCGATCCCGACCGCGACCGGCGCAAGCGCATCGCCCTGGTGGAGCGCGACCTGAACTGGGCGGCCCGCCTCGGTCCCGAGATGGCGGCCATGCACGACGTCCGCGCGACCACGGCCGAGGAGTGCTGGCCCCTGCTGTCCAACTCGCTCACGGTGCTCAACAGCGACGTCTGCCACGGCCTGAAGCCCTATGGCGAGTGGCTCCTGGACCAGGACATGGTCTGGCCCTACCGCGAGTACAAGCGCCAGCTGCGGATGCTGCTGCACCGCCGATCTGCCCACCGCCTGATCCTCAAATGCCCCGAGCACCTGTGGTTCCTCGATGCCCTGCTCGAGGTGTTCCCCGACGCCTGCATCGTCTGGACCCACCGGGAGCCGCTGTCGTGCATCGCGTCGTACTGCTCGATGGTCTCGGTGGCGCGCCGGTTGACCATGGGCCGGGTCGACCCCCTCGACGTGGGTGCGCACGTATCCGACCGCTTCCTGACCGGGGTCACCCGGGCGATGACGGTCCGCGATCGGGTGGGCGAGGACCGGTTCATCGACGTGCGCCTGGCCGAGTTGGCCGCCGATCCGGTGGCCACCGTCCGCCGGATCGAGCAGCGCTGCGAGCTACCTCCGGCGAGCGACGAACTGCTGGGAGACTACCTGGAGGCGCGCCGACCCGACGACCCGGGCTCCCACCGCTACAGTGCGGCCATGTTCGGGCTGGAGGCGGACGAGATCCGCAGCCGGTTCGCCGCGTACGTGGACCGCTTCGACCTCTGACGCCGCCCGTTCACCATCAGTTTCATCTTGGCGCCAGGACCGATCGACAATGGAGTCGAAGGAGCCGCTCTGCGGGCGGGAGCGAACGGGAGGTGAGACGTGAGACGATTCGCCGCGGTGGCGTGGATCGGACTGGTGTTCGGGGGCTGCGTCCTCGGCTTCCAGCCGACCAACCTGCCCGGCGGCAACGTGCACATCGGCGACATGGGGGTCGAGTGCAACCCCGAGGCGACCGCGGCGGGCGATCAGCTGGTGTTCGAGGCCTACACCTCGGGCCAGGTGCGGGCGGTGAACGTCACCGTGCTGCGGGGCCAGCAGGAGATCGTGTCCATCGATCTGGTCCGGCTGGAGCCCGGCTACTGGGAGGGCAAGCTCCGTTGCAGCGACATCGAATCGGACTGCGGCGAGTTCGACGCCCTGCTGTTCAAGTTCAGCGCCGAGGGGGTCGACGGCAGCTCCGAGAACAAGCTGATCTGATCCGCCGTCAGCGCGCCCCGAGCCGCATCGTCAACGCGGCGATCGCGGTCGCCCATCCCCGGGGCAAGAAGCGCATCGCCCAGGTGTTGAAAGCGTTGGCGAAGCCCGGAACGACGGTGCCCGCTCCCGCCAGCATGGCCCGGATCCCCGCGCGGGCCACCGCGGGGCTCTCCATCATCAACATCCGATCGAACAGGGTCAGCCGATGACCCGCCGCCTCCATGAACTCGGTGGCGGTCACCCCGGGTGACACGACGGTGCAGTGCACCCCCGTGCCCTGGAGCTCGTGGGCCAGAGCCTCGCCGAAGGACAACACGTAACTCTTGGCCGCCGCGTAGGAGGCGTAGGTCGGCGTGGGCTGGTAGGCGCTGACGGAGGCGACCTGGAGGATCCAGCCCCGCCCGCGCGCCACCATGTCCACCGCGTACAGCCGGGTGAGCTCGGTCAGCGTGACCATGTCCAGCTGGATCAGCTGCGCCGTCCGCTCCCAGGGCGTGTCCAGGAGTTGACCGTGTTGCCCGAAGCCGGCGTTGTTGACGAGCACGTCGACGTCGACTCCGAGGGAGTCGGTCCGCCGCCGAAGTTCCTCCGCCGCCCCGGCCGTCGCCAGGTCCATCGCGATGACCTCGGCGCGCACGCCCGCGGATCGGGTCAACTCGTCGGCGAGCGCCGCGAGCCGGTCGCTCCGCCGGGCCACCAGCACCAGATCGGCCCCCCGGGCGGCGAGTTCGCGGGCGAAGTCGGCTCCCAGGCCGCTGGAGGCACCGGTGACCAGAGCCCAGCGGCCCGCGAGCTGGCGGCTGTCGTCGTGCATCCACTCCTCAGTCGCGGAGGTAGTGGCAAGTGTAGCCGTCGGGGTGTTGGCGCAGGTAGTCCCGATGATCATCCTCGGCGAGCTGGAAGAGAGCCGCCGCGCAAGGCCGGCCAGTTGACCGCTCGCGCGCGATCCACTGAGATCGTGGTTTCGAAGAGGAGAGTGGCGTGAGCCAGCGGGATCCGGACGAGACGGAAGGACGGCCATCGGGCGAGCAGCCGACGATCGTCGCGCCCGAGGCGAGTCCGGCCGGCGCCCTGGGCGACGATCTCCCGACCCAGCAGTTCGATCGGCGGGCCAGGCCGGGCTCCGCGGTGGAGAACGCACCCCCGGCGCCCCGGCAGCCCACCCAGGTGGACAATTTCCAGGTCCAGCGACTGCTCGGTGCGGGTGGCATGGGCGAGGTGTACCTGGCCCGCGACATGCTGCTGGGCCGCAAGGTGGCGCTCAAGGTCCTCCACCCCCGGGCGCTGGGATCCCCCGACGCCATCGAGCGTTTCCAGTTCGAGGCGCGCACCACGGCCCGCTTCGCCCACCCCCACATCGTCACCATCTACGCGGTGGGCCAGCACGGCGACCACCCCTACGTGGCCCTGGAGTACCTGGAGGGGGAGACCCTTCGCCAGCGAATGGCGGACGAGGAGCTGGGGGTCAAGGAGGCGGTCCGGATCGGCATGGCCGTCGCCGACGCCCTGAGAGAAGCTCATCGGCACCACATCCTCCACCGGGACCTGAAGCCCGAGAACGTGATGATCCCGCGGGATGGACGCGTGCGGGTGCTGGACCTGGGACTGGCCAAGGTCATCTCCGAGGTGGACGGCGAGGAGGTCCCGTTCGATCCCGGGGACAGCGACGTGGATTCCGGACCGCTGACCCGGGCCGGACGGGCGGGGGGCACCCCGTCGTACATGGCGCCCGAACAGTGGAGCGGGGGCCGGATCTCCCCCGCCACGGACATCTGGGCGCTGGGGACGGTCCTGTACGAGATGCTCTGCGGTCACCGCCCCTACGAGCTGACGGACATGCGATCCCTGTGCTTCCAGGTCACCAGCGACAGCCAAGCACCGGCACTGGATCCCCAGGCGCCCGTACCGGACGACCTGACGTCGCTGATCGCCCGTTGCCTGGCCAAGGAACCGGACCAGCGGCCTTCCGCCGAGGAGGTCCACGGCACCCTCCACGACCTGCTCTACCCCACGCCGCAGGCGCGGGACGGCGAGACCAGCCCCTTCCGCGGCCTGCTGCCCTTCCACGAGCGCCACAGCCAGCGGTTCTTCGGTCGCGACGCCGAAATCGGCGCCTTCCTCGAGCGGCTGCGCGAGACGCCCATCCTGCCGGTGGTCGGCCCGTCGGGGGCAGGAAAGAGTTCCTTCGTGCGAGCCGGGATCATCCCCCGCCTGCGAGAGCAGGGGCCGTGGATCGTGATCACCCTGCGCCCGGGCCGGGATCCCTTCCGCGGCCTGGCCAGCCGGCTCAGCTCCGGCGCTGTGGTCGCGACCAACGACGACACCTGGCTGGGCAGCTCGTGGGATGCCAGTTCGACCGTCTCGTCCGCCCACGGCGAGGGCTCGGCAGGGGCGGGAAGCGGCGAGGACCTGGAGCCCGCCCTGCGCCAGACGCCGGGCAGGCTCGGGGTACTGCTGCGCGAGCTGGCAGCGAGCGAGCGCGCGTGCTGCTGTTCATCGACCAGGCCGAGGAGCTGTTCACCCAGACCGATGACGAGACCCTGGCCAACGACTTCCTGGCCGCGGTCGCGGCAGCCGCGGACGACCCGGCGGGACCGGTACGGGCGGTGCTGGCGCTCCGCGACGACTTCATGGTCCGCCTGGCGGAGGTCCCCGCCGGGCGTGAACTGACCAGTCAGATCACGGTGCTTCGCAGCCCGGGTGGTCCGCAGCTGCTCGAGATCGTGTCGCGCCCGTTGCAGGACGCCGGATACCGCTTCGAGGACGAGGAGCTGCCGACCGAGATGGTCGCCGCGGTGCGGGGCGAGCCCGCCTGTCTGCCGTTGCTCCAGTTCGCCTGCGCCCAGCTGTGGGAGCGGCGGGATCGCCAGCGGCGGCGGTTGCCCCGGGCTACCTACCGGGAGATCGGCGGCGTGGAGGGGGCGCTGGCCACCCACGCCGACGGGATGCTGGATTCCCTGGATCGACGTCAGATCGAGCTCGCCCGCTCGCTGCTGCTGCGGCTGGTGACACCGGAGCGCACGCGCCGCACCTTGACCCGGGGGCAACTGCTGGACGGCGTGGACGCGGCCGACGTCCTCGATCGCCTCGTCGCCGACCGGATCCTCCTCTCCCGCCGCAGCCGCTCGGGCGGTGACGGTGCGGAGGTGGAGCTGGTCCACGAGTCGCTGATCCGCGACTGGGGCGCGCTGTCCCGCTGGCTCGACGAGAGCCGGGACGAGCTGGCCTTCCTCGACGAGATCGGCAAGGCGGCCGCGCTGTGGGAGGCGCGCGGACGACCCGACGCCGAGGTATGGCTGGGGGACGCCCTCCGTGACGCCCAGCGGCGGGCGGAACACATCGGCGAGCTGCCGGGACCGGTGCGGGCGTTCCTGAACGCGGGCGGGCGAAGGCAGGAGGCGCGGACCCAGCGGAGCCGGCGGCTGGTCGGAGTGATCATCGCCGCGCTGGCGGTGGTGGCGCTGGCGCTGGGGTTCCTCTACCGGGAGGCGCGAACCCAGCGCTCGCTGGCCGAGGAGGAGCGCGGTACCGCGGTGGTCAGCCAGGCCCGGCTGCTGGCCGATGGCGCCGACGCAGCCCTGGCCCGGGGTGACCTCCTCGAAGCGCGCGCCCGGTTGCGCGCGTCGCTGGAGATCCAGAGCTCGACCCACGCCCGCGCCCTCTGGCAGCGCCAGGAGAGGGAGCCGCTGCACTGGCGGAGCACCCTGCGCTCTCGCTCGGGATCCGCCCAGATGAGCTGGTCGCCGCGCGGGGACTGGATCGCCCTGGGGACAGCCATCGAGCAGTACTACCAGGTCGACGCTCGTTCGGGAGAGGCCTCCCCCTTCGACCCCGATCTGGAGGTCGACGACGACGTGATCTGTGTCGACTTCTCCCCGGACGGCACCCTGATCGCACTGGGCACGCGCACGGGCCGGCTCCTGCTGCGGGACGTGGACGGAGCTGCCGAGCGGCCCGGCTGGCAGGTCGAGGGCTCGACCCTCGTTTCGCTGGCGTTCTCCGCCGACGGCCGGACCGTGGCGGCCCTCGACCAGACGGGCGCGATCCACCTGGGATCACCCGACGGCACGCGTCCCGATCAAACCCTCGTCTCGGGGACGAAGGGCCCGTCGACGGGGTCTGATGCGCTGGCGTTCTCCCCCGATGGCTCCCTGCTCGCGGCGGGGGGCGCCGACGGTACCGTGCGGCTGTGGTCCCTGGACGAGGGGGGCGAGCCCCGGGCGCTCTCCTGTCACGACGGTACGGTGGACGGGCTGGCGTTCTCCCCCGATGGCACCCAGCTGGCCAGCGGGGCGGCCGACGTGACGGTGCGTACCTGGGACGTGGCCAGCGGCGAGGCTCTGGCAGCAGTGCGGTGCCAACCGGACCGGATCCGCGGCATGGCGCTGGGGTATCGCGACGGCTGGTTGGCGGCTTGCGGCTCGGACCGGCGTTCCGTTGCCCTGTGGGACGTGGACGCAGGGCGACTGCTGACCGAGCTGGGGGACGATCTGTACAACGTCGACGGCATGGCCTTCTCTCCGGACGCCTCCCAGCTGGCGGTGGCGGACTGGAACAGCGTGCGGATGTGGTCGACCCGGGTCGCAGGTGCCCGGCGGGAGGGCGCCGGGCACCGCAGGGACGTCCGGGACATCGTCCATACACCGGGGGGCGGGCAGCTGGTCTCCGCGGGGGAGGATGGTGCGATATGGATCTGGGATGCGGCCACCGGGGACGCGATCGGCACCATGAGCGGTCCCCAACGCAGCATCTACTCGCTGGACATCTCCCCGGATGGCCGGCGTCTGGTCACCGGGGGCACCGACCGGGTGGTCTGCGTGTGGGACCTGGTCACCCGGCGGCTGCTGCACTCCATGGAGGGACACACCGCCAATGTCTGGGGGGTGGCGTTCGGGCCGGACGGGCGGCTGGTGGCGTCCGGGGCGATGGACCGCAGCGTGCGGTTGTGGGACGGGCTGACCGGCGAGCTGCAAGCGACGATGAAAGGTCCCACCGCCGGCGTGCTGTCCATCGCGGTGCGCCCCGACGGCCGCCAGGTGACAGCAGGCTCCGCCGACGGCACGGCGTGGGTGTACTCGGTCGACCCCCCCGAACTGGAGCGGCGCCTCGAAGGCCACGGCTACGACATCTGGGGCATCGACTACACCGCCGACGGCCGCTCCCTGTTCACCGGCGGCTGGGACCAGTCCCTGCGCCGCTGGGATACGGGAACTGGACGCCAGCAGGCGGTCTTCACCCCCGGCTCGTGTGACCTGTCCCCGGAAGGCGCGCCCAACTTCCCCGCCGTGGCCTCGATGGCCGGCGGGACCCGGTTGGCGGCGGTCTGCGAGAAGTTCAAGGCCGCGATCTGGTCCCTGGAAACCGGCGAGGAACTCGCGGGATTCGACGCCCGCTGGGGACTCGACTACGCCCTGTCGGTCTCGCCGGATGGCCTCACCATCGCCACAGGCGACGGGCCGATGGTGAGGCTCTGGACCGCAGCCGACGGGCACCCGATCTGGCGCGGGCCCGTACTCGTCGCCGATCCTCCATGGCTCCCCACCCACCGGGGCTGGGCCGACCTGTCCGGCGGCGGAGGGGAGCGCGAGCCCCCCGATACCGCCTGGAGCCGGGCCATCGAGGAGACGGCGTTCGCGGGGGATGCCTCGGCCGACCGGCTCTGCCTCCTGACCCTCGACGACCGACTCGAGATCTGGGACCTGGGGAAAGACAGCCTCGTCCACGAGGTGCCCATCCACCGGGGGGCCAAGGTCTTCGCCACCGCCACCGGCTGCGTGATCGAACACAAATCCAAGGTGGCGATACATCTACCGGGGGCCGACGAGCCGGTCCCGCTGCCCGGTTACAACGTCGGCCACATGGATCGCGACGGCGGGGAGATCCACGTGCTGGGTGATGCCAACGTGATCCGTTACGACGAGGCGGGGAAACGCCTCGGTGATGTGCCCGCGCTGGGGGACGTCCGCGTGTCGGCGCGGGTCGGGGACACCATCGCGGCCATCGACCCGGCCAAGGACGTGAAGCTGTGGCCCATCGAGGGCGGCGATCTGATCCGATCGGTCCGCCTCGACGAGGCGCCCGACATGGCCCCTACTCACGCCCTCGCCGGCCCCGGCGGGAGCCTGGTCATCTCCTTCGTCGACGGCACCGTCGGCGTCTGGGATGGCGATACGGGCGCCCAGCTGGATCACATGGAACTCCACGGCCCCGTCGCCCAGCTACGGCTGGACGGCACGCGTCTGCTGGCGACGACCGAAGTGGGTGACCACGCCGTCGTCGATCTGGGCGCCCTGCAACGGGACTATTGCGATCTGCTGCGCGAGGTCTGGTCCCAGGTCCCGGTCACCTGGCGGGACGGCGGTCCCGTACCCACCGACCCGCCGGCCGGGCATCCCTGTTCGCCAGGCTAGTCGGTCGTGGGGGATGGGGCCGACGGAGGGGGTCCGGCCTTTGCGCCTCCGCTGGCCGGGCCCCGCGAGTCCAGATGCTGCGGGGGACCCTCCGGTTCCGCCGGACCGCCGAAGGGCGGAGCCAACCGGTAGAACAACCGCTGCTGGAGGGCCCGCACGCAGTTCTCAACCGACGGCGATGGCTGACTCTGCGACTCCCCGCGGGCGATCTCCACGCACTGGCGCAGCTCGGGGTTGGCCACCAGGGGCACGCGCCAGCTGGCCCCGACGGAAAGAGGACCGCCGAACTGCAGCACCAGCAGCGCCACCAGCGGCGCCAGGAACCCGGGCCGGCCGCGGCCTCCGAGGGCCACCAGACCCAGCCCAGCCAGCAGGATGAAGCCGGGCGCAGCCAGCGCCATGAACCGGGCGAAGTACTCGTAGCTGACCGTGTTGACGTACCAGATCACGCAGGCCACGACCGGCAACAGAGCCAGCCGCCCGCGCCAGTCGACCCACCGGATCCACGCGCGGCTCTCCCGCAGCTCCCGCCAGCGGGGGAAGGCTCCTCCCAGCAGCAGCCCGAGCGCGGCGAGCACTCCGATGGGCCACACCAGCGGCTCCACCCGGCGCTCCACGTCCAGGCGCTGCTGGTCGCTGGTGGCGATGGCCGGGTTGAGACGCGCCTGGGACGCACGGAGGTTGCGGATGGTCGTGGGGAACTCGAGGGGGTTGCTCCGGCCCCAGACGTATCCGCCGGAGATGCCCGCGAACCGGGGCGGGTCGTCACCGACGCGGTGGTAGCTGGCCTGGACCGTACCCTCGATACGCATCTCCAGGGATTTCAGCGGCTGCGGAATCAGATTGTGGATCAGGAACGAGAGCGCCACCGGTGCGCAGACCAGCGCGACCGCCAATCCGCGGGATCGCCAGGATCGCTGTCCCGCGGCGGCGGCCAGGCAGACCACCAGGATCAGCGCTCCCGGCACCACACCGCGGGCGTCGGAGGCAAGCACGGCCCCACATCCCACCCCAGCGGCGAGGGCCGTGCCCCAGTGGGGGAACCGCAGGGCATAGGCGGCCACCCCGGCGCCCAACGTCCACAGGGCCAGGATCGCCGGGTAGCTGCTCACCATCCGGCTCATCATCGCCAGGTCGGGTACCGCCCCGACCAGCAACACCACCACCAGCCCCGCGCCGACGCCGCCGACGGCGCGTCCCCAGAGGTACAGCCCGGTCCCCACGAATCCCATCGAGACCACCGCCGCGGCCAGCCAGGTCGTGTAGGGATCGCCCGAGAACGCAACCAGGCGAGCGAGCAATACGGGGAGGGGGTAGCGGTTCGCGTTCCAATCCGGCCAGCCCGGGTTGCTCATGTGGTGCAGCAGCCACATGTGCTCGCCCACGTCGGAACCCGTCGTCGGGAATCCCTCGATGAGGTGGGGAGACCACAGGAAGTAACTCAGCAGCGCGAGGGCGGCCCCCGCGGCCAGCGCCGTCGCGAGGTCGCGGCGGGGACGCCAACGCCGCGCCGGCTGGTCCTCGACGGCGGTCCACAGCAGGGGCAGCAGACCGAGCGCGAGGATCCTGCCGACCGCGCCGCCCAGGACGACCAGGCCGATGATGGCGACCAGGGGGAAGATCAGTCCTCTGTGCAAGCGCGGTACGAGGCGCCGGAGCCAGCGCCGTATCCGCTCAGCGGCATCCTGCATGGGCAAAGCATGTCAAAGCGGACCGGATCCGTACAGTGCAGCCCACCCGCTCGGAGCAACAGCTCCCGGATATCGCCCAGCAAGCGCGCCAGTCGAGACGTGAAGCGCGCGGCGGCGGGGAGGTCGGCGGAGGTTGGTATACTCCGACGTCCATGTCCCGCCGCTCCGGTACAGTCCTGCGCCGTCTGCTGTTCGCGGTCCTGATCCTGGTGGCGTTCTTCGCCGGACTCGAGGGGCTGACCCGGCTGTTGTGGGACGGGCCGGAGGTCGAGGGGCGGATGCCGGCGGATCCGCGGCTGCGCTGGGGCCTCACTCCCGGGGGCGAGATGGTGGTCGAGGGGGTGGCCAACCGGATCAACAGCAGGGGGTATCGAGGTCCCGAGATCGAGGTCGAGCGCACCCCGTGCATCTTGCGGATCTACTCGGCGGGTGACTCCAGCGCGTTCGGGCACGGCGTGCCGGACGGCCAGGCCTTCGCGGAGCTGTTGCCCGACCGGCTGGGGACGCGGGGCGTGACGGACCTGCGGGTCGAGGCCATCAACGGGGCGGTGCCGGGGTACTCGACCTACCAGAGCCTGGAGCGGATGGACCAGGACGGCTGGGCGTTGCAGCCCGACCTGCTGCTGATCAGCAACGTCTGGAGCGACGCGGGCCCGGCGGATGTGCCGGACGAGGAGTTCTACGAGACCCAACCCGCGCCCAGGCAACGGTTCCCCGGGGCGCCGGATCCGAGCCCGCGGCGCCTGCGGTTCGTGGAGTGGGCCGCCGAATGGCTCACCCCGCCCCGCCCGACCCACGCGGACCCGGGCCACGGGGGCGGCTACCGCCGCGTCTCGTCCCATCGCTACGAGTCCAACCTCCGACGGATGGTCGACCGCGCCCGGGAGCACGGCGCCGCCCCCCTGTTCATCGTGCTACCGCTCTCCTCTGATCGGGACGACCAGATGGCCGGTCCCGCGGCGGGCGATCCCCGGATCCGGGGGGACGACCCGCGATCGGAAGACGAGGACTACCGGGAGCTGATGCGGCGGGCGGCGGCCGAGCGAGAGGTCCCCGTCGTGGATCTGGTCCCGGTGTTCATCGAGGGCGGCGGTGAGACGCTGTTCATCGACGACGTCCACCCCAACGTCGCTGGCCACGCGCTGATCGCGGACGTACTGGCCGACACCATCGTCGACCGTCCGGAGCTGCTGGAGACCGCACGGGCCCGCTGTGCCGCCAGCGCGCCAGCTTCCCCCTGATCCCGTTCAGGGAGTCAGCGCGCCATCGCCCGCGGGGATCAGCGCGTGCAGGGTCGGGGGAGTCTCGGCCAGGGTGGCGGTCAGGCGCACGCCCTGGTCCACCGACAGGGCCGGGCGATCGGTGGCGATCAACTCGTCATCCCTGAAATCGCCATCCACGTGCAGCCCGGCCAGATCCCAGGACCAGACCGGCCAGTGGGGATTGACCTTGCCGCGGGTGTAGGGGTTGCCGTCGAAGGGGTGACTCTGCCAGCGACCGCGGACCACCGCCATGGCTCCGTCGCCCGCCCGGTCGAGGGAAAAACCGAACTGGCGGATGTGGCGGCCGCGCAGGGCCACCGCACACCCTTCGCAAGACGCGGCCCGCGCGCCGTCGGCGTAGGTCTCGTCGGGAGCGCCAGCGGCCACAGTCCAGGCGCGGAAGCCGACCAGCGGCGGCGCCCCACCGTCACCTGCGAACAGCGGAACCGCCCGCTCCATCTCCACGACCCGGTCGACGCCGCCACAGGAGTCCAGCTCCGAATCGTCGACCATCGCGCCATCGACGCCAGTGGTCGTCACCGGGCCGTCGTGCCAGGCCGCCAGCAGCAGGTAGGGCCGGATCTCGACCGTCCAGCGCCGGGCCCCCCGCGGGGCCTCGACGGCATTGGAACAAGCGTGTCCGACCGGGGGAACGCAGCCCGGGCGATACTCCACGTGCAGGGGCACATCGAGGGTCCCGGTGGCCGGGTGGTAGACGGGCTCGCCGTCCAGGGCGACGTGCACGAGGTCGACGGTGTGGGCCTCGTTGGGTACCCGCGGATCGATGAAGATCCCGTTGAGCAGCGCCAGCTGGTGGGGGAACTGATCCGGGGTCGGACCCCGGGGGTCGATCCGCCCCGGGTCGAAGCCGCCGCCGGGGGCGTTGCCGAGGGTCACCGTGCCGCGGAAGACGCCGGCCTCGGTGCCGTCGTGCCCCCCATCGCAGCGGTAGGCGCCGGACAGCTCGATGGCGTCCCCCTCGAGATGCCAGAACCGAACTCCGGCCCCGCGAGCGCCCGGCGAGTAGTGCGTGAAGTGGGTGGTCAGCGATGCGCCGCCCGGATCGCGGAACACACCGCCCTCGAGCTGGCCGCGGACGTCGATGGCGTACCCGCTGTCATCCACCGAGGTGATGTAGGAGCCCATCATGCCCAGCCGGTGGGTCCACTCCCCCCACTCGGCGTCCAGCCCTCGCCACAGGTAGGCCTCGGTCGCCGCGGGGACCTGTGCGGCTCCGGGCCCGGGAACCAGGGACAGCAGCGAGAGAGTGAAGAGTGTCTGGACGCCGTTGGTCATGCCTGTCTTTCTTGGCCTAGGTCCCTTTTCCCTCCGCTGCCGTTTCACAATTTCTCGTGCAACACCTCCACCGTTCGCGGGTGTCACCCGGAGCCCTTGCGGGATCGCTTCGATGTGGCTACGGCCGGCCGGGGTACTCGCTGGCGGGATCTCGGCCCATCCTCTGTATCGGCCGAAGCCTCGATAACTTGAACTGCGCGTGCGCGAGATGGGAGACGGCGAGAGAGGCGAGGATCAGACGTCCGCCGTCGAGTCCTTCTGGATGATCCGCCGCAGCAGCAGGATCAACACCGGACTCGCCAGCGCGATGCAGGCCAGGATCAGCCACATGAACTGGGGGCTTCGCAGGAAGGGCGCGGTGGCGGCGCTGACCGCCGTCGTCCCCTCCGGGCAGTAGCTGATCAGCATGTATCCCGACAGCGGCCCCACCAGCATCCGGGCGAAGAACATCGGGAAGTTGGACAGCCCCATGTACGAGGCCTCCCGCCCCTTCGGCGCAATGGCGGCGGTGTACTCGTAGAGCCGCGGCGACCAGATCACCTCGCCGATGGAGAACAGCAGGACCTGCCCCAGCACGAGGATGTAGTACCCACGGGCCAGCGCGGCCGGGTCCAGCCCCATGAACAGCTGGGGCGGGATCACGGGGATGAACACCGACACCGCCGAGATGCAGATGCCCAGCAGCATGACGTTGAACAGCTTGAACCGGGCCACGATCGGCGTGGAGACGACCAGCCCGATGCAGATCACCCAACCGTTGAGCGAGTTGATGCTCCCGATGGGCGCGTCCGGACCGATCACCCGCAGGTAGTACTTGGGCGACAGGGCGTGCCAGTACTCGAACACCAGCTTCACCCCGACCACCAGCACCAGGAACAGCATGAAGCGCCAGAACGAACTCTCGCGGACCACGCTCCAGGCGATCTGCAGCGGGTTCTCCCACTTCTCGGCTTCGGTCTCGGTCTCGGCCTCGGCCTCGGACTCGGTCTCGGACTCGGCCTCGGCCCCCGTCTCGGTCTCGGCCTTGACCCTCTCCCTCTCCTCATCCACCCGCCGGATCTTCTTGCGCATCAGCACCACGATGGAGATCCAGCACAGGATGCTGAGCACCGACCCCATCATGAATATGCCCCGGTTGCCCAGGGAGGTGCTGCGGATCAGGTCCAGCGCGGGGCCCGCCAGGATCACGCCCACGTTCCACAGCAGGTAGAGGAAGTTGAAGCCTGCCGTCCGGGTCTCGCGGGTGGTGTATCGCTTGGTCGCGGCCACCAGCACCGGCGTCATGATCGCGGTGCCGATCATGATCAGGAACAGGGCCGGCACCACCACCGCCTGGACCGTGAAGAAGCTGATCAGCAGCCGGCTGATCACCAGGATGACCACCGACACCAGCAGGGTCCGCCGGATACCCACCGAGTCGGCGATGAAGCCGGAGACCAACCCGACGGCGGTGTAGACCGCCATCAACGCGCCGAACCAGTTCCCCGCCGCCTGGTCATTCAGGCCCAGGTTCTCGCTCAGGTAGAGGGTCAGGGCGGGCAGCATCGCGAAGTACGCGATCCCGTCCAGCAGATTCACCAGCTGGACGACCCAGAAGTCCCGCGACGCGTGGCGCAGCTTGCCGAACTCGGCGAAGTAGTCGCGGACCGCCTCGCCGACGGTCCGGTCCGTCACGCCCTTGCCCACACCGATTCCCTCCGGGCGCCCGGTGGGGCGCCGAACGGAGATTCTAGCGCGGGTAGGCCGGCGCGGGCGGGGGCGCGGGTGAACTCGTCCATGTCCAGCAACAGCGGCAGCAGCACCGGGCCGGCGGCATCAGCGGGACCCCGGCGAGAGGGACACCCCGAACGCCCCGGTCAGCGGTTCGCCCGGAGCGGTGGCCAGGCGACCGCGCAGGGCCGTGCTCGCGCAGCGCACCAGCTCCGCGTCATCCACGCCGCCAACCCCCTGGACGGTGACCGCGCCCTCGGCGTCCGCCGCCAGCGAGACCGTCAGCGTGCCCGCCAGCCCCGCCGAGTCGCGCAGGCGGCTCGTGTAGCAGTACTCCACCCGGCTCAGCCGCCGGCTGACGTGGTCCCGCAGCGGGCCCGCGTCGCCGCCGCTGGTGAGCATGGCGCTCGTGCCGGTGTAGCTGCCACCGCCGCCGTAGCCCACGGCACCGCCGCCGCCCGTCCCCCGGGTCCCCAGCCCGTCCAGCCCCTCGGCGATGCCGCCGCCCCCCAGGCCGGAGCCCCGCGAGCCCAGGCCGCCGCTGCCGATCATCAACCCCTCGGACGACCCGCCCAACCAGCCGCTGGCCTCGAGCTCCGCGTCGCCGAACAGGTCGCCGCTACCGAAGACACTCTCGCTGTCCCAGTCGCCGATCAATGCCGCCAGGATGCCCGAGGAATCGGCGTTCTCGCGTTGAAGCTCCATCTTGGCCAGCCGTACCGGCTCGACCAGATGGTCGGGATGTAGCCGTTGGTGTCCATGTGGCCGTGGAGCTGGTTGTTCCCGTCGGCGAGCACCGGGTGGGTCATGCCGTGCTGGTTGGCCCACTGGTTGAGGTGGCTCTGGTTGGGTGATCCGCCAGCGGCGTTCTCGATCAGGCCGTAGACCACGATGATCCCGGCGGGCATCAGGTTGTCGTAGTTACTCTGCGATGAGCCAGCCTGGCTCACACAGGAGGGTCACCAGGGGGCCCCGAACTCCAGCAGCACCCCCCATCCGGACAGGCTGTGCAGGTCGATCATCTCCCCGCACTGGTCCATCAAGGTCACGTTGGGCGCCACCTGGCCGACGTTCCAGCCCTGCCCCTGCCAGACCGGACCCGGCGCAGGAGGGTAGCCGCAGGCGAAGGGGTAGAGCATCGCCTCCAGCGGATCGCTGGCCCCGTGGACCTCGTCGCCGTCGTCGTAACCGTCGCCATCGGTGTCCGGATCGTCCGGATCGGTGCCGTGCTGGACCTCCTCGTCGTTGGTCAGCCCGTCCCCGTCGGGATCCGCGCCGCCGTCGCTGTCGTCGTCATCACCCCAGGTGTCGTCGTCCCCGGTGTCGTCGTCGCCCCAGGTGTCGTCGTCCCCCGTGTCGTCGTCGCCGTCGTCGTCGTCGTCCTGCCGGTCGTGCCCCCCGTCGCCCACGTACACCGGCTGGCAGCCCAGCCCCAGCAGGCCGAGCGCCAGCAAACCGATCCGTATCCGCAACGCCATCGCAGACCTCCCGGACGTAGCCTAGTTCCCGTCCCGCATTTCGGGATGGAGACTAGCCTATCGGAGGTCGAGGGCGGGGGGATTCAAGAGGTTGTCAGGAATGGCGCTGGGGGCCGGACTCGGTCTCGGTCTCGGTCTACTCGTAGATCCCGTCGATCGTCTCGGCCCAGTTGCGGTTCACGATCCGGCGCTTGATCTTCATCGTCGGGGTCAGCTCCTCGTCCTCGATGGAGAACTCGCGGGGCAGAACCGCGAACTTGCGGACGTGCTCGACCCGGGCGAAGGACGGGTTGACGACCCCATCCACGTGGGTCTTGATCTCGTCGATCAGCTTCGGGTTCTCGTGGGCCGTGGAAGGATCGACGTCGTTGACCTTGCACCACTCGGACTTCTTGTCCGGTTCGAGGGTGATGATCGCCGACAGGAACTTGCGGGCGTCGCCGATGACCACCGACTGGGAGACCATCGGGTGGTCGTTGATCTTCTTCTCGATGTTGGCCGGGGTGATGTTCTTGCCACCGCTGGTGACGATGATCTCCTTCTTGCGGCCGGTGATCCGCAGGAAGCCGTCGGCGTCCACTTCGCCGCAGTCTCCGGTGTGCAGCCAGCCGTCGATCAGGGTCTCGGCGGTGGCCACCTCATCCTTGAAGTAGCCCAGGAAGACGTGGGGTCCCTTCAGCAGGATCTCCTGGTCGTCGGCGATCTTGATCTCGGTGCCGCGGAACTTGGTGCCCACCGTGCCGATCTTGGTGTTCTCCATCCGGTTGAAGGTGGCCGGGCCGGTGTCCTCGGACTGGCCGTAGACCTCCTGGATCGAGATGTCGAGCCCGGTGAAGAACTCGATGACGCTCGGCGAGATCGGCGCGGCGGCGGTGATACACAGCCGAGCCCGGTCGAAACCGATGGCCTCCTTGATCTTGGAGAAGATCAGCTTGTTCGCCAGTTTGTGCTTGATGCCCAGCCACCCGGACGGCGTGCCGCCCCGGTGCTTGACGGCCATCGCCTCGCTGCCGACCCCGATGGCCCAGCCGGCCAGCTTGGCCTTGACTCCGGTGGCCGCGCCCAGCTTGTCGCTGATCTTGGCGTGCATCTTCTCCCAGATGCGCGGCACGCCGAAGACCACCGTCGGCCGGACCTCCTTGAGGTTGTCCGGCAGCTTGGCGATCGACTCGGCGTAGTAGATCGTGCAGCCGGTGCAGGCCGGCCCGTGGATCGTGAACAGCTGCTCGGCGATGTGGGACAGGGGCAGGTACGACACCGAGCAGTCGTCGGCGGTGAACCGGCCGATGCGCGCCGCCTCGTCCGTGGTCCAGGTCAGGTTGCGGTTGGACAGCATCACGGCCTTGGGCGGTCCGGTGGTGCCCGAGGTGTAGATCAGCGTCGCCATCCCGTCGGGATCCAGCGCGTCGACCCGCTCGTCCACCTTCTCCGCGGGGGTCTCGTCCCCCTTGGCCATGAAATCCTCCCACGACATCACGATCTCGTGGTCGATGGGGGCGACGCCCCGCATCATCACCACGTGCTTGAGCTTGGGCAGGTTGGGCAGCTGCTCGAGCACCTTCTTCCACTGCCCTTCGTCCTCGAGCAGGATGATCGGCGCCTCGGAGTGGTCGAGGATGTACTGGACCTCGGCCGGGGAGCTGGTGATGTAGATCCCTGCCGGGGCGGCGCCCACGGCGATCGCACCCACGTCGAAGATCACCCACTCGGAGCGATTGAAGCCGAGGAGGGAAACCCGGTCGCCGGGCTCGATCCCCAGGGTGATCAGCGCCCGTGCAGCCTGGCGGACCTGGTCGGCGTACTCGCTCCAGGTGGTCGGGTGCCAGGTGCCACCATCCTTCTCGTAGTAGGCGGGCAGGTCGCCGCGTTCGCGGGCCTGGGCGAAGATGCGGGCGGGAGTCGATTCGGCCATCGTGGATATCCCCCTCTTCTCCGCGCGGCAGGCGCGGATGAGCGCACAGGATAAGAACGGTAGGCTTTTCCCTCAAGGAGTTGTTTGTGGGCTCACCGGAATTCGGGCCTCGACGGGCGGCGGTTCGTCCGGGGGGACGTGAATAGAGATCAGCGGTACCATCCCTGCACCGGGAGGACGAACGCGGTGACAGAACGGACCATGCCACTGGGGGATCGACCTGCACCGTGCGTGCTGGTGATCTTCGGCGCGTCCGGGGACCTGACCCGGCGCAAGCTCATCCCGGCGCTGTTTGCCCTCCACCAGGGCGGCCTGCTGCCCGAGCGTTTCGCCGTCGTGGGCACGAGCCGCACCGCACTGTCCGACGACACCTTCCGGACGCAGGTCACGTCCGGGACCGGCGGAGCGGACTGGGATGCCTTCGCGTCACACCTCCACTACCAGCCGCTGGTGTATGACGATCCAGGCTCCTACCTGGCCCTGGGCGAACGGCTCGAACGGGTGGCGGCGGATCACGGGACAGGGGCCAACCGGGTGTTCAACCTGGCGCTGCCACCGCAACTCTACGCCACGGTCGCCACACACCTGGCCGGCGCCGGGCTCGCCGACGAAGAAGACGGCTGGGTGCGGCTGGTGGTCGAGAAACCCTTCGGCCGCGACCTGGCCAGCTCCCGGGAGCTGGGCGCCGCCATCGCCTCCGGGTTCGCCGAACACCAGGTGTTCCGCATCGACCACTACATGGCCAAGGAGACGGTCCAGAACATCCTGGTGTTCCGCTTCGCCAACGCGATCTTCGAGCCGATCTGGAACCGTCGTTACGTGGACCACGTGCGCATCCACGCGGGCGAGAGCCTGGGCGCGGGCCACCGGGCTGGCTACTACGACACCGCGGGCGTACTGCGGGACATGTTCCAGAACCACATGATGCAGCTGCTGGCGCTGGTGGCCGCCGAGCCGCCATCGCAGCTGGACGCCGACCGCATCCGGGACGAGAAGGTCAAGCTGTTCCGCAGCCTGCGCCCCTTCGACACCACGGACCGCCACCGGGATCTGGTGCTTGGCCAGTACGACGCCGGCGAGGTCGACGGCTCACCGAGCGCCGCCTACCGGGACGCTCCGGCGGTGGCGCCCGGATCGCTCACCCCGACATACGCCGCCTTGCGGGTCTTCGTGGACAACTGGCGGTGGCAAGGAGTGCCCTTCTATCTGGTCTCCGGCAAGCGCCTCGCCCGCAAGGAGACCCGCATCGACCTGCAGTTCAAGGCCGTGCCACACACCCTGTTCCGCGACGCGCTGGGCATCGAGATCCCGGCCAACCGCCTGACCCTCTCCGTGTACCCCGAGGAGTCGATCCGCCTCCGCATCCGGGCCAAGGAGCCGGGCGATCGCCCGTCGGTCCGGCGCGTGGATCTGCTGTTCGACTACCAGGAGGGGTCGGCCGGCCAGACGGTGGACGCCTACGAGAAGTCGCTGCTGGACGCCATGCGCGGCGATCGCACGCTGTTCTGGCGCCAGGACGGACTGGACGAGGCATGGGGGTTCTTCGACCCGGTGATCGAGGCCTGCGAGGCCTGCGCCGATCCCGACGCGCACCTCCACCCCTACCCCGCGGGCAGCGAGGGTCCGGACCGCAGCTTCGAGAAATTCCCCGCCCTGAAGGGCTACCTTCCGCGGGCGGTCAACACAGGAGGAGATCCCCGATGAGCAAACTTCGCGACCTGCACGCCGAGGGCCAGTCGGTATGGTTCGATTTCATTCGCCGGGCGCTGCTGACCTCGGGCCAGCTCGGGGCCCTGGTGGACGACGGCGTCCGCGGGGTCACCTCCAACCCGTCGATCTTCGAGCAGGCCATCGCCCACAACGACGACTACGACGACGCCATGGCCGAACTCGTGGCCCGGCGGCTGGACACCCAGGCGATCTACGAGACCCTGGCCATCGCGGACATCCGCCACGCCTGCGACATCCTGCGGCCCGTGTTCGACGGTTCGGAGGCCACCGACGGCCACGTGAGCCTGGAGGTCAGCCCGCTGCTGGCCCACGACACGGAGCGCACGGTGGCCGAAGCCCGGCGCCTGTGGACCACGGTCGACCGACCCAATCTGATGATCAAGGTGCCGGTCACCCCGGCCGGAGTGCCGGCCATCGAGACGCTGATCGCCGACGGCATCAACGTCAACATCACGCTGATCTTCTCGCTGGCCCATTACGAGGCCTCGGCCGGCGCGTTCATCCGGGGGCTGGAGCGGCGGGCCGAGGCCGGCCAACCGCTGGGAAGCGTCGCCTCGGTGGCGTCATTCTTCGTCAGCCGACTGGACTCGGCCGTGGACAAGCAGCTCGCCGAGATCGGCCGGGACGACCTGTTCGGCAAGACCGCGGTGGACAATGCCCGGGTGGCCTACGCCCGCTTCGGCGAGCTGTTCGCCGGCGAGCGCTGGGAGGCGCTGGCCGCGAAGGGGGCCCAGGTCCAGCGGGTACTGTGGGCCAGCACGGGCACCAAGAACCCCGCGTACCCGGACACGATGTACGTGGACGAGTTGATCGGACCCGCCACGGTCAACACGGTGCCACCCAAGACGCTGGACGCCTTCATCGATCACGGCACCGTCGCCCGCACCGTGGACCGGGATCTGGACGGAGCGCGGGCACGGCTGAACGCGCTGGCGGCGCTGGCCATCGACGTCGACGACATCACCGCGGACCTGCAGAGGGCCGGGGTCGCGTCGTTCGCGTCCGCCTTCGAGAGCCTGCTGGCCAGCATCGACGCCAAGCGGGCGGCGCTGTAGGCCGGGCGGCGGCAACATGGGCACGCCGATGATCCACCGCCTCCGGACTCCCGCGGAGGTCATCGACGCGCTCGCGGATCTGGCCGTGCACTGCATCGGTGTGGCGCTCGCCGCGCGGGGGGAGGCGCGGATCGCGCTGGCGGGCGGCGGCACCCCCCGGCCCCTCCATCGCCGACTGGCGGAATCCCCGTGGGTGGACGCCGTGGACTGGTCCGGCGTGCACGTGTTCTGGGGAGACGAACGCTGCGTGCCACCGGACGATCCGGCGAGCAACTACCGGATGGCGCGGGAGACCCTGCTGGACCACATCCCGCTGGATCCGTCGGCGATCCACCGGATAGCTGGCGAACTCCCGGCGAAGGAAGCGGCGGCCGCTTACGCGGAGCAGCTGGGCGACGCCCCCCTGGATCTGGTGCTGCTCGGCCTGGGGGGCGACGGACACACGGCCTCGATATTTCCCGACACGCCGATCCGGGCGGCTTCCGACCAGGCGGTGCTGGTGACCCGGAGCCCCGTGGCTCCGGCCGGGCGGGTGACCCTGGGACTGGGGCCGATCAACGGGGCACGGACGGTGGCCTTCCTCGCGCTGGGGCCGGGCAAGGCGCGGACCGTGGCCCGCGTACTGGCCGAGTTCGGGACGGAGACCCCGGCGCTGCCCGCGGCCCGGGTCCATCCGGCCAGCGGTGAGCTGCACTGGTTCCTGGACGGAGAGTCCGCGGCGGAGCTGGGCGACGTACGGAGAGAGTTGGAGGGGCGATGAGGGTCCTGGCCGGGGACATCGGCGGCACCAAGACCAACCTGGGGCTGTTCGACACGGCCCGACGGGCGGTGGACGGACGGGACGCACCAGCCGTGCTGACGTCCGCGTCCTACCCCAGCGGCGAGCACCGCGGGCTCGAGGCGATCCTGGCGGATTTCCTGACCCGCTCCCGGGACCACCACGGCGACGGCATCGCGGCCGCAGCTTTCGGGATCGCGGGGCCAGTCGAGGGCGGCAAGGTAGAGACCCCGAACCTGCCGTGGCTGGTGGATGCCTCGGATCTCGCCGACCGCTTCGAACTCCCCCAGGTGACCCTGCTGAACGACCTGCAGGCCACTGGCGCCGGTATTCCGGCGCTGCTCCCCGACGAGCTGGCCGTCCTCCAGGAGGGTCGTCCTCCGCCTCCGGACGCGGCGGCGGCGCTGCTGGCAGCCGGGACGGGCATGGGGATGGCGTTGCTGATCCCGGTCGACGGGCGCTGGCAGGTCCAGGCCAGCGAGGGGGGCCACGTGGATCTGGCGCCCCGCCGCCCGGAGCAGCTCGAGCTGATGGAGTTCCTGTTCGAGCGCCATCCTGACCACGTGTCCGTGGAGCGGGCGGTCTGCGGCCCCGGTTTGCTGTCCCTGTACCGTTTTGTGGTCGCCCGCGGCCGCCCACGGCCCGATACCGAGCTGAACGAGGCCATCGAGCGCGACCCGGACGAGGCGCCGCCTCGAATCACCGACGCCGCCCTCAGCCACCGCTGCCCGGCCTGCGACGCGGCCCTGGACCTGTTCTGCGACCTGTACGGAGCAGCCGCCGGGAACCTGGCGCTGACCGGACTGGCCCGGGCCGGGGTGTACCTCGGCGGGGGTATCGCCCCCAAGGTCCTCGACCGCCTCCGGGAGGGGACCTTCCTGGACGCCTTTGTCGCCAAGGGGCGCTTCAACGGCTTGCTGAAGAACGTCCCGGTGCGGGTGATCCTGAACCAACAGACCGCACTTCTCGGGGCAGCCCGTGAGGCTGAACAAGTATCCAAACTCTTAGCAATAACCTGATGTTTTCGGCCTGTACATGATGAAGGACTCGAATATGAACCCACCCATCGAGAGCGCAGCATGGAGGGCGCTGGCAGCCCACCGCCAGGAGATGGCGGAGGTGCACCTGCGCGACCTGTTCGAGGAGGACGGCGGCCGGTTCGAGCGCCTCTCGCGGCGCCTCGGTGACCTCCTGATCGACTTCTCCAAGCACCGGATCACCGACGAGACCCTGGGGCTGCTGTGGCAGCTGGCCCGGGAGGTCGACCTGGAGAGCTGGTTCGAGCGGATGTTCGCGGGCGAGCGGATCAACCTGACCGAGGACCGGGCGGTGCTGCACGTGGCGCTGCGCAACCGCCCCGACCGTCCCATCGTCGTGGACGGTGAGGACGTGATGCCCGCGGTGGTCGAGGTGCGGGCGCGAATGCGCCGTTTCACCGACGCGGTCCGCTCCGGGCAGTGGCGGGGGTTCACCGGCAAGGCGATCACCGATGTGGTCAATATCGGCATCGGGGGGTCCGATCTGGGTCCGGTGATGGTCACCGAGGCCCTCCGCCCGTACTGGAAACCCGGGATGCGGGTTCACTTCGTGTCCAACATCGACGGCACTCATCTGGCCGAGACCCTGAAGCGGGTGGATCCGGAGACCGTGCTGTTCACCGTGGCCTCCAAGACCTTCACCACCCAGGAGACCCTCACCAACGCCCGCTCCGCGCGGACCTGGCTCGTGGACGCCCTCGGCGACGAGGCGGCCGTCGCCCGCCACTTCGTGGCCATGTCCACCAACGACGAGCAGGTCGCGGCGTTCGGCATCGACACCGCCAACATGTTCGGATTCTGGGACTGGGTCGGCGGACGCTACTCGTTGTGGTCCGCCATCGGCTTGCCCATCGCCCTGGTGATCGGCATGGACCGCTTCGAGGAGCTGCTGACCGGCGCCTTCGACGTGGACGAGCACGTGCGGACCGCCCCGCTGGAGCACAACATCCCCGTCCTGATGGGATTGCTCGGCGTCTGGTACCACAACTTCTTCGGCGCCGAGACCCACGCCATCCTGCCCTACGACCAGTACCTGCACCGGTTCGCGGCGTACTTCCAGCAGGGGGACATGGAGAGCAACGGCAAACGGGTCGACAGGCAGGGACGATCCATCGACGGTTACTCGACCGGCCCTGTGATCTGGGGCGAGCCGGGCACCAACGGCCAGCACGCCTTCTACCAGCTGATCCACCAGGGCACCCGGTTGATCCCCGCCGACTTCCTGGCACCGGCCCACAGCCACAACCCCATGGGTGACCACCACCCGATCCTGCTGGCCAACTTCCTGGCCCAGACCGAAGCCCTGATGCGAGGCAAGACCGCCGAAGAGGCGCGGACCGAGCTGCAAGCCAAGGGGCTGTCGGCCGATCGGGTCGAGGACCTCCTGCCCCACAAGGTCTTCCCCGGCAACCGTCCCACCACGTCGATCCTGTTCGATCGCCTCGATCCGCGGACGCTGGGCCGGCTGATCGCCCTGTACGAGCACAAGATCTTCGTCCAGGGGGTGATCTGGAACATCAACAGCTTCGACCAGTGGGGAGTCGAGCTGGGCAAGCAGCTGGCCGTGGCGATCCTGCCGGAGCTGGCCGGAGACGACGACGTCACCACCCACGACAGCTCGACCAACGGGCTGCTCAACGAGATGAAGCGCCGCCGACGCGGCGGGGAATGACCTCACCATGAGCGACACGCAGGCCAACTTCGGAATGATCGGGATGGCGGTGATGGGCCGCAGCCTGGCCCTGAACATGGCGGATCATGGGTTCGACGTGGCCGTCTGGAGCCGGAATCCATCCTCGGTCGAGGCGGCCGTCGCACAGAGCGAGGGCCGGTTGATCCCCACCGGGAGCCTCGAGGAGCTGGTGTCGGTCCTCGAGCCGCCGCGGCGCATCATGCTGATGGTCAAGGCCGGTGAACCCACGGACATCGTGCTGGGGAACCTGAAGCCGCTGCTGGCCCAGGGGGACATCGTCATCGAAGGCGGCAACTCGTTCTTCGAGGACACCCGCCGACGGGAGGCCGATTACGCCGCCGCCGGGCTGCGGTTCTTCGGCGTCGGGGTCTCCGGCGGCGAGGAGGGCGCACGCCTTGGCCCGTCGTTGATGCCCGGAGGAGACGAGGAGGCCTACGAACGGATCCGGCCCGTGCTCGAGGCCATCGCCGCGACCACCGACTCGGGTCCCTGCGTCACCCACGTGGGCCCCGACGGCGCGGGCCACTTCGTCAAGACCGTCCACAACGGCATCGAGTACGCCGACATGCAGTTCATCGCCGAGGCCTACCACGTGCTGCGCGACGTCGCCGGACTGACGCCGCCGGAGCTGGCCGAGGTCTTCACCGACTGGAACCAGGGACCGCTGGAGTCCTTCCTGGTCGAGATCACGGCCCAGATCTTCGCCGTCCGCGATCCCCGGACCGACGGCTGGCTGGTGGATCAGGTGCTGGACAGGGCCGGACAGAAGGGGACCGGCCGCTGGACGGCCCAGGTGGCGCTCGAGCTGGGCGTGCCCGTGCCCTCCATCGCCGCGGCCATCGACGCCCGGGTGCTGTCGAGCATGAAGGGCGAGCGACAGGCCGCTGCCCAGCGCCTGGATGGCCCCCAGCTGTGGCTCGATCCCGACGAGCGGGACTCGCTGATCTCGTCGGTCCACGACACCCTGCTGGCGGCCAAGGTCGCCGCCTACGCCCAGGGTATGGCGCTGATCCGGACGGCGTCCGACCACTACGGTTGGGGGGTCCAGCTCCAGGAGATGGCGCGCATCTGGAAGGGTGGGTGCATCATCCGCGCCCATCTGCTCGATCCCATCATGGAGGCCTACCAGGCCGACCCGGAGCTGGCCAACCTCATGCTCGCCCCCGCCTTCACCGAGCTGCTCGCGAGCGCCCAGCAACCGTGGCGCGAGGTGGTCTCGCTGGCCCTGCGGGCCGGTGTCCCGGTGCCCGGTCTGGCCTCCAGTCTCGCCTACTACGACAGCTATCGCGCCGCGGACCTGCCCCAGAACCTGACCCAGGCCCAGCGGGACGCCTTCGGCGCCCACACCTACCAGCGCGCCGACGATCCCGAAGGTGCCCCGGTGCACAGCGACTGGCTCGAGTAGGGAACAGGCCACCCGCCTCGTGCGTGGCCCAAGAACAAGGGGGGTCGACAAGGGGGGTCGTGTATTAATGATTAAGCTTTTACGAGCCGCCCTCGAGCGATGAAGGCGAACACCTCGTCCGGCGGGCACTCGATCCGCACGCTGGACTGGACAGCGACCATGCGCCTCCTCCTCCACCGCCAGGTGTAGGCAGGACCGCTGAAGAAAACAGACGGGCGGAGCCAACGGGTATGCTGCCGGCATGGAGCCCACCTGGACCCTGGTCGCCGTCCTCGCCTGCGTCGTCGCGGTGCTCGCATTGCTGCTGTGGGTGCGTGGCGGCCGCGACGGCCGGGTGAGCCGGGCACGCCAGCGGCGCGCCGAGCGCGGAGAGCGGCAGGCGGAGCGGCTGTTGCGCCGCGAGGGCTTCCGGGTCGAGGAGCGGCAGGCGTCCGTCCACTGGACCATGGAGGTGGACGGAGAGCCGGCCGAGGTGGAAGCCCGGGCCGATCTCCTGGTGCGGCGCGGGCGCCGCCGCTACGTGGCCGAGGTCAAGACTGGCGACCGGGCGCCGGATCCGTGCTTTCCCCGGACCCGGCGGCAACTGCTGGAGTACGCCCTGGTCTATGACGTCGACGGCGTGCTGCTGGTGGACATGGAGGCCGGTGAGGTCATCGAGGTCAGCTTCCCCGATCTGTTCGATTGAACGAATCCACCTTATTACAGGTAGTTATCCAGATCTCCCGGAGAATCTGACTGAGGTGTCGCCCCCCCCCCCCGCGACGCGCCGGTTCCTGGACCCTCGACGCCTCCCGCCAGATGGGGGCTCCGCTGGCCCGGCTGGGGAGCGCTCTGACCGGGCCGGCGCTGGACGACCGCCTGCGCTTCGTCCTCCACGTCCTGCTCTACTCGGTGCTCATCCAGGCCTCCACCGACCGGCTGCGTCAGGCGCTGACTCGCACCAGCGCCTGATCGGACGACCCCCTATACTCGGGCCATGGAGCGACTGGTCCTGTTCGGCAAGGGGGGCAGCGGCAAGACGACGGTGGCGTCCAACCTGTCGGCGATCTTCTGCCGAGACGGCCGGCGCGTACTCCACGTGGGCTGCGATCCCAAGCGCGATTCCCTGTTCACCCTGGTCGACGAGCTGCCACGGGAGGCGGCCCTGGACCTGCTGCTGGATGACGAGCGGGAGGTGACGGCGGAAGATCTGCTGGTACCCGGGCGGCTGGGCATGGACTGCGTGGACAGCGGCGGGCTGCAGGTGGGGCTGGGCTGTGGCGGCCGGGGTGTGATGCTGGTGGTCGAGGCGATCCGCAAACGCGGCTTGCTGGACGACGGCGCCTACGACGTCGCCCTCTTCGACGTGCTCGGGGACCTGGTCTGCGGGGGCTTCACCGCGCCGCTGATGCCCGGCGTCGGCGAGAAGGTGCTGGTGGTGCTGTCCGACGATCCCCTGTCCCTGTTCGCCGCCAACGGCATCTGCCGGGCCGTGCAGACCTACGCGGGCAACGGCATCTGCCTGGCGGGTTTTGTGATCAACGCGGCCCACGGCAAGCCGGCGACCCACGTGATCGAGGCCTTCGCCGAGCGGCTGTCGGCGGACCTGCTGACTGCCATCCCACGCTCCCGCTGGATCCCGGACGCACAATACGATCGACGGACCGTGGTCGAGGTCCACCCGCGCGCGGCCGCGACACGCGCGCTGGAGGAGCTGGCGGAGCGCGTCCTGGCGATCCGGCCGGCAGACTGCCGCCTCCCCACGCCGATGGACGACCTGGAGCTGGTCGAGTTCTGCCGGGCGCGGGGTGCTACCCGACGATGACCAACCCCCGCAGGCGCACCGACGATCCGGCGATCCTGGGGGCCGTGGCAACCGCCCTCCCCGGAGGCGATCCGCCAGCGCTCATCGCCGCAGCGGTGGAGCCGGGGCAGGTCTGGCTGACCCTCCAGGGACCCTCGGCGCCCCTCCAGCTGCTGATCGAGCCCCGGGACGAGGCTCGGCCCAGGTTCACCTGCAGCGCGCACCTGAACGTCTCCTACGCGGCCGAGGAGCTGCCCCCGGGGGGTAAGCCGCTGATCGAGCGGACCCTGGCCGCGCTGGCGGGAATCACCTTCGACGAGCTGGCCGCGCTGGCGGACGGGTGGATACCGGCCGAGTCACGGCCGGATGAGGACGACGATCCGCCACCCCGGGAGGATCCTCTCCGGGAGCGGATGCGGTCGATGGCGGGCCTGTGGGGCAGCGAGCTCCTGTGGGACCAGTTCCTTGCCGAGCGCACCCGACAGGGGGCCGAGGTCAAGCTGGCGTCCCCGTCGGCGGTGGTGATGCACGGCGAGTACGAGTGCTGCTTTGTGCACGGCGAGGTGCCCGGGGTCGGCCATCAGCCCTTCGTGGAGTCCCGCTGGTCGGCCCTGCCCTACCCCGCCGCGCCCGGGTCGGAGGTCGACGCCAACCACGCCGCCTACTTCACGGACCTGTCCGAGGGCGACGCGATCCAGGGCCGCGGACGGGCGCGCCTCGAGGGCATCCTCGACGAGCTGGCGGGCGAATCCGACCGCTTTGCCCTCTGCCACTTCAACGCGACCTGCGTCCCCACCGTCCTCCACGACGACAGCACCGGCCTGCTGGCGCGCTTCCGGGAGCGCTCGGCGCTGCCCGTCTACCACGTGACCGAGGAGCGACCGTCGGCCACGGCCAGCCTGGTGCCCCTCCTCCGGCAGCGGCTGGCCCGGGCGGGCCCCGCCGACGACTGGGAGCGGCCGGCCGCGGTCAACCTGGTGGGCTACGCGGAGGACGAACGGGGCGAGGATCCGCGCCAGCTGCTGGCGCGGGTCGGCGTCCGGGTGAACCTCAGCGTCCTCCCCGTGCTCGATCTGGCCGACCTGGACAGGGTCGGGGCGGCGGGCGTCCAGGTGTTCCGCCCCGATGCCGAGCTGGAGGACCTGTACGCCCCGTTTCGCGAGCTCCCGCTGACCGCCTTGGATGCGGCGGCCCCCTACGGCCCCCGGCGGACCGGTCGCTGGCTGGCGGCCATCGGCCACGCCCTGGGACGCGGTGACGAGGTCCGGGCGCGCTGGGCCGACCTGTGGAGCGAGGTCGAGGAGGAATGGGACGCGGCGCGGGCCCGCGCCGCCCGCCACACACTGCTAATGGTCCTCCGCCTGGATCAGCTGGCCCGCCTGGGCGATTTCCCTCGCTGCCACGCCGTGCCGCTGATCCCCGCCCTGGACGAGATGGGGTTCCGGCTCGCGCTGGCGATCCCCGCCAGGGGGCACGATCCGGACGAACTACTGGAACGGGCCGGGCCCCTGTGGGCGTCCCAGGCCGACCGACCGCCCGTGGAGCGGACCGTGATCGAGGACGCCGGGCAGCTGCGGGACCTGCTCCGGGGCGGCGCCTTCTCCGCGGCACTCTCGGAACTACGCTTCGACAGCCGCCTGAGCGCGGCGGGGATCGGCCGCTTCTCCGCTGGCGACCTGCGGATGGGCGCCGACGGGGCCCTGGCCACGCTGCGGCGGCTGCTGCGGGTCTGCGAGCTGCCCTTCACCCGGCGCTACGCCCGCTTCCTCGGGGAGAGGAGGACCGCCAGTGGTGGATGAGTCCCGCACCCTGCGCTGCAGCTTCCCCGGTTCCATCGGCCAGCTGCTGGCGGTCAACGCCGTTCCCGACCTGGCCCTGCTGCTCGACGGCCCGTCCTGCGGCTTCCACAAGGGCGAGCTGATCGCGGGCAACCACGACCTGACCTCGACCCTGCTGGACGCCGCAGGGGACCACCGGATCTGCACCACCGACGCCGACGTGTTCAACATCGCCCGCGACCGCCGGGAGCTGATCGCCGGGCGCATCGATGCCCTGCGACGCCATCCGGCCACGGGTCTGGCGCTGGTCTCCGCCCTGCCGATGGCCTCGGTGGTCGGCGTACAGTACGACGCGCTGATCGGCGGGCTCGCCCCCACGGAGGGGGCCGCCCCGGTTCATCGGATCGACGTCGATTCCTTCGACGGGGACTGGCTGGAGGGGTACGCCGCGGTGCTGGAGGTCGTGGCCCGCGAGGTCGACCTGTCCGACTCCTCGCCCTCGCCTGACCGCGTGGCGGTCGTGGGCGCGCTGGTGGACCGCAACGAGGAGGACCGGCGGGCGGACCTGAAGGAGCTGGCCGACCTGCTGACGGGCCTCGGCCTGGAGACGGTCGCCCTCTTGCCCGGCTCGGGTGGCTTCGCCGGCGAGCTGCGCCGCGCCTCCGGTGCCGGGATCGTCATCTCCCTGCCCTACGGTCGCGCCGCCGCCCGCACGCTGGCCACGCGGCTGGACGCGACCCTGGTGGAGACCGATCTGCCCACCGGCCTGGAGGGCACCACCTGCTGGTTGCGCACCGTCGGCGAGGCCACGGGCCGCGCGGAAGCCGCGGACGACCTCGCCGAGCGTCGTCTGGCCCGGACCGTGTCCCGGCTGGAGTGGGTCGTCCCCCACCACCTGCTCCACCGCCGCCTGGCCTTCGTCGGCGATCCCTTCCTGGCCGCCGGCCTGACCGCCATCGGCCGGGAGCTGGGCTTCGAGGTCGCCGAGGCCTTCATCCTGGGCAAGGAGCGCCACCGGGAGTCCCTGGTCGACCCCTCCGCCCTCCCGCCGGCCACCCACTGGCAGCCCCCCGCCGGCCTCGTCACCCGCCGCCTGCGCGAGCTCCACGCCCATCGCGGGGTCGACCTGGTGGTGACCAATACCCACTACCTGCACCTGACCCGGGCCGCCGACCTCCCCTTCCTGGAGCTGGGCTTCCCCGACGCCCTCTCCCACCACCTGACCCCCGCCCCCACCCTCGGCTACCGCGGCTGCCTCCACCTGGCCGAGCGCCTCATGAACCGCCTCGCCCTCTTCGACGCCCTGGCCCGCCCGGTGCCGTTCCGGGACTAGCCGGCGGGATCGTAGGCGACCAGGAAGTCGCCGACGCCTTCCCGTGGCCGCGATCCTGGCGTCCGACTGACCCTCGCCGCAAGACTGGAGGGACCGCTGGACCGCCTTCGGCGAACCGCCGATACTGCTCGCACCGATCCCCGAGCACGGAGACGCGATGGCTTCCCGGTACCTGATGGGCCTGGACGCGGGTGGTGGCGGCGGCCGCTGCTTGCTGGTGGACGTGGACACGGGAGCGATGGCGTTCGGCGCGCGAGGCTGGAGCCACCCGGTGGCCCCCGAGACCGGGGGCTGGGGGCTCGATCTGGACACCGGCGCGATCTGGGAGTCCATCGGGCAGGTCGCCCGTCAGGCGCTGGCGCGGTCCGGAGCTGCGGCCGATCAGGTGGTCGGGCTGGCCGTCACCTCGATGCGCCACGGGACCGTGTTGCTGGGCCGTGACGACCAGGTCCTGTGGGCCGTACCCAACCGCGACGCCAGGGCCGCTGGCGAGGCCATGGAGCTGGCATCGACCCATGGCAGGGTCCTCCTCGGGCGCACCGGACACTGGCCCTCCCCCATCGCCCAGGCGGCGCGCTTGCGGTGGCTCGCCGCCCACGAGCCGCGGCGCCTGGAGCAGACGCGTGCGGTGCTGTCGGTCAGCGACTGGCTGACATGGCGGCTCAGCGGCGAGGTGGCGAGCGATGTGTCTCAGGCGGGCGAGAGTTCACTGCTGGACCTGCTGGCCCGGAACTGGGCTGACGACCTGTTCGCCGCCCTGTCCCTGCCCCGGGAGCTGATGCCGGACCTGCGACCCGCGGGCGAACCGGTCGGGGAGCTGACCGCGGCCGCCGCGGCCCACCTCGGTCTTCGCGCGGGCACCCCCGTGGCCGTCGGCGGGGCCGACACCCAGTGCGGGCTGCTGGGCTCGGGCGTCGTCGACCCCGGTCAGATGTGTGTGGTCGCCGGGACGACCGTGCCGATCCAGCAGGTGCTGGCGCGGCCCGTCGCCGATCCGGAGCGCAGGCTGTGGACCGGCGTCCACGTGCTGGCCGGCCGCTGGGTGCTGGAGTCCAACGCGGGCGCTGCGGGCCAGGCGCTGGATTGGCTGGGGGAGCTGCTCTCGCCGGGCGACCCCACCGCCGCCGGCGCCCTCTGCGCCGAGGCCGGGGCCTCGACCCCCGGGGCGCGGGGCATCAGCTCCACCCTGGGCGCGGACCTGTTCCACGCGGCCGAACTCGGCCTCCCCGTGGCCAACCTGACCTTCTCCCACCTGTCGGCTGGCATCCAGGATGCTCCACGCCGCCACCTCGCCCGGGCCGTGCTCGAGGGGCTGGGGTACGCCGTGCGGGCGAACCTGGCGCAGATCACCGAGGTGTCTGGTGAGCAGCCGGCCGTCCTGCGCGTCGCGGGCGGACTGTCGAGGAGCCCGACCTGGTGCGGCATCGTCGCCGACGTCTGCGGGCTACCCGTGGAGGTTCCGCACACCCCGCAGGCCTCGCTGCTGGGCGCGGCCATCTGCGCGGGGGTCGGTGCCCGCGTCTACCCGTCGCTGTCCGCTGGCGCCGGGGCGCTGACCCGGATCGAACGTCGCCACGAACCCGAACCCGGTCGGGTTGGCGTCTACCGGGGCCTGTTCGACGACTGGCAATTGCTGCGCGAGGTGCGGGTGGGGGCCGACGCCCAGGCCGCCGAGATGGTGCTGCGGGCGGCTGTGGACGACGACGGACCGAGCGCGGGGTCGGCCCTGTCCGGTACAGGTGCCTTTCGACCCCGCACCCTGGTCACGGCCCCCCTGGACGAGGGGGCGCTGACGCGTCTGCGGCAGCTAGGCGAGGTGGAATACGCGCCGTACATGGAGCAGCAGCGGGTGCTGACGGGCGACGACCTGGTCGACACGTTGCAGGGTTTTCAGGTGCTGGTCACCGAGGTGGACATCGTCGACGCCGAGGCCCTGGCCGGGCTGCCCGACCTGCGGATGGTGTTCACCTGCCGTTCCAATCCGGTGAACGTGGACGTGAACGCCTGCGCCGCCTACGGAGTGCCGGTCATGAACGCGCCCGGGCGCAACAGCCTGGCCGTGGCGGAGATCACCGTCGCCTTGCTGCTGATGCTGGCGCGCAGGCTGGTGGAGGCCGATCGTTTCCTCCACGCGCCGGGCGGCGAGGCCGGAGACCTGGCGCGAATGGGGATGGCCCACGAGCGCTTCGAGGGGTTCGAGCTCGGCGGCAAGACGGTCGGTCTGATCGGGCTGGGGGCTGTGGGGCGCGCGGTGGCGGCGCGGTTGCGTTCGTTCGGGGTGCGCCTCGTGGTCTCCGATCCCTTCCTGTCGACGGAGGACGCGGCCCTGGCCGGAGCCGAGCTATTGGTCCTGGACGACCTGCTGGCCGAGGCGGATCTGGTCACGCTCCACGCGCCGGTGACCGACGCTACCCGGGGGATGGTCGGCGCGGCCCAGCTCGCGCGGATGAAGCCCGGCGCCTGCCTGGTCAACACCGCCCGCGCCGCGCTGGTGGACGCCGACGCCCTGGCCGCTGCCCTGCGTTCGGGGCACCTGGGGGGGGCGGCGCTGGACGTCTTCGCCACCGAGCCGCCGGCCACGGACGATCCCCTGCTGGTGCTCCCGAACGTGATCGCCACGCCCCACATCGCCGGGAATACCCAGGACGTGGCCCGCCACCAGGGGCGGATGGTGGCCGAGGCGCTCGAGTTGCTGGTCCACGGCGGGCGGCCGGCGACCCTGGTCAACCCCGGGGCGCTGGAAGGTTTCCGCTGGACCGGCGAACGCCGGGCGCCGTCGGCGGACGAGGCCGCCGCCCTGGCCGAGGGGACCGGACCCGCCGTGTCCGACCTGGACATGGAGGACGTGGAACCGGAGGCCCCGGAGACGGCGAAGAAGGGGATCTGGTCCGGGCTCAAATCGCTGGTGAGTGGGTCCGACGCCGGGGACACCGCGGAGGGGTTGGATCCCGCCACCGATGCGCCGGCCGCTGACGACGACAGCCCCCGCGGAAAGCTCCTGCGGATCCTCCACGACTTCTGCGGTCGGGTGGCCGAGGACGAGACGATCCAGGGATTCTCGAAGAGCAAGAAGGTCACGGTTCAATACGTGGTTCCGGACGCAGAGATAACGTTCTACATGAGGTTTATCGGCATGCCCGTCGAGTGTGGGCTGGGCGACCTCCCGGACAAAGCGGTGGTCACTCTCAAGATGAACGCCGAGGTCCTCGATGCGGTGTTCATGGAGCGCATCGGGGGCATGAAGGCCGCCATGAGCGGCAAGCTGGCGTTCTCCGGCAACACCATGAAGGCCATGTCGCTGCAGCGGATCCAGAAGGACCTGAACCGGCTCTACCGGGAATCCCGCGAAGACATCGGTGATCCCGGTGATCTGGAGTCCTTCGGGTCGGCGGACGGCGGCGGCGCGCCGCTGGACGCCGCCGCGGCCGGGACCCCAGCCCCGCCGCCCCCTTCCGCCGCGCTGCCCGTCGAGGCTCCCGTCGCCGGAGTCCCCCGGGTGGGCGACGAGCGGGACGAGATGTTCGACATCGTCCGCGAGCTGGTGGAGCGGAACCTGATCACATCGACGGGCGGCAACGTGAGCATGCGCCGCCCCGACCATCCGGACGAGGTCTGGATCACGCCGTCGTCCCTACCCAAGGGAGGGCTCCATCCGGGACTGTTCGTGCGCGTGGGGCTGGACGGCGAGCCCCTGGATCCCGACTCCCTGGCCCCGTCCAGCGAACGGATGATGCACTGCTCGATCCTGCGGGACCGGCCCGACATGAACGCGGTGATCCACAGCCACGCCCCCAAGGCCATCGTGCTAGGCATGGCCGGGTTGCCCTTCCTGCCCATCTCCACCGAGGCGGCGTTCTTCGGCGAGATCCCGCGGGTGCCCTTCCAGATGCCGGGCACCGAGGACCTGGCCGAGGCGGCGGCGGCAGCCATGGGCGATGGGCACGCGGTGATGCTGGTCAACCACGGGCTGCTGGTGGCCGGCAGCTCGATCCGCCGGACCATGGACATGACCGAGATCGTCGAGGAGACCTCGGCGGCGCTGATCGACTGCCACCAGCTGGGTATCGAGCCGCCCCTGCTCCCGGAGGGGGTGCTGGAGATGCTGCGGGAGCTGGGCGACCTGATCGCCTGAGGAAGAAGCGATGGCTGATCTGCGGGGCAAGACGGCGCTGGTCACCGGGGCCTCTTCGGGATTGGGCCGCGAGTTCGCGGTCCAACTGGCCGGAATGGGCGCCGAGCTGGTGCTGACCGCGCGTCGGGAGGACCGCCTGGATGCCCTGGGCCGGGAGCTCCCGGACCGCTTCGGCGTTCCGGTGACGGTCGTGCCCCTGGATCTGACCGCCGACGGTGCCCCCGCGGCCCTGTTCGAGGTCACCGAGGGGCGCGGTCAGCCGGTGGACGTGCTGGTCAACAACGCCGGCTTCGCCACCCTGGCGCCCTTCCTGGACATCCCGCTGGAGCGGACCGTCGATCAGCTACGGCTCAACGTGGTCGCCCTCAGCGAGCTGACCTGGCGCTTCGGGCGCGCCATGCGGGCCCGGGGCGGCGGGCACATCCTCAACGTGGCCTCCTTCGCCGGATTCACCCCGGTGCCCTACTTCGCCACCTACGCGGCGGGCAAGGCGTACGTGCGCAGCCTGAGCGAGGCCGCCGCCCACGAGCTGGCCTCCGCCGGAGTCCGGGTCTGCGCCCTGTGCCCAAGCGGGGTTGCCACCGAGTTCTGGGATGTGGCCGGCGATGGCGCGGCTGGCGGCGGCGTGCAGGCGGCCCTGGCTCGCCCCGAGGCGGTGGTCGCCGCCGGCCTGCGCGGGTTGTTCGATGGGCGGGCCAGCGTGCTGCCCGGGCCCCTCAACCAGCTCAACGCCTTCGTCATGCGGTTCCTCCCGCGGGGGTTCCTGGTCCGGATGACGGGCAAGGTGATGGCGCGACGATGAAGCTCGACAGGGTCCTCGGCCAGATCGACGAGTTCGCGCGGCTCGCCGATCCGATCTGGGATCTGTTCGTCTTCGTGCCGGCCGACGAGCGGCGTGACTGGATGCTGCGGTGGAGCATTCCCGCGGACACGGGATCTCCCGTTGATTCCCGGGGGCGCAGCCGGGATAGAATGGCGGACGCAATGAGCCAGATCACATTCGTCGTCGAGCCCGCCCTGCGCAATCTCTGCGTGCCCATCGCCACCAACATCACCCGCTTCCGCCGCTTCCGCAGCCATGGCTCCCGGGTGCTGAATCCCGAAGCCTTCGTGTTGCAGCGCGAGCAGGCCGGCCCCGAAGTCTACTTCGTCCTCGTGGGCCGCAACGACGCGACGGCCCCGTTCGTCGACGCCGTGACGCCCAGCTACGAGAAGCATGGCGTGGTCTGGGGCTTCGACGGGAACCAGGCGAGCATCCGGGTCGTCACGCCGGCCCCGGACCTCGACGTGGTGCGCAACGAGATCAAGACCCTCGAGCGGGACGCCCGTAACCACCCGGACAACCTGGGCGCGGTCGTGGTGCTGCGGTTGTTCGACAGCGATCCTTACTGGCGTATCCCGGCGCCGTCGCGGGCCCAGATGGGCCAGTGGGCGGCCTCCCCGTTCCTGGCCCGCGAGCGGATCCGCGAGGCCCAGCTGCGAATGGGCCTGCTGTCCTTCGTGTCCGATGGCATCGTCCCCTTCGCCGGTCTGCCCACGATGGGTTTCTGAGACCGCTGGTAAGCTCGATCTCAGAGGTCGACGAGATGAACGAGGACTGCCCCAACCGTGCCCGCCAGCGGTGGCTCGGGCTGCTCGCCCTCGCTTCCCTGGTCGCGGCCGCGGGCTGTGAAGGGGGCGACGGGCCGGGAACACCCGGGGACAACCCGCCCGACTCCACGACGCCTGTCGCGGTCGCCGCGGCATTCCCGGCCCGGGGATACGTCCCGCTCGCCGTGGCCCTCGACGCCAGCGCCTCCCACGACCCCGACGGCACGCTGGTATCCCACAGCTGGGACCTGGATGGCGACGGAACCGGCGACGCGGGCGACGCCGCCGTCGACCACGTGTTCACCGAAGCCGGGACCTACCTGGCCACCGTGACGGTCACCGACGACGAGGGCGGGACCGCCGATGCGGTCGTGCAGATCGAGGTCCTCCCCGACGTGGTCGAGACCCTGTTCGCCGAGCCCTTCGACTCCGACCCCTTCGGCGCGGATCGCTGGGCGGTCTACCTGGGGGACTGCGTCACCGATCGTCCCGGCACCGTGGAGTACGAGACCGCCGCGGACGGGTGCGGCGGATACGGCGGCTACATCACCCGCGGCGGGACCAGCCGCTGCGTGATCGCCCAGCAACCCGCCTTCACCACCGAGGGCTTCCACCAGCTGCAGCTGGACTACTGGGTCAGCACGGGCGACGGCAGCGTCGGCGTCGACGTGATCCTCGACGGAGCCTGGACGACCGTGGGCGAAAACGCGGGCGCGGGATCCTGGTCTCCGGTGACCGTGACCGGTTCCGGAACCATGACCGGGATCCGGACCCGGCTGGAATCGGACGGGGCGCTGGACTGCGTGGAGCTGACCGGCGTGCGCACCTGCCGCCCGGCGGAAGAGCGCGCCTGCGAAGGGGGCCACGCCATCTTCAGCGTGTCCGCGGTGGAGGGCAGCGGGCTGAGCTATCAGTGGCGGCGGGGCGAGGAGGAGCTGGTCGACGGGGATCGGATCGAGGGGGCGACCTCGGCGATGCTGGTGTTACGCGAGGTGACCGCCGACGACCAGGGGGGCTATGCCTGCTCCATCACCGGGACCGGGGGCAGCTGGCTGTCGAGTACGGGCCAGCTGGTCATCGAGGCCGAGCCGTCCATCGCCGGCGAGCCGCAGGGAACCGAAGTGACCGCCGGGGAGGCCGCGACCCTGTCGGTGGACGCGACGGGGGTCGGTACGATCACCTACCAGTGGTACCGGGATGGAGCGACGCTCGCGGACGGACAGGGGATCGCCGGGAGCACCGACGCCAGCCTGACCTTGACGGCGGCCACGACCGCAGACGCGGGGCTGTACCACTGCGAGATCACCGACGACTGCGGCGGACCGGTGGCCACGGCGCAGGTGCCCCTGGTGGTACGCACCTGGGACGGGGAGGCCACGCTCGTCCCGGGTGGGTCCGTCCATGTGGATCTGGACTACCAGTCCGACTGGATCATCGAGGCCGAGCTGTTCGGCTGCGCCGCCCACGAACGCTTCGACAGGTACCTCCAGCAGGAGACCCGCCTGGACCTGTTCAACCGCGGGGACGGCAACCTGGCGCTGCGGCTGGCCAACACGCAGATCTGGTTCGAGTCGGCCAACCTGGGCGGCGTCAGCACCGAGATCGGGAGCACCGACCACTTCGGCGAGACCGTGCCGGCCAATATCGTCAACGGCGACCACTCGCTGCGGATCGAGTACCTGGGCTCGCAGTCGCAGGCCCGCCTGTACTGGGACGGCGCCCTGATCGGTGACTGGAACCTGTGGATCGAGTCGACCCCCGGAGCGATGGGACAGGTGGAGGTCAGCCACATGGATGGAGGAACCATCCGCTGGTATCAGGGCGGGTTCACCTCGCTGGTCGACCTGTAGTCCCTCCGCCGATCCGCCCCCGCAGCCAGTCGATCCACCCCTCCAGGCCCTCTCCGGTGCGGCAGCTGAGACGGCGGACTGCCAGGGCCGGGTTGAGGGCGCGGGCGTCGTGTTCGGCGGCGGCGGCGTCGAAGTCGCACAGCTCGAGCAGGTCGATCTTGTTGATCAGCAGCAGGTCGGCGGTGCGGAACATCAGCGGGTACTTGGCCGGTTTGTCATGACCTTCGGGGACGGACAGCAGCATCGCGCGGGCGCTCTCGCCCACGTCGAACTCCGCCGGGCAGACCAGGTTGCCCACGTTCTCGATCACCAGCAGGTCCAGGTCAGCCCGCGGTAGGGAGAGGGCGGCGTCCATCACCTGGCGGGGATCCAGGTGGCAGGATCCGTGGGTGTTGATCGTGGTCACCGGAGCGCCCAGGCGCGCGAGCCGCTCGGCGTCGGCGGCGCCCTCGATGTCCCCTTCGATCACGCCGATGCGCAGCTCTCCCGCCAGCCCCTCGAGCGTCCGCTCCAGCAGACGGGTCTTGCCCGCCCCCGGGCCGCTCATCAAGTTGAGCGCGAACAGGCCCAGCTCGGCGAAGCGCACCCGGTTGGCCTCCCCCTCCCGGGCGGTCTCGAACAGCAGCGGGGCATCCAGCTTCAGCTCGGTCATGGGGGCCGTGTAGCGCCCGGTTGACCTCCACCGGAAATCGGTCGAGCCGGGCCAGGGCCCAGGCCCGCTTGGGGTCCAGCTCCCGGGGCAGGTTGCCGTCGGCGTCGAAGCGAGTCACAGCCCGGTCTCTGGACAAGGGGCGCGGACAGGTCGAAAATCTCGGACTCGGACTCGGACTCTGAACAACCACGGGGTTTGCGGTGACGACGTCTCGCCTGTTTTCCGGCGCGCTGATGCTCGCGCTCGCGCTCGCGCCCGGCGCCGCGCTCGCCGAGGATGCGCGCTACCCCGGCCTCGAACGTTACGTGGGGCTGTTCCGGAACGCGGGCGGCGAGGTGGAGGAGCAGGCGCGCCTCGACGCCATCGAGGCCTCGGTGGCGAGCCAGACCCGAGTGCTGCGCGGGGTCACCCGCAGGCGCCTGCTCTCAGGAACCCACGTCACCTCGACCTACGAGATCCAGGTCGACGGGGAGTTGATCACCATCGGCATCGACGACGGGCGCCAGTGGACCACTGACCTGCAGGGTACGCCGGCCCAGTACGAGCACGACGGCGAGGCGATGACCATGTCGCGGGTCTGGGTAGAGGGCGAGATCCACGCCACCGGCGAGCAGCGGGTCGGCACGGGTCAGTACCACTTCCACCTGTCCGAGGACCGCCAGACCCTGACGGTCGAGTTCACCATGAGCAGCAAGCTGCTGCCCGATCCCGTCCGCTTCACGACGACCTATCGCCGCCAGTGATCAGCAGGCGGTGCCCGGGCAGTCGTCGAATCACGTCTGGAAGGGTAGGCGGTGTCTACAGCGCGGGGGTCGAGGAGCTGGCGAAGCCCTGGCCGACGCCGTCGGCGATCGCGATGCAGTCGTTGGTGATCTCATCGTCCTGGTCGAGGTCCTCCAGCACGATGAACGTCACCAGGATCGTCAGGGTCTCGCCCGGCTGCAGGTCCACCGAGGAGTAGGTGGCCGACGAGGAGTCGCCGTGGTCGCCCCACTCGATATCGGGCTCGTTGACCGCGCCACCGGGGAGGTAGGGATCCTCGCAGTACAGCCACATGAACGGATCGATGACATCCCACTGGTCGTCCCCTTCGCCGTCCGGCCCGCTGATCCGTAGCTCGGGAGTGCAGACGTACTCCAGCTCGCCCGTCAGCCAGGTGTCGGTGATCTGGACGTCGAACAGGGTCTCGTTCGTGGTGTAGAACCGCATCAGGAACTCGTTCCAGTCCGTGTCCGCTGGGAAGTCGAAGTCCGGTGCGTTGGGCAGGGGGTGGTCGGGATCCTCGAGCCCGCAGGAGGCGGGGTCCAGGTCCGGACCGTACTTGACCAGCGCGTCGCCGGGTGCGCGTTCCACCGGAGTCAGCGGCGCGTCGTAGGGCTCCTCGTTGACGGCCCAGATCTTCTCGTGGGGGTGCGTCTCCTTGGTCTGGGCGGATGGGAAGTACACGCTGAGGCCGGGCGCGGCCGCGTGCAACGCCCCATGGGCCTCGGCCAGGATCACGCCGCCCGCCGCCAGGTCGTCGGCCACCTCCTGGGCGAGGTCCTGGATCTCCGGCTGGACCCGACCGTCGGCCGCGACACGACCGGAGAGGTCCCCCAGGTCGACGAAGTTGGCGTCTCCCCTCTTCTTGCCGAAGTGCTCGCTTCCGAGCAGCGCCTCGCCCACGGCGGTCTGCACATTGTCCCCGGGATCGCCCTCGAGGCCGTAGTCGGCGCCGTGGTCGTCCACGCCCCCGACCTCGTCGGGATTGCGGGTGGCGCTTTCGGTGGCTCCCAGCGCCGTGGCGAGGGCGTCCACGTCACCCACCAGGCCGGTCAGCGGGCCGCCCAGGTCGATCGCCGCCATCGTGCGGAAATCCACGCCGCGGGCAGCGTAGAAGGCATCGTAGTCGTTGACGATCTGGACGCCCAGGTCGGCGCCCGTCATCACCGGCGTGGCCACCAGCGCCGAGATGATCCGGCCGTAGGGGTAGCCCTGGGCGGGCTCGGTGGCCTCGGACGCGACCATCACATCGGCGCCGCCGCGGACCTCGTGGGCGACCTCGGCCATGCCCATCAGGCACGCGTCGAAGGCCAGCAGGTCCAGGGACAGACCCGCAACGGCACCGCCGAGCTCACCGATCTGGATCGCGTCCTGCTCCCCGGCGGCCGCGGGCACCATGCGGGCGGAGCTGCCGTCGGGGGAGACCTCCTTCCAGCCCTTTCCGTGGCCGCCGATCACCAGCGCGTACTTCTGCGCCGGGTAATTCGCCTGGGCCCACTGCACGAATCCGCGCAGGGTGGCCCCCTCGCCCATCTGCTCCTCGCCGGTGAACACGTCGGCCTCCGTGCCGCCCGGAGGCGCGTAGAGCCTGACGATCTCGTTGAGGTCGGCGAAGATGGGCCGCTCCAGGATCCAGTCGTCGGCGTTGGCGTAGACCATCACCGTCCACTCCGGGGGCGCCGGCGGCGGCGGCGGGGGTGGATTGATGACGACGCCCATCCGGCTGAGGTTGATCTCCCGCGGGGTGCGCTCGATGGCGTCCCGCCCACCGAGGAAGTCCCAGTCCTCCGGCGCGTCGGTATCCATGCTGTCGGAGTCGCGACCGATGCTGTCGCCCGGCAAGATCAGCTGGACACGACCGCCACCCTCGCTTTGCTCGGTCTCGAAGGCCGGCAGGTCGAGGGCGCCGTCGGTCTGCTCGACACCGACCAGCGTGTGCAGGGGCATGGCCTGGCGCAGGGCGTCGACGGAGGGAAAGGTCAGGTAGGGCAGCTTCTCCCAGGAGCGGGCGGTGTCCCCGGGGCGGCCGAGGGCCGGGTCGGCGGCCACGGGATCGCGGCGGGCCTCGGGGGGGAAGCGGTCCTGGATCGTGAACAGGAAGGACGCGCCCAGGGCGTGGGCCGAGCGCCACAGGGTGCCCAGATTCTCGACGTACTTGGGCCGCAGTACGCCGATCCCGAAGGTGCCGGCGCCGGCGTCGGGTGTCCTGCGGTCAGTCCTCGCCATCCATCGATCTCCGACGCTCGCTGCTGCGTCTGCGCCCCGGGGTGAGCCCCCCCGCGCGGCGGCGCGTGCGGACGACGTACTCCGAGAACCGGGTCCAGTAGGGCTGGCCGTACTCGGAGAAGAACCACATCTGCATGGCCCCGGTGGGGCAATGGTTGATGCACCCCAGGCAGAGGGTGCAGGTGCCGGTCGCCACGGGCCGCTTGTCCACCAGCTTCAGCCGGCCGACCGGGCAGTAGGCCACGCAGATCCCGCAGCCGTCGCAGCGGTGTTTGTAGGCGTGGTTTCGGTAGACGAACCGGTTGAGCCAGCGATTGTCGACCAGGAAGCCGAGCACCGGGAGCGGCGAGGGCCAAAGCACGAAGGGCAGCCCGGCCGGGACGCCGCGGGCGAACGAGTTGCCGAGGGCCCGGATGTCCCCGGACTCCCAGCCAAACGGGATGAGGGTGTCCAGCCAGCGCCAGAAGAACTTCGGCCCCAGCCGGAAGGTGGCCACGCTGATCGGGTAGATACCCCAGCCGCGCCCCACCACCCGGTATCCCCGCACGGTCAGGGCCAGCCAGGCCACGATGCCCGCGTTCTCCGGACCGCCGGCGGAGGAGTACAGGACGAACGCGGGCTTGCCCCTGCCCGGGGGGAGCCCCTTGAGCAGGTAGTCGCACACCGGCCACGGGGGCTTCCAGCCGAAGACGGGGAACGAGAGGACCAGGGCGTCGCCGTTGAGCTCGGGGGGCGCCCCGTCCACGTAGTGCATCCGCTGAACGGCGACCTGGGCGCCAGCGTCCTCGGCGCCGGCCACGAACTTGGCCGCCAGATGGGCCGTGTTGCCGGAGTACGAGGTCAGCAGGCAGTCGATGCGCTCCACTGGCCGGGCCGTGCGGACGGCCCACAGGTGGAGCCATACCACCGGCCAGCCGAGCAACGCCAGCGCGATCAAGACCGCGTGGACGGGGGTCCAGTCGCCCGCCGGCAGCAGGGCGATCCAACCTCCGGTGGCGGCCACGCCAAGAACAAATCCAGCCCCGGAGCGGGGGCCCAGCGTCACCCAGGCCAGGCTGGTGCTGACGATGGGCAATCCCAGCGCCATGGGATCCGTCACGCCGCAGCTGCGCAGGATCAGGACCACCGCGATCGAGGTGGCCACCTCCCACAGGGCAGCGCTGCCGGGGGTTGCCACCAGCACGGGCACACACAGTGCGGCCCACAGGCCGAGGGGGCTGAACCAGCCATGGGCCTGCAGCGCCCAGCCGGCGCCGGCCACCAGGGCCAACGCCAGGGCGAAGGCGATCCAGCCCTGCGCGCGCCCCGTTCCGGTGTCGTCGTTGGCCATGGTCCGTCCGCAGACAGCGTACCCGAGGCCGCACTACAATGCGCTGCTGTGAGGAGGGTCCGATGCGCCGCTTGTTCGCCAATCCACTGATCACCCTGGCCCTGGCCGGAGCGACGTTCCTCGGCATCCGCGCGGCCACGGGTGCCGACGCCGACAACGGAGGATCAGCCGCCATCGACTGCGAGGCCTGGTACGACCGCTACACGGAATTGACCGGCCAGATCCCCCCGTTCGCCGCGGCTCGGGAACGGGCGTCCGAGGCGCAGCTGGGGGAAGCGCGAACCCGCTACGTGGCCGCCTGCGAGAAGGTGACGGGCGACCCGGCCACCTACGGCGAGGACCTCGAGGTGTTGATCTGCAGCCACAACGCGGAGGATGCCGCGGGATGGATGGCCTGCGTGGATCCCGTGCCCCCCAAGCCGACCGGATCCCACTCCGAGGCGGCCAATCTGCTCCTGGCGATCCGCACGGCGGAGCTGGCCTACCACGCGGAGTGGGACGTGTTCCATCCCTGCGGGCCCACCCCGGCGGAGATCCCGGGCGGCGTACCAGCGCCTTTCCAGGGCGGTGGGATCGGACAGTTCCACAACCTGGGATGGGTCCCGGACGGCGACGTGCTGTGCCGCTATTCGGTGACCGTGTCCGACAACGGAATGGAGTTCGAGGCCACCGCCGAGTGCGACGAGGACGGCGACGGTGAGATCGCGGTCTGGAAGGCCAGCCGCGGGGTCCGACCCGAATGTTCGACCGCCGAGGAGGTGCGTTGATGTGTCGGGTGTACCGGTACCGGCCGATTCTCCTGGTCAGCATCCTCCTGGCGATCCCGGCCACCGCGCTGGGGTCGACCGCCTATCGGTGCACCGTCGAGTTGACCGAAGCCGACGGAACGGTCTCGACCGATTCGCCGAGCGCCTGTGGGTGTGGACATTCTGGGGCGACCCGCTGGACGAGGAGCTTGCCCGGGGTGACCTGGTCCTGGCGACGGCCGACGACCCCCTGCAGACCCCCGGCGCCCGGACGACCGACGGCAAATGCAAGCAGGTGCGCCTGCCGGGCAAGGGCGTCGAACGCTGGGAGGCGAGCTGGTCCGCAGGGGCCACGGAGCCGGTGGTCCGGGAGGATCCCTCGAACGCCATCGAAGCGGCGCGCCGCCGGGCGTGCATGACCGCCAACGACGGTGCGCGCGCGGAGTACTTCCAGGCCGTCGCGTACATGGCGGCTGAAGAGAAAGTGGCGGCGTGGCGCGCAGGCAGCGGAGCAGCCGTGGCCGACCTGTTTGCCTGCGTCACCGGGGGCGAGCCTGAACTGCAGCCGGCTGAAGGTGGACGGGAGAAGCCCGATCAGCACCCTGCCTACCAGTGCCAGGCGGCCACGTTCTCGGGCACCGCGGTCGTCGCCGGGGTCGGCTGGGCGACCGACCTCGAGCGGGCGGGCGAGGAGGCCCTGACCGAGCTCGTCCACAGTCGGCGGCGTGCGGAGCTGGGCGGTGGGCTGCTGGCGGCTGCGCGGGCGGCCGCCGAGACCCGGCAGACCATGCTGGCGATACACTACTCCTCGGTCTCACCGAGCCTGGCGGCTTCCGACCTTGCCGACCGCGGGCGGCTGAGCTGTGTTGGTCTCGACGCCGCCGAGCCGCCCCCCCTCGGCTGGTCCCCCGGAAGCCTGTACGCGATGGAGAGTTGCGGGGAACGCGTCTTCGAGCCACCGATCTCCGAACTCACCTCGGTGGGGGAGCTGGGCGATGCCCGCGACAAACTCTGCCGGGACCGGGCGTATTACGGCGTCACCCTGGCCAACGAGGCGCTGGCGAACGTGTCGCCGGAGCTGTGGCGCACCATGGCGAGCTCGGGCTGGGGCACGGCGCTGAGCTGCGAGGCCGACTGCCTCGGCCACACGACGCTCGCCATCGACGGTGAGGCCGTCCGGCTGCCGGGGCTACCCGACCGATCGACACGAGAGGCGTCCGAGGAGCGGCTGATGGAAGCCATCGTGCTGCACGACGTGGAGCTCCTGACCCTGGTGGCGCCGATCTTCGACCAACCCGACCTCCAGCGGGCTCTGCTCGAGCGATACCCGCTGATGTTCTGGCTGGGCCTCCCCGCGTTGATCGGGCACGGCCTCGAGGAGGGTGAGATCGCGTGGCTGGAGGTGGGGGGGCAGTGGTTGCTGATGTCGGCCCACTAGGAGCCGAATCGTGCCACCATCGCGTCGATCACCATCCCCCACGCCCGGACGAAGTAGGCGTGGGTCTCGTCCCAGGCATCACCCTCGCCGAATCCGAGGTGGGTCAGGGTCAGGTCGGTGCTCCCCTCCCCCGCTGCGTCGAACTCCATGACGACCCAGGTGTGCAGGTTCCTCGTCTCGGGGATGCTCGGCGGCGCGTTCCAGCTGAACGCCAGCATCCGGTCGGGCACGTAGGCCAGGAACTGGCAGCCCTCCGAACCCCGGGATCCCTCCGGTGCGTCGGGCATGAAGAACACCTCGATCGGGCCGCCGATGCGAAGCTCGACCCTGGCCTCCGCGTCCAGCAAGGCACCGAGCCCCTCGGCGGTGGTCCAGGTACGGAAGACCTCTGCGGGATCCGCGTTCAGCCTGACCTGCCAGGCGAGTAGACGTTGGTCCGGTCCGGGGGCCACGAACAGCGAGGTGTCGATCATCGGTGTCTCCCGTGGGACCGACAGCCTACCGCCGACAGACGTCGATCGGAAAAGTCCCGTTGGTGAGGCCGCCTGACCGACGTTATATTGACGACTCAAAGGAGCAGGCAGTGTCGGCGACGATCGTGCGCAAGGTCGGTTCCGTGGAGGCGCGGTTGGCCGCCCTCCACCACATTTCCCTCCAGATGATGGCCAGCGACTCGGTGGACGAGTTGCTCCAGTCGACGGTGGAAGATGCCTGCCGGTTGGTGGACTCGAACCTGGGCATCCTGGCCGAGGTCAACCAGAAGACGGGTCGGCTGAGCCGGGTCTATCCCACGGCCCGGATCCGGGACATCGCACCGGACGGCGTGGTGATGAAGGGCCAGGGATTGCTGGGCCGCATCCTGGCCGGCGAGGAGATCCGGGTCGCCGAGGCCCGCAACGCCGAGGGGTTCGTCGGCTTCCCGGACTGGCACCCCACGCTCGGGCCCCTGCTCGGCTTGCCCGTGGCACACGAAGGCAAGACACTGGCGATCCTCCTGGTGGGGCGGGATCCGGGCCAGCCCCCGTTCGGTGACGCGGACACCGAGCTGGTCGAGACCATCGCGCAGATGGCGGCGATGGTGCTGCGTGACCGGCTGCGCACCCGCGAGTTCGAGGCGCTGACCCGTCAGCTGGCGGAGATGGCGGCCACCGATCAGCTCACGGGCATCGCCAATCGACGCAGCTTCGACGACGCCGTCGCCCGGGCCCACGCCGAGGCCCTGCGCCACGGCAACGGCTACGGCCTGCTGGTGATCGACGTGGACCGCTTCAAATCGTTCAACGACACCCATGGCCACCCGGCGGGCGACCAGGCGTTGAAGCAGGTCGCGGCCGTCCTGGCCGACACGATCCGGGTCGAGGATCAGGTGTTCCGGTATGGCGGTGAGGAGTTCGCCGTCATCGCCCGTGTCCACGGCGACCGGGGGTTGACCAGCCTCGGCGAGCGCCTACGCGTCGCGGTCGAGGAACTCGAGATCGAACATGGAGGGGAGGGTCACGAGATCCTGACCTGCAGCCTGGGCGGCGCCGCCTTCAGCCGCCGCTCCGCCGCGGTCCAGGCGGCCAAGTGGGAGACCGTCCTCGACCGGGCGGACATCGCCCTGTACCGGGCCAAGAACGAAGGTCGCAACAAGGTGGTCGTCTGGCGGCCGTAGGGGCTTGGGCTCGGGCTCGGACCTACGGCTTCAGCGCCTGCAGGGTGAAGGTGGAGTCGGGGATCTCCACGTCGAACTCCAGGGTGTCGTAGGTGACCACGGTGAACTCGTCGGGCTTGTCCGCGGGCAACAGGGTCATCTTGCAGGGCACCAGGTTGCCCCCCAGCTCGCGGATGTCGGAGAAGCCCATCGTCCTGGCCAGGCCGTCCTTCTCGTCGAAGTACTCGATGGAGACCGGCATCCGGTCCTCACCGCGGACCTTGACCACAACTTTGCCCCAGACCACCGGGGCGTCGGGCTTGGGGATCAGCTCGATGATGAACAGCCCGTCGGGATTGTCATCTGGCCGCGACGTGATCGAGTAGGTGTAGTCGTCGGCCATCCGCGACTCCTTCACCAGGTCGTCGTTGCTGAAGTGGCTGCCCATCCAGGCCCCGGACATCATCGATGCCGGCACCTTCATCGTCCGGTCCACCTTGGGCAGGTAGTTCCAGATGTTGTCCTCCACCTTGAGCGTCGACATCCCGGCCTCCTTGGCCGGACTCAGGATCTTGATCAGCGACTGCTCCTCCCCCTTGGACCAGGCCTCCATGGTCATGGTCCGCTCCCAGCGGGCGGTCTTGACGTGCATAGACACCCGGGCGTGGCTCGACTCGCCCCGCTGGACGTCGTCGGTGGCGTCGAGGAGCTCCCGGGCCAGGTCGTCGTCGCTCTGGGCCGCAGCCGGGGCGGCCAGGGCGAGGGCGATCACAGCCAGGCCGAGGTGGACGAGGGAAATGCTGGACTGTGCGAACTTCATGTCTGCCTCCCGGGCTACAGCGCCGCCGCCACGACGTCACGCGACTCGTCGCCGGCCACCACACCGTCTACCAGACGGACGATCCTGCGTCGATTGCGATTCTTGGGATCGTCGTCGTCCTGGTCCGGGACGAACTTCTCGATCATCCGCCATCGGACGGGAGCTCCGTGGCCGGCCCGGAGTCCACGCTGGAGTGCACAGGCGTGAAGGCCCATCGCTCCGAACCGCGCCCGAACATCACCTGGGGATCCAGGTCCCAGTTCTCCAGGGTCGGGTCGGCCAGCATCCGCTCGGCGGCGAAGATCAGCGGGATGGTGGGCAGGCGCTCGGAGTACTCGGCGAACAGGGTGTCGCGGAGCTGCTCGCGGCGCTCGGGGTACAGGGCGCGCTTCTCCCGCTCGACCAGGGCGTGGACCTCGTCGGTGTAGGCGTCGTTGCGGGCGTCGGCGGGGTAAACGCCGTCCACCTTGTCCAGGTTCCACCACCGCCGGGGGTCCGAGTCCCGCGAACCCCGCACGGGGCTGATCACCAGGCCGCCGTGGTCGCCGGCCTTGATCAGCTTGAAGGTGCTCTTGACCCCTTCGAACTTGATCTTCATCCCGGCCCGCTTCAGGTCCGCACCCACCGCCTTGGCGATGTCCTTGTCCGTCCGCGAGCTGCCGTGGAACAACGTGATGGTGTGCTTGCTGGCCTTGGCCCGCTTCAGCATCGCCTTGGCCCGCTTCTTGTCGGTCCGCCACTCGGTCGTGCCCAGGGGTGACTCCCCCGGCACGGGCACATGCGCGACGCGCCCGTTGTCGCCGTAGACCTTGCGCGCCACGTGGCGCCGGTCGACGGCCATCGCGATGGCCTGCCTGACCTCCTCCTGCCCCAGCAAAGGGTGGTGGAGGTCGGGGTGCATGTAGATGAAGATCGCCGACGGGCGGATGTGGACCGCGCCGGGGAGCTCGCGCTGGAGCTTGCGGGCCTGCTCCAGGGTCACGCTGTTGGGGGTGATGATGTCGATCGTGCCGGCCTCGAAGTCGGCGATCAGCTGCTCGCGGTCGGCGTAGTAGACCATCTCCAGGTTGGGGATCGCCGGTGGCGGCCCCGGGAAGTGGGGGTTGGCGCTGGCCTCGAGGTGCGACTTCTTGACGAACTCGTCGATCTTGTACGGCCCCAGCGACGGCAGCGGCGTGCTACGGCGATGGGCCAGCACCGCGTCGTATCCCCCCTCGTCGTAGATCGGCCGTAGCACGTGGGCCGGCCACGCCCAGGGCGGGTCCAGCGCGGCGGCCAGCCGGTCGCTCCAGTGCACCACCATCGTCCGGTCGTCCGGGATGGTGACCTCGACGATATCCGGGTTGGGCATCGCCTCGAGCACCAGGGTCATGTCGTCGGCGGTCAGCGGGGTGCCGTCGGACCACTTCATGCCCTCGCGGATCCGCCAGGTGACCTCGATGTGGCCGCCGGCCAGGAAACGCAGGGCGTCGTTGTCCACGCCGGGGGCGCGTTCGATGAACACCGGCTGGAGGCCGTCCCAGGGATCCTCGTACAACACGGGCCAGTACGCCGCCGTCGACGCGGGTGTGCCCAGGGCCTTGGACAGCACGGTGGTGCCGATCCGGACCGTGTCGCGGCCCGACTCGCTGCGGGCGAAGACCGGCATCGGATCGATGTCGGGCTCCCGCTCGGGCAGGGGCGGCGGCATGGCCAGCCAGACGGCGACCAGCCCGCCCGCCGGGATCAGGATCCGGAAGATCCGGTCGACGAACAGTGCCGTCCGCGCCCACTCCTTGTGCATCAGCACGTAGGTCGCGATGGTGATCACCACCGCGGCGGCGCCGATCACGTAGCCGACGAGGAAGAGGGTGTCGGCCAGGGTCAGGTAGGCCACCGACGGCAGCGAGTCGGACACCGTGAACTGGAAGGCGAAAAACGACAGCAGCGCCGTGACCCCCATCGCCGAGCGGGCCGCGACGTTCTTGGGATGGATGAACAGGGCGGCCAGCGCCACCAGCACGATGATGCCCAGCGGGAGGAACAGCTTGAGCAGTACGAGGCCGATGGGCCGGCCCATCACCACCTGATAGGCCACCCGGTTGACGGTGGTCGACCGCCCCTCGTTGGTCAGGTTGCCCAGATCCGAGGTGAAGACCTGTGAGTACGCGGCCGGCTGGAACTCTGGCTCGTACAGCCAGTCGGTGAGCGAGAAGCTGCTGGCCATGCCCGAGCTGGCCACGTCGGGGACCAGGGTGCCGTAACGGTCCGGCAGCTCCAGCACCACCGCCAGGGTCTGCTCGTCGAAGGGGAAGCGGTGGACGGGGAACTCGCCCCGCAGCGTGCCCCGCACCCGCCAGCGAGCCGAATTCCAGGTGCCGTCGACGTCGTGGCCCAGGAAGGTGCGCTCGATGTCGGCCCCGTTGGCGATCTGGAGCTGGTCGTGGTCGAACTCCCCCAGCCACTTGGCCCACAGCTCCACATCGGCGTCGAATACCCCGTTCTTCTGGTCGAACTGGGTGACGTCGTGCAGGTAGACACCCACGTAGACCCGCTGCTCGTCGTCGGCCGAAACCGCGGCCGGGGCGGCCAGGCAGGCCGCCAGGGTGGTGAGCACCAGGACGGAACGGATTCCGGTCATCGCGACCTCCCCGAGAGGCCGAAACTACCGGAAATCGCGGACGGGGGCGAGGCGGGGGCTACTCGACGGGGCTCATCTTGAGGTACGAGGTCACGTCCCGGGCCGGGGCAGACTCGTACTCGCAGGTCGCGCTGGCCAGCGGGTTGAGCAGGCGGACCGGATCCGCCTGGTAGGCCAGCTTGCGGGGACCGGGACCGAAATTGTCGCCCCCGCCAGTTGCGCCGACCTGCTCCTCACCGGACAGGGCGATGGCGGTGCCGTCGAAGGCCCAGCTGCCCCGGTAGCTCAGGATGCCCGACCAGACACACTTGGCGCCGGGGGGGCAGGGGCTGACCAGGTCGACGCGGACGTAGGTCCCGCCGTCCAGCAGCACCATCTCGCGGGCGTAGGTCCGGGGGCCGCAGGAGGCGGAGCTCCAGGTCCCGGCGAGTTCGACCGCCGCCGGGTCCCCTCCCCCGTCTCCCGTGGGCTTGCCCGCGCCGTCGTCGGTGGTCACGTCGGTGTCGCCCTCGCCCTTCTCGCGCTCCTCGGATGGCGCGGGTGTGGGCTCCTCGGCGGGCGGCGCCTCGACAGTGCCCTCCCCTTCGTCCTCGGCCGGATCGTCGTCACAGCCCTTGGGTCCGCCGAGCAGGGCGGCCGCGGCCAGCAGCGTGGTCAGCAGGACTCCGGTTCGACTCAGCTTCTGGATCATCGTCATCCTCGGTCTCCTCATTGTCTTGATCCGGGTGCCACGGCGGACGGCCGCCCCGTCCTGACAAGTTCCCTACTGCAAACAGCTGGCGTCGGAGCCGTCGCAGTCCTGATCGACGCCGTCGCCGCAGACCTCGTCGGCGTACAGGTAGATGGTCGGGTCGTAGTCGTCACAGTCGCCCTGGCAGGTGGACTGGCCGTCGTTGTCCACGTCGGCCTGGTTCATGAACGGATCACCGTCGTCGCAATCCAGATCGCAGGTGGTGTAGCCGTCGCCGTCCGCGTCGTCCAGGTTCCAGTCGGCGTTGTTGTCGAAGCAGTCTCCTTCGCAGCTGGACCAGCCGTCGCCGTCGAAGTCGCTGAGGTTCATCTCGATGTTGTCGTCGTTGCAGTCACCGTCGCAGGTGGAGAAGCCGTCGCCGTCGGCGTCGGTCTGGTTGTCCACCATGCTGTAGTCGTCGCAGTCGTCGCAGACGGTGGCGCCGTCCCCGTCCAGGTCGCCATCGTCGAGCACACCGTTGCAGTCGCCGTCCAGGCCGTCGCAGACATCGTAGGCCCCGGGCCGGACCTCGCTGTTGGTGTCGTCGCAATCGCCCCCGCACTCGGTGGCGCCGTCGCCGTCGTTGTCCACCTCCATCAGATCGGAGACGCCGTCGCAGTCGTTGTCCATGTTGTCGTCACAGACATCGGGCGCGCCCGGGTACTTGTTCGCGTCGCTGTCGTCGCAGTCGTCGTCGTCGGTGCCGAAGGTGCCGTCCTCGCCGCAGGTGGTGACGCCGTCGTTGTCGTTGTCGAAGGCGTCGTCCACCACCCCGTCGCAGTTGTCGTCGATGGCGTTGCACAGGTCGGCGGCGCCCGGGTTCTTGAGGGGATCGAGGTCGTCGCAGTCCCCGTCGCACTCGGTGTACTCGTCCAGGTCGTCGTCGATCTCCTCCTCGGAGATGGACCCATCGCAGTCGTTGTCCAGCAGGTCGCAGATCTCCGGCGCCCCCGGGTAGACGGTGGCCTCGTGGTCATCGCAGTCGAACTGGCACTCGGCCACCCCGTCGCCGTCGATGTCTGCCTCGTCCGGAGGCAGGTTGAGGTCGCAGTCGTTGTCCTTCTGGTCACAGATCTCCGGGGCCCCGGGATAGGTCAGCGGATCGTTGTCGTCGCAGTCCTCGTCCGACATCCAACCGTCGCCGTCCGAGTCCTCGAGTTCGCCGGCCGAGTCGTCGTCATCCATCTGGTAGCCGGGGGCGCACCCCAGGCCCAGCAGGGCCGCAAGCAAGGCGATCCACAGCAGGTCACGCATCCCTTTTCCTCCGATGGCGATCCGCGTCCAGCGTACCAGACCCGCTGCGTGTGTCCCACACCACGGCCGCCGTGGCGGTGAAGACCGGGTTGATGAGGTAACAGCTGGGGGAACCAAGAAGAACGTTCGCGCGCGATCTATGATCGACTCTGGACGAGGAGGTCGGATCGATGGACGAGCGAAGATCGTGGCTCGCTGTCTGGCTGGGCTGGATGACGATCGCCGTGCTGGTGGCTGCCGGCTGCCCGACGGAGCCCGCCGACGACGATCACGCGGACGATGACGACGCGACCGGCGACGACGACGACGCGACCGACGACGACGACGACGACACCACGACGGGCGACGACGACGCACCGGAGACGACGACTCGACGGGTGATGACGACGACGACACGGCTCCTCCCGCGGTGGAGCTGACGATCCCCTGCGTGGATCCACTGGACGATGTCTACGTGACCCCGGGTGGGATGCCGCCGTGGGACGAGACCGTGCTCGGTGACGTCGTACGCTGCGCTCCGGACGAGGTGTTGTCGGTGACCGAGATCCACGACCGGTTGGTGGACGCCGGGATCGAGGACATCGTGCCCTTCTCCGGAGCGTCGGTGTATCGGATCGCCTACCGCACCACCCGCTGGGAAGGGGTCGAGGGCCTCGGTTCGGCGAGGATCTTCCTGCCGGACACCCAGCACGTGGACGGGATCCTGCCGGCGCTGATCGCGGCCCACGGCACCATCGGGCTGGCCGATCACTGCGCACCGTCGCTCTACCCGACGGTCTCCGAGGAGATGATCTTGCCGTTCGTGGGCAACGGCTTCGCCGTGATCGCGCCGGACTACGCCGGCCTGGGCACCGAGGGAATCCAGGGATACGGGGACAACCGGGACACGGGCCACTCCGTGCTGGATGCGGGCCGCGCCCTGGCAGGGATCGTGACGCCCGGATCGGTGGCCGACGGCGCCATCGTGATCGGCCACAGCCAAGGGGGTGGCGCGGTGCTGTCCGCCCAGGCGCTCAGCGAGAGCTACGCCGACGGGCTGATACGGGGCGCAATCGCCGTCGCCCCGGGCTGGAGCCAGGACAACGACAGCCTGTGGATGGCGTCCCACTATCCCTACCTGACTCCCTGGGCCGGCACGCCGGCAATGGTGATGACCCTGGTCCTGTACGCGGACGCCGCCAACCACCTGGGCCCGCCCTACGAGACCCTCTATTTCGATCCCACGATTGCCGAGGAGGTCGCCGAGGCGGTCGCCGACCAGTGCGTGATCGGGCTGACCATCAGCCTCCCGCTGCTGGCGGCGACCCTCGGAGGTGCCCTGTCCGAGGAGTTCGTCGACACGGTCGCGGCGTGTCTCGACGGGGAGCCGTCCTGCGGACCGCCGGGGGAGGCTTTTGTCCAGCGCTCCCAGGACAACCTGCTGTCCGGAGACCCCGGCGGCGCCGAGATCCTGGTGCTGGCGGAACTGCTCGACGAGTCCTCCACCCCCGCCAAGGTGGCGTGCATCGTCGAGTCGCTGGAGGACGACGGCGCACCCCTCCAGGCCTGCACCGACGCGGGCGCGGAGCACATGGACCTGCCAGCGCGGCGAGCCTCCTTCGCCCTGGACTGGGCCACCGCCCTGGCCCGGGAGGAGCCGGCGCCCCCCTGCGCAGAAAGTGATCTGCCCGCGTGCGAGTGATCTCCGCCGCCACACCGCTGCTGGTCGTTGCCCTGCTCCTCGCCGGCTGCTGCGACGAGTTCCTCGGGCGGCCCCTGGCCCCGCCGACCGTTCGGCCGATCACGATCCCCGTGGCCACGCCAGAAGCGGGCCCCGAGCCGACCATCGGCCTGTGGGTGGAGATCTCACCCGACGGGTTCACCGTGGGCAGTCCGATGGCGGTGCTGACACCGGAGGACGGCGGCGACGGTCCGACGCTGGCCTGCGCCGAACCGGGCTGCCCGTCGGCGGACAGCTACGACTATGCCGGGCTGACGGAGCTGCTGACGAGGGTGAAGGAAGAGTTTCCGGAGGAACGCCAGTTGCTGGTCAAGGCCGACGAGAAGGTGGACTACGAAGTGGTGGTTCGCGTGCTGGATGCGACGAGATCCCGGGACGACCGGGAGCTGTTCCCCGAGGTGGCGCTGCAGGTGGTTCAGCCCGGAAGCGCCCCTTGACCGACCCCACACCAGCTAGTATCAGCGACGGTAGTTGAGGAGCCCACGATGACCCCTACCCTCCGACACCTGACCTTCCTGCTGGGCCTCCTGGTCACCGTCGCCTGGCTGGCCTGCGTCCTGCCACCACAGCCATCGGACGACGACGACAACGACGACGACGCCTCGGACGACGACGACGACACGGGCGACGACGACACCGGGCCGGCCGACGACACGATCTACGACGTGCAGCTGGGGCTGGTGGCCGAGGACACCATCGTCGACCTGGGCAACGTGGTGGTGACCACACCGGTGGCCACCAGCGGCTTCTGGATCTCCGAGCCGGACGCCCCGATCCAGCCCGAACACAGCGGGATCTACGTGTACGTGCCCGACCCCGTCGTGGCCGCGGATCTGGACGCGCTGCTGGGCGTGGGTACGGCGGTCGATGTCACCTGGCGATACTCCGAGTACTACGACAACTCCGAGATCACCGTGGAGGCCGCGGCCGACGTGCAGGTCGTGGGCAACGGCAACATCCCGCCGGTCAACGTCAGCGCCTGCGACGTGGGCACCGGCGGTCCGCTGCAGGAGTCCTACGAGGGTGTCCTGGTGCGGGTCACGAACCTCCTGGTGACCGACGAGAACCCGGACGATCCCAACGACTACGGTGAGTTCGAGGTCGACGGTTGCCTGCGCGTCGACGACATCTTCTACCCCTACGAACCCACCCAGGCGTAGACCTTTTCCGCCATCGTCGGGCCACTGAACTACTCGTTCAACACCGCCAAGCTCGAACCCCGCGGCCCCGGCGATATCCTCCCGTAACGATCCAGCTCAATCCCCGGGTCGCGTGGGTGGCCTGGCTCGCGCCCGGTTGAGCGCCAGGAACGGTTCCGAGCTGGCGGAGGAACCGACGGCGATCCGCGTCCGTGGTCATGCGGGGATGCCCGTCAGGGCACGCAGGTCAGGTTGACATTGACGCCGTAGGTGGGCTCGTCGGGGTCGTTGGACCCGATCTCGACCACACCCAGCAGCTCGCCCGCGTCGACGCAGGCGGCGGTGATCGTGCGCGTGACCGTTCCACCCGGTTCGATGTGGCCGTGCCAGGGCTCGACCTCGATCACGTGCCCGGCGGAGTCGGAGACGGTCACGTAGTGGACCTCGAGATCGCCGTCCCCCTCGTTGCTCATCGTCAGCGAGGCGGAGCCTCCGGTGGCGATGCTCACCTGACCCATGTCGACGGGATCGGTGCTGACGGCGATGTCCGGGGTGCCCCCGCTGTCGTCGTCGTCGTCGTCCCAGGCGTCATCGTCGGCGATGCCGGGGTTACAAGCCGGGATCGCGAACGCCGCCACGAGGATCCAGGCGAACCAGGATGTGCGCATGCTGATTTCCTCCGTCGACGCATGCTACCATGGGCGCCGCTCCGTGGGCGCGGGTCGCGGCGTGCCTGCGTCGGGGGTTACTCCTACTCGATGATCATGAACTGGACCCGCCGGTTCTGGTCATGGGCCTCGTCGCTGTCGCCCTCGGCGATCGGCTGGGACTTGCCGTAGCCCTTTGCGGTCAGCCGACCCCCGTCGACCCCCTTGCGGATCAGGTAGGTGCGGACCGCGTCCGCCCGCTCCTGGCTCAGCTCCAGGTTGTACTCGGCGGTGCCGCGGGCGTCGGTGTGGCCCTGGACCTCGACCTTGAGTACGTGGGGGCTGGCATCCACGATATGGGCCACCGCGTCGAGCACCTTGTGGGATCCCGGCGTGATGGTGGCCTCGTTGAAGTCGAAGAACACCTTCTGGAGGATGACGATCTCCTGCTTGACCTCGTCGATGACCACGATGTCCTCGTCGGGGCAGCCGTCGTCGTCCTCGTTGCCGTTGTAGTTCTCCGGCTCGTCGGGGCAGTCGTCGTCCCGATCGAGGATCTTGTCCTGATCGTTGTCGTCGTCCGGGCAGCCGTCCACGTCCTCGAAGCCGTCCTCGTCCTCGGGAACGTCGGGGCAGTCGTCTTCACCGTCGGGGATCCCATCCCGGTCGTTGTCGTCCTCCGGGCAGCCGTCCTCGTCCTCGAAGCCGTCCACGTCCTCCGGGGTCTCCGGGCAGTCGTCCTTCGGATCCTTGATTCCATCACCGTCGGTGTCCTCGGCCTTGACCGGATCCCAGCCGAAGCCGAACAGGACCCGGGCCTCGGGCGCGCCGACCCCAGGCCCGACCGCCGAACCGCCACCCAGGGTCAGCCCGAGCGCCGGATGAGGGTGGATGGTCACGCCGGCCAACCACTCGATCGGGTTGTTGCGCGGATCGCCGTGGGCCTCGCCGAATACCTCTACCCCCACGTCGATGGCCTTGTGCGGGTGGACGCTGGCGGCCGCACTGAACAGGAACGCCTTGCCCGCGACCAGGTCTGCCACGGGCTCCGCGCTGGTGAGCCTGTAGCCGATGTTGCCGCCGATGCGGAAGAGGCCCACGTGCCCGGTGACCAGCAGCGCCGGGCTGAAGGCCACGGTCTTGCGGCCCAGGTAGCGGGTCTCGTCCCCGGTGGGCAGGGTCACTGGCAGCGCCAGCCCGAGACCGAAGCCCAGCTTGTCCGGGTCGAGGAAGCGGACCTTGGGCATGATCCTCAGGTCACCCAGGGTGGTGCCGGACACCGGTCCGCCCCACGCCTCGACGCCATCGCCGGCCACGTAGAGATGGACCGGCAGATCGATGGCGACGTCCGCCATCCCGAGGCCGATCGCGGCCTGGATGTCCATGGTCGCCAGATCGCTGACCACCCGATCCTGGACGGCGCCGTCCACCGAGTGCAGGAAGGGATTGCGCGCGTAGTTGAGCCACATTCCGAAGGCCGGCTGCCCCAGCCGCAGCGTCTGCGCCGACTCGGTGACGAACCAACCGGTGCGGTCCCCGTGGGGGGTGAAGTGCTGGACGTCCATCGCCGGCGGCGCAGCTCCGGCGATTCCGCTCAGGCCCAGGCCAGTGATGGCTCCCAACAGACACACCAACATCGAACGTCGCATGGAGTCTCCCCTCATCCAGTTCCGCCTCAGTTCCGCTTTCGTCGCACTACGATCCAGCCGAGCCCTGCGAACAGCGCCAGGCCCATACCCACACCGCGGACAGCGAAGGTAGCCTCGCCAGTCCCGCACGTGCACCCCCCCGTGAACTCGCCGATAACCGGCGCGCACTCGTCATCCAGGTCGTCCGCCGCTCCGTCACAGTCGTTGTCCAGGCCATCCTCGCACTCCTCGGCGTTGCCGGGGAACGAATCGGGGTCCTGATCGTCGCAATCCTCGCCGCAGGTATCGACCCCGTCGCCGTCCTCGTCGGCCAGGTTCAGCGCCGCGTCCTCGTCGTCACAATCCCCGTCGCAGGTGTCGAAGCCGTCTCCGTCCAGGTCGTCCAGATTGAGGGTCGCGTCACCATCGTCGCAGTCGCCCGCACAGCTGTCGTGGCCGTCGCCGTCGGCGTCGTCCAGGTTCAGGCCGGCGTCGCCGTCGTCGCAGTCGCCTTCGCAGCTCATCCAGCCGTCGCCGTCGGCGTCGGCCTCGTCGTCGGGTAACACTCCGTCGCAGTCGTCGTCCTTGCCGTCGCAGATCTCCGCGGCGCCCGGGTACACCGCCGGGTCCTCGTTGTCGCAGTCGCCCTGACAGACGTTGAAGCCGTCGGCGTCCAGGTCCTCGTCCACGTCCTCGTCGATGTCGCCGTCGCAGTCGTTGTCCACGCCGTCGCACAGCTCGGGCGCGTCCGGGTAGGTGGTCGGGTCCATGTCGTCGCAGTCGTCCTCACACAGCAGGACGCCGTCCCCGTCCTCGTCCACCTCGAAGGGTGCCAGCAGGCCGTCGCAGTTGTTGTCGAGCCAGTCGCACAGCTCCTGGGCACCAGGGAAGACCGAGGGTTCCGTGTCGTCGCAGTCCCCGTCGCAGATCGTCCAGGTGTCCCCGTCCCCGTCCACGTTCTCGTCGGTCGCGGGATCA
>CAYTBN010000013.1:49113-130574 GCA_964436045.1 uncultured Rickettsiales bacterium | reverse complement strand
TCCTGGTCCGGAGACCATCATGCGCTCTGGACCGGTTATCGGGGGGCAGGACAATCGATCGTGATGGCTCCATCAACGGTTCCTTCGAGGAAGAGGTCGTGGTTTTTCTGGGATCAGAGGTGCCGGTCGAATACGATTTCCAGCTCGTTCCAACGAGCGGAGACGACGACGATTCGGCGGGCGACGACGATTCGGCGGGCGATGATGACGACTCGGCGGCGTACTGGTAGGCCGGCCTGTGGCGCCGCGTTTTCCCGTGATGATGGGCCACGCAACCCTCAGCGGTGCCAACCCGGTGCAATACCCGAGGCGGCCGATGATCTTCTGGCGGCTTCCTGCCGCACTGTTTCTGCTGACCACAAGCGCGACGTTCGCTCGCCAATTCGACGAGCCGCGGGCGGGCGGATCGGGGAGCGACTCGAGAGAACTGGGCGATGACCCGGACTTCAGTGAGCCGCACGGTCTGGTCCGGGTTCGTACCTGGTTCGATCAGGGCGGCACGGAGTTGCTGGGCGTGTTTGCCGACGTGCCAGAGATGGAGTTCCACCAGCAGAGCGAGTTGATCGGTAACTGCCGATTGATGACGTATTCACCAACTACCTGTGCCCCACCGTGCGGGAGCGCTTCGGCGTGCGTGGCCGGAGAGTGCGCGCCGTGGCCAGTGCCGGAAGACAAGGGTGAACTGCTATGGACCTGGCCAGACGGAGAGGAGGTGGTCTCTCCAGACGGGACACTTGGATACTTTGCTACTGGCACGGCCACCGCCGCTGGTGAAGTATCGATCGAGGTCGAGGACTTCGCCCTGACCTCGTCCACCATCGGCTCGCCGGAGGAACGTGGCTCCTGGTTGGATGCCATCATCTCTCGCGGCTCGGGTGACGCGGTTCTGCGATGGAAGGAACCGATCCTTCACGCACGCATCCGCCTGCACATGACCGACTGCATCGTCAGTCACGGTGGGTTCGCAGCAGCGGAGATCGAGTGCGAGGGCCCCGATACAGGTGAGTTGATCGTCCCCGGTTCGTTCCTCGATGAAGTCGAAGCAGGGGACTGGAACCACACCCAATGCGGTGATCATTCTTTTGATCGCTACCACGCATCTTCCCCCGACGACGACACCCTGACCCGCCTCGAGACCGTTGGTCCAGGAACACTTTTCTACCACCCCTGAAGCAGGCCCAGGGTGAGGGACCCACCGTGATTGTTCCTGGCCAACTCGACCGAATGATACGGTGGAACCTGGCGACCACGAACGGCGCACGGACAGGAGCCAAAGAAGAAATGCCCAGCTGGAGAGTGAGCCGATGACCGTGGGGCTGATGACGATCCTCGAGGGGCCGCTCCGCGACGAGGTGTTGCGGCTGTGGCGTGTCTTCGAGGTCGACTATGGATCGGTTGGCGTCCAGGTGTTCGACCACCCAAATCTCACCTTTGTCGGAGCTGGAACCTGCGACCTGGCCAGGATGTTGCCGAGCCTGGAGGAACTGTCGGCTGAGCTTCCAGCGGTGGAGTTGAAGGTGCGGGGGATCGATTGTTTCCACGAGCCCGATCGAGTCGTCTACCTCGGCGTCGAGTTGTCCAACGAGCTGGCGAAGGTACACAGGGCCGTGGACGATCTGCTCGTACGGCGATGTGACGGGCTGGCGCGGCTCTACCGGCCGGGCTCGTGGGTTCCGCACATCACCCTCGCCATGGGGGACCTGACTCAGGAGGCCTTCGACGATGCGAGGGAACGGTTGGCGGAGTACGATCGGGAGTATGTCGTGGTCGCCGACCGGATCAGTCTGGTGCAATCCGCGCCACAGGATCAGGGATACGAAGTTCTTGGCCAGTGGGCGGTGGGTTCCACGGGGAGCAGGAGCGGCCGCAGTTAGCGCGCAGGGCGGCGTGCGGAGCAGGGCCTCTTGCGCGCTGGGAGGTGAAGATGGACGGTATGTTGGCGGGGTTGGCAATTGGCTTGGGCTGCGGGATAGCCATGGGCATGGGCTCCGGGATGGCCATCGTTTTCGGCGGGAGCGGCGGTGGCGGACGCTCATCCCTGCGCAAGAAGAACGGAACGCTCCTCTCCGAGGGTTCGATTCGCGTCAGAGACCATCGAGGCAAGCCAATAACGGCGGACAAGCTTGCGGATCTGCTCTCCAAGAAAAAATCGTCCTGAGAGGCTGGTTGCAGGGGGCACCTTTCGCCCACGACAACCTTGTTGTAGCACGCTTGTAGGACACCCCGGGCAGGGCCTGCGCGAGACGCCATGTTATGGTGGCGCCCCGGAGGCCATTCCGTTGCTGCACGTCTACATCGATGCCGACGCATGCCCCGTCAAGCAGGAGGTCTATCGCGTCGCTGAGCGATATCAGCTGCCGGTCACACTGGTGGCCAACTCGTGGATGCGGACCCCCACCGACCCGCGCATCTCGCTCGTGGTCGTCGGCGACGCGCCGGACGAGGCTGACGACTGGATCGCCGAACACGTGGAGGCCCTCGACATCGTGATCACCGCGGACATTCCGCTGGCCCGCCGCTGTCTGGACAGGACCGCCAGGGTCATCGGCTCGAACGGAAGACCATTCACCGACCAGAACATCGGGCAGGCAGTGGCCACCAGGGACCTGATGTCCGACCTCCGGGAGGGCGGTGAGGTGACAGGCGGACCGCCTCCCATGGGCAAGAAGGACCGCTCCCGTTTCCTCCAGCAACTGGACCAGGTGATCCAGTCCATTCGCCGCCAGCCGGGAGCCCGAGGATGACCGACGACAAACTCTCGCAGGCCACCCTGCAGCCACCGCAGCCCAGACCCGGCCGCGGGGAGGTCCAACGCCGAGGTACCCTGGCAGCCAGCGTCTCGCTCTGCGAGGTCGCGGACGGCGATCTGGAGATCCTGTTCCGGCAACAGCTGGACAAAGAGGCCAACCACATGGCCGCCTTCACCAAAGAAGATCCATCGGACCGTGAGGCATTCATGGCCCACAGGGCCAAGGTCCGGGCTCACTCGGGAGTCACGATCCGAGCGGTCGAGGTGGGCGGGGCGCTGGCGGGGAGCATCCTGGTGCACGACTGGTTCGGCGAGCCGGGCCTCGCGGGAGCGAACAATAACGTTGTAGCAACGACGATCACAGCGGCCCACCGCATCGACTATTCCTCCACGTCCTCCGCGTCCGGGTCCCCCTCGGTGTCGAACATCAACGGGTAGTTCACCTCGACCTGGCCACCGTCCGCGGGGGCATCGAAGGGGATGTCGGCGAACACGTTGAGTACGCACCCCTCGATGAACGGATGTTCGAGCTCGGAGTCGGTCAGCTCCAGCGCGCTGACCTCACCGACGGCGTCGTCGACCGGGGTGACGGTGAAGGTCACCATGATCGACCCAGCGATCTCCGGTTCCAGCTTCAACCACTGCTCATAGCAGTGTTTGATATCGTCGATGCCCGCCTCGACGGCACCCTGGATACCCTCCGCGGTCAGGGGCCAGGGATCCGCGCACGCCTCGCAGGCCTCCGCATCCTCTCCCTCGACCAGGGTATCTTTGCTCGCCCCTTCGGTGGCCCCTGCGTCCCACGCCGACGCCGGATCGGCGGGGGGCTCGGGCGCACCTGCCCCGCTCGGCTTCCGGATCGGTGTGACCATCCGGCTGACGTTTCCCTTGCCCGGGCCGCGGTGTTTCTCTCCGCGTCCGTCGTGGTAGCCCGCGACCTCGCCGGTCCCGTCCTCGCCATCCCGGTCCATGGTCAGATAGGAGACGATTGCCCAGGCCACCGCCATCATCCCGACGGCCACCACACTCGACCACACCATCGTTCTTCGCATGGTCCCACGGTACCACCGCCGCGCCATTCGCGGTCCATCGAGAACGCGCGCCTGATCGAAGACAGCCCGGGCACTGATCCGTTTTTGATCACCCCCAAAGAACCCTGATCCGTAACCCGTTGATCTTACTGCATTCCAGTCCGGGCACGGCCGTTGCAAACACCTTCACCCGGAGGTGCCCGACATGCCAAGACAACAACTGATCGAACTTGCGGATGCCGCCCGGGTCGCCTACCAGGGAGGGCAACTGACGGAGGCCGAGGAGCTGGTCGAGACGTTCATGAAGACCGAGGGCACGGATCGCCGTTGGGGGCTGGCCTTCCTGGACACCGTCCTCGGCCGGCGACATGCACAGTCCGACGACGACGACGAACGGCGCGCGCTGGCCCTCCGCCGCCAGGAGCTGCAAGACGAACTGCTCGGTGCGAACGAAGGAGTCGAGAGCTGGGTTCATATCTGGGAGCGCGCGCGCCAGATCAACAACCGGTCGTGGAACATCGTACTGCACGGCGGATCGCGGGCAGATCAAGAAGCCGCTCTCTTCGACGTGGACCGATCGTTGGCCTTCTGGCCCTATTTTCTGTCTCACATCGATACCCGCAGCCGGTTGCTGCTGGGGCTCGAGCGCGACGAGGAGGTCTACCGCAGCGTCCGCTGGGTGGAAGCGCTGCAGCCGGGCTGGCCGGACTTCGCGGACATTCGTTCCAGTCGAGGTTACCGATCCTGGCTCGAGGAGCACACCTACGACACCCTCGATCTTCCCGCAGGGCACGCGACCGCCCAGGAGATCGTGCCCACCCTGGCGCTGGAGCTCCGCTCGCCCCCCGATGCCCGTCTGAACGGCGCGGAACGCAGGCATCTGCGCTCGATTCGTATCGGCCCCACCGAGTGGCACCGCGCACGGAACGCTGCGCTGGTCGGCGTGCTGCTGGACATTGACGGTCCACCGGAGGAGATCATCAGCATGCCCCCGCGACACGCGGATCTGAGCCTGGGCTCGATCGAGCTCGGAGAGAGCACCCAGCGCCTCAGCGAGGCGACCCTGGCGAAACTGCGCCACTGGATGCTCTGGGGCGCCAACAACCACCCCTCGGTGTTCGACAGCCACCCTCTGCCGGGGATTCGCCAGCTCCTGTTCTACCGCTGGTCCCTCGAGCCGCTGACTGTGACACGAGTGGAAGAACTCCTCGCGGAGATCGGCGAGCGGACCGGGATCCAGGGACTGTCCAGCTGGCGGTTACAGCCGCTGCTGTTCGAGCGCTTCCACTGCGGGGTCATCGGCGAGGCCGAGAAGCGCAGAACCCTGCGCCGCGCCCCGGCCGCCGACCCTCGCTCCATGCGCAACGAAACCGTGGCCACCGTGATGCGCTGGTTTTCCCGGGGGGAGGACACCTACGTCCCCTATACCTACGAGATGGAGGGGATCGCATACGGGTTCGTCTACCTGACCCCGTACGACGAGCTCCACCGCGCCTTCGGCAACCACCCCGCCGAGTGGTACGACCAGCTGGTGTTCGGCGAGGTGTTCCGGTTTGGCTTCGATCCCGACGATCCGCGAGATCACCGGGTACTGGATTCGCGCTTCGATACCCTCAACGGGCAGTCGATGTTCGTCGGGACCGCGGATCGATACGTGAAACGGCCGGCGGACGTGGACCTCGACGGTTGACCCCGGGATCCCGCGCCGCGCCTCAGTGCTCGTCGATCCAGGTCTGTAGCTGATCGAAGCCGTCGATGGTTCCGTCCCGGAGTTGATTCTCCCAGAACGCCTGGTCGTCCCCGTCCAGGGGCAGGTCGGCATGGCTCCACAGCCCCTGGGTCCGCCACACGCGATCGGGATCGTCCGTCGTCGGGATCAGGATCTCGATGCTGAAGGTGAAGCCAGCCTCCGCGCCGCTCAGCGACAGTTCGGCGTCGTCGAAGAACCAGCTGCGGATGATCGACACCCGCCGCACCTGCTCGCCGTCGTCCCAGTCGATCTGCTGGAAGTCCAGGTAGAGCTGGTAGGTGGCGGTGACGTCCAGAACGTAGTTGGACACCACCTGGTTGCTGGTCCGCAGGAAGCGCTCGTCGCCCGCCAGGTAGTCGTCCTGTGAGGTCAGGAAGGTTCGATCGTACTGCTCGAACTGGGGAAAGACCTCGTTCTGGGTCGGGAGCATCAAGACGCCTTCGATGACCGCAGCAGTGGTGGGCATCTCGCGGGCGACCACGATCGACACGGCCTGCTCCCACTCGTCGGCGGTGGGCAGCTCCGCCAGCATGCCAGCATCGATCAGCTCGCCGAGATCGGCGTCGGTGATCATCGCCGTCGACAGCCCGTTCTCCAGATCACACTCGGGCCGCTCGTTGGTGCCGTCGCCGTTGTCGGTGGCCTCGCATTCGACCAGGAAGTCGGTGTAGGTCGACAGCGCCTGGGTCAGCCCATCGAGCTCCGCGTCCTCGAACTGGACGAAGAAGTACTGGATCGGATCGTCGATCTGCTCCGGGGCCTCCTCCAGCGCTGGACGACAACCGGAGCCAAGGGACAACAGCGTTGTCGCAACGGCGAACACGAGGACCGGGGTGGGACCGCGGCGAAGGGGGTTCATGGCGCCTCCGCCCGGAGTTCTACACCGAACGGGACGCGCCGCCCAGGGTCGAGGGCTCACCCGGGGGATCGGCGAGGTGTCCGCACCGTTGATCGTGAAGCCAGACAGCCGCGCCCAGCCCTTCCTGATGCACGAAGGAGACCGTGCGGGTGGTCTCCGGCCCGGGCGGGGGAGGCGAGGAGCAGGAGGAGGAGCGAGGCCGCGGGAAGGCACGGCCGGGCAAGCCGACCGAGGCACCCGGTTTCCAGCCGCTGCTGTCGAGGGCGCCATCCTGCGGTCATCGGAATCCGACGATACCACCTCGCACGGGCGCCGCCGCCCTTGCAGTGCCCTCCCGCGCGCGGATACGCTGGCCGCCATCGCGTGAATGAGGTGGAGATGATCCTCGAACTACTGCGTTCCTTCGTCGACCACGGCAACAAGTGGGTGTGGAGCACACCAGAGCAATTCCCATGGTTCATCGCCTTGCTGGTGGGCACCGGGATCGTGATCACGATCTGGATGGGATTTGTCCAGATCCTGCACTTCCGCCACGCCTTCGACGTGGTCCGCGGCAAGTTCGACGACCCCGCTCACAAGGGCGACATCAATCACTTCCAGGCGCTGTCGACCGCGCTGTCGGCCACCGTCGGCATCGGCAACATCGCCGGGGTTGCGATCGCCATCCACTGGGGCGGTCCCGGCGCCCTGTTCTGGATGTGGGTGACCGCGTTCTTCGGCATGGCGCTCAAGTACACCGAGTGCACCCTGGCGATGGAGTACCGGGATTTCGACGACAAGGGCGACGCCGCTGGCGGTCCGATGTACTACATCGAGAAGGGCCTGGGCCGGCACTGGAAGCCGCTGGCGATCGTGTTCGCCTGCCTGGCCATCGTCTGCTCGTTCGGCGCGGGCAACATGAACCAGGCCAACACCATCGCCGACAGCGCGTTCAACGACCTGGGTCACATCCCGTACTGGATCTCCGGCGCGATCACCGCGGTGCTGGTCGGGACCGTGATCCTCGGCGGGATCAAGCGGATCGGCGCGGTCACCTCCAAGCTGACCCCGCTGATGGCCGTCATCTACATGCTCGGCGGACTGATCATCCTGGCGCTCAACATCCAGGAGGTGCCCGCGGCCTTCGGGGCGATCTTCCACGGCGCGTTCAACCCGCAGGCGGGCGTCGGCGGGACCGGCGCGGGCGTGCTGCTCACCACCCTGGTCTGGGGCATCAAGCGCGGTCTGTTCTCCAACGAGGCCGGACAGGGAAGCGCGCCCATCGCCCACGCGGCGGCCAAGACCGACCGGCCGATCCGCGAAGGCGCAGTCGCCATGCTGGGTCCCTTCATCGACACGATCTGCATCTGCACCATCACCGGGCTGGTGGTGGTCACCATGGGCGTCTGGACGGAGAAGGACCAGGCCATCGCCAAGCCGGGGGACTGGTCGATCTATCAGTTGCCCACGTCGGGCGAGGTGCCCCGGGCCCTCGCCGACCTGGTCGAGGGGGACGAGAGCCTGGATGACAAGAAGTTCGTCGGCTCGTTCTCGGTGAGCGGCGGCCGCGCCAGCGGCGTCCTGCTGTCCGCATACGACGGTCCCGTCGACGAGGGCCTCCTGCTGGTGGAGGACGAGGAGAGCAACCGCCGCCCGTTCACCGGGACGATCCACCGCGACGAGGACGGCGCGCTCACCCTCGACGACGGCTCTGACGTCACCGTGCAGCTCGAGGGCAAGATGTTCCGGACGGGCTCGGCGCTGACGGCCTGGGCGTTCCGCAAGGGGCTCAGCCCGCTGATGGGCAAGTGGGGCTTCCTGATCGTGACCATCTCGGTGTTCCTGTTCGGCCTGTCCACCTGCATCTCGTGGTCGTATTACGGCGACCGCTGCGTGACCTACCTGTTCGGCACCCGCTTCGTGCTGCCCTACCGGTTGCTGTACGTGTTCTTCGTCTTCCTCGGCGCCCAGCTGTCCCTCAGCCTGGTATGGGATTACGGGGACCTGGCCCTGGGGCTGATGTCGGTGCCCAACCTGCTGGCGGTGCTGCTGCTGGCCCCCAAGGTCCGCAAGCTCACGACCCGCTACTTCTCCGAGACCCACAAGCCGCTCCGCTGACGGGACGCGGACGGCCGAGGACCGATGAGTACGCCGCCCCGCGCTGCATGCGCATCACCGATGCCGACCCCGATCACACGACCGGGTCGTTCGCGACCCTGGTCGATCCCCCGGATCCGGACCTAGGTTGTACCCATGAAGGCCCGCCTCGCCCATGCCCCGATGATCGCGCTGCTGGCGGGGCTATGGCTGGGCTGCCCCGAAGAGGTGATCGACGCCCCCTCTGGCGACGACGACGACGACGACAACGACGACGTGACCGGCGACGAGCCGCCCAACCCGCTGGAGCTGGCGGCCGAGGTCGATGGCGACGAGCTGAGCAACACGATCGCCGACCTGGAGGGGTTCGGCACCCGCTACACCTTCTCGGACGGCGACGACCAGGCCCGGGACTATCTGGAGGGCCGGCTCGAGGAGCTGGGCCTGAGCCCCGAGCTGGACACCTTCGAGGTGCAGGGAGAGATCGCGGCCAACGTGATCGCCCGCAAGGAGGGGCTGGAACGTCCCGACATCGTCTACATGTTCTCGGCCCACTACGACTCCACGTCGGAGAACCCCCAGGTGTCCGCGCCCGGGGCGGACGACAACGCGTCGGCGGTGGCGGCGGTGCTGGAGGCGGCCCGGATCCTCGCGCCGCTGGACACGAAGTACAGCTTGTGGTTCGTGCTCACCGCGGCCGAAGAGCAGGGCAGCGTCGGCTCGGCCCACATGGTCGACTGGCTGGCCGCCGACGGCGTGGACATCCAGGGTGTGATCGCCCCGGACATGATCGGCTACTGGCCCCTGGGCGACGACGACTCGATGGACATCCTCGGCGACGAGGGGTCGAGGGAGCTGGCGGACCAGATGGCGGCGATGGCGGTCCGGCTAGGGGTCTCGCACAAGATCTGGATCCAGCACAGCTACTGCTACGGTGACGACCACACCAACTTCCAGGAGGCGGGTTACCCCGCGATATCGCCGATGGACTGCGTCGAGGCCCACAACGTGCCTGCGTCCGGCGAGACCCTGCCCCACTACCACCGCACCAGCGACACCCTCGACACGCTGCACATGGACTTCACCACCCGGGTGACCCAGGTGCTGGTCGGCACGTTCGCGGAGCTCGGTGAGCCGCTGGGGGAGTAGCTGTCAGCCGAACGCTGAAAGCTGATGGCTCAGAACAACGTGTAGATGAACGGTCCGCCGCCCGCGCCGCCGAGCACGATGAAGGCCGCCAGCAGCAGCAGGACCACGATGATGGGGGTCATCCACCACTTCTTGTTGTGCAGCAGGAAATCGACGAACTCGCCGACGATGCCCCGCTGGGCTCCCTCGGCCTCGGCGGAGAAGTCGTTCTTCTCCGGGAGATTGTCTGAATCCGCCATCGTTCACTCCTGTGCCACGGGTCGACCTCAACGTAGCACCGGACCCGGGGTCGGTCCAGCACCGGCCCGGGTGCTCAGAACTGCTTGAAGTACCGCTTCGTGTCGGTCACCGGCTCCCGCCGGGTCCAGTAGCTGGTCGCCCCCGGATCGCGCTTGCGTCGCAGGGCGTCGCGGCCGATCAGCTTCATGATCAGCCCGATCGGGGTGATGGTCGAGAAGTAGAAGACGAAGAACATCACGTGGGAGAGCACGAACCCGATCGGGTAGGACAGGTACATCAGGCCGACGAAGACCGGCTTCATCACCCGCGGTGCCACGAAGGACAGGACGATGGACGGCAGCGCCAGCGCCCAGAGGATCGTCGGGATCTCCAGGGCGCCGGTCTTGCGCCACACCACCAGCCCGACCACGGCCACGAACGCCGGGAACCAGTACCGGTCGAAGTTGCGCAGCTCCCGGCGTGACGGGTCGGTGTTGAACGGGATGATCGCCATGGCTGTCCCCCCTCCTCAGTCCAGCTCGAACTGGGCGAGGTAGGCCTCGCGGTCGAAGGTGGTGCCCCCCTCCTGCTCCTCCTTGAGCAGGACGAAGTTGTCGATCACCAGCACGTCCATTCCGGTGCCCATGAAGCAGTTGTAGGCGTCGGCCGGGCTGCAGACGATGGGCTCGCCGCGCACGTTGAAGCTGGTGTTGATGACCACGCCGTAGCCGGTCCGTTCCTCGAAGGCCTGGATCAGCTGGTGATACCGGCCGTGGCGCTCGCGGTCGACGGTCTGGACCCGCGCCGAGAAGTCCACGTGGGTGATCCCCGGAACGTCCGAGCGGATCTGGCGGAGCTTGGCCATCCCGAAGGCGTCCGGATCGTCGACCTCGGCGCGGCGCTCCTCCCGGACCGGTGCCACCAGCAACATGTAGGGGCTGGGCTGCTGGTCCTCCATCTCGAAGAAGTCCTGCACCCGCTCCTGCATCACCGACGGCGCGAACGGCCGGAAGGACTCGCGGAACTTGATCTTGAGGTTCATCACCGACTGCATCTCGGTGGAACGCGCGTCGCCGATGATCGAGCGGCTGCCCAGCGCCCGGGGCCCGAACTCCATCCGGCCCTGCATCCAGCCGACGACCTTCTCCTCCACCATCCGATCCGCCGCGTAGCCGATGAGCTCGTCTTCGTCGTCGAAGTGGCGGTACTTCGCGCCCGCGCCGTCGAGGAAGGCGCGGGTCTCGTCGTCGCTGAACCGCGGGCCGAGCAGGGTGCCCGACTGGGCATCCAGGGGGTTGGCGGTTCGCTCGTTGCCCAGCAGCTGGAACCAGGTCAGCAGGGCCACACCGAGGGCGCCCCCGGCGTCTCCCGCCGCGGGCTGGATCCAGATATCGTCGAAGGGGCTCTCCCGCAGGATGCGGCCGTTGCCGACGCAGTTGAGCGCCACGCCGCCGGCCAGCACCAGGTTCTTCATCCCGGTCTCGCGGTGAACGTGGGTGACCGCCTTGAGCATGATCTCCTCGGTCACCTTCTGGATCGAGGCGGCGATATCCATCTCACGCTGGGTCAGCTCGGACTCGGGCTGCCGGGCCGGACCGCCGAACAGCTCGGCGAACCGGTCGTTGGTCATGGTCAGGCCCTGGCAGTAGTTGAAGTAGTCCATGTCCATCCAGAACGAGCCGTCGTCCTTGATGTCCAGGAGCTTGTCTTTGATCAGGTCCACGTATTTGGGGCGGCCGTAGGGGGCCAACCCCATCAGCTTGTACTCCCCGGAGTTGACCCGGAACCCGGTGAAGTAGGTGAACGCCGAATACAGCAATCCGAGCGAGTGGGGGAAGTGCAGCTCGTGGGAGATCTCGATCCGGTTGCCGCGGCCCACGCCCCACGAGGTCGAGGCCCACTCGCCGACCCCGTCCAGGGTCAGGATCGCGGCCTCGTCGAAGGGCGACGGGAAGAAGGCCGACGCCGCGTGGGACTCGTGATGTTCGCAGAACACGTATTTCTTGCGATAGGGCGCCAGCACCGAGTTGCGCATCTCCCGGGGCAGATGGAGCTTCTGCTGCAGCCACAGGGGCATCGCCTTGAGGAAGGACCGGTAGCCCGCTGGAGCGTAGGCCAGGTAGGTCTCCAGGATGCGCTCGAACTTGAGCAACGGCTTGTCGTAGAAGCCGACGAAGTCGAGCTGCTCGGGGGTCAGCCCTGCCTCGTCGAGGCAATACCGGATGGCCCGATCGGGGAAGGCGTGGTCGTGCTTCTTGCGGGTGAAGCGCTCCTCCTGGGCGGCCGCGACGATGCGCCCGTCGACCACCAGAGCGGCGGCCGAGTCGTGGTAGAAGGCAGAGATGCCGAGGATGGCGGTCATTCTCGTCCCGTTGCTAGCGAACGCCATAGCATGCCGCAGGGCCGGGGAATTGAGAAGCTCGCGCGGGGGATCAGTGGGCGGGGGAGTACAGGTCTTCGACCCACTTCACGTAGCCGAAGCCGCCGCCGAGGGGCAGCTGCAGCTGGGCCACGACGAAGCCGTCCGCCGACACCTCCTCGATCCGCCCCAGGAACGACCAGGTGACCAGGGTGTTCCCCGACTCGAGCCGGGTCACGTCACCGCCCGCGATGTTGTACAGGGGCGGATCCGGCTGGTAGACCGAGCGGACCTCGGCCAGGTGGGCGTCCAGATCCAGGTCGTACTCGACGACCATCGTCGACATCCGCTCCGGGCTGCCGTTGTCGTAGACCACGATGCCGTCGGGCAGCAGCTGGAAGCCATGCTGGCCGTAGAAGAGGCGATGGTCGCCCGTCGATGTGGTGACGTCGGTGCTGTCCCCGCCGATGCAGTACAGCTTCTCGCCCGTCTCCCGGTCGAGCACCACGATGGTGTGGAAGTTGCGGACCGACACCGCGTACTGGTCCCGCTCCGAGTCGTAGCGCAGCACGTTGGCGTGGCTCCAGCCCAGGTGGGCGTCCGGGAAATCGACGGGGGCAGCGGGGTCGTACTCGAAGGTGTCGAAGGTGGACCAGACGCCCCGGGTCTCCCCCGAGGGGGAGTACTCGATGATCTGGTCGCCCATCACGTTCACGCCGTCGACCAGCTGTTCGTCGTAGACCAGCGCGGCGATGGTGCCGTCCGGCAGCTCCAGGAAGTCGTGGTGGCTCGGGATGGGCAGCTCCTCGGCGGTCTCGCCGTCGATGCTGACGCGCCACAACACCTCGTTGCCCTGGATCAGCATCGACTGGCGATCCCGGGACAGCTGGGACCGCAGGACGATCGCGTCGCCCACGTCGACCGAGTACCACCAGACCGGATCGTAGTCCTCGTCCAGCACCACGGTCGCGACGTCGGCGCCCAGTAACATCGTGACGAAGTACCCATCCGTGGACCGCTCCGGATCCCAGGTGACGCTCATGTTGCCCGGCACCATGGCGCCCTGGTAACCGGTGTGGAAGAGGATGTCGGGGCTCGCGTGCAGCTGGTCGTCGACCTCGACCATCGCCCGGACCTGGTACTCGGTGTCGGGCTTGAGGCCGAACAGCACGGCCCGGTATTCCCCGTCCACTTCCTGGGCCGGGGCCGCGACCGCGGGCTCGCCGTCACGGCCGAACTCCGCATACGCATCGGTCGCGCCCTCGATCACCGGCCACACCACGGTCCCCACCGTCGAGATCACCTCGCTGGGGATCAGGTCGGCTTCCAGCGAGATCACCGCGTCATCGTCGTCGTCATCGCCGGGCGTACCGTCGTCATCGTCATCGCCCCCGGGGGTACCGTCGTCGTCCCCGGACGCAGAGGTGTCGTCGTCCGCCGACGGGTCGTCCGGCCACGCTGGACCGTCCCCTTCACAGGCCAGCAGTCCGCCCATCGTGAAGATCGCGCCGAGGAGCAGGGAGGTCGGGGCGAGGCGTCCGTGGATCATGGCAACTCCAGCGCCCGGGCGACAAACCGGGACATCTTGTCATCGGACGTTCGCCGGATTCCTTTAGCCGCGGATCTGGACGCAGTGCGGCCGCGCCGATTCGAACGGATGGGGACGCGAGGGAAGCTGCCGGGGATCAGCGGGCGGAGGCGGTGGCGTCCGCTTCGCCGGGTGTGAGCGCCGTGTCGGTCGCGGTGTACAGATCCTCAACCCAACTCGTGTAGCCGAACCCGTTGCCGATGGGCATCTGGATCTGGCCCACGATAGCGCCGTCCGGGGACAGCTCTTCGATCCGGCCCAGGTAGGACCAGGTGATCAGGGTGTTTCCCGACGGCAACCGGGTCACGTCGCCAGCCACGGGGTTGTAGAGGGGAGGATCCGGCTTGTAATCGAAGTGCCGGTCCGCCGTGCCAGCGTCCAGGTCGATGCCGAACTCGACGATCATCGTCGAATTCCGTTCGGGGCTGCCGTTGTCGTAGATCAGGAGGCGGTCGGATTCCAGCTGGAAGCCGTGCTGGCCGTAGAACAGCGCGGTCTCGCCCGTGGAGCTGACCACGTCGCTGTCGGTTCCGCCGATCCGGTACAGCTCCTCGCCGGTCTCGCGATCGATGGTCACGATGGTGTGGAAGTTGCGCACCGACACCGCGTACCGGTCCCGTTCGGCGTCGTAACGCAACACGTTGGCGTGGCTCCAGCCCATGAACATGTCGGGGAATTCCAGCAGGGCGTCGGGGTCGTACTCGAAGGAATCGAAGGTGGTCCAGACCACCCGGGACTCGCCGGAGGGCGCGTACTCGACGATCCAATCACCGATCACGGTCACATCGCCGATCTGCTCTTCGACCTGGTCCAGCACGACCAGCGTGCCGTCCGCCAGCTCGAGGAAGTCGTGGTGGTTGTCGATGGGCAACTCCTCCTGGGTCTCGCCGTCGATGCTGACCCGCCACAGGACGTGATTCCCCTGGACCAGTACCGACTGGCGATCGCGGGAGAGGTGGGCACGTAGCGTGGTGGCCCCCTCCGTATCCAACGAGTATCACCAGACGTAGTCGTAGTCCTGGTCCATGATCAAGGCGGTCCAACGCGCCGCCGCGGCCATGGTCACGAAGAAGCCGTCGGTTGCGCGCTCCGGATCCCTGTGCACGGACGGGTTGCCGGCCAGTTCCACGGAGGCGTACCCCGTATGGAAGGGCATGGCGAGGCTGGTGTGGATCTCGTCGTCCGCCTCGACCCTCGCCCAGACCAGGTATTCGGTGTCGGGTTTGAGCCCGAACAGCACGACCTGGTACTCGTCGTCAACCAGCCGTGCCGGGGCCGTCACCGCCGGCTCGCCCTCGATCTCGTACTCGACGTAGGCGTCGACTGCGCCCTCGACGACCGGCCAGGTCACGGTGGCGACGGTCGAGATCGCTTCGCTAGGGACCAGCTCCGCTTCGATGGAGACCACCGCGTCGTCGTCGTCCCCCTGGCCGTCGTCGTCGTCATCGGCGAGGCCCGTGTCGTTGTCAGTGGGGGTGCCATCGCCGTCTGCCAACGGGTTGCCCGGGGCCCAGGGTGAGCCGGGCTCGCAAGCGACCAGACCGCTCATCAGCAACAGCGTGGCGAGGACGGAAACGACCGGGAAGTTACGTCCGTGTGCCATCTCACCTCCTGTGACCGGACGGGCAGACCGGGGCAGTTCCAGGTATCGGTCGTTCTCCGCGAACGTTGAGCGATCAAATTTCCGCGGCGCGTGCGCGAAGGCCTTGTGTGCGCGCGCAGCGTGCGCGACCCTTCCCCGAGACGCTCCTGCGCTGGAGGCATCCTTGGAGGATTCGAACCACGGTCGACTGGTCCTGGAGGACGGGTACACCCTGCGCGGACGCAGCTTCGGCGCCCCGCTTTCCACGGCCGGCGAGATGGTGTTCACCACCGGCATGGTGGGTTACCCCGAGTCGCTGACCGACCCATCCTATCGAGGTCAGATCCTGGCCCTGACCTTCCCCTCGATCGGGAACTACGGCGTGCCCGCACCCGGTAGCGGCGAGTTCGGCTTGCCGGCGACCCTCGAGTCGAGCCGGATCCAGGTCAGCGGCCTGGTCGTGGCCGACTACTCGCCCACCTACTCCCACTGGGAGGCGGTGCGCTCCCTGTCTGACTGGCTGCGCAACCACCGGGTGCCGGCCCTGTGCGACGTGGACACCCGCGCGCTCACGCGCCACCTGCGCGAGCGCGGCACCATGCTCGGCAAGCTCGAGGTGGACGGGGATCCCGGCTGGTACGACCCGGCCAGCGAGAACCTGGTGGCGGCGGTCTCGCGGGGCGAGCCCCAGCGGCTGAACCCGGACGGCAGCCCGCACCTGGTGGTGCTGGACTGCGGCGTCAAGAACAACATCCTGCGCTGTCTGCTGCGCCGCGGGGCCGCGCTGACCGTCCTGCCCTGGGACGCGGATCCGGCCCAGGTGCCCCACGACGGGCTGGTCCTGTCCAACGGCCCCGGCGACCCGACCACCTGCGAAGCCACCGTGGCCCACCTGCGGGCGGCTCTGGACAAGGGCACACCGATCTTCGGCATCTGTCTTGGCTGCCAGTTGCTGGCCCTGGCCGCGGGGGGCTCGACCTTCAAGCTCCGCTTCGGCCACAGGGGCCAGAACCAGCCGGTGACCGACATCGGCACCCGCCGCTGCCACGTGACCAGCCAGAACCACGGCTACGCGGTGGATGCGCGGACCCTGCCCGACGACTGGGAGGTGTGGTTCCTCAACGCCAACGACGGCTCGGTCGAGGGGATCCGCCACCGCCATCGCCCCTTCTCGGCGGTGCAGTTCCACCCCGAGGCATCCTGCGGACCGGTCGATACGGGCTACCTGTTCGACGACTTCCTGGACCAGGTCCGGGCGCACCAGGAAGGGGGCTCGCGATGAGGGGGGTCGACACGGTCCTGCTGCTGGGATCCGGCGGCCTGTCCATCGGCCAGGCGGGTGAGTTCGACTACTCGGGATCCCAGGCGATCAAGGCGCTGAAGGAAGAGGGCGCCCGGGTGGTGCTGGTCAACCCCAACATCGCCACGATCCAGACCTCGCGCGGCCTGGCGGACGCGATCTACTTCGTGCCGGTCACCCCGGACTTCGTCGAGCAGGTGATCGAGAGGGAGAAGCCCGACGGGATCCTGCTCAGCTTCGGCGGCCAGACCGCGCTGAACTGTGGGGTCGCGCTTTACCGCTCCGGCGCGCTGGAACGCCACGGCGTGCGGGTGCTCGGGACGCCGGTCGAGGCCATCGAGACCACCGAGGACCGGGACCTGTTTGCCCGCGCGATGGGCGAGGTGGGCGTGCCCGTGCCCCCGTCCCGGGCCACCGAGAACCCCGAGCAGGCGCTGCGAGCGGCAGACGAGATCGGCTATCCGGTCATCGTGCGCGCGGCCTACACCCTGGGAGGGCTGGGCTCACAGCTCGTGGCCGACGCCGACGAGATGGTCGGCGCCGCGGCAAAGGCCTTCGCCGCCAGCCCCCAGCTGCTGGTCGAGAGATCGCTCCAGGGATTCAAGGAGGTGGAGTACGAGGTGGTCCGCGACCGCTTCGACAACGCGGTCACCGTCTGCAACATGGAGAACCTGGATCCGCTGGGGATCCACACCGGCGAGTCCATCGTGGTGGCGCCGTCGCTGACCCTGAGCAACGACGACTACCACTCCTTGCGCGAGCGCTCGCTGGCCATCGTCCGCCACCTTGGGATCGTGGGCGAGTGCAACGTGCAGTGGGCGCTCGATCCCCTGTCCCGCGACCACTACGTCATCGAGGTCAACGCCCGGCTGTCCCGCAGCTCGGCGCTGGCGTCCAAGGCCACCGGCTACCCCCTGGCCGCGGTGGCGGCAAGGCTGGGGCTCGGACACTCGCTGCCCGAGATCGCCAACGCGGTCACCCGCACCACCTGCGCCTGCTTCGAGCCGTCACTGGACTACGTGGTGGTCAAGATGCCGCGCTGGGATCTGGCCAAGTTCCGCCACGTCTCCCGCCAGATCGGCACGGCGATGAAGTCCGTGGGCGAGGTGATGTCCATCGGCCGCTGCTTCGAAGAGGCGCTTCAGAAGGCGCTGCGGATGGTGGGCGGCGGCTTCCACGGGCTGGTGGGCAACCGGCTGGAGTTCGACGACCTCGAGGACGAGCTACGGCGGCCCACCGATCGGCGGCTGCTTGCGGTGGTCGCTGCCTTCGAGCGCGGGGATAGCGTGGACCAGATCCACGAACTGACCCGCATCGATCGCTGGTTCCTGTACCGGATCGAGGCCATCGTCCGCCTCCAGCGGCGGCTCGAGAAGTTCAGCGACAAGGACCTGCCGGCCGAGACCTTGCGCACGGCCAAGAAGCTGGGCTTCTCGGACTTCCAGATCGCCCGTGCGACCATGAATTACCTGGCGTCGGACATGCACGACAAGGCGATGACCATCCGCCGTCTGCGCCAGCGCCACGGGGTCGTGCCGTCGGTCAAGCAGATCGACACGGTTGCCGGGGAGTTCCCGGCCGAGACCAACTACCTGTACCTGACCTACGGCGGCGTCGAGGACGACGTCACCTTCGCCGAGCCGTCGGCACCCGCGGAGGAACGACCGGTGGTCGTGCTGGGCAGCGGGCCCTACCGGATCGGCAGCTCGGTGGAATTCGACTGGTGCTGTGTGGGCGCGGCCAACACCCTGCGCAAGCAGGGCCGCACCACCGTGATGATCAACCACAACCCCGAGACGGTCAGCACCGACTTCGACGTCTGCGACCGGCTGTACTTCGAGGAGCTGACCGTCGAGCGGATCCTGGACATCCACGAGAAGGAGCACCCGGAGGGCTTCATCGTCTCGATGGGCGGCCAGGTGCCCAACACGCTGGCCCCCCGGCTGGACCGGGAGGGGGTAGCCGTGCTCGGTACCTCGCCGCGCTCCATCGACGCGGCCGAGGACCGCCACAAGTTCTCGGCGCTGCTGGATCGGCTGGGGGTCGATCAGCCCGGCTGGACCGAGGTGGGATCGGCCGACGAGGCGTGCGCGCGCGCCAGCGAGATGGGGTACCCGCTGCTGGTGCGGCCCAGCTACGTGCTGTCGGGAGCCGCGATGGCGGTGGCGGCCAGGGAGGCGGACCTGCGGCTCATCCTGGCCCGGGCCGCCGAGGTCAGCGGCGACCACCCGGTGGTGATGAGCAACTTCATCACGGGCGCCAAGGAGATCGAGATCGACGCGGTGGCTACCAGGGGCCAGGTGGTGGCCTACGCCATCTCCGAGCACGTCGAGAACGCGGGCGTGCACTCCGGCGATGCGTCGATGGTGCTGCCACCCCAGAAGGTCTACCTCGAGACCATCCGGCGGATCCGGCGGATCACGGCCCAGGTGGCCGAGGCGCTCCAGATCAGCGGCCCCTTCAACATGCAGTTCCTGGCCAACGAAAACCGGGTGCGGGTCATCGAGTGCAACCTGCGGGCGAGCCGCAGCTTCCCGTTCTGCTCCAAGGTCTACAACGTGGACTTCATCGAACTGGCCACCCGCGCCATCGTCGGGCTGCCGGTCGAGGCGCCGCGCAAGTCGCTGTTCGACCTGGAGTACGTGGGGGTCAAGGTGCCCCAGTTCAGCTTCACCCGGCTGACCGGAGCCGACCCGGTGCTGGGGGTCGAGATGGCCTCGACCGGCGAGGTGGCCTGCCTTGGAACCGAGGTCCAGGACGCCTACCTCAAGGCCTGGCTGTCCGCCGGGAATCGGCTGCCTTCCCAGGCGGTGCTGCTGTCCACGGGACCGCTGGAGAGCAAGCTGGCGCTGGTGGAGACCGCCCGCACCCTGCAGGGCCGGGGGTTGACCCTGTACGCCACGGGCGGGACCGCCGACTTCCTCGCCAGCCACGGTATCCAGTGCATCCAGGTGGCCTGGCCGCTGGACGAGGAGGACGATCGGCCGCAGTCGCTGGACCTGATCCGCGAACGGGTGGTGGATCTGGTGATCAACATCCCCAAGGACCTGGGGGATCCGGAGCTGGACAACGGCTACCTGATCCGGCGCCAGGCGGTGGATTTTGGCGTGCCTCTGCTCACCAATCCCCAGTCGGCCGCGCTGCTCGCCGACGCCCTGGCGCGCAACCTGGACCACGGCCTGGAGTGCCTGCCGTGGGAGAGCTACATCGGCGGATGACACCGGCTCGGCGCCCCGGCCCGCTCGCGGTGGCCGCCGCGCTGACCCTCGGCCTCGCGGCGGTCGCTTCTGCGGCACCGCCGGACCGGAGCAGCTGGGCGGAGCCACAACGGATCGAGCGGGACTCGGCCGTGGCCGAGCTGCTGGTCCGGGTGGGCGACATCGACAACCTGGGCTTCGGCTGGCCGGCCGACTTCGACCCCTTCGCTGGCGCGGACACGCCGCCCCACCACTTTCCCTGGGCGCCCGACTCCGCCGATCCTGCCGGGACCGACCGGATCATGGTGGTGTCCGGGTACCAGTACCCGGTCCGGCGGGGTGTGGACGGTTACACCAGCGACACCCGGCGGCCGGCCAACAAGGTCCAGCAGCTCCGGCTCAGCTTCGATCCGGCCGGAGTCGAGATCCGGGATGCCCTGATCCAGCTGTTCGTCGACGATTTTCAGGCGGCCCGGTTCCAGAGCCGCTTCCAGGTCAGCTGGGACGGGCAGGCCGCTCCGTTCCTGGAGGGTGCCCTCAATCCCCTGGACCAGCACGGCCCCATCGGCAAGCTGGTGACCGCGCGGGTGCCGGCCGAGCTGTTGCCTGCCCTGGCCGACGGCGAGCTGGAGCTGCGGATCGACGACCCCGACACCGGTGTGGGCGACGGCTACGCCATCGACTTCGTCCGCCTGCTGATCAACCCCCGCACCCTCGAGCACGTGGGGACGGTGGCCGGCGAGGTCATGGACACGGCATCCGGGACGCCGCTGGCGGGGGTCACGCTTTCGGCCAGCGGCGTGGCCCAGGCGACCACCGACGACACCGGCCGCTTTGCGATCGCGGGCGTGCCCGCGGGGCTGGCAGTGGTCACCGCGACGGCCCCCGGATACCTGCCGTCCACCCGCACGGTCGACCTGCTCACGGGTGACCTGTCGGTGCTGGCCTTCGATCTGGAGCCGGATCCAGGGACCCCTGCAGTACCGCCGAGCCCGACATCCACGCCGGATCCGGCCACGGAGGCGACGTCGACCGAGCCGCCCCCGCCAGCGCCCGAACCCCTGCTGGAGTGGATGGCGAGCTGGCCCTGGCGCTGGATCGCGCCGCTGGGGCTGGTGGGGCTGGCGCTGCTGACCCTGATCGTGTTGGGAGTCGTGCGACCACGCGCCTTCGATCCGGCGGCAGCGGTGCGCGTCGCAGGGTCGATGCGCGGTCTGCAACGCGCCCCCGACCAGCGGCTCGCGGAGCTACCAGGTGGCCGGCCGGGCTTCTGGCGCCATGCCCGCGTGGCCTTTGCCGCCGATGGCTCGGCCGCCCGGAGCCGGAGCCGCGCGGTCGTGATCCTCCAGGCCGGTCCACGGGGAACGACGATCTTCACCCGGGCCGCGGGGCTCGAACGGTACGCGCGCCGGACCCGCCGCTGGGAGCCCATGTCCCCGGCCGAGCTGGCGGCCGGAACCACCGACGGTGCCACCTATCGCAGCGGGGATCTCCACCTGCGCTTCGGCTGAAAGGCTGTGAATGGAATCCCGAACCCACGAATCCCCGCCGATCCCCAACCTGGCGTCCCGGATCCCCGCGGACGAGGAGCTGGATGGGGACGCGATCCTCGGCCTGTACCTGGACTGGACCCTGGATCTGGGGCTGGAGCTGTACGCGGCCCAGGAGGACGCGGTGCTGGAGTTGATGGCCAGCAAACACCTGGTGCTGGCCACGCCCACCGGCTCGGGCAAGTCGCTGGTGGCGGTGGCCATGCACCTGCGTGGGCTGGTCCGCGGCGAGCGATCGGCCTACACCGCGCCGATCAAGGCGCTGGTCTCCGAGAAGTTCTTCGAGCTGTGCCGGGTCTTCGGCGCCGACAACGTGGGCATGCTGACCGGCGATGCGGCCATCAACGCGGACGCGCCCATCGTGTGTTGCACCGCCGAGGTACTGGCCAACATGGCCCTGCGCGAGGGCCGCGCGCTGCCCTTCCGCCACGTGGTGATGGACGAGTTCCACTACTACGGCGACCCGGACCGGGGGATGGCGTGGCAGATCCCCTTGTTGATCATGACCGGGGCCACCTTCCTGCTGATGTCGGCCACCCTGGGCGACACCTCGGATATCGAGGAGAGGCTGGCCGAGCGCACCGGCCGCGAGGTGGGCGTGGTCTCCTCGGTCGAGCGTCCGGTACCGCTGAGCTTCGAGTACTCGAGCAAGCCGATCCACGAGGCCATCAGCGACCTCGTGCGCGCGGGCCGTGCCCCGATCTACCTGGTGAACTTCAGCCAGCGTGAGGCGGCGGAGCAAGCCCAGAGCCTGATGAGCGTGGAGGTCATCGGCAAGGAGCAGAAGAAGGAGCTGGCCAGGGCCCTCAAGGGGTTCCGCTTCGACAGCCCCTACGGCCAGACCGTGGAGCGCTACCTGCGCCACGGGGTGGGCGTGCACCACGCCGGGCTGCTGCCCAAGTACCGGCTCCTCACCGAGAAGCTGGCCCAGCAGGGGTTGCTCAAGGTGGTCAGCGGCACTGACACCCTGGGTGTGGGTGTCAACGTGCCGATCCGCACGGTGCTGTTCACCAAGCTGTGCAAGTTCGACGGGACCAAGACCCGCATCCTCTCGGTGCGGGAGTTCCAGCAGATCGCGGGGCGCGCGGGCCGCAAGGGGTTCGACGACGAGGGCTGGGTGATGGGCCAGGCGCCGGAGCACGTGATCGAGAACCAGCGGCTGGCGGCCAAGGCCGCGGCCAGCGGCAAGAAGAAGGTGGTCAAGAAGCAGCCGCCCAAGCGTGGCTACGTCCCATGGAACTCCAAGACCTTCGAGCGGCTGGTGGCCAGCAAATGTGAACCGCTGACCCCGGTGTTCCGCGTCGATCACGGGATGATCGTGCACCTGTTGCAGCGCAACCTGGACCGCCCGCTCCAGGGCGGCGGCTACCGGGCGCTCAAGGAGCTGATCGACGACGTCCACGGGACGCCCGGCTTCCACAAGAAGCTGCGGCGAGACGCCGCCGGGCTGTTCCGGTCCCTGCGCAGCCTGGGTATCGCCGACCTGGTGCCAGCGGCCAGCGGCCACGGCAAGACCATCGAGGTCGACGCCAACCTGCAGGTGGACTTCTCGCTGCACCATGTCCTGTCCCTGTACCTGGTCGAGATGACGCGGCGACTGGATCCGGACGAGGAGGACCACAGCGTCGACGTCTTGACCCTGGTCGAGGCGATCCTCGAGCACCCACGACCGGTGCTGGCGGCCCAGATCCACCGGGCAAAAGGGGAGATCGTGGCCGAGCTCAAGGCCGAGGGGGTGCCCTACGAGGAGCGGATGGAGCAACTGGACCAGGTGACCTACCCCAAGCCGAAGGGCGAGTGGATCTACCAGACGTTCGACGACTTCGCCGAGGACCACCCGTGGGTCGGCCACGAGGCGATCCGGCCCAAGTCGGTGGCGCGCGACATGTACCAGCGCTACCTGGCCTTCAACGACTACGTCCGCGAGTACGGCCTGGATCGGATGGAGGGGGTGCTCCTGCGCTACCTGACCCAGGCCTACAAGGGCCTGCTGCAGATCGTCCCCGACTACGCCAAGACCGATGATGTCCGGGACGTGGAGGCCTACCTGCGCGCCACGCTGGCGCGGGTCGACAGCTCGCTGCTCACCGAGTGGGAGCAGCTACTGGAGGTGCCGCCGGACCTGCAGGGCCAGCTGGAGGTGGAGGCCCGTGGGCGACCGCGCCAGCTCGACCTGCTACGGGATCCCAGGGCGTTCACCGCCCGCGTCCGCGCCGAGCTGCACCGGCTGGTCAAGGCGCTGGCGGACAGGGACTACGACGAGGCCGTGCACTGTGTGCTCCAGGATCCAGAGGATCCCTGGGGACCCGACCGGTTCGAGGCCGCGCTGGCCGGATACCACGAGACCTACGACCGCATCCTGTTCGACCACAGGGCCCGGCTGGCGGACAAGACCGTGATGACCTCCATCGGCCACCACGTCTGGACCGCCACCCAGGTCCTGTGCGACCCCGAGGAGGAGCAGATGTGGAGTGTGGACGTTCGGATCGACCTGTCGGACACCGATCAGGTGGGGGACGAGCCGTTGATCGCCGTGGAGAAGATCGGGATCTAGCGACGGCGGGAGACGACGAGCAGGGCGGCCAGGAACGCGATGACCAGGGCGCCGTCGGGATCGTCGCCGTCGTCCAGATCGCAGTAGCACCCCCAGTTGCCGTCGTTACCCCCGGGGGACCAGTCCCCGGAGCCGGGGCACTCGTCGTCGGCCCCGTCGATGTCACCGTCGCAGTCGTTGTCCAGCGTGTCGCCGCAGTTGTCCTTCTCGTTGCCGCCGGGGTGGGCGGTCTCGTGGGTGTCGTCGCAGTCGTCGCCGTTGGGACCGCCGTCGTACCCGTCCCCGTCCACGTCGGTCTGGTCCGAGCCGCTGCAGTCCTGGTCGATGCCGTCGTAGGGGATCTCGTCGGCGGTCAGGTAGACGTTGGGGTCGGTGTCGTCGCAGTCGTCGCCGCAGGCGTAGTGGTTGTCGGCGTCGACGTCCAGTTCGTCGGGGGGCACCGTGCCGTCGCAGTCGCTGTCGTAGCCGTCGCAGGTCTCCTCGGCGCCCGGGTGGACGGAGCCGACCTCGTCGTTACAGTCGTCGCCGCCGCACGACAGATCCGCGTGCCCGTCGCCGTCACCGTCGCTACACGGGCAATACTCCCCCACCACCTCCCCGGCCGCCGGGATGCCGCTCCCGATGTCGTTGTTCTCGGCGCCCGCGTTGGACGCCGTCGAGGTCATCAGCGAACGAAGCGCGACGGGGTTCATCGTCGGATGAGCCTGGAGCCCCATCACCGCGATCCCGGCCACCAGTGGTGCCGAGTAGCTGGTACCGTTGTCCGGACCATACGCGTCCGTATCGAGCGCTGACGCAGCCCAGACCATCTCGCCCGGGCCCACGAGATCAGGCTTGATCCGATCGTCGGCAGTTGGGCCGCGAGCCGAAAAATCGGAGACCAAGCCGTCGAAGCTGACCGAGCCCACGGCGATGGCCCCGATGGCATCCCCCGGCGGTGCCAGGGACATGGGATCCGGTCCCGTGTTGCCTGACGCCACCACCGTCACCAGCCCGATCGAGGTGGCCTGGGCCACCGCGATCGAGGTGGGCGCGGTTTGACCGTTGGTCTGCGCGGGCGTGTACCCGGAGCCATCGTCAAAGGAGATATAGCCCAGCGAGGTCGAGAACACGTCCGCACCGCGGGCCTCGATCCACTCCAGGCCGGCGACGAAGTAATCCTCTTCCTGGCTGACCTCCTGGGTCAGGTCCTCGGTCTTGGTCAGGAGCACAGTTGCGTCGGGCACCACCCCACGGAAGTCGTCCTCCTCGTGCCCCACCAGCAACGACAGCACCGAAGTGCCGTGGTTGTGGTGCCCATCCATGTCGCCGCCCTCGTCCTCGGTGATCGCGTCGTCGTTGACGAAGTCGTACTCGTCCAGCACGTCGACGTGGGTCAACGCCTCGTGGTTCAGGGTGAAGCCCGTGTCCTGGACGCCGATCACCACGCCAGCGCCTGTGACCCAGCACTCGTGGGCATCGAGTACGCCCAGGAAATCCAGCTGCTCCTGTGCCACACCGACGTCCCAGGCCGAGTGGGCCTCGGCCTCGACGGGATCCTGCCAGCCGGCGGGAAGTTGCCGGTCGGCGCCACGGCGCGCGGCTGCGACCACGCGGGTATGGGTCACGAAGGGCAGCGCCTCGATGGCCTCGATCTGGTCCAGATCGGCGTCGACGGAGGCCGCGTTGAGCCAGCGGGAGGTGATCCGCAGCTCGGCGCCTGTGGCCAGCACCTGCTCCAGGTAAGTCTCCGCGACGTCCAGGTCGCGCTCGGATACGACCGCTCCGCTACCCCGCAGGGCACGCCGCTCCAGCGCCCGGGTGGACAGGGCGCGGCGACGCTCCTCCAGGGCGGTATCCAGCCGGATCGCCGACACATCCTTGTCGTGGAAGAACACCCAGACCGCCAGCGGCTCGCTGTCGTCCCGGTCGTCGGGCCAGCTCCATTCGGTCCGCCCGACCTCCTCCAGCGCGTTGATCGCCACCTGGTCGGAGGCGTCCCAGCCCGACATACAGCCGGTGGCACCAAGCGCGCAGGCGAGCAACGTCGCGGTGATCCCGTTCCAGCGTTCCCGTCGCATTCCACGCCTCCTCCGGTCGAGGACCGGCTCTACTCGAGCATCAACTTTACCCCGTACCGGCCGGACCTGGGTGAACGGGATACGGAAGGTCCGACGACAAAAAAACAAATTTGATTCCCTAAATGCCCAATATCCCACAAAAAATTTGCGCGATCTCTGCTATAGAACGCAGGAAGGGGACTTTGCGCCCGTGTCCCCGGGTGCACGCCCCACGGGAGGTCACAGATGCGGCACACACTCTTTGGCTCTGCCTTGGCAGCGCTCCTGGCCTTTGCGGTCGGATGCGACAACGGTACACCACCTGACACGACCGGCGGCGACGACGACGACGGCACCCAGGCCTACACAGGACCGGTCGTCGGGCGGGTGAAGGGGATGGTGACCCTGCCGGATGGAACCGGCATCGAAGGTGTGAAGGTCGCGTTGGTCGACACCGAGCTGACCGCCACCACCACCAGCACCGGTTACTACGAGTTCGACGAGATCACCCCCGGCGACGTCATGGTGCAGTTCACCAAGCGGGGTTACACGTCGAACACCAAGGACTCCGTGATCACGGGTTGGGAGACCCGCACCATCAACGCCCGCCTCCTCGAGGTGGACGGGATGGGCCTGGTGGGTAACGCGGCTGGCGGTCGGGTGGAGACCACCGAGCTGCGGATCGACTTCCCGGCCAACTCCTTCGTGGACATGAGCGGCGCTGCGGTGAGTGGCGACGTGCAGGTCTCGGTGACCCACATCGACCCGACTACCGACGAGATCCTCGCCGCGCCCAACGACTTCACCGCGATGGTCAGCGAGGAGGACACCTTCGTGGGCCTCGCTTCTTACGCGATGGTCGACGTGCAGATGACCTTGGACGGCGACGAGGTCCAGCTGGCAGACGGCGTCAACGCCGAACTCGAGATGGTCATCCCCGATGACCTCCCCGAGTTGCAGCAGGTCGAGCTGGGGGACACGGTGCCCTTCTGGCACTTCGACGAGGACCAGGCCACCTGGATCTACGAGGGTGAGACCACCGTGGTGCCCTCGGCCACCGACCCCGGCCGGCTGGCGGCCAAGATCGACGCGCCCTACTTCTCGGCGTGGAACCTGGACGACTGCTGGTGGACGCAGGATCTGGATGGCAACCAGGTGCAGATGTGCGCCAACCAGCCCATCACCTGCGTGGCCGGGAACGTGGACGACGTGGGCAACAACGCCGTCATCGGCGCCGATGTCTACTCCGGCGCCAACAACTTCCAGGGCACGGTCAGCGGCACCACCGACGAGGATGGCCAGTACATCCTGTGGCCGATCATGGAGGGTGCGGTCATCGACATCGCGGTCGACGTGGTCGTCGGCGCCGCCGCCTACAACGCCACGGACGGCTCCTACACGGTCGCCTCCCCCGACGGATCGTCGCTGACGACCCCGCCGACGGACGCCTCCCAGTGTATGGTGGTGCCTGACATCGAGATCCCGACCTGCGTCGTGGGCGCGGTCGTCGAGGTGGACAACCGTCGCATGTGGGACGGGGCGAACATCATCGAGGACGCCACCACGGGTAAGGCCTACTTCTTCGAGCCCGATGGGACGCCGGAGACCTGCTCCAACATCGAGCCGGCCGACATGCCCGAGGACACCTGCGAGATCATGCCCACCGAGGACGACGTCCTCGACTTCTTCTGGGGCCAGCAGCCCCTCGACGCGGGCCAGGAGGTCCAGATCGTCTCGGGGAACGACTCCTTCCAGATGGAGCAGGTCGAGCGCATCCCGGACGACCACTTCTACGAGGCGTCCACCATCGAGCAGCCGATGCCCTTCGACACCCGTATGGACGTGTACGCGTACGGCCAGCAGGGCGACATCCCCGAGGTGGACCTGCAGTCCGCGCTGCCGATGGGCCACGAGCTGCGCACCACGTCGCCGCCGGTGGACCAGTGGTTCACCCTCAACCGTGCCGACGGCATCCCCATCCGCACGGAGACCTTCGACACCGAGGCGTGGGGCAACATCGCGATGATCATCCCCGAGGACACCTCGGCGGGGATCTGCATGTGCCGCTTCAAGGACGACGGTTCGTTCGACATCCCGGCCGAGGTGACCGGCTTGCTGCCCAAGGGACCGGCCGCGATCCTGATCTCCCGGATCAAGGCCGACATCGAGCAGCTGCCCAATGGCTACTGGGCCCGGACCCTGGGCCGTTCCTCGACCACGATGATCGGCGAGCTCGACTGAGATCTCCGGCCGCTGGCGGGGGCCCTCCCCCTCCGCCAGCCGGCCAGCTCCCTCCTCCCCCCATTGCCGCTCACCGTCCTACCGGATACCCTCCGTCTGTCCTTCGGGAGGGATGAACCATGCTCCACCGACGTCAGCTACACCCCTGGATCCTGCTCGCCGCCCTCGCGGTGGGTTGCCCGGCGGACGACAGCGAGCCCTGCGAGTGCGACGACGACACCGGAGACGACGACGTGGCCGGCGAGTGCGAGCAGGACGACGAGTGCTCCCAGTACGAGATCTGCGAGGAAGGCTCCTGCGTCGACGGGGATCGGAACAACGCCCTGGACGAGGGACCGCTGCTTGGCTGGGGCGAGGAGCGGGCGGGCTGGATCAACCCAGCGGGGGACGTGGATTTCTACCGGCTGGACGGCGAGCAGGCCCTGTTCTTCCGGGCGCAGGCGGTCACGCTGGACGGAACCGAGGAGGGTGGCCTGGACACCGTGCTGCGCTTCCACAGTGCCGACGGAACGGAGCTCGGCTACAACGACACCTACGACCGGCTGGAGCACCTGTACGGCACCGACGCCATCTACCTGGGCTGTACGCCTCGCTCGCAGGCCTATTACCTCTCCGTGCTCGACCATGGAACGCGTGTGGGTGATCCGGACCTGATGAGCTCGGGGTCCGACGCGATCTACACCGTCCAGGTGGACCAACTGGACACCAGCGAGGTCGAGTTCGAGCCCAACGACGAGATCGGCGACGCCACCGACGGCGGCATCAGCGACTACAACGTCAGCTTCGACCGCGCCGGAGTGATCTCGGCGCCCGGAGACGTGGACCTGTGGCGCATGGAGCTGGAGGCGGGGGCCCGGCTGCGGCTCTACGCCTTCGAGCACACGGCCACCGAGATCAACAGCCGGGTGCGGATCCTGGCCCAGGATGGCATCAGCGAGATGGCGGTCTACGACTCCCTCGACTGGACCTTCCAGGCGGGTGTTCCCCTGCTGGACGAGGGCCCGATCTTCGTGGAGGTGGGCGATCGGCAGGGCAGTGGATCGGACGAGCACTGCTATGTGCTCCACCTCGCGGCCGATCCTGCGGGCGAGGTCTACGTGGCCGAGACCGAGCCCAACGACGAGGGCCCCACCGCCGAGCCCCTGGCCGAGAACGACTCGGACCTGCTTGCGGTGGCCGGGCGGATCGCACCGGTGGGGGACGTGGATCACTTCGTGTTCCAGGTCGCCAACCCGGGCGACGGCGCGACCATCTCCCTGCAGGGCCGTTCGCTGGGATCGGCACTGGCGGCCCACGTGAGTGTCCTGGGCCCGGACGACAGCGAGCTGGCGGCGGTCGATGTGAGCGTCAGCGACGAGACCGTCGTCGAGAACCTGGATCTGGACGAGGCGGGCACCTACCACGTGGTGGTCTCGGCGACCGACCCCGGCGATGGCGGCTTCGATCACTGGTACGGGTTGTTCGTCGAGATCGAGTGACACGGTCGCGCGCCGCAGCGCGCAGAGGAAGTTCCATGGACGAGGGTTCCGCCACCCCCGACGACCGCCGCCACGACGTGGCCCGGGCCATCCTGGAGCGCCGTTCGTGGCGCATCTTCATGGAAGATCCCGTGCCGGCCGACGCCCTGTCGGCCATCACCGCCGCCGCCGAGGCGGCGCCCAGCGTGCGCGGGGGAAGCGCCTGCTGGATGCTGCTGGTCTCGGAGCCCGAGGCGGTCCGCGACCTGACCCGTGTCATCGGTGGCGGACTGCTGGGCAAGGTCAACCTGTGGTTACGCTCGGCACCACCGCCCGCCTGGGCCGTGCTGATCGGAGACGCCGACCGGGGGATCACCGACGGTCCCCACCATCTGTACAACGTGGACGTGGCGGTGACCGGCGAGCTGGTCGCGCTCGCCGCGGCGCGGGCCGGGCTGGGCAGCTGCTGGATGTCGGCCATCGACATGAAGGGCATCGCCCGCCACCTTGACCTTCCGGACAGCGCCCGCGTCCCGGCGGTGCTCGCCCTGGGCGAGGCGGGGTCGCGACGCAAGGGTGCCCTGTTCGCGGCGGGCTGGAACCGGTTCACCCGGATCAAGATCAGCGGACGCCGCAAGCCCATGGAACGGCTCTGCTCGCTGGATCGGTTTGGTTCGGGAGAGAGCCTGGACGAGACCGATCTGGCGTCGCTGACCGACGATGGCCGGACCCTGGAGCAGGTCGCGCAGGCGATGTCGCCGTCCGCCCGCTTCGGCGGCGAATCCCCCACCAACCCTCAGCTGGCCATGCTGCTGGAGTCGATGCGGCTGGCGCCGTCAGCGGACAACGCCCAGACCTGGCGGTTCGTGGTCCTGCGGGGCCGCGAGCAGACCGTGCCCTTGCTGGAGAGCGCCGGGGTTCCCATGCCCGCCGGAGACGCCCCGGGGTCGGTGGTGGCCTTGTTCGCCGCCCCGTTCCTGGTCAAGGGGGTCCACAAGGAGCAGCCGTTCGCGCTCATCGACCACCCGATCGCCCTGACCCACGCGGCGCTGGTGGCCGACGTGCTGGGGCTATCGTGGAACGTCACGTTCTCCTTCGACCGCGCGGCGGTTCGAACGATGCTGGGCGCACCGGAGAACCATCCGCCGACGGCGTTGTTGATGCTGGACTGCGTGGGGGAGAGGTCGGTGGAGCCGCACCCGGAGTGGGTGCAGCTACACCGCTGACCGGCGAGGAACACGGCGAGAGAGCTCGCAGTGCCACCCGGCCCGGGGACGTGATCTACTCGGGAGCCTCTTCGGCCGCGACCTCGGGGACCGCCTCGCCCGTCTCCACGGTCTCTTCGACCGCCTCGACGTGCCCCTCCATGCTGACGATCAGCTGCAGCCACTCGACGAGCAGCTCCCGCTCCTTCTGCTGGGTCGGCGTCAACGCGCGGCCCTTGGCCAGGATCTGCAGCTCGCGGTCGATCTCGGTCAGCGCCTCGAGGGACTTGGCGATCCGCTGCCGCGGGGTCTCACCCTCCGCGTCGGCCTCGTCGAGGGCCAGCTCCAGGCCGGTCTCGAACTCGGCGAGCAGGGCGTTGGCCAGCTCGGCGGTCTCCTTGCCTTCGAAGACCGCGTCGGCCTTGGCCTTCTTGCTCAGTGACACCACGGCGGCGTCCACCATCTCACGGGCGGCCTCGTCTACCACCGGACCGACCTGCTCCTCGATGTAGAGGCGGAAGGCCGGGATCGACGACACGATCTGCTCGGAGACCCAGTGGGCGATATCGGGGGCACCGTCCACCAAGGTGGCTTCGAGTTGCGCCCGGATGTCGGGCGCGGATTCGACGGCAAGACCCGTGGCGGTGTAGGCCAGCCCCTCGGCGTCCAGCAGCAGCTTGACCCGACTTCCCAGCCAGCTGACGTAAATCAGCACGAACAGGATCATCAGGGCGATGAAGATGTACGACATCCGCGAGGACTTCTTCTCGCTTTCCAGCTCATCGAGAAGAAGCTGTTCGATTGCGTTGTTGCTCATGTCAGCTTCTCCTTTCTAGGTTTCGGGATTCAGACGCATGTTGAGGATCTCCATGAACACGGTCAGCACGTCCTCCGTGGAAGCCGTCGCCGTACCGCCCTCGATCTCGCCACGCGCCTCACCCTCGAGTTGGTGATACGTGTCGTTGATGGACTCGAGCAGCGTGAAGTGCTCGGCAAAGGTGGTGTCGAGCTGGCCGTTGGCCCACTCACGGGTTGCGCGAAGCAGCTGCTCGTTGAGCTCCTGCATCGCATCGGGATTGTCGGCGTAGTCCGGGAAGCGGTCGGCCAGGCCGGCCTCCTTGGCGAGGTCCTTCTCCTTGAGGTTCTCATCCAGGGAGTTGGCCAGCCGCTCCTGCATGTTGTTGACCAGCTTCTCCGACTCCTCGGTCAACGTCGCCTGCAGCCGCGGTCCGAGCTCCATCATCTCCGCCTGGAACGCCGCCTCGATGGCTGGCGACGCCTTGGCCGCCACCTCGTCGAGCTCCTGGGAGATCACCGGCCACACCCGCTCGGCGCCCTCAGTCTGCAGGGTCACCATGAAGGTGTCGACGTCGAAGTCCTTCATCCGCTTGTAGCTCTTGAACGCGAACACGCCGAGGATCAGCAGGATGATCGCCGTCCCGCCGATTCGTACGTACATCGCCCGTTGCCGCTCGGCCCGCATCTCGGCCAGCAGCTCGCGTACGCGGGCCTCTGAAGCTCCAGCATTCTCCGTCATGTTTCCTCCCGTCAGGTGACCCCTGGACGGGCAACCCGCGCGGTCGCCACGCCCTTGAACATCCTTTTTTGATCCGATTCCCACCTCACGCTCACCCCCCGGCGGCACCGTCGGCACGCCCCGAGCGTCAGGCTATTCTAGTGATGTTGCCCTGAAACAGGAATCAACGGGGCGACCCGGGCCCGGGATCCCCGCCGACAACCACAGCCGGAAGACCGTCTCACCGGGCCTGGATGCGACCCAGACCTCGCCGCCGTGGATCTCCACCAGCGTGCGCACGATCGATAGACCGAGCCCACTTCCACCTCGATCCCGGGCCGTGGTGAAGAAGCGCTCGAAGACACGTTCCTGGTTGGCCTCGGAGATACCCGGGCCGTCGTCGACCACCCGGATCTCGACGCCCTCCTCGCGCCCCTCGGCCGGTCCCAGGGTGACGTGGACGTTCACACCCTCGCCTCCGTGCTGACGGGCGTTGTCCAGCAAATTGGTCAGGATCGAGTCCAGCAGCTCCCGGTCGATGGCCGCCCGGCCGCCGCTTCCGTCCAGTTCCACCTGGAATCCCGGGTGCAGATCCCGCGCCCTGGCCACCACCACCGCGGCCAAGGGGGCGACCTCGATGGCCTCGCCCGCCGGGCGGACCACGTCGGCACGGGCCAGGTCGGTCAGCCGAGTGACGAGGCGGTCGAGACGAGCTGCGTCGGCCTCCAGGTTGCCCAGGAATCGATTCCTTTCCTCTGCGGTCATCTCCTCGGCGTGATCCCTCAGCAACTCCACCGCGCCACGGATTGCGGTCAGAGGGGTCTTGAACTCGTGGGAGACCCCCGAGGCAAAGGTGTGGATGTAGTCCGCCCGCTGTTCCAGCGTGCGGGCCATCCGGGCCACGGCGTCGGACACCAGCCGCACCTCGTAGGTGCCGGGGTTTGCCAGCGGTGTCGCTGCACCTCGTTCTCCGCGGGCGACCCGCTCCGTCTGGCCGATGAGTTCGGCCATCGGACGGCTGATCGTCCGGGAGGTCAGCAGCCCCAGGAAGGTCGTCAGCGCCACCAGCACCAGCGCCCCGAGCAGCAGGTAGGCGCGGATCCCGTACAGGGACTGCTTGAGGCTCATGGGCGTCCGCGAGAGCACGACGGCGCCCCACACCCGGTCGCCAGCGACCACCGGCATGGCGGCGAACACCCGCACCCGGGCCCCCCGCTGGATCGAGTCCATCGGGGGCGGCGGGTCGTCCCGCACGCGTTCGCGCAGCAAGCTCACGTTCTCACCCAGCAACGCCCGGGCCACCTCCTCGCGGTGGGCCAGGGATTCGCCCAGCTCCGTGCGGGTGGTCGCCACCACCACCCCGGTGGCGTCCACGACGCGAATCCCGGCCAGGGTGGTCCACTGGGCGTCGAGCAGGGCGGGCGCGATGGTCTCGCCAGCGGCCAGCGCGATCCGATCGGCCGGGGCGGAGGAGACGCGGGCGGGCTCGGGGGAGGGCAGCACGAGATCCCGCGCCAGATCCAACCCGGCGGTCCACGGGACGAAGGGAGCGTCGATGGGGGCCACGTAGCCGGGGCTGGCCGGCACTCCGAACGCGGCCGGATCGGCACCGACGGCGGCCAGTTCACGCTCCACCGCCACCCTGTAGGCCGCCGCGACGTGGGCGGCCTGGGCGATCAACTCCGCCTCGGTGCGGCGCACCAACACGCTCTCGTACAGGCGCAACAGCACGATGCCGCCGACCAGGATCACCAGGATCAGCAGGTTGACCGAGACCAGCACGGTGCGCAGGCGCGGGGTCCAGCGCACGGTCACTCGCAGGGGGTGAGTCGGTAGCCGACCCCGTGGACCGTCTCCACCGGGTCGCCGTCGACCGCGCCGAACTTGTGCCGCACCCGGCGTACGTGGCTGTCGATGGTCCGCTCGGCGACGACGGTGTAGTCGCGGTAGGCGCCGTCCATCAGCTCGGTGCGGCTGAACACCTTGCCCGGGTATCCCAGCAGGGTGCGCAGGATGCCGAACTCGGTCACGGTCAGGACCACCTCTTCGTCGGCCCAGAACGCGCGGAAGCGGTCCAGGTCGAGGCGCAGCTTGCCGTGCACGAGTTGCTGTCCGGCCTGTTCCTCGCCATCGTCGGGAGCGCCGGGGGGCATCATGTCCGTGCGGCGCAACACCGCGCGAACCCGCGCCACCAGCTCCCGGGGGCTGAAGGGCTTGGTCACGTAGTCGTCACCACCGAGCTCCAGCCCGATGATGCGATCGATCTCGTCGTCCTTGGAGCTGAGGAACACGATCGGGGTCCGGGAGCGCTTTCGCAGCTCGCAGCAGACGTCGGTTCCGTCCATCTCCGGCATCAGGATATCGAGGACCACCAGATCCGGATGCTCCCGGGCGGCCGTGTCCAGGGCATCGCGGCCATCCGCGGACTCGATCACGTCGAACCCGGCCTTTCGCAGGGCGAAGCGAACCACCTCGCGGATGTGCGCATCGTCGTCCACCACCAGGATCGTCTTGCGGTCGCTCATGACGGCTGACGGTATCACGTTCGGCGGATACGATGGGCCCGTCTGGAGACCCATTCGATGGTGGCCGTACCGATCCACACCGCGCCCCGTTGGCGCCACGAGCTGGCCGGCGCCCACGTCGATCCCGCCGAGCTGGCCGCGCTGGTCCCGGGCGGTGAGCCAGACGCCATCGAGGCGGCGACCAGAGGGCTGTCGGCCCGGGTACCCCGTGGGTACGCGAGCCTGATCGATCCCGGGGATCCGGACGATCCGGTGGCGCGGATGGTCGTCCCCGATCCGCGCGAGCTGGAGATCCACCCGCATCTGGAGCCGGATCCGCTGGGTGAAGATCTGGACGCGCCGCTGCCGGGCGTGGTCCACCGCTACCCGGACCGCGTGCTGTTGCTGGTCACCGGTCGCTGCGCCGCACACTGTCGATTCTGCATGCGTCGGCGGCTCGGCGGACGCGCCCTGCGGGGCCGGGACGGGCGCTGGCTGGACGCGGTGGTCAAGTACCTGCGCGGCCAGCCTGCCGTGCGGGAGGTGATCCTGTCGGGGGGGGATCCGCTGATGCTGTCGGACGGGCGGCTCGATCGGATCCTGGGCGCCCTGCACGCAGTGCCACAGGTGGAGCTGCTGCGCGTCGACAGCCGGGCGCCCGTGGTGTTGCCGTCGCGGGTGACGCCGTCGCTGACGAACATGCTGCGCTCGCACGCGCCTCTGTGGTTCGTGACCCACGTGAACCTGGCCCGCGAGCTGACACCGCGGGTGGTCCACGCCCTGGGCCGGCTGGTGGACGCCGGCATCCCGGTCGAGAACCAGGCAGTGCTGCTGGCGGGAGTCAACGACCGTCCCGGGCGGCTGGAGCGCCTTTCGCGGGCGCTGCTTCGCGCGCGAGTGCGTCCGTACTATCTCCATCAATGTGACCTGGTGGCCGGCACCGAGCACTTCCGGGTACCGCTGCAGCGGGGCGCCGAGCTGGTAGGCGGGCTCGCCGGACGCGTCCCCGGACTGGGCATCCCACGCTACGTGGTCGACAGCCCGGGCGGCCACGGCAAGGTGCTCGTGGTGGAGGATAACGTGGTCGGCCGGCAACGAGATGCCACCCTGCTGAGGGCCCCGGACGGCGCGATCGTCCACTACCCGGATCCGGACCGCTGACCGCCAACATTGTCCAGCGATGGCACCGACAATCGTCTACGATATGTGCCCACTTACCCGCATCTCCAGCGCCCGAACCGAGAGAGGGAGAACCGCGTGATCGATAGACTGCGACGACATCCGGGGGGATGGTTGACCCTGCTCGCGAACGGCCTCGTCCTGCTTGTGCTGGTGGGCTGCCCCACCGATCCAGCGGACGACGACGACACCTCCGACCGCACCGCCGTCCTGGACCTGGACGCGGACACCGACCGCGACGGGGAGCTGGACGGCGACGAGGCCGAGGACGCCGACGAGGAGCTGGCTCCCGGAGCGATCGCGGCCGCCAACGTGGACGACGACAACTCCGACGGGGCCGTCGACTGCGAAGACGACCTGTGCGACGAGGAGAACGACACCGCAGCAGCGGCGCTGCATGACCAGGCGCTCGCCGAGCTCGGGGATGGCGAGAGCGTGGTGCTCAGCCTGGAGGGCGACGGACTGGCGGTCTGGGCCGACGACGAGCTGGTCCTCGGTGAGGTCTCCAGCGGCGAGCTGGTCACGGAGTGGACGGTCCCGGATCCCGAGGCGGGCGCACCCGAGCTTCACGTGGAAGGTCTGGACTTCGCCATGGACGGGCTGCTCGCCGCGACGATCGTCGATGGCGACGGCGCCGAGCTGGACCGGGACGAGATCGCCCTGAGCACCCCGCGGTTCATGATGTTCAACCACCTGGACCCGTCGGAGCACCTCTGGGTGCTGGACGACAGCAGCTGGAATCTGCTCTTCCGCGACGGGCTCAAAGAGGCCCTGGGCGAGGAAGTGATCACCGAGATCGACGGCACGACCTATGGCCACGATGTCTGGCTCCAGGACGAGATCGAGTTCGGCTACCAGCAGATGGCCGACGGCGCGATGCCCCTGGTGCTCGACTCGATCCGCGACCGACCTCTGGACGCGTTCCCCGAGGCCGAGCTGCTGGGACCCGACTTCGGCCACCTGGTGCGAGGCGAGGGACAGGCCAACTCCCTGGACTCGTTCGGTAACCTGGAGTGCACGCCGCCGGTCACGGTCGACGGGGTCGAGTATCCCTTCGGCCGCATCTACTACGGCGGCAAGCCCGGCGGGACCCAGATGACCGAGCCACTGCGGACCTTCCTGGACGAGCAGGAGGTGCAGTCGCCAACGGAGATCGACTCGACCTGGTTGCTGGTCGGTCACGTGGACGAGTTCATGGTCTGGGTCCCCGATGCGTCATCGGACAAGGGCTTCAAGCTGCTCGTCGTGGACTGGGAGGTCACCCGCACCGTGCTGGAGTCCGTGGACCCGCTGCTGGCGATCCCCCGGTTCGAGGAGTACTACGGATACGCCACGGTGGGTGAGCTGCTCGATTCGAACCTCCCCGCCTACAACGAGGACATCGACTCAGTCTCCCTGCAGCCTACGCTGCTGACGGTGATGGAGGCCTTCGGGCTGGAGGAATCGGACATCATCCCGATCCCCGGCGTGTGGGAGGAGATCTGGGGCGGGGCGGTGGCGCTGGTCCCGGGCATGGCCAACCTGGCCGTGTACAACGAGCACCTGCTGATCGCCGATCCCTTCTTGCGCACCATCGACGAGGACATCAACGGGGACGGTGAGCTGACCACCTGGGCCGAGGACATCAACGCCAGCGGCGCCTTCGACACCGAGGAGGACGCCAACGGCAACGGAGTCCTGGACGAGGGCGAGGACATCAACGGCAACGGCCTGCTCGACACCGAGGAGGACCGCAACGGTAACTGGCAGCTCGACGAGGGCGAGGACTACAACGGCGACGGGATGCTGAACACGTTCCGGGATCCCTTCCAGGAGGCCCTTGTGGATGTGCTGCCCGACGGACTGATTCCCCACTTCCTGGACGACTGGAACAACTATCACCTGATGGAGGGAGAGGTGCATTGCGGGACCAACATCCTGCGGACTCCGCGCGCCGATCTCACCTGGTGGGAGGTGCAGTGATGCGCGGCTGGAAGATCAACCTGTGGACGACACTCGCGCTGGTTCTGTGCACGAGCATGGCTGCTCAGGCGGCGGACGCCGATGTGGCCTCCCGGATCACTGCGGCGGCGGCCGGGGACGGCGCCGGGTACCTGCTGGAGCGTGACGCCCTGGTGGCCGATGGAGCCGACGTACTGCCCGCGCTGACCGCGGTGGCCGAGAACGCCGCCTGGCGCGAGGCCGCGGCGGCCGGGGCCGTCATCGGCTGGATCGAGCAGGCCGAGGCCTACGCCAGCTTCCAGGACCAGACCCCGCGGGCGACGGCGTCGGGGCACCTGCGCTACGGACCGCCCCACGAGCCCCGCGGTGCCGATCTGGTGCCACTGCTGGTCGAGCAGCTGCTGTGGGCCGAGGCCGACGCCGGCCGGCGGACCGCGGCGGCCGACCTGCTCCAGCGAAAGCGCGACGCGCGCGCGACCCTGCCGCTGGCCTGGACCCTGCGCGAGGATCCGTCGGACACCGTTCGCCAGGCGGCGGCCCAGGCGCTCGAGCGCGCCGAGGATCCGGCCGCGACCGGCGTTCTGATCGAGGCGCTGCCCGTGATCGAGTCCGGCGCGGTGCGGGAGGCCGTGGCCTCCGCGCTGAGCTGGCGCAAGGACGCCGAGGCGGTTCCTGCGCTGGTGGCGCTGCTGACCGGTGACGAGCACGACGGCTGCCGGGCGACTGCCGCCCAGGGGCTGGGCTGGATCGGCGACACGCGAGCGCTGGCCACGCTGCAGACCGCGCTGGGCTCGGATCCGACGGCCGAGGTGCGACAGCACGCCGCGCTGGCCCTGGGCCGGCTGGGCGGCGACGAGGCGCGGGAGGCCCTCGAAGGGGCGATCGAGACCGATGCGGACGCCGAGGTGGTGCGGCTGGCGACCCACGCGCTGGGGAGGCTGTAGGGATGGGGCGCCTGCACGAGGGCGGGTGGCTGGCGGCGCTGGCCGCGCTGGCCCTGGCGATGGGCTGTCCCACCGAGGAGCCGGCCGACGACGATGACGACGCGGCTGGCGCGGTCGACGTGGACGCGGACACGGACCAGAGCGGCGAGGTGGACGGCAGCGACGCCGAGGACGCGGCCGAGGTCGATGCCCCCGGCGCGGTGGCCCTGGTCAACGTGGACGACGACAACTCCGATGGCAACCTGGACGGCGACTCGGCCTGCGCCGAGGAGAACGACCTGGCCGCCGGATCGCTGGAGTGCACGGACACCGCCGAGGGCGACACCCTGCTGCTGATGCTCGACGGCGACGTGGACCAGGTGCGGATCCTGCTGGACGACGAGGCGATCCTGGGGCCGATCGACGGCGAGACCGTCACCGAGGTCGAGCTGGACGAGGCGGTGAGCGGCGACCTGTGGTTCGAGGGGCTGGACTTCCACTTCGAGGCCACGCTGACCGTGGAGATCTACGACGCCGACGGCGAACTGGTCGGCGACGACGAGCTTCTGCTGTCGACCCCGCCGTTCATGATGTTCAACCATCTGGATCCGGCCGAGACCCTCTACGTGATGAACCAGAACGTCTACAACGGCCAGATGCGCAGTGGCATCAAGGAGGCGGTGGGCGAGGAGAACGTCGTCGAGTTCCCGGTGGGTCAGTACGGCTGGGACGTGTGGATCCAGGACGAGATGGAGTTCGGCTATCAGCAGACCCCCTACGGCCCCATGCAGCTGGTGCTGGACTCGGTGCGCAACGGCACCCTGGACCCCCTGCCCGAAGACCACATGCTGGGCCCGGACTTCGGCTGGCTGACCCGGGACGATGTGTCGGGTCCGTTCGCGGTCTCGTCGCTGGACTCCTTCGGCAACCTGGAGTGTACGCCGCCGATCACCGTCGACGGGGTCGAGTACCCCTTCGGCCGTATCTACTACGGCTGCAAGGACACCGTCGGCGGCGACTGCGTGATCGAGGACCTCGAGGAGTTCCTCGCTGCGCAGGAAGTCCAGTCGCCGGTCAAGCTGGACTCCACCTGGCTGTCCGTGGGCCACGTGGACGAGTTCATGGTGATCGTGCCCGATGTCAGCTCGGACAAGGGCTTCAAGGTGCTGCTGACCGACTGGGCCATAACCCGGGACCTGCTGGAGAGTCTGGATCCCAACTTTGCCATCCCGCGCTTCGAGGACGACCACCACTTCCTGACCGTGGGTGAGATCCTCGAGAGCGCGGTAATCCAGTACAACGAGGACACCGACGCGCTCCATGTCCAGCCGATGCAGGACACGATCAAGGCTGAGTTCGGGCTGACCGACGACGACATCATCATGATCCCCGGCCTGTGGGAGAAGGTCTGGGGCGCGGGCCTGGCGCTGGTCCCCGGCATGGCCAACCTGGCTGTGTACAACGATCAGCTGCTGATCGCCGACCCCTTCTTCCGCACCCCCGACGAGGACGTCAACGGCGATGGCCAGCTCAACTCCGGCGAGGATCTGGACGCCGACGGCCTGCTCGACACCGACGAGGACGCCAACGGTAACGGCGAGCTGGATGAGGGCGAGGACATCAACGACAACGGAGTCCTCGACACCGAGGAGGACCGCAACGCCAACTGGCAGCTCGACGAGGGCGAGGACTACAACGGCAACGGCCTGCTCAACACCTTCCGCGACCCCTTCCGGCTGGCGCTGGAAGAGGCCATCCCCGACGGCCTTGTGCCCAATTTCCTCGACGACTGGGAAGGCTACCACCTGTGGTGGGGCGAGGTGCACTGCGCCACCAACATCATGCGCACCCCCCGCGCCGACCTGATGTGGTGGGAGCTGGCCGACTGAGCGACCCCGCCCGCCCCCCCTGAACCATCCCGCCAAGAACGTCCGAAAAAGCGGCAAAGATGGTGGAGATGGTGAACATCGCCTTGGTTTTTGTTCCGTTTGCGGAGAAAACGAGCGAGATGGTTCGGACTTGGGGCATGTGGGTGGTCGTGGGTTGCCTGGGGGCGGGGGGGGTGCGCGGCGGGGGCGGGGGGGGAGACCGAGACCGAGACCGGGGCCGAGTTCTTGCTGGGGGGGATCCAGATCAACGAGCCGGACGATGAGGTCTGGGTGGAGGCGGTGCGGGATGCGGGGATGAACGCGGTCTCGGTGACGGCGTACATCAAGGCCAGGCGCTGGGACGGGGCGGCCATCCGGGCGAAGTACGGGCCAGCTTTGCCGAGCAGCTGGACGCCGAGCGGGCTGTCCACCGCGGGTGGGCCGAGGCGGCGCTGACGAGCTGTGACGAGCCGGACCTGGTTGCCGTCAATCGCAGGCGAGGTCTGCAGCTGGGCCACTGGCGGGCGCTGATCGCCAGGGTCCGGTCGGTCTACTCGGGCCGGCTGACCTATGCGGCCAACTACGACCACTACCCCGAGATCGGATTCTGGGACCAGCTGGATGTGATCGGGGTCAACGCGTACTTCGAGCTGTGGCCGATCCAGCTCCCCCTGGACGCCGACGAGCCGCTGGACCGCCACCTGCGAGAGGCCTGGGACGGACATCTGGAGGGCCTGGACACATTCCGACGACGCCGGGGATTGTCGGACCGGCCGGTCCTGTTCACCGAGCTCGGATACACCCGTCGCCGCCACTGCTCGGTCCACCCGTGGGCCAGCGCCGGTTACTCCCTGTTCGGGCCAACGGACGACCGCCACGTGCTGGTCTGGCGTGACGAACCTGCGGAGGACGGCGAACGCGTGGCGGCGATGCGGGCCCTGCGGGAGGTCCGGGACGCCCGTCGAGACGACGAGCTCGCTCCCGTGGTCGAGGGGCTGCTGTACTGGAAGCTCACCACCCAACGCTCCCACGCCGCTGCTGAGCCCTACTCCCTGGTGCTGGGCACCGGTGATCCGCTGGAGGACGAGCTGACAGCGTTCCGCTGAATCGACCGCCCGTGCGGGGGCAGGTAGCGTGCCAGCGGCTGCGCGGATGATGAACGGCAAGGTGAACGATCTCCGAGACGCCCTCGGATCGCATATTTTCGGGATTGATCCCTTGATCTGCCCTGATATGCTGACCCCAGTCGGACAAGGAGGGCTCATGGGCCGGGCGGGCGTGTGTTCTGTGCTCTGCGTCGTGGTGGGATTGGCGCTGTCTGCGTGCAGCGACCAGTCCCTGCACGAGCAGGAGCAGCCCAAGTACGCGGCGATCCAGGTGGATCCGCCGTCCATCGACTTCGGCTCGTTGGAGGTGGGTCAACAGCTGATGGCCGAGGTGACCATCACGAGCACGGGCGAGGCGGATCTGGAGGTCACCGAGCTGAACATCGAGGGTCCGGAGGACAACTTCGAGATCTTCGAGGCCCCCGAACTGCCCCTGCTGATGCCGCCGGAGTCGATGGAGTCGCTGACCCTGCGGTATACCTCCACTGGCGCCCACGACAAGGTCGGCTCGCTCCACGTCTTCAACACCGATCCGGACAACGGCGACGCCACCGTCGAGCTCCACGGGGCGGGGCTGGCGCCCGCGATCCAGCTGGACCCGGGCGTCTACGACTTCGGCGCATTTGATGTCAGCTGCGACGTCACCACCGAGATCCTGGTGCGCAGCGTCGGTACGTACCCGCTGACCATCAACGACTTCGCCTGGTACTCGTCCCCGAGCCCCGACGCGATGACCTACTTCACCGACACCCTCTTCCAGGGGCTGGTGATGGACCCGGGCGACGTGGTGGCGGTCGAGGTCACCTTCCAGCCCGATGACGTGGTCGACTTCGAGGGCCTGCTCACGGTGTCCAGCGACGATCCGGACACCCCCGTCGCCGAGGCCAACCAGTACGGTCTGGGCGAGGCGGGTGCCTGGTACAACGACCACTTCGTCCAGGAGGGCAACAACTGGACCGACGTGCTGTGGGTGGTGGACAACTCGTGCTCGATGGGCGACGAGCAAGGCAAGCTGGGCGACGACTTCAGCTACTTCCACAGCATCATCAACGGCGCCGGGGTGGACTACAAGATCGCCACGGTGACCACCGACAACGACACCTTCCTGTGCGGCGGCTGCAACCACGGCTACATCGATCCGCTGACCCCCAACGGCGGCGCCCAGTTCGCTCAGAACTGTGCCGTGGGCACCAACGGTTCGGGGTCCGAGCAGGGACTGAGGTACGGCTGGGATGCCCTGCAGCGGGCCCTGGCCGAGGATCCGCCCAACGACCACTTCCTGCGGGAGGACGCCGGGCTGCGGCTGGTGTTCGTGTCCGACGAACCCGATCAGAGCGGCAACTGGAACACCTACCTCGCCAACTACAAGAGCCTCAAGTTGAACCCGGACCACGTGGTGGCCAGCGCCATCTGCGGCACGGACGGCACCAACGCCGACAGCTGCAGCGGTCAGGGGGGCAGCGCCGATCCGGGCACGGGCTACGTCGACGTGGTCAACGACACGGGCGGCATCCTGGCCAGCATCTGCGATTCGGACTGGTCCGCCGCGCTGACGAACCTGGGCTGGCTGACCGTCAGCCTGGCCGACACCTTCCCGCTGGCCAACACCCCGGTGATCGAGAGCACGATCGAGGTCAAGGTCAACAGCGTGGACGTCTACAACGGCTGGAGCTTCGACTCGGGGATCCAGTCGGTCGTGTTCGAGCCCGACTACGTGCCCGACGACGGTGACTACGTGGACGTCTCCTACGGCGTTCCCGGCAGCTGCGGGGGCTGACGCCCGGAACACGGCACTGTCCTCCGGGGATGCCCCGCCGGGGTTGCCCCACCGTGTCGACCGACACCCGCGCTATCATGCCCCCATGAATTGCCTCCGACCCTGCCTCCTCGCCACCCTGGTTCTGTCGACGTTGCTGGCCATCGGCTGTCCCGGCGACGATGACGACTTCACCGGCGACGACGACGACTCCGGCGATGACGACTCGGCCGGCGACGACGACACCGTGCCCCCCGCTCCGATCTCCTTCGTGATCGCCGCGGTGGATGACAGCCGCTACGCGCTGGTCAACCCGGACACGGGCGACGACTGGAGGGTGGTGGAATCCGGACTCGATTCATTCGAGGACGTGTCCCTGGGATTTCCCGGAACCAAGGCGCTGCTGGTGGGCACGTCGGACGCTGGTGGCGTGAACGACGTGTACATCTGTGACGTCATGGACGGTACGGATCTGGCGCGGGTGACCTCGATGAGCGAAGCACCAGGCGCCACGGCGGTCGACGGCTCGCCGGTCAACGAGGAGATCGTGTTCTCGGCGTTCGCCTACGACGTGACCGGCGACGAGGTCCGCGAGAGTATCTTCATCACCGATCCGGAGAGTTCGGAGATCACCCAGCTGACCACCGCTGACGAGGTGCTGACCCTACCCGGTTCCGGGGTCACCGTGGTCAGCATCGGCGAGACCTGGCCCAACTGGGCTCCCACAGGCAACGAGATCGTCTACGTGGCCCACACGGTGCGGGAGTATCCGCCGCAGACTCCGTACGACGTGATCGTGGTGATGGACGACGAGGGAGCCAGCAAGAGTGTGATCTACTCCCAGGAGGGTGACCCCAGCTACCGGGCGCCCTGCTTCTTCTCCGACAGCGACTTCGTGCTGGTCTCGGACGAGGACGATGAGGGAGCGCGCCGGGTGCGGACCGTGTGGGCGGAGTACAAGACCTACTCGGACGTCACTTCGTCCCTGGACCTGCCCGACGACGGTGCCTTCGGCGACATGGCCTGTGCCAACGCCAGCACCCGCATCGCCTACACCCACGAGGACGACGGAGCGCTGTTCACCGCCCTGCTCCAGTTCACCGGTACCGCGATGCTGGTCACCGGCGCTCCCACGCCGTTCAGCAGCGAAGACGCTGAACACGGCTACCGGATCCCCGACTGGGCCCGCCACTCACCGTGATCCAGCGCCCACACGCCCCCCCCCATGCCATCGGTCTGCTCGTCCTCCTGGCCGCGCTGACCTCGACCGGATCCGCGCTGGCGAGCGAAAGGGAACCCGGGCCGGGGTGGATCGGCATCGTCTTCCAGCCCCGGGAAGAGGGCGCCTTCGTCAAGCTCGTGCTCCCGGGGATGCCCGCCGAGGCCGCAGGATTGCGGCGGGGGGATCTGCTGTTGGCGGCCGGTGGGGCGCCACTGGGTGAGCTGGACATCCCCGGCGTCCGTGACGCCATCGCAGGCGTGGCGGGGACCCAGCTGACCCTGCTGGTCCGACGCGCCGCCAGCGAGACCGAGATCATCGTCGACCGCATCGAACGGCCCGACGACGCCACCATCGCCGGTCTGCGGGACGAGGCCGAGCTGCAGGCGGCGCCCGCACACCAGCGCGCCTCCAAGCGGTTCGGCAGGCTGGACGAGGACGCCGGCCCCGACCGGGTCCGCGAGGTGTGGTCCGCCTATCTGACCGAACGGGGAGACGCGCCGATCCGCGAGCCTGTCGTGCTAGGCGCCCTCGGCAGCCTCCAGCGCATGGGCGGAGCCGAGGCCACGGACGTCGCGCTGGCCGACGTGCTGCCAGCCGCCGACATCGACCTGGCCGACGAACCCCGCTACCAGCGCCGCATCGCCGACTTCCTGCTGGCCGTCGAGCCACCGCGGCCAAAGCTCGCCCGCCAGCGGGCGCTGGATGGCCTGGAGCTTGCCCCCGCCGAACATCGCGAACACCCCTGGCTCCAGCGGGCGCTGGGTGCGGCGGCGCTGCTCGACGGCGATCTGCCCGCCGCCGACGCCGCCACTGCCGCAGCCCTCGAGGCGTGGCCGGCCCCGACCCTGATCTGGATCGGCGACGGTGGCGACGAGCTGGATCGCCGGGTCGTGGACGGCCACTCCCGGCTGGCGCGCTCGCGAGCCGAGGTGCTGGCCGCCCGCGACGATCCGGAGGCCGCCCGCGCCGTGCTCGCCGCCCGGCTGGCATACCGCCACGACGACGGCACCGCCGAGGCCCTGACCGCCCTGGGGGGCTCGCCGCCGCCGCCCCCCCGCCCGGCGTTCCCGCTACACGCCGAGCCATTCCCCGATTTCACCATGCCGGCCCTGGAGGGCGAGGGTTCCATCGCCCTGCAAGACCTGCGTGGCCGCCCCCTGCTGATCGCCCTGTGGGCTTCGTGGTGCGGTCCCTGCAAGTCCGAACTGGCCCACCTCGCCGAGGTCTACCCCACGCTGCAGGAGCAGGGTGTCGGGGTGCTGGCGATCAACGTGATGGAGGAGCGCGCCGCAGGTGTCGCCCACGCCCGGGCGGCCGGCTGGACCTTCCCGATGGGCCACGACCGCGATAGGGCGCTGACGCGCGCCCTCGGGCTGCAGTCGATCCCCCGTTCCTACGTACTGGACAGCGACGGGTTGATCGCCCGGATGAACCAGGGGTGGTCCCAGGCGTCGGCCGGCGAACAGGAGGCACTGCTGGCCGAGCTGGCCAACGGTGCAAGCGCGTCGCCGTTCCTGCTGTCGGTGGAGGTCGGGGATGAACGGCTGAAGCTTGCCCGTTTCCACGCCCTGACCGGCGCCCGTGCTCTGGCGCCGCTCCCCGGCGAGGAGGAACGCCTGCTGGTGGGCACCACCACCGGCCGGCTGTTGCCCGTGGACATCGACGGCCTGGACGAGGCGGCCGAGCGGACCTCTCCGTACAAGGTCCAGGACGTGCTCGCCCTACCCGACGACACCTGGATCGCCGTGGCCAAGAAACACGTGACGCTCCTCTATTCGGACCACGAACCGGCGACCTTGAAGTTCGATACCCGCGTGGCCGCCGTCACCGTATCCGGCTCGCAGCTCGTGGTCGGTCCGGGCGGTCGCCGACCGCTGCAGGCCTACGACGCAACCGGCGCCGAACTGTGGTCCGGCGGCGACGAGGCCGTGACCTGGGACCTGGTGCCCCTGGGTACCCGGGGCAACGCCCCCGCGGTCGGCCGCCTGCGCCCGGATGGACTCGAAGTGGTCGCGGGCAGCCAGTCCATCGACCTCGCCACGCTGCCACTGAAAGCCAGCCACCTGGAGCGCGCGGGTGAGGCGCTGCTCCTGGGCGCCCCGCTGCGGGCCGCCGACAGCGGCGACCTGGACGGAGACGGGACCGACGAGACCGTGGTGTTGCTCGACACGCGCCGGGTCCTGGGCCTGTCATCCGACGGCGAGTTGCTGTTCCGTCTCGTCCTCCCGACCGAGGGGGACCTGGCCATCGCAGACCTGGACGGCGACGGCCGGGACGAGCTGTGGCTGGCGTCCCCTGCCGCAGGGGTCGCGGCGCTCGAGTACCACCCGCCCCCATCGGCCGGATCGTCAACTACAGATTGACTCTGCGCGGTATGGTCGTGGCGGGCGAGGGGTCGCCGAGGGTATCGGGGGAGAGCGGCCAATGGCCGTGCAACCGTCGGATCGAGATCGGCGTCGTCGGCTACGTGAAGCGCTGCTGGCCATCGACCGAGTGTCGGCGCGCGAACTCGTGGTGGAGGACGTTGGCAGCACCTTCGATCGGATCGAGGGGCTGGTGGTGCCGACGCTCGAGGAGATCGGCCTTCGCTGGGAGGAGGGCAGTGTCTCGCTCTCCCAGGTTTACATGGCCAGCCGGATCGCCGAAGAGCTGGTCGAGGAACTGCTACCACACGGGCGGGCGGTCGACGTCGACCAACCACCCATCGGGTTCATCGCCCTCGAGGATCACCACCTGCTGGGACTGCGCATCGTCCACTCCGCCCTGCGCGCCAGTGGGCTCGACGTGAAGAACTACGGCCAGGGTAGCCTCGCGCAAGCCGCGGAGCACGCGCGGAACGACGGCCTGCGTGTGTTGCTGGTCTCGGTACTGATGCTCCCGGCCGCCCTGCGCATTCGCGAACTGATGACGGTGTTTTCCGGGTGGGAATCGCCGCCCGCCGTGATCGCCGGCGGGGCTCCCTTTCGTTTCGACGAGCGCCTGCCCGGCGAGGTCGGGGTCGAGCTGGTGGGCCACTCGGCCAGCGACGCCATCGCCCTGGTCCATCGAGCGCTGGGGGCGACCCCATGAGCGAATCGAAGGGAATGACGTCATCGGAGCGGATCGGCACCACGCTCGGCCATCAGGAGCCCGATCGGGTCCCATTCCTGCTGCCCACGATCCTTCAGGGTGCCCGGCTGCTCGGCCTGCCGATCCGCGAGTACTTCTCACGGGCGGAGTACGTGGTCGAGGGCCAGCTGCGTCTGCGGCAGCGCTACCGACACGACGCCCTGTTCGGATTCATGTACGCCTCCCAGGAGCTGGAGGCGTGGGGGGGCGAGACCCTGTTCCGCGGGGATGGTCCGCCCAACGGGGGAGCACCGGTGATCAGGGCACCGGAGGAGATCGAACGACTCGCGCCGCCGGCCGTGGCCGACTCCCCGATCCTGCAGCGGATCCTGGCGGTGATCGAGCAGCTGCGGGCGCGCGTGGGCGACGCAGTGCCGATCATGGGAGTCTCGATCGCGCCGTTCTCGTTGCCCGTGATGCAGATGGGCTTCGAGGCCTACCTGGATCTGATGCACGACAGACCCGAACTGCTGGATCGCCTGCTGCGCATCAACGAGGCGTACTGCGTGGAGTGGTCCAATGCCCAGCTGGCCGCGGGCGCGACGGCCATCTCCTACACCGATCCCGTGTGCTCGCCGAGTTCGGTGATTTCCTGGAGCTGCCGGTCGAGACGGTCCCGGTTGGACTCGGATACCTGACACTGGAGGTCGAGCGAATCGTCCAGCGGTGGCGGCTGGCGCTGCTCCAGGCTGGATCCGAGGGCGCCTCCCCGTCTGCCGACAGGCGACTGGCCGACTACTCGATGGCCTTCGATCTGCTCGGCTCGCTGACCAAGATCATGAGCGAAGAGGAGGCGAGCCGGACCATCGCCGAGCTGTTCACGATGCTGTTCGGAGCGCGGCACGTGCTGTACGTGCCGATGGTGGGGGACGAACCCGGTCCCCCGACCACCTTCAGCCCCGATGACGGCGACGCGGACCGCTGTGCGCGGTACGTGGAGCTGCTGGAGGACGGCGCATCGTACGCCCAGACGAAGAGCGGTTTCTGTCTGCGCGTCAGCGCCGCTGGCGAGACGCTGGGGATCGTTGGAGTCGAGTCCTTTCCGTTCCCCGAGCACCGCGGCGACTACCTGAACCTGGCCCTGGGGATCGTCGGGATCTGCGGACTCGCGGTGAGCAACGCCCACGCGATGACGACGATCCAGCAGACCGAGGCCGCCCTGCGCAAGCGCTCGGCCGAGCTCGAACAATCGAATGACGACCTGACCCAGTTCGCCCACGTCGTCTCTCACGACCTGCAGGAGCCGCTGCGAACCGTGACCGGATTTGTCCAGCTGCTCCAGCGCCGATACGCGGATCAGCTGGACGAGCGAGCCAACCAGTACATCGATCTTGCTGTGAATGGCTCCGGCCGGATGCGCACGCTCATCACCGATCTGCTGACGTACTCCCGGGTGGGGACCCGCGGCCGCCCGATGGTCGCGGTCGACCTGCAGACGGCGCTGGACGCCGTTCTGGGCAACCTCCATGCGGCCATCACCGAAGCGAACGCGACGGTCACCGCCGATCCCATGCCCACGGTGCTGGGTGACGAGACGCAGTTGGTCCAGCTGCTGCAGAACCTGGTGGGCAACGCGATCAAGTTCCGCGGCGAGCGCGCTCCCGAGATCCACCTTGGCGCGGTCGAACACGCCACCGGCTGGCAACTGACCGTGCGCGACAACGGGATCGGCATCGACATGGACTACGCTGGCAAGGTGTTCGAGGTGTTCAAGCGGTTGCACGGAATCGGCGAGTACCCGGGCAGCGGCATCGGCCTGACCGTCTGTCGCCGGATCGTCGAGCGGCACGGTGGCCGCATCTGGCTCGAGTCCACGCCAGGCGATGGATCGACCTTCCATTTCACCCTGCGGGACGGGGTCGGCGGCGCCCCCCCGGAGGCCGACCCTCGAGTGTGATTCCTTGACCCACCCCCAGGTGGTCGATAGGTTCCGATCGAGGGAAGTTCGCCTGACTCGAGAAGGTCGCGCTCCCGGCTCCCTGGAGGTTCCGATGTGGACCCGTGGCTCCCGCGCCCCCCTTGCCCTGTTCGTTCTTCTCGGTCTGGTCCTGGCCGGAGGCGCCGGTTGTCCGCCGGGAGGGTGGACGCCGGGAGACGACGACGACAACGACGACGCCGGGGACGACGACGCTACCGGGGACGACGACACGAGCGGCGACGACGACGTGACCGGGGACGACGACTCCACGGGAGACGACGACACCACGAACCCCGTCGATCAGGACGGGGACGGCTACACGGTCGCCGACGGCGACTGCGACGACAACGATCCGAGCCTGACGCCGGCGGACGCGGACGGAGACGGCCACTCCACCTGCGACGGGGACTGCGACGACACCGACGCCTACATCAACCCCGGCGCCCAGGAGTTCTGCGACGGGATCGACAACAACTGCGATGGTCTCGTGCCGCTGAACGAGACGGATGGCGACGGCGACGGGTTCGCCATCTGCGACGGGGATTGTGACGACGGGGACGCCAGCCTCCATCCGGGCGACGCGGACGCGGATGGCCATAGCCCCTGCGACGGCGACTGCGACGACGCCGACCCGGATACCTACCCGGCCGCCCCGGAACTGTGCGACGGGTACGACAACGATTGTGACGGCGGGGTGGACGCCGGCGAAGCCGACAACGATGGCGATGGCGCGCTCGCCTGCCTCGACGACTGCGACGACTTCGATCCCCTGACCTACCCCGGTGCGCCAGAGCAGTGCGACAACCTGGACAACAACTGCGACGGCCAGGTGGACGAGGGATTCGGCGCCGACGCCGACGGCGACGGCATCACCATGTGCCAGGGGGACTGCGACGACAACGATCCGAACATCTACCCGGGCGCGGCGGAGATCTGCGACGGGGTCGACAGCGACTGTGACGGGGTGCTGCCCTGGATCGAGCAGGACCTGGACGCGGATGGGGATCCTTCCTGCTCCGACTGCGACGACAACGACGCCAGCCTGACCTCCTACGACCTGGACGGGGACGGCGCGTCGACCTGCGACGGGGACTGCGACGATAACGATCCGACCCGCTATCCGAGCGCCGCCGACAGCGTGGGCGACGGCGTCGACCAGAACTGCGACGGCCTCGACGGCGTGGACGCGGACCACGACGGCTACGCGTCCATCGCCTCGGGGGGGAACGACTGCAACGACAACGACGGGGTGATGAACCCCATGGACAACGACGGCGATGGCTACTCGTCCTGCGACGGCGACTGCAACGACTACTACGCGGACATCTACCCCGGCGCGTACGAGGTCCCCGGCGACGTCACCGACAACGACTGCGACGGCCTGGTCGACGAGCCTTCGGCTTGCGACTGCCCGCCACAGGGCAACTTCGCCGACGCGATGGACGTCTGCTACGGGCTTCTGGCCGAGTCCTCGGGGGGATCGGCAAGCCAGTACAACATGGTCACCAGCTACGGCAACGCCATCGCCCCGCAGAACGGGTGCTACCTGTTCGGCTTGCACACCGGGGTGATGCACGAGAACCCCGCCCAGTACGGCGTCGACACCGGCACCGCGACCAGCGAGTGGGACTTCACCGGCCAGGGCGTGGACTGCAACAGCCCGCCGCCCGAGGGCTACGACACGAAGTACAACCTGAGCTGGCTCAACCTGACGCTCGAGGTGCCCCCCAACACCTACTCGTTCCTGATCGACTTCATGTTCGTGTCCACCGAGTACGAGGAGTGGGTCTGCACCGAGTACAACGACACGTTCGAGATGTACCTGGAGAGCACCGCGCTGGACCCGGCGTCCTACCCGGACCACGACGGTGACGGGATCCCCGAGGGCAACATCTCGTTCGACGGCAACGGCAAGCCGATCACCGTCAACTCCAACTTCTTCGTCGTCAACGACTGCGCGACCATGTACAACATCGAGGGTTTCTCGGGGCAGGGCTTCGGCGTCGTCCCCGGCGTCTCCCAGACCCCCTGCTACGGCGCCTCGGGCTACACCAACGACGCCGGTGCCACCGGCTGGCTGACCACCACCGCCCCGGTCACCCCCGGCGAGACGATCACCCTGAAGTTCTCGGTCTGGGACGAAGGCGACGGGATCTACGACTCGGTGGTCTTCATCGACAACTTCCGCTGGGACACGACGGTCGTGCCGGATCCGAACACGAACTGATCCCGCAGGGGGCTCGCCCATGGGTCTGCTCCAGCGTGCCCGTGTACGCCCACGGCCGGACCCCCGGCCGCGACCGTCGATCTGCTACCATCGAGCGCCACATGGACCACACGGCCGGACTGGACCGGGCGCGCGTTCCAAGAGGGAGTCATCTCATGACCCGATTCTCGACCTTCACGCTGGCCCTGTTGCTTTCGATGGCCCTGGCGCGCCCCGCGCTGGCGGGATCCGAGGACCAGGCCGCCCCCGAAGAGACCGAATTCCGCCAGGACATCCGCAAGCTGATGGTGCTGACCGGCGCCGGCGACCTGGGCACCCAGGTGATGAAGCAGATGATCGACATGTTCAAGCAGACCTACGTGGGCGTGCCCTCGGAATTCTGGGATCGGTTCCTGGAGCAGGCGGGTGGGGACGAGCTGGTCGATCTGGTGATCCCGCTCTACGAGCGCCACCTGACCCACGAGGACGTCAAGGGATTGATCGCGTTCTACGAATCACCCCTGGGCCGCAAGCTGGTCTCCAAGCAGCCGCTGATCATGGAGGAATCGATGCTGGTGGGCCAGCAATGGGGCGCCCAGCTGGGCGAGGACGTGTTGGGCAAGCTGAAGGAGGAGGGGTACTAGGAGTCTGTCGTGCAGGACTGCTTCGAACGTATGCGGCTGGACTGCGACCGGATCTCGGTCAACCTCAAGGGGGACTACCGGGCGGGGAAGAGTGGGCAACTGCGGTCCAAGATCGCCAGCGTCGAGGCCCGGGTCGGTCGCAAGCTGAGGACCTGAGAGAGGACCACCATGTCACCTTCCCTCTGCCGCGGGCTCACGCTGCTCGTCGCCGTCGCGACCATCGTGGCCGCAGCGCTGGCGATCGCCGGATGCCCACCCCCGCCGGAGGTCGCGCCGTTCCACGGGGAAGGCGACCCCAGGCCCGCGGGGGAACCCGCCGAAGGAGGGCCCAAACCGCTACCGGGCGAGGGGGAGCAGGTATCAGGGGTGGATCCCTCCGCCGGAGAGTCCGCGGGCAACGAGTTCTCCGACGGGGTGAGCGCGGCTCAGGCGGGTGCGGGCGACGGATCCGAGGGTGGAAGCCCCGCGGGCGGCGGTGGGCCCCTGGCCGACGCGGAAGACCCGGTCCCCTTCCCCCTGGCCGACGAACCGGGCGGCAAGGTGGAGATCGGGGGTGTGGTGCGCGATCAGACGACCGGCAAGAGCGTCGGCGGAGTGTCGGTGACCGTGCCCGGCGCCGCCGAGGCAACCGCCGCCACCGCCTCCGAGGATGGCCGTTTCCGGCTGTCGATCAATACCGGCGAGCGTCTGGCCCTGCGTTTCGAGGCCCCCACCTACATGACGACCCAGATGGAGCTGCTGGAGCCCGCGAACGCGATGGAGGGCGAGCCCTACTTCTTCCCCATGCTGCCGTTGAGCTACCTGGAGCAGAACCTGGCCAAGCTCGGATTGCCGGAGCTGGAGCCGGGCAAGGGTGCGGTGCTGCTGGACTTCGACCGGGGTGTCGTGGCCACCGCGTCGCTCTCGGCCACAGGTCAGGGCTCGATGGCCATCGATTCCAACGGCATCGCGCGCAAGGGCGCGAAGCTCGGCGAGGGCAAGAGCGGCTCCATCCTGTTCGTCAACGTCTCCGCCGGAACCACTGCGGTGAACCTCCACTCCGTGGGGGACGCGTGCAAGGTGGTCAACGACGTCTTCGACGATTTCGAGGTGACTCCGGATACCGTGTCGGCGATCGCCGTGGAGTGTGGGGGAGGCTGATCCTGGGGCGGGGGTCTCGGGGGGCTACTGGCCGCGGGACGAGGAGCGGGCGCCGGCCTTCTTGGACTTGACGACCGCGCCGCGGGCGTCCATGTCGTCCTCGGCCTCTTCCATGTCCATCATCACCGAATCCAGCTGGGCCTCGAGGGCCGGTGCCGCGGCCATGCCAGCGCCCGCGTTGAACGACTCGGTCTCGGCGCGGGCGCGGCTCAGGATCTCCTTGGCCTCGTCATCGTTGCCAGCGGCGTAGCTGTCCATGGCGGTGGCGATGGCCTCGGCGTTGACCACCTCCTGGGCGCGGGCGCCCACGTCCATATCGCGGCTCTTCTCCTGCTCCTCCTGCACGCCGCTCAGCTCGGCCACCAGGTCGTCCTTGAGCTTGCGAGCCTGGCCGTCGACCGCGTCGGTGTAGGCCAAGGCCACCGAGCCGACCGTCATGCGCTCAGCGTCGGAGCTGTCCACGTCCAGCAGCGCGGTCACGTTCAGCGAGCGGCCACCGATCAGGTCGCCGACCCGGATGGAGACGATGTTGCCGGTCTGGGTGAAGTCGTAGCCGTACACGTCACGGACGGTGACGCCCGGGGCCACGAGGATGTTGATGGTGGTCTGCAGGGCCGCGACCTGCATCATGCCGCTGAGCTCCTGCTGGAACTGGTAGGCCATCTGATCGCCCGACTCGATAAAGTAGTAGTTGCCGCCGGCCGCGTCGGCGATGGCGGTCATCGTGTCCTCGTTGTAGTCCAGGCCCAGACCCATGGTGGTCACCGAGATGCCCTCGTCGCCCAGCGAACGGGCGGCGGAGGCCAGCTGGTTGTTGCTGGACGGGCCCACGTTGGCCTTGCCGTCGGACAGCAGGATCACCCGATTGAGGAACTCGTTGTTGTAGTGCCGCCGGATCTCGCTGCCTCCGGTGGTCATGCCGCCGTGCAACGCGGTGTTGCTGCCGGTCGAGATGCCCGCGATCACCCGCTTGATGGCCTCGCGGTCGCTGGCCAACATCGAAGGCAACGCCACCTGGACGTTGCTGTCGAAGGTGACGATCGAGACCCGGTCGTAGCTCTCGAGCTGGTCGATGATCGACATCGCCGCTTCGCGGGCGAAGCCGATCTTGTCGGAGCTGGACATGGACCCGCTCTTGTCGATGACCAGGGCGATGTTCAGCGGCACTCGGGTCGAGGAGACCCGCCGCTCGGGCTGCAGCGCCACGTCCAGGTAGACCTGGTTGCTGGACTGCCGCGCCAGCACGGTCTGGCTGAGCTTGGCGTCCATCTCGACCCGCTGGTCGCCGGACTGGGCGAACGCCGGGCCGGCAGTGAACACGAACATCAGGGCGGCGACGAGGGCGGTGACGACGGTGCGGGTCATGGTGTCTCCTCCGTGGTTACAAAGAGCTTCGACACCCGGACACGGCGAAGGTTCCCGCGGGGCCCTTTTTTTTGCGAAACTGGCGCCACCCAGGTCGTTTCCCGGAGGTTCGCGATGACGCGCTGGCCGTTCACCCTGCTGATGATCCTGACGGTCCTTCTGTCCAGCACCGGATGCCCGGCCGACGAACTGGTGGACGACGACGACGTCAGCGGGGACGACGATGGCAGCCCATAACGTCGTAACTCACCTGCTGGCCGCCGCCATCGCTGTTCAGCCGGCACTGCTCTGTCCCGGCTGTCCGGGGAGCGACGATGACGACGACGCCACGGGCGACGACGATACGACGGGCGATGACGACACGACCGCGGATCCCTGGTCCTACCCCCTGGACGACACTCTGACCTTCGCCCACCTCCAGGCGCTGGGCACCCACAACAGCTACCACCTGGAGACCGGTGAGACGCCGGTGGTGGCCTGGGACTACTCCCACCTGCCCCTGGACGAGCAGCTGGGCTCGCAGGGCGTGCGGCAATTCGAGCTGGACATCAACCGCAACCAGGACACCGGCGAGTTCGAGGTCTTCCACGTCTGGTTCATCGACCAGAACTCCACCTGTCCGCTGCTGGCCGACTGCCTGGGCGCGATGAAGGACTGGTCCGACCGCAACCCCGCCCACCACCCCATCCTGACGCTGCTGGAGGTCAAGGATCCCTACCAGGACGAGGACCGGGCGGCGGACTACCTCGGCGCGCTCGACGCGGAGATCCTCGCGGTCTGGCCCCGGGATCGGCTGGTGACTCCCGACCTGGTTCAGGGAGAGGCCGCCAACCTGCGCGATGCGCTGGCGGACGGGGGCTGGCCGACCCTGGGTGAGCTGCGGGGGAGGGCGCTTTTTGTGCTACACGAAGGGGGCGGGTACCGATCCGTGTACACCGACGGTGGCACGACGACAGCCGGCCGCGCCATGTTCCCCGATGCCCAGGGTGACGTCTCGGCTCCCTTCGCCGCCGTACACTCGATGAACGACCCGGTCGGCGGCCAGGCGTCGATCCAGGCGGTGGTCGACGCCGGCCACCTCGTCCGCACCCGCGCCGACACCGAGTCCGGTCAGGCCTGGGCGCTGGACTACACGCGGCTCGAGGCGGCCCTGAGTAGCGGCGCACACTTCATCAGTACCGACTACCCCGCCGCCCACTACGAGACAGGCTACGTGGTCGCCATCCCCGACGGCACCCCGTCGGCCTGCAACCCCCGCACCGCCTCGGTCGACTGCACACCCACCGCCATCGAGGATCCGGTGTTCGTGGGGGAATGACCGCGCGTCAGTCGTCCATGTCCCAGAAGAAGTCCTTGTTGGTGAGTTCCGGCTCCTGGGCGCGGGCGGCAGCGGCGGCGACGGGGTCGAGTTCGGTCTGGATCGCGGTCAGCTGGTCGGCCAGATCCCCGGTGGCTTCTTCCCAGTAGGCGTCGGTGCCGAAGTGGGGCCATGTGGTGGGGAACACCGGGTCGTGCCAGCGCCGGGCGAGCCAGGTGGCGTAGTGGACCATCCGCAGGGCGCGCAGAGGTTCGATCAGGCGCAGCGTGGTGTGGTCGAAGGGCCGGAACTGCGCGTACCCGTCGAGGAATCTGTCGCGCAGGCGGTCACTGTACGCGCCACGCCCCGGCAGACAGAGCCAGACGTCCTGGACCGCCGGTCCCATCGTCATGTCGTCGAAGTCCAGCACGTGCAGCAGGTCGTCGCGCACCAGCAGGTTGCCCAGGTGCAGGTCGCCGTGGATCCGCTGCAAGGGTACGCCGTCCATCAGATCGTCGAGGATGTCGGCGATGTCCAGGGCCAGTCCGATGTACCGATCCCGGAACGCGACCGGGATGGTGTCGTGCTCCTCCAGCCAGTCCGTATTGATGCGAACAAAGGTCTCGGCGTCCAGGGTCAGCCGGGAATCGGCGGGGCGCTGCAGGGCCACGTCGTGCATCCGGCCCACCAGCCGGCCCAGCCGGAGAGCCCAGGCGTCGGTCAGCTCGTCCGGGGCCCGTCCGCCGCGGCGGTCGGCCAGGGTGTACCAGATGGTGCCCTGCTTCCTCAGCGTCGAGCCGTCCGGGAAGGGACGAACCGGGCAAACGGGAATCTCCGCCTGCTCCAGGTCGGTGAGGAACCGGTGCTCCTCGAGGATCTGCTCCTCGGTCCAGCGCCCGGGCCGGTAGAACTTGGCGATGATCCGGGTGCGATCGGCCAGCTCCACCTCGTAGACCCGATTCTCGAAGGAGTTGAGCGGGTAACACACCGGGTTGGTGCGCAGCCCGGCTGCCTCGACGGCGGCCAGCACCTCGTCCGGGGTCAGGGACAGGAACAGGTCGGTGGTTTCGTCCGTTCCGGGCATCGGTCCTCGCGGGCACGCCCCGCTGGCGCGCGTTGTTATGATGGTTCGCCGGACAACTTGCCACGGGGGTGCAGAAGATGCGAACGCTTCCGCGACTGCTGATCGCCACCCTGCTCGCGGGCTGCCCCGAGCCCTCCGCCGATGACGACGACGCGAGCGGCGACGACGATGCCACGGGGGACGTCGGCGAGGCGCTGGCGGGCGGGTAGAGGGAGGAGCCGACGTGGACGCGACGGAGCGCTACCGGATCGAGGAGGCTCTGGGCGCGGGCGGCATGGGGGTCGTCTACCGAGCGCTGGACACGACCCTGGGGCGGCCGGTGGCGGTCAAGAAGCTGCACCCCCATCTGACCAAAAACAAGGACCTGGTCGCCCGCTTCAAGGCCGAAGCGCGGGCCGCGGCCCGGCTCGAGCACCCCAACATCGTGGCGGTCCACGATGTGGGTGAGCACGACGGCGAACTGTTCTTCACCATGCAGTTCGTGGAGGGCGAGAGCCTGCGCTCGGTGCTCGACCGGGTGCGGGTGCTGCCCATCGACCAGCTGCTCTGGGTCGGTCAGCAGCTGGCGTCGGCGCTCGACTATGTGCACCGGATGGGGGTGGTCCACAGGGACATCAAGCCCGAGAACGTACTGCTGGACTCGTCGGGGAACGTGCGGGTCACCGACTTCGGCATCGCCCGGGCGGCGGACGGTACCCGGCTGACCGCCACCGGCACGATGATGGGCACCCCCGAGTACATGTCCCCCGAGCAGATCCGCGGGGTCGACGTCGATCACCGCACCGACATCTACTCGCTCGGCGTACTGCTGTTCGAGATGGGTGCGGGCCAGGTGCCGTTCAGTGCCGAGACGCCGATCGCGGTGGCGATGCTGCACTGCGAGCAGCCGCCCCCGGATCCGGCCCAGCTGCAGCCGACCTTCCCCCCCTGGCTGTCGACGGTGACCCTGCGCTGCCTGAGCAAGTCCGCCGAGCAGCGGTTCACCACCGCGGGCGAGGTGACCGAGGCCCTGCGTTCGCAGCAGTCGGTACAGGTGCCCACGCCGGTGCCCCAGCCGGCGCCCAAGGGCCAGACCGTGTACGCACCGGTCTCCGGCACGCCCCCGCCGGCCACGCCCCCGCCGATCGCAACGTCGCCGCCGATCGCAACGTCGCCGCCGATCGCAACGCCGCCTTCGCCGCAGGCCCCAACTCCGGCCCCCGCCCCCGCCCCCGCCCGAACGGGGTTCCCGGTTCTGCCGGTGGTCATCGGTGGTGGGCTATTCGCCCTGGTGTTGCTATCGCTGGTGGCCGTCCTGGCGCTGGTCAAGCTGATGGGCCCGGAATCACAGGTGCTGGCCTCGTGGGACGCGGGCGGAGCCGAGCAGATCGGGACCGCGGAGGCCGCCGACGAGGCCGCCGACGAGCCCGCCGCCGAGCCAGGCGAGGACGCAACCGTCCATGCCGAAGTGGGAGCCCGCTACGACGACTGGGTCCGGGCCTGGGAGTCGCGGGACCTGGACCGCTACATGGCCTTCTACTCGACCGAGGTGGAGATCAAGCGGGCCAACAAACCGTCCCACGGCTACAACGCCCTGCGCAGCCGGATGAGCAAGAACTTCGACAAGCAAGGCTACATCAGCATCGACGACGGCGAGCCGCGGATGACGAGATCCGGCGACCAGGTGTTCGTCGAGGTCTGGCACGAGTACGACAGCTCGACCTGGTGGGACAACGGCACCAAGCGGATGACCTGGCAGCTGTCCGGAGCCGACTGGGAGATCGTCGAGGAGTCCTTCGAGCAGGCCGACGGCGGGAGCAAACGATGACGCCGCTGGCAACTGCTCTGGTCGCCGCGTTGCTGGCCTCCGCGCCACCCGCTGCAGGCCCCGACGGCGGCGCCACCGCACGGAGTTCCCACACGATCATGGCCGGCACCCCCTACGAGACCAGCTACCACGTGCTGCGTGGGACGGAACCGGGCCCCACGGTGGCGATCTTCGGCGGGCTGCACGGCAACGAGCCCGCCGGCTACCTGGCCGCCCGCAAGGTGGCCGACTGGACCGTGGTTCGCGGCACCCTGGTGGTGCTGCCCGACGCCCACGCCGAGGCCATCCGCCGCGGCGTCCGCGGTTACCCGGCCAACTTCAATGCCATGTTCCCGGGGGTGGAAGATGGCGACGACATGGAGCAGCTGGCCTTTCAGGTATTCCAGATCCTGCAGGACCACCCGGCCGACGTGCTGCTGACCTTGCACGAGTCCCTGGGCATGCACGTGGACGATCCGAACCGCTACGGCCAGACCTTCTGTTACGACTTCGCCGAGCTCGATCCCCTCTTCGACCGCGTGCGGGCCCGGACCAACGCCGACATCGACTCCGAACGGAACCACTTCGTTCGATTCCTCAAGGCCTTCGAGACCTGCCCCACCTACCAGGCGTACCTGCTGCTGGGCTGTCCGGGGGTCTCCATCGAGACCTCCCGTACCCTCGACCTGGACGAGCGCGTCCGCTACCAGCTGTGGGCCGTGCTGGGCTTCCTGGACGAGTTCGGCGTGGTGGTGGAGCAGGCCGACGTGCCCTACCTGAGCACCCGGGACGATCCCCGTGGTTCTTGGCTGAATGGCCGGCCCGCGCCGCCCGCGGTCGGACCGTCACTACCGCCGCCCTGATCAGTCCGCCGCCGGCTCGAACGCCGCCGCCCAGGCGATCTCGATGGGCTCGGGCTCACCCTTGCGCTCGACGACGATCGTGACCGCGCGGCTACCAGCGCCACCGTCGAGGACGGCGAACACCCGCTGCGGCTCGAACCAGCGGGCGTCGATCCCGTCGATCTCCAGGGGGCGGTCGCCTACCCGCAGGCCAGCCCGGTGTGCCGCCGAGCCCTCAACGAGGCGGCTGAGCACCAGCCCCTCGCGTGAGAGCGCGAAGTACGCGCCCTGGAGCCAGCCGGACTTGAGGTCCGACGTGCCGGGTCGCAGCGTCAGCACCGCGTCGAGCCCGTCATCGGGTCCGGCCGCGAGGGTGAACGGAACGCCCGCGCCCACGTCCCGGTGGTAGGCCATCACCACGACCGTGTCGGTGGGCAAGCCGCCGAGTTCGAACTCGCCGTCGGGGTTGCTTACCGTACGCGGAAACGGACCGGTGTTCATCGCACTGAAGAACAGCCTGCCCAACTCGCCCACCGCCACCGGGTAGACCTCGGCGCCCGCCACCGGTCCGGCCGGCCCCACCACCCGCCCCCGGAGGGTCCGGCCGTGCGACGAAGGGACGGTCAGTTCGCCCAGGTCGACGGCCTCGCCGGCCCGGGCGTCGAAGGGCTCTCCCACCAACGGCGCTCCACCAGCGGGTAGCACGAACAGCCGGAGCCGTCCCGTGGGGACCTCCAGGGCCAGCGCTCCCTCCGGCCCGGTCACCGGCCAGACGGGCAGGAACCGCAGGTAGTCGTAGCGAAAGCCGGCGGGCGGTGCCATCGCGTCGACCAGGACCTGCGCCCGCAGAGGCGCGCCGGTCTCGTCCACGATCCGGGCGCTGAGCTGGGCCACTCCCGCGGTCTCGGGGGCTCCCTCGGCTGGACCCGCGGCGTGCGCCAGCATCTCGCCCGGATCGCCCTTTGGACGGCGCTCGAGCACGGGATCGCGCGGACGGGGCGGCGCAGCCCGCACCTCGGCCACGGCCAGCGTCAGGCGCGGCGTCTCCTCCACCAGCTCGATGGGGCGCTCGACGTAGTGGACGGTGTGATCGGGCAGCTCCACGCGCCGCAGCGACGCCTCCCCGCAACGACGACGCCAGTGGGCCACGCCGCGGTCGTCGGTGCTGGCCATGCCATTTCGCTGGGGGGTGAAAAACGCCCGCCCGGGGTCCCCGTTCTTGATGAACACCTCGGCGCCAGGTACGGGAGCGCCGTCGTCGTCCAGCAGCTCCACCTCGAGCGAGCAGACGGCGTGGGCTGCGACCACCAGCGGCGCGGGCGTCTGGCCTGCCTCCCCGACCACGGCCCGGTAGCCGTCCGACGAGTAGTAGGCCGGATCTTCGACGCGGAGCCGGTAGAACCCCGGCGCCACATCAAAACCGAAGCCGCCGTCAGGCCCGCTGCGGACCCGATTCGCCCGCGACTGTGCCCAGACATCACCGCCGGGCGGTCGCGGTTCTCCGGCGGGAAAGCGCACGATCTCCAGGCCGACGTCGGCGAGTCCACGCCCCGTCCAGGCCTCGACGAGCCGCCCCTCGAGCCGCGCGTCGCCGGCCAGCGAGATCGGCTCCCCCTCGTAGGCCACCACCCCGCTGCGCAGCAGCCACAGCTCTCGCAGCTGCGCCGGCACCACGAACGCCGCACGCACCAGCGCCAGCGCGGCGACTGCGTACAGCAGATACAGCAGGAACCGGACCCTGGGCGTCTGGGTGGGGGGCATGAAGGACTATGGTAGCCGAGACCGAGACCGAGACCGAGACCGAGACCGAGACCGAGACCGAGACCGAGACCGAGAGCGGATCAGAAGAACTTGGAGAACATCTCCACCTTCTCGGGGAGGCTCCGCTTCCAGTGGAACATGTTCAGGCAGGTGCGGCGGCACTGGGCGACGCCCTCGCGGTGGCGCTGGGCTTCCTCGGATTCCCAGATCTCCCGGGGGGTGTTCTCGAACAGGTTGCCGTAGGGCGGAAGCTCGGTGCACGAGCGGACGTAGCCGTCCGGCAGGATCACCATCTGCTCCCAGGCCGTCTTGCACTCCCGCTTGATCTCATAGATCAGGCTGGGGTTGTGGTAGTAGTCGCCGATGGCGTCCAGGTGGGTCTGGGAGTTGAGGATCGGGAATCCCTTGCGCTTGATGTCCTTGACCTCGGCCAGCACCGCGTCCAGGTGTTCGAAGTCGCCGACCCAGTGGGTCTCCATGTTCTCGGGTCGCTCGCCGGGGGTCACGCTGAACTGCTCGAGACGCTCGTTGGGATTGTCGACCTCCTTCTCCTCCAGGTAGTCCCACTCCTCCTCGAGGTTCATCGGCCGGTACTCCACCGGCTGGAAGCCGATGCAGTGCAACCCCTTGGTGCGGACGAAGTGGGCCAGCGGAACCAGGTCATCCAGGTTCTCGGCCAGCACGTTGGTGCGGAACGCGACCCGGGTGTGGTTGCCGTTGTGGCCGATCACGTACTCGCGCAGGTTCTCGATGCCCTCCCACAGGCGCTTATGGGCGCCGGGGATGCCCCGCAGGCGGTCGTGCATCTCCGGCCCGTAACCGTCCACGGACAGCGAGATGTTGAACAGGTCGTGCTTGGCCAGCTCCTGGCAGTTCTCCTTGGTCAGGAACCAGCCGTTGGTGGTGATCCCGGCCATGATCCCGTGCTGCTTGCAAAACGCCAGCAGGTCGAACAGCTCGGGGTAGAGGAAGGGCTCACCGCCGAGGAAGTTGATGCGGTAGATCCCCAGCCAGTCCTTGAGCTGCAGGAGGATCTCCTCCCACTTCTCGCGGGGCATCTGGTCGACCTGGGTCATCTTCGGGTGGTTGCAGAACGAGCACTTGTAGTTGCACTTGGACGTCAGGATCGTGCAGACCATGCTCGGCCTGCAGATCTGCGGGTCGTTCAGCCGCTCCCCCACCCGCGATTCGACCCACTTGCGAAAGAACTGGGCGCCGATCCGCGCCTTGCGCACGCGGTGGTTCAGATCCGATCCGTTGGCACGTTCCATCGCGGTTCCCATCCGGCGTTCGAGGCGGGCTGTCCGCGGCCGATCCGGGCCGCAAAACCTGCTCCTGCCATGGGCCGCATCTTAGTGTCGGACAGGGGGGATGTCCATGGGAATGGATGACCGGCAAGATGAAAATGTGCGGGATTCCGGGGGGATGGGAACGCCGGCGGGGTCAGCCCTCGCAGGTGCCGAGGATGTTGTAGTTGATCGTGATCAGGTCGCCGGTGTCCGGGATGTAGTCCGGATCGAAGATGACGGCGTTGATCACCTCGTCGAAGTACCAGCCCACGTAGACCGGGACGTGGTTGAGCTCGACCTCGATGGTCTCCTCGACCGGGTATTCGCTCAGCTCGAAGGTGTCCTGCCAGCTCAACGACAGCCAGGCCAGGTTGGACAGGGTGTTGACCCAGTTCGGGTCGCAGATCGATGCGGACAGTCCTCCGGTGGCGGCCGTGATCTGCTCGTAGCGCGGCGCCGGGTCGGCGTTGCCGGTGGGACTGCTGCAGCCGGTGAGCTGGCCGGTGATCGAGCTGGCGATCATGTGGTCGGGGTTGGTCTTGAGCCCCTGGAAGAACTGCGTGAAGGCGGTCACGGTGTCCTGGGACTGCTCGCTCTCGTCCGACACGAAGATCAGCCGCAGGCCCGCCTCCTCGCGCATGAAGCCGTCGTTGGGGCCACCGGGCGCCATCAACGGCGGGCTCAGCGCCGCCTGGCCGTACTGGAATCCCTTCTCGATACCCGATCCGCCCGTGCCCACGTTGACCGCGTCAGCGAAGGCCGCCGCCACGTCCGGGGTGGAGGGGGTCATGATCGGCACCGCCCCCTGGAAGTGGCCGTTGTCGGTGGTGGCCACGGCGATGTGATAGTCGATGTCCAGCACCTCGATGATGTCGAGGAAGCTCGAGAAGTTGATCGCCAGGCTGTTCTGCTCGTCTCCCATGGAACAGGAGTTGTCGACGACCCACAGGATGTCGGTCCAGTTGTTGCCCTCCTGCTCGTACTCGTCGGTGACCTCGTCGGCCAGGTGGGCCGTGCCGTACTGGGTGGCCAGGGCGTCGGGGTGCGCCGGGTCGTTGCTGTAGATGTGCAGGTAGCCCGTGTCTGGCAGCTCGTCCCGCGGCCGGTAGTAGACGGTGGCCGTCTGCATCTGGCCCGGGTCGATGAAGGTCCCCTCCTGGAAGTAGAAGCTGACCAGCATCTCGTCGCTGGTGGGCGCGAAGACCACCTCGTCGACCTGCAGCGGCGCGGAGCCCATGTTCCAGATCTCGATCTCCTGCTCCTTGTCGCAGCCGATCTCGTCGTCGCCGAAGTCGAAGGTCGCCGGATTCAGCTCGATCATCGGCGCCAGCCCGGTGGCGGTCAGGTCGACGATCGAGTCCGGGGTGTCCCGGTCGCTGGACAGGATGTGGACCTCGCCAGTCGCTTCCTCGTCTGCCATCGGCGCGTAGGTCACCGGCAGGGTGGTCGAGGCATCGGGAGCCAGGATCCGCTCCACCTCGCCGTCGTCGAGGGAGAACGAGATCGGACCGTCGACGAACATGTCCTCGAGATAGAGGGTGTCGCCGCCGATGCTCTTGATGGTGATCAGCTTGGTCACCTCCTCGCCGGCGACCAGCTGGCCGAAGTCCAGCACGGGCGGAGTGACCTCGATCTGGGCGTCCTTCTTGGTCGGATCGCCTGTGCCGTCCTGGTCCACAACGACGTAGTCCTGGCAGGCGAGGCTGAACAACATCGCGATGCTCAACAGAGGGCCGATGAACCTGGTCATCTTCCGGGCTCCTTCCAGAGGGGGAGACACTGAACCAATTCTATTAGTACCGCACTCGCGTAGGGACCCGCCAGGAAAACAGCGCTGGCGGCGGGATGAACGGGGGTGCGGGGATCAGATCTCGGCACAGGGATCGGCGCTGGCCAGGATCTGCTGGATCTTGTTCTCGACCATGGCCACCTGGCCGACCTCGAAGGTGGTCAGGGTCATGGTGTCGAGCTCGATGATTTCCCTTCTTGCCGTGCAGCGTTCGAGCCAGCCGATCCGACGCTTCCGGCACCATGATGAGCGGGCCCGTCGGGCAGGGTCAAGGGAAGGAAAACACCCCTCGGTGGTGTAAGGTCGTCCGGCGACCGGAGGGAAACGTCGATGAAGCTGCGCATGCTGTTCGCCTCGACCATGACCCTGGGCATGCTCGCCGGGATGGTGCTGACGATCCTGCTGATCTTGCTGTTCTGGGGGGGGATCATCCCCGCTGGCCTGATGCTGGTGCTCACCGTGGCGGTGAACTTCGTCTCGTGGCTGATCACGCCCTTCTTCACGGACCTGATCCAGGGCTGGGTCTACGAACTGCGCAAGCTGACCTTCGAGCAGTTCGAGGCCGAGCACCCCGAGCTGGCCGGCTTCGTCCGTCGCACCTGCGAGAGCAAGCGGATGCCCCTGCCGCGAATCCGCCTGGTCAACGACGACAACCCCACCGCCTACACCTACGGCAGCTGGCCCGGCAACGCGCGGCTCGTGGGCAGCAACGGCCTGTTCCGATTCCTGGACCTGGACGAGCAGTGCGCCGTGTTCGCCCACGAGCTGGGCCACATCAAGAACCTGGACTTCATCGTGATGACGGTCGCCGCCACGATGTTGCAGATCCTGTACGAGATGGGCCACATCCTGCTGCGAATGCGCCGCGGCAAGAACAACCCGCTGCCGCTGATCGGGCTGATGTCGCTGGTCTTCTACTGGATCGGCAGCTACCTGCTGCTGTTGCTCAGCCGCGCCCGCGAGTACCTGGCCGATCGTTTCGCCGCCGAGGTGATGGGCGATCCGGCGCCGCTGCAGCGGGCGCTGGTCAAGGTGGCCTACGGCATGGCCGAGATGGCCCAGCTCGGCCAACAGAACCGGCTGCTGAAGGCGACGCGGTCGATGGGGATCTTCGACCACAAGGCAGCCCACGGCGTGGGCAACGCCCTGCGCGCCTCGTCGGACTACCCCACCGACGGCAGCGCCGCGCTGCAGCCCCAGGTGACGTCCACCCCAGCGCCCGCGGGCTTCGATCCACAGATCGTGACGCCAGTGATGTTGTTCGACCTGTACAACCCCTGGGCGTTCGTCAGCGAGCTGGCCTCGACCCACCCGCTGACGGGCAAGCGGTTGCGGGCGCTGAACGAGGCCGCGCCCAGGCTCGGGGTGGAACCCCTGTTCGACTTCGCCGCAGTGGATCGGGAGGGACAGAAGCTCGACCGGGGGCGGCTGTACGGCCGGTTCTTCGTCGAGGTGGTGATCTACTACGGGCCGTGGATCGGGCTGGGTTTCGGACTGCTGCTCGCCGCGGTCAGCGCGGTGTTCGTGCCCCAGGCGCCCCTGTTCCCGGCGGTCATCGGCTTCCTGGGACTGGGCATGCTGCTCAAGGGGCTGTATCGCTTCTCGGCGGGCAAGGACTTCGAGCCGATCACCATGTACGAGCTGATGAGCGATCCCTACGCCAGCCCGCTGCGCGGGCGGCCAGTGCAACTCGAGGGCACCATCATCGGCAAGGCCCAGGCGGGGGCCTACTTCGGTGAGGACGTGACCATGAAGGACCGCTCCGGCGGGCTGGTCAACCTCAACTACGAGAGCCTGATCCCGTTCCTCGGCAACCTGTTCTTCGCCTTCCGTGGCGCCCGCCAGGCCCAGGGCGCCGAGGCGACGGCGAGGGGCTGGTTCCGCCGCTCGGTGCACCAGTTCGTCGATCTGGCGGACATGGACGTGGACGGAAAGACGGTTCGGTCCTGGACCCGGTTCTGGGGCGTCTTCGGCGGCGTGCTGGTGACCGGGATCGGCCTGGTCTCGCTGGTGCCTTGGGCCCTGTTGTTGCTGGGTTGATCGAGGACGAGAGGAGATCCGCCATCCAGACTCGACACGCGCTTCTGGTGATCGGAGCCCTGCTGACCCTGGCCTCGGCCGGCGCCGCGACCGCCCAGGACGCCGACGATCCGGGCGCCCGCCGCGAGGAACTGGCGCGGCTCGCCTACATCGACGCCGAGACCTCGCTGGCCGCCGGGCTGAGCCAGCCCGAGCTGGTCTACCAGTGGTCCCGGCGCTGGCTCGAGGCCAAGGCGGCCAACGATCCTGCGGGCAAGCCAGCGGCCCTGGCCGAGCACCTGGAACGGATGCGGGCGCTGAAGACCAAGGCCGAGGCGATGATCGCGTCCGGGATGTGGATCCCGACCCAGGGCACGGCGGTGGACTTCTATGTGGCGGAGGCGGAGTTCTGGGGGGGGGGCGCAGAGGGCGACGCGGGATGACGCCCCCGAAGCATCATCCCGCTATCGAGTGGTCACTTCCGGGCATCCTGCCGGCGGATCCGGGTGTCCGTCCTTGGACACTTTCCCTTCCGGGATCCTGCGAAGTGACAATTCTCGGTGAGCTAGGCGTCTTGCCCGTGGCCCGTCTTGGGCCGTCGTCCGTCCTGGCGTCCTGGCTATCCTGGTCCTTCTTCGGACCCCCGGTCCCTTCCTTGGGACCCCCATCCTCGGGTTGCCCAGTGGTCCTTCCTTGGACCTTGTTTCCTCGGGCTTTCCTGTCGTCTTGACGCACTGGGGAATGAGCAAGCGCGGTGCCAAACTGTGGGATTTGCCCGAAAAAAATCCTCAAGGCCGGAAAAACGCAGTTATTTCAAAGGGTACGGAGCCCGCTCGGTTCGGAGTTCCGCTGCTGCCGGAGAGCAGGGCTCGCTGCTGTATTCAGCAGGTTGTGCTATATCCAGCGTATCGTGCTGTTTTCAGCAGATCAGGATTCCATCGTGCTCTCGATCGCGTCCGCCCCTCTGGGGATCGGCGGGCCGAGCACACGCGAGCCGCGGTCGGTGACCAGCACGTCGTCCTCGATCCGGATGCCACCGAAGTCGCGCCAGTCGTCCAGGGCCTGGTAGTCGATGAACGCCTCGTGGGTGCCAGCCGCGGCCCACTGGTCGATCAGCGCCGGGACGAAATAGATGCCGGGCTCGGCCGTCACCACGTGGCCGGGCTCCAGCTCGCGGGCGAAACGCAGCGCTGCGAGACCGAACTGCTCGCTGCGCCCCTCGCCGGGCGCGTAGCCGACCGCGTCCCCGAGATCCTCCATGTCGTGCACGTCGATACCCAGGGCGTGCCCCAGGCCGTGGGGGAAGAACAGAGCGTGGGCGCCGGCCGCGACGGCCTCGTCCACGTTCCCCCGCATCAAACCCTCGGCGATCAGGCCATCGGCGACCACCCGAGCTGACTCGAGGTGGACGTCCAGGTAGCTCCTGCCCGGCCGCGTGGCGCGGATGGCGGTCCGCTGAGCGGCCAGCACGATGTCGTAGATCGCGCGCTGTCGCGGGCTGAAACGCCCGCTGACCGGCAGGGTGCGGGTGATGTCCGACGCGTACCCCCGCGCCGACTCGGCGCCCGAGTCGATGAGCATCAGCTGGCCGTCGTCCAGCCGCTGCGAACGGCTCTCGTTGTGCAGGACCTCGCCGTGGATCGTCGTGATCGGCTGGAACGCCTGCGCACGGTCCTCCCGGAGGGCCACACCCTGGATCAGCCCCGCGATGTCCCGCTCGTACAGGCCAGGGCGCAGCGCCGCCATCGCCTGACGGTAGGCGCTGGCGGTGACCACCAGCGCTTCCTCGATCTCCGCCACCTCCTCCGGGCCCTTGATCAGCCGCTGCTCGGCCACGGCCTGGACCAGGGCCGGCGACGATCCCTCGAGCACCCGGGGTCCGTTCCACCCCAGCAGCCGGGCCAGGGTGGCGACCACCTCCCGCTGGAAGGGAGGTAGGTAGTGAACATCGCCCTCGGCGAACGCCGCCAGGTCGACGGCCAGCTGATCCGCCGGGGCCACCTCGTCGATCCCGGCCAGCGACGCCCGCTCCTCCAGCGACGCCTTGGGACCGCACCAGATCACGTCGTCCATGGTCACCGGATCGCCGTACAGCACGTCGCGGCCCTCGGCCGGGTAGGAGACCAGGAACAGGCCCGGATCGGTCAGGCCCAGGTAGTACAGCAGGTGAGCGCTCTGCCGGTACGGATACACGTTGTCGGCGTAGGTACGGGGCATCGCGGCCGCCGCGGGCAGCAGCACCACGCCGCCATCCAGCGCCCCGCGGAGTTGCGCCCGTCGCGCTGCGTAGATCTGGGGATCGAACATGACACCTCCGGCCCGGCTCCATGGCCCGGGGGCGCCATCATCGCATCCCGCGCCCCGCGGTGGGAGACCCGGGCCTGGTAGACTCCTCCCCATGCCTGATCTCACCGCGGTGGAACAGGACTTGCGCGCTCGCGTGCGCGAGGACGAGGCTCGCTTCACGGCCCGCGAGCGGACCACCGACGCCCTGTGGGATCATCTGGCGCGGGTGGCGGCGCTGGCCGAGCGGCTGGGCCGGGCCGAGGGGCTCGACCCCGCGGTCTGCCGGCTGGCGGCCCTGTTCCACGACGCCGGCAAATTCGCCGGCGGCCGCTACCACGAGGGTGACGTGGCCGAGGAGGAACGGTCGGTGGTGATCCTGCGGGAGCTGGCCGCGATCCACGGCCTGCCCGCCGAGGTGGTCGAGCAGGTGGCCGACGCGATCCTGGAGCTGTACCGGGACGATCCCGATCCGTCACCGCTGGGCCGCGTGCTGTTCGACGCGGACAACCTGGACAAGCTGGGCCTGCTGGGAGTGGCCAACTACTTCGTCAAGACAGGCCTGCGGGGGCGGGGCCTCTCCCGCTCGGTCCTCGAGCGACTGACCGTGGAGCTGACCTATGCCCGTCACGCGGAGCACGCGCTGTGGACCGCCGCTGGCCGGGAGCTGGGGTCCAGGAGGGCCAGGGACACCATCCGCTACCACCGCGGGCTGATCGAGACCCTGCGCGAGGACGGGCTCGCCGACCTGCAGATAGAGACCATGGAGCACGACGGGCTCACCATGGACGTGGTCGCCCGGGTCCGCTGCGACTGCGGCGGCACGCCGGCCCGCTCGATCGTCGAGAAGGCGGGCATCAAATGTAGCCAGGTGCGGGTGATCCACGAGTGCGACCGCTGCGGCGACAGCCGCGAGCTGCGGTTCTGCCGGCCACGGCTCGCCGGGGACGATCGGGAGTGATCGGGCCATGAACGACGCCTCGCTACCCGCCCAGCGTGTGGGCCCCTACGAGCTGATCCGCCGGATCGGCAAGGGCGGTATGGCCGAGGTGTTCCTGGCCCGCCGTTCGGGGATCGAGGGATTCCAGCACGAGTGTGTCGTCAAGACGATCCTGCCCCACTACGCCGATGATCCCGCGTTCGCCGAGATGTTCTTCGACGAGGCGCGGATCACGGTGGAGTTGCAGCACCCCAACGTGGTGCGCGTGTTCGATCTGGACCGGGAGGGGAGCCTGATCTACCAGGCGATGGAGTACGTCGAGGGCATGGACGTGCTCTCGCTGCTGGTCGAGTGCGAGGAACGTGAACTCACCGTGCCGTTCGCCGCGGTGCTCTACATCGTCACCGAGACGCTCAAGGGCCTCCACTACGCCCACAACGCCACGGACAAGCAGGGCAGCCCGTTGGGGCTGATTCACCGGGACATCTCGCCCGGAAACATCATGCTGGGCAGCAGCGGCGCGGTGAAGCTGGGGGACTTCGGTGTCGCCCGGGCCCGGATCTCCAAGCACAGCGAGGAGCCGGGGATGCTGGTGGGCAAGCTGCGCTACTTCGCGCCGGAGCTCCTGGAGACGGGCAAGTTCTCGACGGGGAGCGACGTGTTCGCGCTGGGAACCTGCCTGTACGAGATGCTGTCGATGGAGCCCCTGTTCCCCCCGGCCAAGGATTCCACCGAGCAGCAGCGGCTGATGCGCGCCTGGGATCCGGCGCAGACCATCGAGGGGAAACTCGGCTGGCCCGAGGGGATGGACGAGATCCTGATGCGGGCGCTGGCCAAGGACCCGGACCAGCGGTACCCCAACGCCCTCGAGTTCCTCGAGGACGTCACCGACCTGGCCCACGAGAGCGGGATCCGGCTGGGCGACATCGCCATGACCCGCTTCGTCCAGGGGCTGCGCCGCAAGATGCACGAAGATGGCGCGGACGGCGGGGATGGCGGGCAGCGGTTCCGGGCGGAGTCCCGGCGGCCCAGGCCACCGTTGCCCAGCGCCACCCAGCAGACCCGGGCCGGTGTGCGGGCGGCACGGCGAACCGCGGCGATCCGGCGCCGCGACCAGCGGACTAGCCTGGCCGAGGCCCTCGCTGCTCCCCAATCGATGCTGACCGGCGTCCCGGTGGGATTCAGCCCGACCCTGGAACTGGACGGGGCGTCGACGGTGGAACTGTTCACCGAGGGCGGCCGCCAGGGCCCCTTCCCCTCGGATCAGGTCCAGCAGGCCGCGGCCTACGCCAGGATGTCCGGACTGGAGTTGATCTCCGTGGACGGACAACCCTGGGTGCCCCTGGGCCGCTACGCCCCTGGCTCCGCCTTCGACCTGGACACTCGCAGCCGCACCTTCGACCTGCTGTCCGCCGGCCCGATGTTGCTCGGCTGGGCCTCGGCCGGGAGCAAGTTCGAGAGCATCCTGTGGGCAGACATGACCGCCATCTACCTGGCCGTCGCCGGCCACCGGCTGATCGCCCTGGCCACCACGCCCCCACTCGAGGGCGACGGCGACGGTGCGGCGCTGGCCCCGGTCCTGCGCATGGCCGGCGGGCGGGCGGCGGCGACCCCCTCGGCAGACCTGCCCACCACCAGCGCGGCGCCACTACTGGCCGGGGTGCTGATCGAGGCCGTGCGCCATTCCTTCCCAGAGGAACAGCTGCTCGCGCTGGCCCGGGCCCGTGGACAGTTCCACATCCAGATGGTGGTCGAGGCCATGTCGGACAGCGGCGAACTGCTGGAGATCGAGCCCCACATCCCGAAGCCACTCCGGCGGGGATCGGTCCGGGTCGCCGATCTGCAGCCAGTGGACGCCGTGGCGGCGATGGTTCTGGTGATCCTGGGGCTGTCGCGGGCCGCCGGGGAGCGATGATCTCTCCCCGGTTCACCGTGTTTCGGTTCCCGGCCTCCGTGGGCTGGGCTACTCTAAGGGACTGACGGGGATCAGGTGGGACAGCAACCCAACGAGCCGGCCGAGCCGACCGAACCGATCGAGCGGGTTCTCGAGGCCGTCGACGACCTCCACCTGCTGGTGGCCGCGGTTCGGCTGTATGGCCCGACCCACAAGCAGACACGCCAGATCACCGAGCAGTTCGAGGGACGCCTCGGGGAGCTGGGGCGGATCCTGCGGGAGCTGGAGATCTCGGTCACCCGCGACAATCTGTTCTGGGATGATCAAACCGTCTACCAGGACAACGACGACAAGGGTGGACTCGCCCGCACGCTGCAGCGGGAGGGGATCGTCGGCTTCACGATCATGCCCGACGCGCCGCCGGAGGAGCTGCTGACCTTCGCCGGCATCATCGGCATCAACCTCAATCTGCCGCGCTGGGAGGAGGAGACCCTGGCGAGCCTGCTGTGGCAGGCCAACCTCCAGCACGTGACCTACGAGGCGGTCGAGTACCTGTCGGATGCCCAGGAGCTGAGCGAGACCATCGCCCGCGGGGAGGGCAGCCAGGTGGCCGCCATCATGACCCGCATCGCGGATCCGACCCCTCCCCAACCCCGGGAGGACGAACGCCCGTCCCTGGACGACGACGCCGACCTGGAGCAGATCGCCGGTCCGCCCGCCCCGTCGGACAGCCCCCTCGGGGCCGACGAAGCCGAGGCCCTGGCCCAGGCCCGGTCCCAGCTGAAACTCCGGGACTCCGAATTCACGCCCTCGCAGAACATGGCGGCGCTCGACCTCAACCGCTGGCTGGACAAGGCCGAGGCGGAGATCGAGTCCGATCCCGACCTGGATCATCTGCGCGCGGAGGCCGAGGAAGACACCGAGCAGTCCCTGCTGGATCGGGTGGTGGAGATCCTGGTGCTCGGCGGCGCGCGCGGGCGGCCGGAGTTCCCGTCCAGCGAGGCGATGGCCCTGCTCAGTCGCGCCCTGGAATGGGACGAACAGCGGGGCAAGCAGCTGCGCAAGCCGGTGATCAAGATGGTGATGCAGCTGTCCGAAGGGGACATCCCCCTGCTGCAGCCGGGCAAGCCTGCGATGAACGCCTGGCTCGACACCTGCACCGAACCGGGCGTGTTCCTGGACCTGGCCGAGCGATTGGACGGCGAAGATCCAGGGGACCAGCACCTGCTGCGCCACTTCCTCGCCGGGCGCGGCGGCAAGCGGGCCCAGCTGCTGATCCGGAGGATGCGGGGCATGCGCCCGCGCCGGAGGTTGAACTGGGTGATGGACGAGCTGGCGGCGACGGTGCGCGACGACCTGGCGCCGATCACCGCCGGCATCCGCCACAAGCCGATGGACGAGGCCTTCACCCTCGTGGATCTGCTGCGCCGCATGGACGACTCGACGTCCCGCGCCCAGCTGTTCGAGCTGATGCAGCACGAGGCGCCCGACGTGAGGGCCGCCGCCATCCGCACGCTGCCGTTCCCGCTGCCCGCGCGGGTGGTGCCCCAGGTGGTGGAGCTGCTCACCGATCGGTCGGAGGTCGTGCGGACGGCCGTGGTCGAACAGCTCCGCGATCAGTCCTCGCCTGGCGCCTGGATGGCGCTGGAGGAGATGGTCGAGGGCGCGACCTTCGAGCACGCCCCGGCCGACATCCAGGAGTCGCTGGCCCACGCCCTGTGCGCCGTCGACCCGGATGCGGCCGTGCCCGTGCTCCAGGGGATCCTGGCGCGACACGCCAAGCTGTTCGCGGGAGGTGGCGCCCGCGCGCAGATCGATGCCTGCGCCCGCGCACTGGCGAAGACCGGCACCGTGGCGGCACGCCAGACCCTGCTGCAGGCGTCCAAGTCCCCCTTCCCTTCCCTGCGCAAGGGTTGCCGGGCGGCACTGGAAGAGAAGGTGCTCCGGTGACCGTCGATCCCGCCCGTCTCACCGAGGAGATCCGCGAGGCCGACAAGCAGCGCAGGGCCGAGGAGGGTGCCAGGCGCCGTCTCACCAGCCAGATCGGCCGCAAAGTCGTCCCCAAGATGGAGAGCATGGAGCGCATCCTGCGCACCTACGATCCCGAGAACAACACGCCCAAGCGCATCCTCGAGGAGGTGGGCGACGGGCTGCGCAAGCTGATGCCGGACGGCGGTCAGGCGGGGCTGGTGATCCTGGCCGAACATGTGTTCATCAACGGCCTGCGGATCAAGCTCGACACGGGCCAGCACCGGGTCTGTGCCAAGTTCGGCGAGCGATTGCTGGAGGTGGGCATCGCCGGGCTGATCGTCAGCCATCCCTTCGCCTACCACTCGCTGCTGCGGTTCTTCGAGCTGCTGCGGGACTCCGAGAAGATCCACGGAGCCAACGAGGCGCGGGCGTTCATCGCCGACGGGCTGGTCGAGGCGCAGGTCAACGACCTGAGCCTGATCCGGCGAGAGGAGATCCTCGACGAGCCCTCCGAGGAGAGCACCCGCGAGCGCAACCGCAAGCTGGCAGTCGCCGCCTACGTGCGGGGGATGGCAGCCCTCGGCCACAGCCTGGCCGATCTGGACGTGGGCAAGAGGCGGCGCCAGCGAACAGCCATCCGCCGGCTGGTCCGGCTGGGAGAGGCGGACCCGGATTCGGTGCTCTCCCTGAGCGGAATTCGCGACATCGGCATGGGCGAGTCCAGCCACGCCATGAACACCGCCCTGCTGGCCATCGGCATCGGCCGACGCATGGGGCTGTCGCGCCGCGACATGGTGCGACTGGGCCTGGCCGCGCTCAACCACAACGTGGGCGAACAGCTGCTGCCGCACGGGCTCCTGGATGCTCCCCGGGAGCTGTCGGCCCTGGAGCGGGCACAGCTCGAGACCCATCCGCTGGCTGGCACCCACTACCTGCTGATGAACTATGGGATGACCCAGCCGATCCTGGAGCGGGCGCTGGTCTCCGCCGAACACCACGAGTGGATCAACGGCCGGGGCGGATACCCCCTGCTGCTGCGTCCACGGTTGCACCTGTTCTCGCGGGTGGTGGCCGTGTGTGACACCTTCGACGCGCTGACCATGGACCGCCCCCACCGCCCCGCGTTCCAGCCCAACGAGGCGATCAAGCTGGTGATCCGCGGCAGCGGACGGCGGCTGGATCCGATCCTCGTGCGGCTGCTGGTGGACGTGGTCGGCCGCTACCCGCCCGGGAGCCTGGTGGAGCTGGACACCGGGGAGTGGGCGGTCGTGATCGGCCCGGGCGAGGGCGAGCACCCCACCGGCCGCCCCAAGGTGCTGATCTTCCGCGACCCGCTCGGGGACCCGCTGGATCCGCCGCTCGAGGTCGACACCCACGCCCGCCACCCCCGGCGCAAGGCCTACGAGCGCACTGTGGTTCGGGCCCACAACCCGCGCCGCCACGGGGTCGCCGTCTCGGCTCTGCTCTGCGCCAAGCGACTCACGGCGCGAGTGCCCGCACCGCTGCCCGTGGATGACGGCGAAGGCGAGGACGAACGGATTACCGAGGAGAGCTGAGCCGGCCGCGGATCAGCGGCGACGGCGGATCAGGAACAGCGCCGGGAGCACGGCAACGGCGAACCAGCTGCCGCGACCTGCGGGCGAGGCGGCACACATGTTGGCCGTCTCGTAGTCTGGCCCGCCCTCCACCATGAACGGGTTGCCCGACGTGGGCATGAACGCCCCGTCAGCCTCGTCGTCGATCTCGTCGAGGACCGGCGGCTGCGGGCGATCGACGTCGGGCCACTCCTCGTCGAGGGCCGACTGGATCTCACCGCCACCGGGTTGATTGCCGTAGACCCGCACGGTCATGTCGCGGCCGATCAGGACGTGGTGGGGAATGCCGACGTCCAGCCCGATCGCGTTGGAACCCACCCAGTCCGCGTCCGCCAGCACCGGGAAGGTGAACCCGTACTTGTCGACCCACAGGTTCGCATCCGACTCGCCGTCGATCATCAGCATCACGGTGACGTAACCCTGGTCCGCGTAGCTCTCGTATTCCGCCTGCGCCGTACCGGCGTAGCTCACACAGGCGCCTCACCAGTCGGCGGCGGACACCACGTGGATCACGTTGCCGTAGAACGTGTGCAGGCCCACCAGCTGCTCGTGGAAGTCCGACAGCGCGAAGTCGCTGACCACGTCGCCGACCTGGAACCCGCTGCCCACGAGGTCGTCCGGATAGGGGAAGTGGTCGTAGTCCCCGGCGTACTCGAAGTCGGTCTCGTCCAGCGGATCGCTGAATGCGGACCACTCGTCTCCGTCCAGGAAGCCGTCCCCATCGGTGTCGTCCAGGGCTGGATCGGTGCCGATCTCGGCCTCGAAGTCATCCACCAGGCCATCGGCGTCGGTGTCGGTCAGGGCCTCGTCGTTCGATCCGCCTGGACCGCCGGACGAGCCGCCGTCCGTACACCCGGGCAGGATCATGGCGGCCACCACCAGGCCGAGCAGGATCCGCAACAGTGGGGGAGATGAACCGTTCATCGCTGTCCTCCAGGGACCAGACACAGGGGCGCTACGCTCCCACGTGCCCCAGGATACCTGCCCACGCGACGTTGCTGGTAACTTCCGGTAGGCTGGCGCTCCGACTGTCGGCGAGAGGAGCAGCGATGCCCAGCACCATCGTGGTCCACCCCGGCGGCGCTCACATGGACGAGGTCCTGGCCACCGGTCTGATCGTCCACTGCCACGGGCAGCTGACCGTGGAGCGCCGCCGGCCGACGCGGGGAGAGCTGCAATCCGCCGACACGTGGGTGGTGGACATCGGCGGCGCGCACGATCCGGCGCTGCTCAACTTCGACCACCACCAGGACGATCCAGCGGTGGCCGACGAGTGCGCGCTGTCCCTGGTCGCGCGCCACCTGGGGCTGCATGAGCTGCTGAGCAGCCGGCCCTGGTACCCGGCGCAGGTCACCGTCGATCTGCGCGGGAGCGCCGCGCTGGCGAGTCAGTTCGGTCTCGAAGGCGGCATGCCGGACGCGCTGACGTCCCCGGCGGAGAGCGGCCTGTTGGCACTCTGGCAGGCGGGCGGCGCGGGTCCCGTCGCACCCGCTCTGGTCGAGCACGTCGGCGCCCTGGCGGGTGCCCTGGTCGACGAGGCACGTCGCTTCGGCAGCGAGCTGTCCATGGCCGATGGCCGGGTCCAGATCCGCCTGGTGGGAGGGCTGCCGATCCTGTTCCTCGAACGGAGCTTCTCCGAGCCGGTGGTCGAGCACCTCCGGCGCGGCTGGGAGGAGGCCACCGAGCAGCGCATCGCCGCCACCGTCGCCCCGGACTCCCGGGATCCCGACGGTCTCGCCCTCGACCGCTTCCAGGGCGAGACCCGCATCGACTTCCGCTGGCTCCACGATCACCCCCGCATCCGTTTCGCCCACAAGTCCGGCTTCGTGGCCAAGACCCAGCCCGGTGTAACCATGGCCGAGGTCGAGCAGATGCTGGCCAGATCGGTCCGCGAGCCGCATACGGAGAATTCATGACGCGGATCCTCATGCTGGTCTCTCTCCTGTCCCTGGCCATCGGCTGTCCCTCCGACCCTGACGACGACGACACGACGCCGGCCACGGACGATGACGACGACAGCGCACCCATCGATCCCTGCGGCGCGGTCTACGTCCCCCAGAGCCCGCTGACCGGCGGCGAGCCGGTCGCGGCCGTGTACACCGACCAGGGCATCGGCACGAGCGCCCAGCCGCTGCGCGTACGGACTGGCGTGTACGGAGATCCGACGACGTCGCTCGCGGTGATCTGGGAGACCGACCTGGACACCACAGCTTCGGTGGTGGAGTGGGGAGTCGACGACCCGGATGAGAACCGCAAGCCGGGCTACAGCTTCGTGCTCGGGCCCGACGGCGGCGACCAGGTCCGGGTCCACGAGGCGAGGATCTGCGACCTGGAGCCCGGCTCGACGATCCAGTACCGGGTGGGCGCCGAGGGAGTCGCCAGCGAGACCTTCCCGTACACCACGTTCGATCCGGCCGCGGACAGCCTGTCGTTCATGGTGCTGGGCGACACCCGTAATGGCCACGACATCCACGCCCAGCTCACCGACGATGCCATGACCCGCAGCCCGCGATTCATGCTGCACACTGGCGACTACCTCTTCCTGGCCAACAACCTGACCGAGTGGGCCGAGTTCTTCGGCGCCAACACCCCCGAGCTGGCCTCGATGCCGCTCCTGCCGGTCCACGGCAACCACGAGCTGTTCCTGACCGAGTACTTCGGCATGGTCGCCGCCCCGGGCAACGAGGAGTGGTACTCGCTGGACCTGGGTCCCCTGCACCTGGCGGTGATCAACGACTCGCGGGACGACGACAGCATCGACGAGCAGGCCCTGTGGCTCGACCAGGACCTGGCCAAGTCCACGGCCGCCTTCGACGTGGTGGTCAGCCACCGCGCCTTCTACTCGTCGGGCAACCACGGCTCCACCGAGACCCTGCAGCAGCGCATCGGCCCGATCCTGGACGCCCACCAGGTACCCCTGGTGTTCTCCGGACACGACCACGGCTACGAGCGGACCTGGCCACTGGTCGGCGGAGAGGTCGCCCTCGCAGGGGGCACGACCTACGTGATCACCGCGGGCGGCGGTGCCGACCTGTACAGCTTCGACGGCGACGTGTTCACCGCATACACCGAGAGCGCCCACCACTACGTCCACGTGCAGATCGACGGCGATCAGCTGACGATGCAGGCCATCCGGCAAGACGGGACGGTGATGGACGAGCTGTTGATCGGTGGTGCAACGCGCGAAAAATCGGAGCAGGGCGCTCTGGTACCCTCCCGGATGTGACCCCCTCGACGACCTCCGCGGCGGCGCATTACATCCGGCCCCAATCCGTCGGAGTGTCGGACATGACGAACTCCAGGGTGCCGCCACCCGCGAGGGCGGAGTGGGTCAACAGGGGCTCGTCGACGGGCTGACCGTTGAGGGTCAGGGACTCGACGTAGACGTTGTCCGGTCCGGCGTTGGCGGCGGTGATCGTCAGGTCGCCGCCGGGCAGGTGCAGTACGACCTGGTCGAAGATCGGGCTGGCGACGGCGTAGCGATCGGTGGCCACGATCGGGTAGATGCCCAGCGCCGCGAACACGACCAGGCAGACAGGGTGCCGCAGTCGTCGTTGCCGGCCAGGCCGCCGGGGGTGGTGTCGTACTCGTTGTCCATGATCCAGCGGACCCAGCGCTGGGTGGTCTCGGGGCGACCCAGCTCGGCGGGCATGAAGGGCGCGTGGATGTCCGGCTCGTTGCCCTGCCAGTAGTAGAGGCTCGGCAGCGGGCTCTCGTCCTGGTCCGCGGTCAGCGCGAACATCTCCTCGACCCGCTCGGCGAAGGCATCGACGCCGCCCATCAGGTCGGCCAGCCCCTCGGCGTCGTGCTGGACGTGCCACAGGTACTGCCAGGCAGTGGCCTCGGTGTAGTCTTCGGCGAATTCGGTGGGATCGAAGGGGTCCTTCCACCCGCCATCGGCGGTCTTGCCCTGGAAGAACCCGGTCTCCGGGTTCCACAGGTTCAGAAAGTTCTGCGACTGCGCGTACAGCTCATCGGCAGAGGCGTCCTCGCCGCGGGCGTTGGCCAGCTGGGCGACGGCGAAGTCGTTGACCGCAAACTCCAGGGTCCGCGAGGTGGCGTCGTCGCACTCCTCGATGGGGACGTAGCCCAGGTCCAGGTAGGACTCCATGCAGGAGCGACCACCCGCGGCTACCGGGCCGGTGGCGTGGGCGATCAGCTCGTCGAGGATCTCGTCGACGTCGTAGCCGTCGGTCAATCCCCTGAGGTAGGAGTCGACAAAGACGATGTCCGCGGGTGTGCCGATCATCGAACCGGTGTCCCCGGTGTGCAGCGCCCACTGGGGTACGTTGCCTCCCTGCTCCTGCATCCGCCGCATGGAGATCAGGATGTCGGTCTGCACGTCCGGGGCGATCAGCGCCAGCAGCGGATGGAGGGTGCGGAAGGTGTCCCACATCGACAGCTCGGTGTAGTAGGTGAAGCCGTCCGCGTAGTGCACGTCGCTGTCGAAGCCCAGGTAGTCTCCGCCCACCTCCACGTAGTTCGTGGGGGTCAGGAAGACCTTGTAGAGCATGGAGTAGAACAGCGTCTTCTCGTCCTCGGTCCCCCCGGCGGTCTCGGCCACCGACAGGGTGTCGTTCCAGACGCTCTCCAGCCCCCAGCGGACCGCATCGAAGTCCCAGACTGTGGTGTGCTCGGCGTCCAGGTTGGCCCGGGCGTGGTCCATGTCGATGTGGGAGATGCCGGTCTGCACCAGGATCTCCTCGTTGCCCGAGGTGTTCCAGCCGAACCAGGCGCCGATGTCCTCGCCGGTCCGCGCCGCGTCTCCCTCCAGCAGCTCGTCGCCCTCCCAGGTACCCCAGGTGGTGGGCGGGCGGCTGAAGCGGGCGACGAAGTAGATGTCCACTCCGCCGACGCGGCTGGTGAACTCACCCACGTTGTGGATGTAGCCCTCGATCTCGCCGTAGTCCGGATCCAGGTGGACCTCGCTCACGTCCACGTGGCCGCCGCCCAGGGTGTGGGCCAGGTCGATCAGCACCACCGCCTCGTCGGACTGGGGGAAGGTGTAGCGCTGCAGGCCGGTGTGCTGGGTGGCGGTCAGCTCGGTCTTGATCGCCGTGTTGTCCATGATCACCGAGTAGTACCCCGCCGCCACCTCCTCCCGCTCGTGGCCGAAGGTCTGGCGGTAGCCCTCCTCGCTGGTCTTGGTCTCGTCCATCCCCAGGGTCGGCATGAACATCACGTTGCCGTAGTCGGTGACCCCGGTGCCGTTGAGGTGCAGATGGGAGAAACCCTCGATGTGGTCGTCCTCGTACCAGTAGCCCGCGCAGTGGAGAACCCCCATCGCGCTCGACTCCAGCGCAGTGTCCGGCCCCAGCCGCACGCGGCCAAAGGGCGCGGTTGCCCCCGGGAAGGCCGCGCCGATGCCAAAGCCGAGGCCGCCGGCGCCGATCAGCGGGTCCACGTAGTCGACGGGCCGCAGCTCCTCCGGCTCGGGATCGGGGGGCTCGGGATCCACGGGATCGGTGGGGCAGCCGAACAGGAGAATGGCGATCGCAAGGGGGATGACGACCGGGCGGTGGCTGAGCATGCTCGGCAGTATACCCGGGTGCCACGGTCGGGTTTCCCCGCCCGGGTGGGGGGGTAAAAAACGCCGGGCAAACCCCCCCG
>CAYTBN010000013.1:0-49103 GCA_964436045.1 uncultured Rickettsiales bacterium | reverse complement strand
GGCCGTGTTCGGGAGGAAAACACGGCCGGGCAAGCCGACCGTAGCACCCCTATCCCGGGTTCTCGCCCTACTCCAGCAGCCAGGCCAGCGAACGGGCGAGGAGGAGGTCGCGGGTGGTGTCGTCGGCGATGGATTCGAAGCCGAAGGCCAGGTAGACGACACGACCGCTGGCGACGCCGTGCGCGGCGCGGATCGCGGCGCCGCTGCCGTCGCTGTACTCGATGATCCGCTCGGCGCCGTCACCGCTGGGCTCGACCCACGACGGGAACTCCTGGTTGTCGGCGCCGGTGCCGCCGCTGATGTCGAAGACCAGGCCGTCGCCGATGGGATCGCCGGCCACGCCGGCCAGGTCGACCACGATGTTGGTGTCGTCCGACTCGTAGCTGGCGTGCAGGTTAGTCTCGTAGAAGTTCTCGTCCAGCCAGGGGCTGCCCGCGTCCGCCAGGTCCCAGCCGATGTCCTGGCCACTGATGAACAGCTTGCCGCCGCTGTCGAGGAAGTCGGCCACCTGGGCCTTCTCCAGCTCGGTGAAGTGGGGGAAGTACCAGCCGGCGTTCCAGACCACGGCGCCGAAGCGGGACAGGTCCACGTCCTCGAGGCCCTGCGGGGCGCTCCAGACCGTGTAGCTGTAACCGCCGGCGACCAGCGAATCGATCGCGTAGTTCTCGAACGCCTCGCCGCCGTCGGCGTCCACCACCAGCACGTCGGCACCGTAGGTCAGCACCTCGACCGACCACACCAGCTCCGGCTCGTCCTCGCCGTGGGGCCGAACCGTCAGGGTGGCGGTGCCGACGCCCACGTTACCGTTGGCGTCGAAGGTCATCTCGAGGCCGGCCTCGCCGCCGCCGCCGATCTCGACGACGGGCTCGTCCTCGCCGGGGACCTCCCCGTTCAGGGTCCAGCCGTCCGTCCAGCCATCGGTGGCCGAGGTGTCGAGGGACAGGTCGAAGGAGTCGGCGGCGATCGACGTGTTCTGCAGGCGGGTCTCGAAGCTGGCCGTGCCGTCGGGCTCGATCACCATCACGTTCGGCTGGCTGTCCACCACCCGGAAGGAGTGGGCCGGCACCTCCTCGCTGGTGCCCGCCTGGAGCACCTCGAGGGTGGCGTCGTCCTGCAGGAAGGCCACCACCTCCATCACGCCGGGCTCCCAGTCGTCGCCGAGCTGGAAGTCGAAGGAGACGACCTGCGGCTCGTCGCCGGGTTCCAGTGCCAGGGCCGCGCCCCCGCCGTCGGGCAGGAAATCGATGACCGCGTCGGCGAACTCGGTCTCGCCGTTGGGGAAGGGGTCGTCGTAGGACAGGAAACTCTGGGTGACCATCGTGTGCAGGGTCAACTCGCGGCTCTCGGTCAGCTCGTCGGTGGCGTAGACGTGGACATCGACCGTGTAGTCGCCGCCGCCCAGCTCCTCGACCTGGACGAAGAGGTCGGCGAGCAGCGGGGCATCGTAGTAGGCACCCAGCACCGAGTAGTGGTCGCCGCCGTACCACTCCAGGTCGTACAGCCCGTCCACCACCTGCGCCGGCACCCCGTCGATGCCGTAGTAGTCGATGCGCGCGTCGTTGTCCGGCGGGTTCGCCAGATAGAACGGGTCCTGGCTGCTGGGCCAGTCCACGTGGATCCGCACCGCGATCACGTTGCCCACGCCGACCGCGTCCAGGAAGGCGTCGATGGTCGGATTGGCGTCCGCGCAGGATCCGCAGCCGGTGTTGGTGTACCCCTCCAGCAGCAGCTTCTTGATCCCGTACGCCGTCGGCGCGATGTCGCTGTCGTCATCGCCGGTGTCGTCGTCCCCGCTGACGTCGTCGTCGTCCCCCACCGAGTCGTCGTCGTCTCCGGGACATCCCGAGACCAGGGTCAGGCACACCGCCAGCCCCATCAGCCAGCTCCACCGCTTACACATCGTGCTTCCTCCTCCGGGGATCAGGGGCAGCTCCACGTCACCGCGAAGGAGCTGAGGGTGGGGGTGTTCTCCTGGCCGTCGGAGAACAGCTCGAACTTCACCTCGAGGTAGGCTGCCGGATTGGGCACGATCGGGCCCTGGGGGGCCTGATCCAGGTGGGCGGGGGAGGTGTCCCAGGTCTCGGACCACGAGCCCATCACCAGGGGGTCGGAGCCGGTGCGGACCCGCAGGAGCAGGTCGGTGCCCACGGGCTCGTAGCCGGTCCACTCGACCACGTTCCAGACCGTATCCTCGCCGCAGCCCTCGACCAGGTAACTCCACCAGCCGTGGGGGTTGGTGAACACCCGCAGGCCGAAGCCGGTGAAGTCGCTGTAGGTGTAGGGGTTGGCGCCGGTGATCACGGTGGACGAGAACGCGTCGAGGACCTCGCCGCTGGCATCCACCTCCAGCCGATTCACCGTCGAGCTCTGGTAGGACACGGCCCAGACGTGACCGTCGAAGTCCAGGCCCACACCCCGCATATCACCGCCGTAGGGGCCCCAGCGGTCGGTGTTGGGCAAGGTGATCTCCTGGCCGGAGGGTAACGTGTCCGGGTCCAGCCGCCGCACGTAGCCGTCGTCGTTCTCGGCTATCCAGATGAAGCCGCGGGTGTCGGCGGCCACACCAGCGGTCAGCGATGTGTCGATGTTGCCCCGGGACCAGGTGCCACTGCTCAGGGTCAGGATGCTCGAGCGGTCGGGCTCGTAGCGGTAGACGGCCTGGGAATCCCAGCCGCCCAGCCAGACGTTCTGGTCCTCGTCGATGGCGATGCCGTAGAACGTGTTGCCCTCGAACGGGGAGGTGAAGGCCGCGGGCGCCACGTTGGTGGTATCGGTCGTATCGAGCCACGCGATGGTCCCGCCACCCTGGCCCGCGATCCACAGGATGCCGTCCGAGTCCACGGCGCAGCCGTAGGGATTGATGTCCACCGGCAAATCGATGGTCTCCTCGACCGCGCCGCTGGCGCCGTCGAGCTTGTAGTACTGGTTGTTGGGGGTGCGGGCATTGGTGCCGACCCACGCGTTTCCTGGGCCGATGTGGACCCCGTCCGGGCTCAGCTCACCGGCGTCCAGGCAGACGGAGCGGCCCAGCTCGTTGACCGCGCCGAAGTTGACCGTGAACAGGATGCACTCGTCGTCGGTGCCCAGGTACTCGGGGGGCAATCCGTTGGTGCAAGTCGAGGCCAGAGTGTCGGGAACCCCGTCACCGTCACAGTCGGGGTTGATCACGCCATCACCGTCATGGTCGGCGGAGGTGTCGATCACGCCGTCGCCGCTGCGGTCCAGGCAGTCGGCCGGGTTGTTGGCGATCTTGGTCACCGAGGCCTGGCCGTCGAAGGCCCGGTTGGCCACCCAGACGTCGAAGTTGAAGTCGACCGCGGTCCGCGACGGCCAGTTGGCGGTCAGCTGGACCTCCGAGCCATAGACGTCATCACACTCGGGGGTCAGCAGGTTGCTGCCGCAGGTCACCGACAGGTAACGGCCGACCTCGGCGTGCAGGTCGGTGTCGATCTTCGAGACCGTGCCAGCCTCCAGGTCCAGCGTGTTGGCGATCCACAGGTACGCGTACTCGACCTCGGTCTGATCCAGCTCCAGGTCGCCGGACTCGTCGACTCCCACCCCGTCGCCATCGGCGTTCGGGTCGTCGTCCTCGTCGGGGAACGGTCCGGTCCCGAGCGAAAGGCAACCGTCGTCGCAGGTGCCGCAGTCGTTGATCGCGCCCTCGTCGATCTGGCCGTCGCAGTCCTGGTCGTGGCCGTCGCAGATCTCACTGGCGCCCGGGTGGACCGAGGCGTCGTAGTCGTTGCAGTCCTCCCCTGCCGGGCAGTCCGGGCCGTAGCCGTCCCCGTCACGGTCCGTGCCGCCGGAGCAATCCAGTCCGGACGTGCTGTCATCGTCGTCTCCGCCGCCCGGCGACCAGCTGGGACAACCAGCCAGGACCAGCACGGGCACCAGCGCCAGCAGCCCTGGACGCATCGCGCACCTCCGTTGCGAGTCGATCATAGTGCGCGCGCGGGGCGCTGGTGACCGAAATGGTGAAGGCGGGCGTGTTCTTCACGTCTGGCCACCGCGGCGCGCCCTGTGGGATCCTGACCCGCGTGGTCCGTGTCGTGCTGCAACCCATCCTCCGCACCCGCTGCAGCTGGTTCGCCCTGCTGATGGCGGCGACGCTGCTCCGCTGTTCCCCGCCAGGGACCGAGATCCCCTTGGAGGACCTCCCGCTGATCCCGCAACCGACGAGCGTGATGGGCGGCGGGGGCGAGATGCACCTGACCTCCGGTGTGCGGATCGTGGCGGCGGACGAGCTGTTCGCCGAGGCCGAGCTGCTGGCCGCGGTGTTACGCCGCTCGACCGGCTATCCACTTCCCGTGCTCGACGACGAGCCCGGTGAGGGGGACATCACCCTCGCGCTCGATCCGTCGCTGGTCCACCTGGGCACCGAGGGGTACCGGGTCGTGGTCGGCGCCGAAGGAGTCAGCGTCGTCGCGCCTACTCCGGCCGGGATTTGTTACGGCTGCCAGACGGTTCGCCAGCTCCCCCCCCCCGCCATCGAGAGTCCCGAGGTGATCGAGGGGGGCGAGTGGCCCCTCCCCCTGGTCACCATCGAGGATCGGCCCCGGTTCGCCTGGCGCGGGGTGATGCTCGACGTGGCGCGCCACTTCTTCACGGTGGGCGAGGTCAAGGGGCTGATCGACACAGCGGCCCACTACAAGCTCAACCGCTTCCACCTCCACCTGACCGACGACCAGGGCTGGCGCATCGAGATCCTGTCGTGGCCCGACCTGGCCCTGATCGGAGGCGCGTCCGAGGTCGGCGGCGGCGAGGGCGGGTACTACTCCCAGGCCGAGTACGCCGACATCGTGGCCTACGCGGCCGCTCGGCACATGACCGTCGTCCCCGAGATCGACATGCCGGGCCACTGCAACGCCGCGCTGGCGTCCTACGGCGAGCTCAACGAGAGCGGGATTCCCGCCGAGCCGTACACGGGCGACGAGGTGGGATTCAGCGCCCTGTGGCTCGACGGGGAGATCACCCTGGCGTTCGTCGCCGACGTGCTGGCTGAGCTGGCGGCGCTGACCCCGGGCGAGCACCTGCACGTGGGCGGTGACGAGGCGTTCCAGACCGGCGACGACGACTACGCAACCTTCATCGCCCAGGTCCAGGCCATCGTGAGCGCGCAGGGAAAGGTGATGATCGGCTGGGAGGAGATCGGCAAGGCGCCGCTGACCACCCCGGTGATGGCCCAGTTCTGGCGTGACGAACAGCTCGCGGGGGCCGCCGCTGACCAGGGGGCTGCCGTCATCGCATCACCCGCAACCCACGCCTATCTCGACATGATCTACGACCTGGATTCCCACGTCGGAACGATGTGGGCGGGGGCGACCAGCGTGGAGGACGGCTAATCCTGGGATCCCCTCGACGCAGGTCTTGCCGAGGGGCAGCTGGTGGGCGTCGAGGCTCCCCTCTGGACGGAGACCGTCGACCTGCTCGAGGACGTGGAGTTCCTGATGTTCCCGCGCCTGCTGGGCCACGCCGAGATCGGCTGGTCGGACCGCGATGGCCGGAGCTGGGACGAGTACCGGATCCGCCTCGCACACCACGGGTCCCGGCTGAACGGCTGGGGGGTGAACTACTACCGGTCACCCGAAGTCGACTGGGAGGAGTAGTTTCCCGGGGGCCCGGCAAGTCCACAATCCCTACTACGGATTTAGATGTTGGAGAGATGGGGGATGTTGGGAAGGGGAGCGGAGCGGCGGCGACGCTTCGCTCGCCCCGGGACGCGTTGTCGCTCGATGGCGACTGGCGGCCGACGGGGTCCGAATGAACCAAATCCCCGTTTCGGCAAATCAGGATCGTATTTTGATTCAATATATGAAACTTATTTGCGTCTCACTCGATTGAATCCGGTTTTTGTTTCCTTATCTGAACCAAATATCCGCATCGGTTCGTCGAAACGTGAATTTGGTTCAAGAGCAGGCCTCTCCCCCTTTTCTCCCCTCTTCTTCCCGTCTCCATCTCTCGTAGTAGGAGCGGTGGGCGATGTGGTCAGCCGATGGGGCCGCATGCGGCCTCATCGGCTGTCCAAGGGCTGTGGGAAACCGGGACGGTTTTCCAGGGACTTGTATGCGGCCCTGCCGTGCACGGGTCCGGCAGCCCGGCATCGTCCACGGCTCTCCCCGCCCGCCAGCGAAGACCTGATCTCTCCGATCCGCTCTCGGCCTACGGCTCCACCGGCACCGCCGGCTTCCCACCCGGCGCATCTTCATCGCCCATCAGGTAGTGACGGAACCAGTTCAGCTCGCGGGTCTGGTAGTCGACCATGTGGACCGGGCGGTTGATGCCGTGGCCCTCACCCTCGTACAGCACCAGCTGGCTGGGCACGCCGTTGAGCTGCAGGTAGGTGAACATCTCGATGGACTGGCGGGGGTCCACCGGCCGGTCCTCGGTGCCGTGCATCAGCAGGGTCGGGGTCACCATCTGGGCGGCACGCGACGCTGGCGAATCGCCCCACAGTTCGTCCAGGTCGCCGGCCCAGGGCTGGCGGTAGGCGTCGATCAACAGCTGGGGGTTGGACTGCCCCATCGCCGACACGTAGTTGAACAGCCCGGCGATGGACACGGCGGCGGCGAAGCGGTCCGTGCGGCTGACGACCACGTTGGTCATCAGGCCGCCGTAGCTGTACCCGGTGAATCCCATCCGCGCCGGGTCCGAGATGCCCTCGGCGACCAGGCCGTCGGCGGCGGCCATCAGGTCGCCGAAGTCCAGCTCACCGAAGCCCCGGTAGGTGGCCTGCAGCGCCTCCTCGCCGTATCCCGTACCCCCGCGGGGGTTGGCGATGAACACCGCGAACCCCTCGTGGGACAGCGCGTGCCACGGATAACGGGAGGTCCAGCCATTTCCATAACGGTTGTAGGGCCCGCCGTGCATCTCGATGATGGTCGGGTGGTTGCCCGCCCTCTCCGCGCCGGGTGGCAGGAACAGGTATCCCTCGACCACGACCCCTTCTTCGCCCCCCGGCAACGACAGCAGCTCGGGGGCCACAAATCCCAGATCGGCGACCGCGTCGTCGGTGGTGTCGAGCTCCACCGGTCCACCGCGCCCCTTGAGCTTGCGCGCCCACAGACTGCCCGGCCGGTGCTGCTCGCTCTCCACGAAGGCCAGCGTGCCGCCGCGGATGTCGAAGGAGCGGATGTTGCCCTCCAGACGGGTGACCGGGAACATCCGACCGTCGCGGGCGTCGACCTGCCACAGGTCCAGGGTCGTGCGGTCGGCGGCCAGGATGTACAGCAACCGCCCGTCAGCCGACCAGATCGGCGCCTGCCGCGGCACGGACCCCGCGCCACCCAGGGTCATCTGGGTCGCGCCGGTCAGCACCGTCTCCGTACCGCTGGCAAGATCCCGCACGACCACGTCCTTGAGGTTGAGATACGCCCGCAGCTCGGCATCCCGGTCGCGGTAGTAGGCCAGCCGCTTGCCGTCCGGAGAGAACGCCGCCAGCGAGCTGTGCCGGTCCAGAGGGCTGACGGTCTCCATCTCCCCACTGTCCACGTCCACCAGCCCGATCCGCTGCTCCTCGTCCACCAGCGACGAGAACCGCTCGTTGTAGGTCAGCGCGATGGTGCTGCCGTCCGCCGACCAGGCCAGGTCCCGCACGTGGATCGGGGCGTGGGTGAGCTGACGAGCTTCGCCCTCGGCGGGACCGTCGACACCGGCCGGCACGATCCACAGCTGACTGAACTCGGCGGGTTGTTCGAGGCGGTCGAAGACCTCGAAGTCGCCCTTGGTCTCGGACTCGGACTCGGTCTCGGCCTCGGTCTCGGACTCGGACTCGGACTCGGTCTCGGTCTCGGTGGTCCGGCACACCGGTTCGGTCTCGGTCTCGGTCTCGGCCTCATCCCCCGGCTCCGCAAACACCGCCACCGACTGCCCATCCGGCGCCCACCAGTACGCGTGCACGCCTCCCTCGACCGAAGTGATCGCCCGCGGTTCGGACCCGTCCAGCGGATTGAGCCAGATCTGCGATGACTCTCCATCCCGCTTGGTCAGGTAACTCAGTCCGCCACCGGGCCGCCAGGCCACGCCGCCGACGCCGTCGTCGAAGGTGATCCGGCGGGGGGCGTCCCCGTCGCGTTCGGCCAGCCACAGCTGCGACGTCTTCTTGTCGTCGGCCACCGAGCGCTGCGAGCGCTTGTAGGCCACCTGGCGGCCGTCATACGAGACCACCGGGTTGTCCAGGTAAGGCACCTCCAGGAAGACCGGAATGCTCAGCTCGCCGTCCTGGTCGTCGGCGGAAGCGAGCGGGGCGATCAGCAGCGACAGGCCGAGCAGCAGAGAACAGACGGACACCCTCATCGGACGACTCCTCGGTGGATTCGGCGCGAGCCTAGCGGGTCTGGGCGCGGGAGGTCACGTACTCGACTCGCTTGGTCTGGGACAACTTGTTCACGGCGCGGCAATCGGTCGTCGACAGCGCCAGCCCCTTCCCGCTGTCGTCGTCGATCAATACGAAGTCCCGGGACGAGAAGCTACTCCCCTGGCTGTACTGGCCGATCAACGCGGCCCAGCCGGCGAACCATTCCTCCTTAGACAGCATGATCTGCTGGCCCGCAACGTTGATCACCGACGCCGCGTGGCTGTAGTGGACGACGATGTCGTACAGGTCGCCCGCCACCGGGGAGATCTGCACTCCCCGCAGCGCGCGGGCCTCGGCGTCGCCGCTGGCCAACAAGCCGCAGACCTGCTCGGCCCAGGCCGCCGTCGGTCCAGCCCCCTGGCTGGTCGCGGCGCCGCCCCACGGTGTTGCGTCGGTCCCGGGCGTTGCGACGGCGGCCGGGGTCCCCGCGGCCGGGGCCGGCGCGCCGCCCGCCGCCGCGATCTCCGGCGGCGGTGGAGCACCCCCACCCAGCAGCAGCCGGCCGCGCAAGCCGCCCCAGGTCCCCATCCTCGTCAGCTGAGCGGCGCCCCCCTGGAGGGGTAGCTGGAGTCCGATCAGTAGCGGCTCGGCCTGCCACAGGGGCACCGTGAAAGTGCGGCTGCCGTCCCCGATCTCCACCAGAGCGGGACCGGTGAGCGGCGTGGCGGTGTACCGGAAGATCGCCCGGCCGTGGTGATCCGTCGCACCCCCGCCGGTCACCGTGCCGACGTTGTTGACGGCGTTACCGCTCAGCTCGACCCCCGAGACCGGCAGTCCGAACCGATCCAGCGCCATCGCCACGATGGTGGTGCTGCCGTTGACGGGCACCTGGTCCATCACCGGCCAGGCCACCACCCCGGCCACCGGCCGCTCCGTGGCCGGCAGCAGGATCTCGGCAGACAGGGCGACCGGCCCGTCGAAGTTCGCATTCAGGGTCGCCTCGAACATCCCGTCGGCCAAGGCGACCTCCGCCGGGACCACGCCGTCCGGACCGGTAAAGGCCACGGCGGTACCCGCGGGCAGCCCTGCTTCCCGACCCTGGACCTGGCCCCGGAGGATGACCGCCCGATCTCCCCCGTCAACGAGCGGCGGATCGGTGGTGAACCGGAACGCGGCCGGGTGCGCGGGCACCACGGTGAACGCCACGCTCTCCTGGCCCTCCGCCTCACCGCCGATCAGCCACGCCGTCAACGTCACCGGCGTCGGCGCAGCCACCGCCGGGGGCACGAAGACCGCCTGGAACACCCCTGGTGCCACCCGGTTGAGCGCGGTGACGGCCCCCCCGGTGGCGTCGATCTGCAGCGGTGGATCGGTGGTCATCGGCTGTCCGTACTCGTCGACCACGGACAGGTAGATCGGCATGGCCAGCGCGCCGTCCCCCGGGTATTCCGCCGCGGGCTGCGCGATCACCAGTCGCTTGTAGGGCCGGATCCTGAGGTCCACCGCAATGGGATTGGTGGGATTCCCCTCGGCGTCGAAGGAATACGCCGTCCCGCTGGCCACACCCGGTGGGACCTCGATCGGGACGGTCGCCAGTCCGTTGGCGTCAGCGGCCACCGGTCCGAACTCGCGTTCTCCGACCTTGATGGCGACGACGGTCAGGGCCGCGCCCGTGTCCACGGGCCACGACACCGCCCCCACCAAAGGCAGCGGGAAGAAGCCATAGGCCGACTCCGGCCGCGCCAGGTCCACCACCGCGATGGTGGCCAGCGCCGGGGTCTTCTGGGTCGCGGGCGGCGTGTACTGCACGACGTACGCGCCGTTGCCCAGCACCTGCACCGCCCCCACCGTGCCGATGCTGGCGCGCACCGCCAGCTCCAGGCCCTCGACGGGCTGCCCCGCGCCGTCGATGGCGCTGAACACCAGGGTCGACGCCTGGTGCGTGCCGAGCACGATCGCGTCCGGGGTGGCCTGCATGGTGAAGCGCAGCGTTTCCGGCGGCGCGGTCGCCAGCGGGAACGTCGCCTCGGCCGCTTGCTTGCCCACCTTCACCTTCAGCTGGAGCTGGGCCGAGTAGGGTTCGGTGAGCCCGGGCGCGGTGTACTCGACGGTCCACACCCCCGGGCCGATGGGCACGAACTCGCCCAGGCGTCCCATGTCCACCCGGCTGCCCCGGAAGGAGCCCGAGGAAGCCAGCTGGCCGTTCTCGTCGGTGACGATCAGGGCCAGCAGCTGGGTGCTACCATCGGCCCGGATCTCCCCGGGGGGGACCAGGGTGAGGGTGACCGGCCGCTTGAGGGTGATGCGTCCCTGGGCACCCGCCTGTCGGGCCGGAACGACCAGAGTCAACAGCAGCGCGACCAGGATTGTCGTCAGGGTCGCAAGGCGCATCTGAACCTCCCGTCGGGACGTCGAATTCGCCGGGAGCTTACTGGGCTGGGAACGGCCAGGCAACGGGCCTGCGCGTGTCTGCGCAGGGTACACCCGGGCCCGTATCGCGGCCCTGATCGCCAAGAAACCACTTTGATTTCGAACAGTTACAGGTTAAACAGCCCAGAACTCGCGCTTCAAGATCAGGCGCTGATTTCCTTGACAGCGCCGATGGCGCGTAACTAAGATGCGATGCTTTTTTGGCTGGCCCCGGTGCGCGTGGCAGTCGAAGAGCAGTACAACACACTGAAATCCTTGAGGTTTCGGAGGATACGATGTCCGTCAAGATTCGGCTGTCCCGGCACGGCGCCAAGAAGCGCCCCTTCTACCGGGTCGTGGCCGCCGACATTAACTCCCCGCGTGACGGCCGGTTCCTGGAGATCGTCGGCACCTACGACCCCACCCAGACGCCGTCTGATATTCAGCTGAAGGGCGACCGGATCAAGTACTGGCTGGGCAAGGGTGCCCTGCCGACCAAGACGGTGGCCGAGCTCATCCAGCGGTCGGGTGTGCTGAACGAGCAGCCGGAGGCGGCGGAAGGCCCGGCGTCGTGAAGGAGCTCGTCCGGTTTCTCGTCGCGGCCCTGGTGGACCATACCGACGAGATCGAGCTTCACGAGGTCGAAGGTGGCCGAACGACGATCCTGGAACTGCAGGTCCACCCGGATGACCTGGGCAAGGTGATCGGGCGCCACGGCAAGACGGCCAATGCGCTGAGGACCTTGCTCCAGGCTCATGCGTCCCGGGAACGTAAACGGGTGGTGCTCGAGATCCTCGATGCGAAACGGGATGGCGAGGGCGAGGGTGATGCCGAAGACCGCGCCAGCGACGACGGAGACGGCGAGGACACGCTCTAGGCGCGAACACGCCGAGCGGCTCCTTCCCCTCCGTCAGCCCGCCCCCCCTGCCCGGGAACGCGTCGCCTTCGGCGAGTTGCTCGGTCCGTGGGGAACGCGTGGCGAGCAGGCGGCACGCCTGTTCAACCCGGAGTCCAACCTGCTCGAGCGGGTGGACGCGGTCTTCGTCGAGGGGAAGGGTTTCCCCCCGCGCGAGGCGACGCTCGAGGAGGCGCGCTGGGTCGGCAAGCGGTACGTGGTCCGGATGGCCGGGGTGAGGTCACCCGACGACGCCGAGCACCTGCGGGGGCTCGAGCTGAGCGTGCGAGAGAACGCGCTGCCGGACCTGGACGATGCGGACGAGTACTACGTCCGGGACCTGGTCGGCCTGAAGGTCGTCGATGGCGGCGGCCAGGAGATCGGCACGTTGACCGAGGTGCTCTCCACCGGGAGCAACGACGTCTACGTGGTCCGTGGGGCCGACGGTGAGCGGTTGATCCCGTCGCTGCGAGAGTTCGTGGCGTCGGTGGACCTGGATGGTGGCCTCGTGCGGCTGACCGAAGATGGCCTGGACGGCATCCCGGTGACGCGCGGTGGCAAGGAGCTTTGACATTCGCATCGACGTCCTCACGCTGTTCCCAGCGATGTTCGAGCCTTACCTGGGCGCGAGCATCCTGGGGCGGGCACGAGAGGCAGGCTGGCTGGAGGTGGCCGTCCACGACATCCGCGACTGGGCGGAGGGACGCCACAAGCAGGCGGATGATGCACCCTTCGGGGGCGGGCAGGGCATGGTGCTCAAACCCGAGCCGGTGGTGGGCGCCATCGAGGCCGTGCGGGACCAGCCGGAGACGGGCAGCGGTCGGGTGGTGATGATGACCCCCCAGGGCACACCGTTCCGGCAGGAGGATGCGCGGCGGCTCGCAGCCTTGCCCCACCTGGTGCTGGTCTGTGGCCGGTACGAGGGGGTCGACGAGCGGGTCCGCGAGGGCTGGGTGGACGAAGAGCTGTCGCTGGGCGATTTTGTCCTGACGGGCGGCGAGCTACCGGCCCTGGCGGTGATCGATGCGGTGGCGAGGCTGACGCCCGGTGTGCTGGGCAACGAGGCCAGCCACGCCGATGAGAGCTTCGAGGCGGGACTCCTGGAGTACCCGCAGTACACACGTCCCCGGGAGTTCCGGGGGCGGACGGTCCCCGAGGTGCTGCTGAGCGGGGACCACGGGCGAATCGCGCGTTGGCGCGCGGAGCAGGCCCTGGAACGGACACGAGAACGCCGGCCCGACCTGATCGGGAGGGACGGCGGGGAAAAAGAGGACTGAGATGGACATCATCGAGACCATCGAGCGCGAGCAGATGGAGAACGTTCCCGAGCGACGCTTCCGCGTCGGTGACAGCGTGCGCGTCCACGTGCGCATCATCGAAGGCGAGAAGGAGCGGGTCCAGGTGTTCGAGGGCGTGATCATCGCCGCCAAGGGCGGTGGCATCCGCAGCGCGATCACCGTCCGCAAGGTCAGCTACGGCATCGGCGTCGAGCGCGTGTTCCCGCTGTACGGCCCGGTGATCGACAAGATCGACTTCGTCCGCCGCGGCAAGGTGCGACGGAACAAGCTGTATTACCTGCGCAATCTGCGGGGCAAGGCCGCCCGTATCCCCGAGATCAGGGACATCCCCGCGGCGCGCGCCCCCAAGTCCGGCTGAACCGGCCGGCGCGAGGGTCCGTGACCGCGCCTCACCTGCGCCTTGGCGAGATCGGCGAGCAGCTCGTCGCCGACCACCTGTCTGCCCGCGGCCACCAGATCCTGGATCGCAACTGGCGCGGCCGGGGCGGTGAGCTGGACCTGATCACCGTCCGCAACGGCATCCTCCACTTCGTCGAGGTCAAGACCCGTACCGGCAGCCAGACCGTGGGCGGCGTCTGGGACACCATCTCGATGTCCAAGCGCCGCAAGCTGGCGCGCACCGCCGATGCCTACCTGCTGGACGCCCCGCCCCATGACGGCTGCGTCTTCACCGTCGCCCTGGTCCACGCCGTCGATGACGAGCTGAAGGTCGAGATCATCGAGGACGCGTTCGACAGCCCACGCTGACGGCCCGGGTCGCGTTCGGATCGGCTACCCTCGCGGCGGAGGGTGGCCTTCGATGAACCGCCGCGAAACCCGAACAACCGCCGGCCGGCTCGCCGCCTGGTGCCTGGTGCTGGGTCTGGCGCTGGGGTACGCCGGGTATCACCGGGTGGTGCGCGGAGGATCGGCGCTGGACCCGGAGCGCTGGACATCACGCTCGCACCTGCTGCGTGCGTCGGTGCTGGGCGGCGTGTCGACGGACGAGGACGGCGCGCGGCTACGCAACCGCAGCGAACTGTCGCTGGTCCCAGTGCCGGATCCGGTCAAGCTCCACGTATTGGTCAGGGCGCGCGTGCCCGAGGGCGGCCATCTCGAGGTCCATTTCCCCGGCGACGTGGGGGCTGACGATGGCGGGAGCGGCGACACTGGCGGCGCCGGGAACCCGACCAAGCCCGCGGCCAAGGCCCGAACGGCGAGCTACGCAATGGTGTTCGACCGGACGGGGGGACGCCGGCCACGGGGGTGTACCAGGTGGTGAGCGGGACCTGGGTCGCCGGTCCAACGGTCGCCGTCGAGTACACGGAAGAAGGCCGGGTGGCTGCGGACGTGCGGATCGGCGAGACGATCCACGGATGGGTGGGCGGACAGGCCGTGATGTGGACCGGTGGTGTGCCCGGTGAGCCCCCCCGCGCCGTCCGTTTCCTGTCGGGCCTGGAACCGGTCACCGTGCACACCTTCAAGGTGGCCAGCGACACCCGCGGGGTACCGGCCTCGCTCACCGACCACAACCTCATCGCACCCCGCGCCCACAGTGCCGTCGCCGCCGTACTGGCCGCGCTGGCGGGTGTGCTGATCGTGGCCGCCCTGATGGCGATGAGCGCGCGCTTGCTCGCGGCTGGCGTGGGGCTGGCATGGCCGGCGGAGATCCACCGGGTCGGTCCCCTGTTCACGCCCCTACTGCTGCTCCCTGCGGTGGTCGGGCTGTCGTTGGAGTGGCTCACCGTCCGCGTTGGACTCCCGGTGGGCGCCGGGGCGGACCTGCCCTGGCTTGCGGCCGGCCTGAGCGTCGCCTGCCTCCATCTGTTCTGGATTGCGGCCGCACCCGAGGTGGCCCCGGTGCGGAGATGGGGATGGGGCCTGTGGGCAGTGGGCACATGGACCTTGCTGCTGGCCGCGGGAGCCGCGGGCGGGATGCTCGGTGCCGCCCCGGCGGCTGTGCTCGCCCTGGGCGGTTTTCCGGCGGTCGACCTGGCGCTCCACGCCCGCGGCGGCCGCGGACCTCGCGCGGCGGCGTTCGCCCGGGTGGCCGCGGTGCTGGCGTTGTTCGGTTGCGCCGAGGCAGCGGTGCGGGTCAGCACCCTGGACCGGATCTGGGCTCCGGGGTGGCTCGAGATCATCCGCGAGGCGGACGTGGAGGGCTGGGTAGGCAGCGAGCTGGACCTGGCCGCAGCCGGCACCGACCTCTCGGCCTGGACACGGGGGGAGCCGATCCCTGCGGCGGAGGGAGCGTTCCGGATCGTCTGCCTGGGCGGCTCGGCGACCCAGGGCTGGAGCGACGCCACCTCCGGGGCGGGGCTACGGCCCTACCCCGAACTGCTCGAGGACACCCTGAACACCCCGGCGCAACCACAGCGCGTCCAGGTCCTCAACCAGGGCTTCGCCGGGTTCAACACCCTTCACATCGCCACCTACTTCGAGGCCTTCGTGGCCGATCTCGAGCCAGACCTGGTGACGCTGTACGTGGGCTACAACGATCTGATGACCCGCTGGTCCGCCACGCCCTGGCGGGACCACGTGGCCCGCGGCGCCGACCGGTCTCCCCTGCTGCGCGCCGCCCACGCCGGACTAGTCCGGATCCGCCTGCTCAACGGTCTCGCCCATCTGATCGGCTACCGGCCACCCACCCGGCCGCGCGCAGCCCCCCCTCAAACAGCAAGAAGGCGCACAGCAGCCCGAACAGGACGGCCAGCACTCTGCGTCGCTTGCGAACAGCCAAGGTCCCTCCGCCGCGCCGGGGGCGAGATCCTCGACACCTTACCCGCAAAAGCTGATACCTGTTCACCGATGAGCGGCACCCTGTACATCGTGGCCACCCCCATCGGCAACATGGATGACCTGACCATCCGGGCCGCGGATGTCCTGGGCAAGGTGGACCGGATCGCCGCCGAGGACACGCGCCGTACTGGCCGGCTGCTGCAGCGGATCGGAGCCTCGGCGCGACAGATCAGCTACCACGATCACAACGCCGAACGCCGGATCCCCACCCTGCTGGAGCTGCTTCGCGACGGCGGCGACGTCGCCCTGGTCAGCGACGCGGGCACGCCGACCATCTCGGATCCCGGGTTCAAGCTGGTGCGCGCCGCCGCCGCCGAGGGCATCCCGGTGGTCCCGATCCCCGGGGCCAGCGCCGCGATGACCGCCCTGTGCGCCTCCGGACTGGCCACGGATCGTTTCCACTTCCTGGGCTTCCTGCCGGTCAAGAAGGGCAAGGCCACCCGCCTGCTCGAGGAGGTCGCCGACCTGCGCGCGACCCTGGTGCTCTACGTGTCGCCGTACAAGGTGAGCAGCACCCTCGAGCTGCTCCACAAGGTCCTCGGCGACCGGGAAGCCTGCCTCTGTCGGGAGCTGACCAAGATCCACGAGACCTTCGATCGAAGAACCCTCGGCGATCTCGCCGACCACTACCGCGACCGTTCGGTCAAGGGGGAGGTCACCTTGGTGATCGCGCGCCCGCCGCGCGCCCGCTAGCGGCGCCGGTTGGTACAATGGCTCCAGGTACTGTGGGGGGTGGACCCCCCTCCTCGAAGCCTCCGGTGGTGGCATGCCCGGCGACGACCAGAACAAGGCTCTGCTCCGCGAGATCGCGCTCCTGCACGATCGGGTGCGGATGCTCGAGCAGGACGCCGACGAGCGCACGGACATGGCCCTGGCCGCCCGCGAGAAGGAGGCCTGGTACCGCAAGCTGTTCAACAACTCGCAGATCGGCATCTACCGCACCACCCCCGGCGGCAAGATCCTCGTGGCCAACCAGACCCTGGCCGACATCCTCAAGTACCCGGACGTGGAGACCCTGCTGACCCGGGATCTGGAGACCGAGGGTTTCGGACCGGACTTCGATCGTGAGCAGTTCAAGGAGCGGCTCGAACGGGAGGGCGTCATCCGCGGCCTCGAGGCCGTGTGGACCACCCGCTTCGGTTCGACGATCCATGTGCGCGAGAACGCCTGGCTGGTGAGGGACGCACACGGCGAACCGATGTTCTACGAGGGGACCGTCGAGGACATCTCCGGCCGCCGCCGCGCCGAGGAGGCGCTGCGGGAGAGCGAGCTGCGGTTCGGCCGGTTCATGGAGTACCTGCCCGGCTACGCCTCGGTGAAGGACACCGACGGGCACGTGCTGTTCATGAACGACGCGCTGGCGGAGCTGGTCGCCCCCCACGGCGGGGTCGGCAGCGTGGACGAGCAACTGTGGCCCGTGGAGGTGGCGGAGCGGCTGCGCGAGGACGACAAGCTGGTGCTTTCTGGCGGGCGGGCGCTACAGCGGATCGAGTCCATGCCCCTGGAGGGCGGCGTCCAGACCTGGCTGACGGCCAAGTTCCCGATCCTGCAGGGGGACCGGCCAGCCCTGGTGGCCAGCATCTCCATCGACATCACCCAGCGAAAGCGGGCCGAGGACGCCCTGTTCGCCGAGAAGGAACGGCTGGACGTCACGCTGCGCAGCATCGGCGACGCGGTCATCACGACCGACACCGACGGCCGGGTAGCGTTGATGAACCCGGTGGCCGAATCCCTGCTGGGCTGGCCGCATCAGGACGCCCAGGGGCGGTGGCTGGCCGAGGTGCTAAATCTGATCAGCGAGCGGGATCCGGAGGCCCGCCAGGATCCGGCAGACGTCGTGCTGCGTACCGGCGAGAACCTGGAGATGGTCGACTCGGCGATCCTGCTCTCGCGCGGCGGAGCCGAGCGGGTCGTGGCCTACAGCGCGGCGCCCATCCTCGATGGCGAGGTGCGGATCATCGGCGTGGTCCTGGTGCTGCGCGACATCACCGAGCGGCGCCGCTTCGAGCACGAGCTGGCCAACATGGAGAAGCTGGAGTCGATCGGGATCCTGGCGGGCGGGATCGCCCACGACTTCAACAACATCCTCACGTCGCTGCTGGGCAACATCAACCTGGTGCGGCTGACTGCGGAACCCGACACACCGGCGACCCAGCGCCTGGTCGCGGCGGAAAAAGCGGTCGCCCGGGCCCGCGACCTGACCCAGCAGCTGCTGACCTTCTCCAAGGGAGGCGCGCCGGTCCGTACCACCTCGACCCTCGCCGACATCGTGCGCGACGCCGCCGATTTTGCCCTGCGGGGTTCCAACGTGCGCCTCGACTACGAGATCCCCGAGCGGCTGTGGTCTGTCCACGTGGACTCGGGGCAGATCGGCAGGGTGATCAGCAACCTGGTGATCAACGCCGACCAGGCGATGCCCGAGGGCGGCCAGATCACCATCCGCGCCGCCAACATGAACCTCTCTTACGCCGACGGCGTCCCCGTCCGGGAGGGGGCTTATGTCCGGCTGGTGATCGAGGACCGGGGACAGGGGATCCCACCGGAGATCCTGGGACGGGTGTTCGACCCGTTCTTCACGACCAAGGAGGCGGGCAGCGGCCTGGGTCTGGCCGCGTCCTACTCGATCGTCAAGAGCCACGGAGGTCATTGCGCGGTCCAGTCCGAGGTTGGGGTCGGCACCCGCTTCGACATCTACCTGCCCGTCTCGGACGAGGCCCCCGACGTGCCTGCCGGGTCGCTGGACATGCCCTCCCTGGGCGGCGGCAAGGTGCTGGTGATGGACGACGATGCGATGATCCGCGAGACCCTGGGGCAGCTGTTGCCACGGCTGGGATACGACGTGGACTTCGCCGAGGACGGCGAGGAGGCGATCCGGCGTTACGAAAACGGCCTGTCGGATGGAGAGCCCTTCGACGCGGTGATCGTCGACCTCACCATCCCGGGCGGCATGGGCGGTGCGGACACGATCGAGGTGCTGCGCAAGCTCGACCCGGAGGTGCGCGCCGTGGTCTCCAGCGGATACTCGGACGACCCGATCCTGGCCAACCACCAGCAGTACGGCTTCGCTGCGCGGATCCTCAAGCCCTACAAGGCCGCCGACCTGGGCCGGGTGCTGGCCCAGGTTCTGGCGGACTGACTCCCCGTCTGGCCCGGCCCGGCGTGATAGATCTGTCCCCCTCCCGGGAGTGACCGTAAATGCTGCGATGGCGCGAGGGTGGCTGGGTGTTCGTGCTGGTGGATCCACCGGCAGCCACCGTCGCCGAGATCGACGCCCTCTCCTGGGGCGGCCACGGCCACGGCCACTTCCTGGTGCCCGACGATCGGGTGATCGGGGTCGTCGACGGGGGGCAGGCGCGGGCCTACCCGCTGAGCATCCTCAACTGGCACGAGGTGGCCAACGACACCCTGGGTGGGCTGAGGGTGGGGTTCGAGACCGGGACGGCACCCACCGTGTTCGTCACCACACCCACCCGGACGGCGCGGGTGTGGTACTCGTCCTGGTTTGCCTGGTATGCCCTGCACTCGGAAGATCCGGTGCTGTCGGCCGTGGGGGACCCTTGAGCATCACCGCCGTGGCCGCCAAGACCCTGCGCGAGGCGGTCCGCGAGCCCCAGCTGCTGGCGGTCGCGCTGGCGTGTCCCGTGGTGCTGGTGCTGGTCTACCACGCGGCTTTCGGCCAAACGGACCAGGGGGGGCTCTCTCGATTCCTGCATCTGCTGGTGTTCGATCGGGACGTCGGCGTCGAGATGCCCGGTGGCGGGCGCTGGAAGGCTGGCGAGGAGCTGGTCGCGGCCATCGAAGACGTGCGCATCGATGGCCAGCCGGCGTTCGCCGTCCGCGTCGTCGAGGACCCGGACACCGCCGATGTACTGCTTCGCGAGCGGCGGGCCGCCGCCCTGCTGACCATCCCCGAGGGGTTCTCCCGCGCCCTGCTCGATGCGCGCAACGGGCGGCCCTTCGCCAGGCCGGCGACGGCGATCCTCACGGGCGATCCTGCGGCGGACACCACGCTCCTGGTCGGGGCGATCCTGGACGACGTCGTCCGTGCGTTCGGCGGCGGCCGGCCCGGCTGGGCACCCTTGCCCGAGATCCATACAGAGGCGCTGCCCGGGACCGACGCCGTGTCCGGTTTCGAGTACGGCGTGTCCGGGGTGATCGTGTTCGGCACCCTGTTCCTGATCATCACCACCGCCACCGTCGTGGTGCGCGAGCGTACCGCCGGGACGCTGGCGCGGCTGCAGATGAGCCGGGTGGGGGCCGCCCGGCTGCTGTTGGGGGTGGCGCTGGCGCAGCTGGCGGTGGCCGTGGTCCAGGTATCGCTGGTGTTCACCGCCGCGGCCCTGTGTGGCTTCCGCCCAGCGGGATCGCTGCCGCTGGCGGCCGGGATCACACTTCTGCTGAGTGTCGGCGCCGTTGGCCTCGGCCTGCTGGTGGCGGCCGTGGCCCGCAACGACGTGGACGCGGTCAACCTCGGTTCGGCAGTGGCGGTTCCGGTGGCCTTGCTGTCGGGTTCGTTGATGCCGATGCCCGAGCTACCCGTGCTCGCGGTGGCCGGGCGTACGGTCGAGGCCTTCGATTTCCTGCCGGCCTCCCATGGAGTCGAGGCGATGCGGGCGGTGCTGCTGTACGGAGGCGGGCCGGGATCGATCGGGTTCGAGCTGGTCGCGATGACCGTGCTGACCGGCGGGCTGCTGGCCCTGGGCATCGCGGTCTACCGGCGGACGCGGATGCGGGGAGCGGGAGGCCTGGTATGACCGCAGGAGTGCTCGGCGTCGAGGGGCTGGTCAAGCGGTTCGGCGACGTGACAGCGGTCGACGACCTGACCTTCGAGATCGGCGCGGGCGAGGTGTTCGGCCTGCTCGGCCCCAACGGCGCGGGCAAGACCACCACCATCCAGCTGATCTGCGGGTTGCTGGCCCCCGACGCCGGCCAGGTGAACTACTGCGGCGAACCGGTGCCCCCTGCGTCGGCGGCCTTCCGGGCCCGCGTCGGGCTCTGCCCCCAGGAGATCGTGCTGTGGCCGCGGCTGACCTGCCTGGAGCAGCTGCGATTCCTGGGCCGGATGTACGGGATCGGCGCCACCGACGCCACCCGCCGCGGGGAGGAGCTGCTCGACGAGCTGGGGCTGAGCGAACGACGGGACCGGCAGGCGAGGACCCTGTCCGGCGGCATGCAGCGCCGGCTCAACCTGGCGATGGCGCTGATCCACGACCCCGAGATCGTGGTCCTCGACGAGCCCGAGGCGGGCCTCGACCCCCAGAGCCGGATCCGCGTCCGCGAGTTCATCCGCTCCCTGGCCCATCGCAAGACCGTGCTGGTCACGACCCACAACATGGACGAGGCGGCGCGGGTAGCGGACCGGGTGGCGATCGTGGACCGGGGTCGGCTGCTGGTGCTGGACACTCCGGACGCACTCGTGGCCGAAGCCGGTGAGGTCCGCGCCCGGCCGGCGACGCTCGAGGACGTGTTCATCGGGCTGACCGGGAGGCGGCTGCGCGAATGAAGACCCTGGTCGTCGCCAGCAAGACCCTGCGTGAGATCCTGCGGGAGCCGCCGCTGGCGGTGATGCTGGTGCTGGCCCCCACGATCTTCCTGGGCGCGCTGGCGCTGGGCTACGGCTCGCCGCGGCTGGCGACCCATCCCGTGCTCGTCCTCGATCCCCAGGGGCAGGCGGGAGAACTGCTGTCGGAGCTGGCGGCGCTGAACCACGACGACGGCCGCGCGCTGTTCGACCTGCGGCCGGTGGTGGACACGGAAACGGCTGACGGGATCCTCGCGGCGCGCGAGGCAGACGCCCTGCTGCGCTTCGACGGGGACGAGCTGACGGTGCGCGGCGACGCGGGCAACCTGCGGCACGTGGCCGCGGTTCGCCTGCTGGAGCGGGCGATCGTGGACCGGGCGATGCGGGAGTCGGGCCGGCCGCGGGTGGCCCAGCTCCAGCAGCGTTCCCTGATGGACGACGGCCCGCGGACCTTGTTCGATCTGTACGCCCCCGGGATGCTGGTGTTCGCGATCCTGCTGATCATCCCGCAGACCGCGTTCCACGTGTCGCGAGAGCTGCGGCTCGGGACCCTGCGGCGGCTGCGTCTGACACCGATGCGCTCACGGCATCTGCTCGGAGGCGTGGCGCTGGCGCAGCTGGCCGTGGCCGCGGTGCAGGTCCCGGTGGTGTTCGCCGTGGCGCGGCTGCTGGGCTACCACGCCGTCGGCTCGCTGGCCCTGGGCATCGGCGTCGGGCTGGTGCTCTGCGTAGGCTCCATCGGCCTGGGCCTCTGCGTGAGCGGCCTGGCCCAGAACGACGGCCAGGCGGTCAGCCTGGGCGCCGCGGTGATGATCGTGCAGGTGGTCGTCTGCGGCGCCTTCTTCCCCCTGCCACCGATGACCCTGTTCGAGCTCGGTGGCCACCCCATCGGTCCCTTCGACGTGCTGCCCGCGACCCACGGCATGCTCGCCTTGCAGCAGGTGCTGTCCTACGGCGATGGCGCCTCCGAGGTGGCCTTCCGCGTCGGCGCCACCCTGGGACTGTCGCTGGTCTACCTCGTGGCGGGGGTGGCGATCTTCCAGCGGGCCCGGCTGCGTCACGGCTGAGGCGCCTGGCGCGCCGCCAGACGGAATCCTCCCTCGCGGTCCTCGAACCCTGGGGAGAGCCGTGGACGATGCCGGCCGTCCTCAGGCCCGGCAAGTCCACAATCCTCCCCGACCGGGCAAGGGCCAAGGAACTTGCCAGAGGGCGTCCAGGTCGCTACCTTGCGTTGCCCGTTCGTGGGACGTAGGAGCGAGGAGACATGGGCGAACCGATCCGCTGCGTGGGACTGATGTCGGGCGGCCTGGACAGCATCCTCGCCACCCGCTGCATGATCGAGCTGGGCTTCGACGTGCACTGCATCAACTTCCGCTCGCCGTTCTGCACCTGCACCGCCAAGAGCGCCAGCTGCTCGGCTGCCGAATCGGCGGTGCGCCAGATCGGGGACGTCCCCCTGCACGTACAGGTGGTCGGCGACGACTATCTGGACGTGATCAAGGCACCGAAACGAGGCACGGGCAGGGGGATGAACCCCTGCCTGGACTGCCGCACCTTCAAGTTCCAGGAGGCCTGGCGATACGCCGAGTCCATCGGCGCCCGCTTCCTGTTCACCGGGGAGGTCCTGGGCCAGCGGCCCATGTCCCAGCACCGCCGGGCGCTGGACATGATCGACAAGGACAGCGGCCTACAGGGGCTGGTGCTGCGCCCCCTGTCGGCCCAGCTACTGCCCGAGACCATCCCGGAGAAGGAGGGCTGGGTCGACCGGGAGAAGCTGCTGGCATTCTCCGGCCGCACTCGCCGCCCCCAGATCGCCTTGGCCGCCGAGTTCGGCATCGACGAGTACCCCTGCGCTGCCGGCGGCTGCTTGCTCACCGACAAGGGCTTCGCCGCCCGCCTGCGCGACCTGATGGACGCCCACCCGGACTGCGGCGCCACCGACATGCACCCGCTGAAGGTCGGCCGCCACTTCCGCACAGCGGACGGCGCCAAGATCATCGTCGGCCGCAACCACGCCGAGAACCGCCGCCTGCTGGCCCTGGATCCGCCGGGCACACGGATCATCCTCGATGGCCCTGCGCCCGTCGTGATCGTCCAGGATGCCGACGGCACCGACGCCATCACCCTGGGGCTGGACGCCGCCTTCTGCCACGCCAACCTGCCCGACGACGGCGCACTCAAGCTGAACGTCCGCGAGTCGGACGGCAGCGAACGGGACGTGGTCCGCACCCCCTCGGCCACCCGGGCCGAACTCCGAAGCCGGATGGACGGCTGGCGCCTCTGAGCGGCCCTCTACGGTTCTTCCAGCAGTTCGGTCAGGGTGAGGTGCGGTAGACCGCGCTCATCGATCAGCGCCAGGGCCGTCTCCAGCGACGCCGGAGTGACGTGGCTCTTGTCGCTCTCTTCGAGGATCCGGTGCGCATACAGCACAAGCACCGAACCGTTTCGGTCGGCCCGGCGGAGCGCGGCGTCCAGCTGGTTCTCCGTCCACCAGCCCTCGTCCAGTCGAGCACCGTTGGTCAGGCGACCGTCGTCCGCCGTGTAGCGGACGTCCTGGATCCCTCCCAAGCTCCCCGAGCCCCGCACGATCTCGAAGTGCCCGAAGAGCGCGTCGACGAGGTCGTCGGTCTGGCCGCCCCAGGGGATGGTGAACGAGGTCGGCTGGAAACCCTGGGCCTCCATCACCTCGATGGCCGGCTCGATCTCGCCGGCCTCGTAGGAGTACAGACCCGAGTCGGGGAGCGGCCCGTACCCCGAACGCGCAATGTACTGGCCACAGGTCGGGAAGAGCATGGCCAGCTCTCCCGGCTCGACGCCCTCGACGCCCGCGGTCAGGACGTGCTGGAGCTCGGGGTACACCTCTCCCATCTGTGGCAGCAAACCCAGGCTGTCCCGAAGCGGAGATGTGATCAGCGGAAAAACGCGAGGCGGCTAGGGCGCGTCACACTGGCCGTAGTCCAGATCTCCGCCGCAGCCCCAGCAGGCCAGATCACCCGCGGTGTCCAGTCCGCAGACGTGGGCCTGGCCGCCGGAGACGTGCTGGTGGGTGCCGGCGGGGGGATCGCACTGGCCGTAGTCGTAGTTCAGGTCCGAGCAGCCCCAGCACTCCAGGTCCGTGTCGGTGTTGACGCCGCAGGAGTGGTGGCGGCCTGTGGCCAGCTGGGTGAAGGTGCCGTCGGGGGGGTTGGACTTGCCGCTGGAGTTGGAACCCCAGCACTGGACCTCGAGATCGCTGCGCACGGCGCAGGTGTGGGTGGCGTCGCAGGACACGTAGAGGAACTCGCCGGCCGGGACCACACACTGGCCGTAGTCGTAGTCCTCGTCGCCACATCCCCAGCACTCGACGCTGTTGTCGTTGCCGACGGCACAGGTGTGGTCGTCGCCAGAGCTGATCTGGACGAAGGTCCCGGTGGCCGGGGCGTCGCACTGGCCCGCGTCCACGTACACGCCCGGGTAGCCGGCCAGCTCGCCCTCGCAGCCCCAGCACTCGATGCTGCCGTCGGCCTTGAGGCCGCAGCTGTGGTGGCGGGTCGCGGTCACCTCGACGAAGGTGGTCCCCGCCGGAGCGGAGCACTGCTCGTAGTCGTAGGGGTCGTCGCCGCAGCCCCAGCAGTCGATGCCGCCGTCTTCGCGGACGGCGCAGGCGTGGTACTTGCCCGCGTCCACCTGCAGGTAGTTCGCCCCCGACGGCGGCGTGGACTGATCCTGGCCGTCGGCGCCCCAGCACGCCAGGGTCTTGTCGTTGCGGACGCCGCACGAGTTGTAGCGGCCCGACGCCACCTGCCTCCAGACGCCCACCGGGGTCGAGTCGTCGTCGTCGCCGGTGTCGTCGTCGCCGGTGTCGTCGTCGTCCCCGTTGTCGTCGTCATCCCCGCTGTCGTCGTCGTCCCCACCGCAACCCGGGGCCCCGCTGCAGTCTGGATCGTCGCAGTCGAACAGCCCGTCCCGATCGTTGTCGGCCGCATCCTCGCACTCGCCGGGCTCGTCCCCCTCGTGAGCGCAGCCGATCATCAGGATCACCCCAAGCACCGCCACCAGCGTACGAATCGTCATCCCCACGACCTCCGCGTCACAGCTTAGCTGATCCGGGTGCCGCAACCCATCAGGGTGGCGCGGCCAGACGCTAGCCGTTGGCTTCCGGCTTCCGGAACGAGAGCCGGAAGCCGAGGCCGTTCCAGACGGTGTCCAGGGCCACGTCGGTGGTGCCCTCGGGTGCCCAGCTGGCGGGGTCGCGGTCGTCGCGATCGAGGAACGCGCGTTCCCCCTCGGGGCCGGACCACATCACCCGGAGGACGGCCCGATCGACCTTCTCGAGGCCGATGCGGCTGAAGACCCTGGTGGGACCCACGACGCCGGGCGCCTCGTCGACGATCGACAGGGTGGCGCCGGGTTTCGCCACGCGCAGCATCTCGGTGATTGCCCGCGAGGGGCTGGAGAAGAAGTTGATCCCGCCCATGTGGTAGACGACTTCGAAGGTCGCGTCGGCGAAGGGCAACTGCTCGGCGCTGGCCTGGGCCAGCTCCACCGGCCACCCCCGGCGGTCGGCCTTGCGCCGGGCGCGGACGATCTGACCCCACGACAGGTCGACGCCGTGGACGCTCATCCGGTCCAGCGGCAGCGGGTAGTGATCGAACATGGTGCCGGTGCCACAGCCCACGTCGAGCACGGCGCAGCCCTCGGTGAACGCCAGGGGCGCCAGCACCTCTCCCCGCGCCTGGTCCTTGCCCCCGAAGGCCCGGGCGAACAGCGGCTCCATCCGATCGTAGACCGGCGACATCCCATCGTAGATCCGCCGGAAGCGGCGGTTCAGGCCGGTGAGCTGATCGGCGAGCAACAGGCGCGGAACCCCGGCGACGACCCGGTACACCCGGGGGCACGAGCCACACTCCAGGTCGACTCCGCCGTGGGTCAGCGGACTGAGGCATTCGGGGCAGCGCGCCAGGGTCATGGAGGAGGACTATAACCCCGGCGGAGAAATCAGAGCCAGGTGGCGGCGATCATGGACAGGAACATCACCAGCCAGATGCCGTCGAGGAAGTGCCAGTACATGGCCGCGTAGGTCACGCCGCGGTGTTCGTCGGCGGTGTAGGCGCCCCGGAGAGCTTTCGCAGTGACCACGGCGACCGGGATCAGCCCGCCGATGACGTGGGCGCTGTGGTTGAAGTAGGCGAAGTCGGGCAGGTCGTGGATCCGCTGCCAGGGCACGGGCATGCCGGTGGCGTGGCTCTCGAAGACCGGGATCAACTTCTCTCTATCCCGGCGCAAGAGCTCGTGACAGTTCATACAGGTGTCGGTCGGCGGCACGCCCGCCGCGGCGGTCCGGTCCACGGTGTTGTGGCAGTAGCGGCAGTCGATGCCCATCTCCCCGGCGTGAAGCGCGTGGCTGTAGGGCACGGGCTGTTCGGGCTGGTATCCGACCGTCGTCGTTCGTGGCCAGAGGGCGTAAAAGTCAAGGTTCCCAGCAGTATTCCGGACACAACATACTTGAATATTTTGTCTGTTTTTTCGGCTAGTTAGGGTGAATCACACTGGCCGTGGCCGATCCAACCCCAGCAGCGCAGCACCCCATCCCCGGTGAGCGCGCAGGTGTGGTGGCCGCCCGCCTCGATCGCCAGGAAGACGTCCGGCGGCGGCGGGTACTCGGCGTGGGTGACCATGCCCCAGCAGGCCGCGGTGCCATCGCCCCGCAGCGCGCAGCTGTGTCCGCCGCCAGCGGTAATCTGCGCGAACGGCTCCGCTGGCGCGTCGGTCTGCCCGTCGTCGGCGCGCCCCCAGCAGAGCGCCGAGCCCTCGGTGGTCAGTCCGCAGCTGTGGTACACACCGACTGACAGGCGGTCGAAGCTTCCGGCTGGGACGTCGAACTGGCCCAGCTCGCCGGCCCCCCAGCAGTGGATCTCGCCCGCGGCCGTCCGACCGCAGGAGTGGGTCTCGCCGAGCCCGATCTCGACAAAACCGACGCCATCAGGCGGCACGGTCTGGCCCTCGGCGGGATCGCCCCAGCAGGCGACGCTCCCGTCGGCCCGCAAGCCGCAGCTGTGGCCCTTGCCGGCTGCGATGGCAACGAAGGGCTCGTCGGGGGTCTCGCACTGCCCCTCGTCGCAGCGACCCCAGCAGGTGGGGAACCCGTCGCCATCGAGGACACAGCTGTGGAAGTTGCCCGCCACCACCTGGGAAAAGCTCCCCGGTGGGGCGTCGGTCTGGGCCTGGGCGTCACTCCCCCAGCAGCGCAGATCGCCGTCCAGCGAGAGCCCGCAGGAGTGGTGGGAGCCTGCCGTGACCGCGGCCCAATCGCCCCCGGTCACGTCGTCGTCGTCGTCCGCCGTCGCGGTGGTGTCGTCATCGTCGCCGCCGGGATCGCAGCCGGTTCCGGCCACCAGCACCGCGGCCAGCGCTGTGAGCGCGAGAGCGAACCTCGTCGTGGCGTGGATCAGGGCACCGCGGGAGCGGGTTTGCGGGGAGGCGCGAACGAGCCGCCGACGGTCAGACCGAAGTTGATCCGCAGCGTGTCGGGGCCCGTGACGATCTCGTAGTTGCGGGTGTCGATCCGCTCCAGCACGTGGCTGGTCTCGTAGTCCACCCCGACGTTGAGGCGGACCTGTACCACCGACGCGGGGCGGATGTAGAGCCCGAGTCCGAAGTGGGGCTCCAGGTACTCGGAGGTGGTGGCGACGTGGCCGGCGGTGTTGGGGTGGATCACCGGCAGCAGCGTACCGGTCTCCACGTCGGCCCAGGTGTGGTAGGTGAACCCGCCGTAGAGGTCCACGTTCAGGCCGGTCTTGGACGCCGGGTTGTCCATGGCGTACAGCTCGGCGCCGAACAACACGGTCAGATCGTTGGACGGGTTGAGCTTGACCGGCCCGCCGTACACCGAACGCCCCTGGGAGTCGTCGAGATCGATCTCGTACCGGCCGGTGACCAGGTAGCGGGCCATCAGGTAGGGCTCGCCCCCGCGCACGCGCTTGGAAAAGGCGGCGCCCAGCCGCAGGTCGGTCCCACCGCTCCCCGGCGATGCGATCCCCCGCGAACTGACGTCGTAGCGGTTGCCGCCAGTCGGCGGTGAGATGCCCACGTCGAACAGCGTCGTCGCCCTGGCCTTCGAGCCCTCGCGGGCCTCGTCGTAGGGCGCCCACTGCAGGGCGAACCACATGTCGGAGAAGCCGGCTCGTTTGAAGTCCGGCAACTCCTCGGCGGGCAGCGGCGCGGTGCCCAGCATGGTGGCCCGGTCGTCGGACACCTCGTAGGTCAGATCGTAGGACGAGCGGTAGTGGAGGCGGTCCTGGAACACCACCGGCATCCGGATATCGAGTTCCAGGGTCGGCGCGATGCCGAACTCGATATCCACGTCCATCTCGTGGCGCGAATGGTTGAAGATCGCCACATCCCGGTAGGTGGCCTCGACGTCGAGTTCGCGCAGCTTGGCGAACTGGATCGCGCCGTGGTAGCCCACCTCGGCGTCCAGGTGCAGGAAGGGGATCAGCTCGGTCTGCTCCGCGGCGCGGGAGACGGGCGACAGGGCGCAGGTCGCGGCGAGCGCGGCCAGGACGGGGATCGTGCGCATGGCGATAGGCCTCACGACCGACAAGGGTATCGGGCCCGGATAGGCTCGTCTACTCCCGGCCCGGGCGTTTGAGGCCGTAATCTCGCAGCTTGAGCTGCAGCCCCTTGCGGCTGAGGCCCAGCCGCTGGGCGGTGTGGGTGACGTTCCAGCCGGTGGCCTCGAGGGCACGGCGGATCAGATCCCGCTCCAGCTCCTTGGTGTGGACCCGGACCACGTCCCGCAGGCTCTCACCCTCGGCGGGTAGATCCCCGTCGCCGTCGCTGCACACCTCGGGCGGCAGGTCCTCGACCTGCACCACCTCGGAGTCCAGCAGCAGGATCACCCTCTCCATCAGGTTCTCCAGCTCCCGGATGTTGCCCGGCCACGTGTAGCGGCAGAGCTGGACGACCGCGTCCTCGGCGACCGCACGCACCCGCCGCCCCAGCTTGCGGTTGAACTTTGCCACGAAATGGTCGAGCAACAGCGGGATGTCGGCGGGCCGGTCCCGCAGCGGCGGCAAGACGAGGGGCACCACGTTGAGCCGGTAGTACAGGTCGTCGCGGAACTCGTCCTGATCCACGAGCCGCTCGAGGTCCACGTTGGTGGCGGCGATCAGCCGCACATCGGTCTCCAGCGATCGGATGCCACCCACCCGTTCGAAGGTGCGCTCCTGGAGCACCCGCAGCAGCTTGACCTGCATCTCCCGGGGTAATTCCCCCACCTCGTCGAGAAAGAGCGTGCCGCCACTGGCCAGTTCGAAGCGCCCCGGCTTGGACGCGATGGCGCCGGTGAACGCGCCCTTCTCGTGGCCGAACAACTCGCTCTCGAACAGGGTCTCGGGAATGGCGGTGCAGTTGAGCTTGATCAACGGACCCGGGGCGCGGGTGCTCAGCTGATGGATGGCCGTGGCGATCAGCTCCTTGCCGGTGCCGCTCTCGCCGCGGATGAGGATCGTAGTCGGCGAGCCCGCCACCTTGCGGACCAGCGTGAAAACGTCGCGCATCGCCTGGGTCTCGCCGACGATACCGGCGAAGGGATCCTGGGCCGACCGTCCGCCCTCCGCTTCCCAGCCGCCGCCGCCGGATTCGACGGGGACACCGATCAACGAGCGCGCCTTGGCCTCCTCGGTGCGCAGCGCCTTGCGCATCACATGGCGAATCTCGGTGTGATCGAAGGGTTTGGTCAGGTAGTCGAAGGCCCCGCGCTTGAGCGCCTCGACCGCGGTGTCGACGGTACCGTGGGCGGTCAGCAGCACCACCGGCAGCCCCGGGTAGTGGCGGTTGATGTGGCGCAACAGTGCCATACCGTCCATGCCGGGCATCCGCAGGTCGGTGAGTACCGCGTGGAACACACCCTCGCCCAGGTGATCGACTGCCTCCTCGCTGCTGGCGGCGGTGACCACGTCCGCGCCAGTGCTGGCCAGCAGAGCGCGCAGCACGGTGCGGATGTTCTGCTCGTCGTCGACGACCAGGATGCGCTTGGTCACGGCACTCCTTCCAGGGGAAGGGTACAGGGAGCGGGCGACCGGTGAACAGATCGGGGGTGAATCGAATCGAGGCGCACGCGTCCATTCCCTTGGCCCCGGGCGAGCGTGCGCGTAACGCTCGCGCGCCCCGCGTGCCCAAACGAGAGACGATGGCGTACACTGCGTCGAACACTCGAAGGAGCCGTCCGCATGATGAAACTGCGCTCGCTGTCCGCGCTCGCCCTGGTCGCCGTACTGGTGGCGGCGCTGGGGGCACCCTCGCTGGCCCGGGACGGCGGCAAGGCGCCCGACTTCACCCTCCCCGATCTGGATGGGCGCAACGTGTCGTTGGGCGACTTCCTGGGCGAAAAGGTGGTCGTGATCAGCTTCTGGGCGACCTGGTGCACGCCGTGCAAGGCGGAGATGCCCTACCTCGAGGCGATGTACAAGGACCTGGCCGACCAGGGTCTGGTCGTCATGTCGATCTCGGTGGACGAGGCCCGCAACGAGCCGCTGGTCAAGCAGACCATCCGCGCCGGCCAGTACACCTTCCCGGTGCTGCTAGACAAGAACACCGAGGTGGTCACCCTGTTCAACCCCCGCAAGACCGTCCCGATGACCGTCGTGATCGGCAAGGACGGGACGATCCACAGTCTGCACGAGGGGTACGCCCCGGGGGACGAGGTCAAGCTGAAGGCCGAGATCGAGGCCCTGCTTGGCACCGGCGAGCCGCCGTCCGCGCCGCCGCCGCCTGCGAGCAGCGCGGGATAGCCTGGTCGTGCGGCCGTCATCCTCACCGGCGCTGGTACTGGCGCTGGCCGTGCTGGGGGCGCCCACAGCCTCCCGCGCCACGTCGCTGGAGGGCTTCGAGCCGGCCAGTCCCCTCGAGGGGGGGGCGTGGCTGGTGGACGAGGGACTCTACCTCAAGGTCCACGACTATCCGGACGACTCGACCTTTCAGGACTTCTTCGAGCTGATCAGCCGGACACACACCCAGATCCGCCAGGGCCGCTGGAGCGTGGGCGCGCAGATCGACGCGGTCCTCAACGCGCCTCCCGCCGATCCGGTCGACGGTCCGATCAACGCCCTGTTCGGCACGCCGGCACCGAAGCACGCGGTCGACGACGCCTACCTCGTCCCCGAGAAGCTGTTCGTCCAGTACCGGAGCCGCCGCTTCAAGGCCGTGTTCGGCGACGGCTACCTCAACATCGGCAAGGGGATGGTGCTGTCGCTGGTCAAACGGCCGGAGATCGATCAGGACAACAGCCTGCGGGGGGTCAAGCTCGCCCTCACCACCAACTCGGTGGACTGGACGCTGTTCGGCGGCCTCGTCAACGCCCAGAACATCTCGGTGGTCTCCATCAACCGCGCGTTGCAGCTGCCGGCGGGCGAACTGGTCTTCGGAACGGCGGGGATCATCCGCCCGACCCGGTCCCTGGAGATCGGCGTTCACGGGGTGGGCTTCACCTTCGACCGGCCGGGCGAGGACGGCTCGCGGGCGGCTGTCGACCGGTTCGGGCTGCTGTCCACGCCGGTACAGATGGGCGCATTCGGGGGCAGCCTGCGTTTTCCGCGACTGGGGCCGGTGGACTGGTTCACCGAGGCCGACGTGTTCGTCTACGGCAAGACCCCCGACGGCGAGCGGGCGGCCTACGATCTCGACGGCGAGGAGCACGAGCTGAAGACGGGCTACGCGATCTACTCGGGAGCCCAGATCTTCGGCACCTCGATGGCCTTCCTCGTCGAGTTCAAGCGCTTCAAGGACCACCTGCGCCAGAGCCGGCTGTCCGGAGTGGCCGAGAACTCCATGACCGCCCCGCCGACCATGGAGCTCGAGGAGGTGATCCAGCCGGACAGCCAGCACGCGGTGACCTCCAACGCGATGACGGGCTACCGGCTGCGCTGGACCGTCTACGTGCCCAAGACGGCGCACAACATCTACGTGAACTTCGCCAACTTCGTCGATGACGCCGACGCCCCCGGCCACGACCGCGAGCTGGTGTTCCATCCCTACGTGGGCGCCCAGTTCTTCTGGGGTCCGGGACACCGACTGTTCGTCACCGCCGGCTACCGGGGCGAGTTCAACATCGAGGACGACACGCCGGTCGACCGCGAGTACGGCGACGACCACATGTGGCACCTGTTCGTGGACGGCGCGGTGGTGGTCAAAGCCTCGACGCTGGAGGTCAACACCAACCTGCGGGTCTTCCAGGAGACGGGTGACGACGGCAACGACTGGTTTTCCAGCGAATCGGCCATCAGCTGGCACTACAAGGGAGCCTTGTCGGTCTCTGTCCTGTTCGACGCCACCAACGAGGGTTCGTCCCTGTCCGGCCCGCTGGCCGTGCCGGGCAACCTGCTGTTCATCGACGAGGCCGACAAACGACTCGGCCTGTTCGGCGGCGTCGAGGTGGGCGTCCACCCCACCCCCGCCACCGCGATCAAGGTCTTCGCTGGCGCCCAGAAGCAGGGCCTCCGCTGCACCGGCGGCGTCTGCCGCTGGCTCCCCGGCTTCTCCGGCGTCCGTACCGAGTTCACGATGTCACTGTGATGGCCGCTGGGCCGTTGAATGACTGGCCCGGGGTCGCCGTCCGTCCACCACAGCGGGACCGGATTGCGCCGGTCGGGATTCGGGACGATACTGCACGCGCGGATCGAAAGAGGTCCGCGGGAGACAGGGAGACGTGGATGCACCTGCGAAGTGGACTGGTCGTCGTCGCCGCGCTGGCGGCCGTGTTGCCGACCCTGGTGGCGGGCGCCAAGCCGGTGCCGATCTCGTCGGTCACCGCCAGCGCGAGCCTGGAGCAGGACGGATACACCTTCGAACCCGACGACGTGGCCGACGGTCGCCTCTACACCTTCTGGGTCGCGGGCGGCCAAGGCGGCGGTCTGTCCGACAACCTGTCCATCAGCCTCGCGGGCAACCAGACCATCAAGGGCATGGAGATCTGGAACGGCTGTCAGGTCGACCAGGGCTCGTTCGACGCCAGGGCACGCGCATCCAAGATGACGCTGAAGATCGGCTTCGGTGAAGAGGTGGTCGAGGTCGCCGACACCTTCGGCAAGCAGACCATCTTGTTCTCGGAGACCCACACGGCCAACAAGGTGCGGATCTTCTTCAAGGGCCTGTACCACGGGGAGTCCTGGGACCAGATCGCCATCTCCGAAGTCCGCTTCATCAACGACGATTCCGACGAGTACCTCACCGGCCTGACAGCCGACGCCAGCTCCACCCTGGAAGGGGGCGACTACGCGGCACCCAACCTGGTCGACACCTTCGAGGACACCATGTGGTGCGAGGGCATCAATGGCGCCGAGGAGGAGACCTCGGGCGACCGCCGGGACAAGAAGGCCCCCACCACCTCGATGGACCGCACCCGCAACTTCACCCAGGAGGGGGGCGGCACTGGCGAGTGGTTCAAGGTGGACCTGGGCGGCCGCAAGACCCTGGACAAGATCGGCATCGTCATCGGCGACATCTACGACCACCAGACCTTCGCCGAGTCCAGTCGCCCCGCCGTGCTGACCGTCCGCTTCTCGGACAACAGCACCGAGACCTGGACGCTGCAGGACGTGGCCGACTGGCAGTTCCTGGAGCTGTCGGGCAAGACGGCGAACTGGGTCAAGTTCGAGATCGACTCGGTGACGCTGGGCAAGCGCTGGAACGACACCGCCGTCGGCGAGGTCCGCTTCTGGGGTCGGTGATCAGCCTCTCAGGGCGGTACCGCCTGCCGCCCCGCCTCGACGAAGTCCGGGCTCGAGTGACGCAGGCGAGTCTCCTCCACCAACGCCAGGATCTCCTCGTCGACCGGGCCCCCGGACTCCACCGGGACCAGGACCACGGTGGCCGTCCCTCCGTCGGTCGGTAGCGTCGCCTGCCCCAGGTACTTGCCCCGGCTGCCGACGTGGGCGATCACGGTCGTCTTGACCTGCAGCGCGGGGTCGGTCCGACTCCGGTCCCCCGCGCCCACGATCAGATCGATACCCTTGACCTTGCGGGCCAACAGGCGCTCGTCGTCCTGCCCCAGGGCCGAGAGCACGATGATCCGCTCGGCGCCCTGGGCGCGGGCGGCGGCCACCGCATCGCGGGCCGTCGCGATCGGGTCGAGGGTACGGAATCCCCGGCCCGACATCTCGCCGGGGAGCAACCCGATCACCGCGGCGCGTTCGCCTGCGCGATTCAGGTGCAACACCGAGGTGAACACGGGCCGATCGGTGACCGGATCCACCAGGTTGGTGCTCAGCAACGGGAACGACGCCCGCCGCGCCAGCCGCTGCAGATACTCCAGCCCCGTGGCCAGGTCGTTGGGACCCACGTTGACGGCGTCGACGCCCAGCAAGCTGTAGGCGTCGGTGAGCAGTATCGCTCCGGTGCGGCGCCAGGCCTCGGCGTCGTCGCCGAGCCCCTTGGGGGTGCGGAACAGCAGGTTGCCAGCGTCGACCACCAGCGCCGGGGAGCCGGGTTGACGGCGCTGGCCCACCAGGAAGGCCCGCTGCGCCAGGCCGCCCAGGGGCTGGTTCTGGCAGTCGCAACCCTCGTAGCTGCCACGCACGTCGCCGCTGAACAGCACGGTCAGACCGTCGTCGGCGGTGGCGGTCAGCCCTGGGGCGAACGCGAGGACCGCGGCGAGCAAGCTCGCGGTGCAACCCAGCGAAGGGGCCCTACCCGTCATGCCTGGTCCCATCCGCGACGTGCGCCGTCGCCAAAACCGCTCCGGGGGAACTGGAGGCGGAGCTATGATGTAATACACGGATTGTCCGGGTGAGGGGAACCCGCCCGGCCGGAGGCGACATGTCGTCCAGGATCCCATTGGCTGCCGCGCTCGCGCTGTGCGCCGGCTTGCTGTCGTGCAACGAGTACAACTTCCAGGGCTCACGGATCGAGGACATCTTCTTCCAGGAGCCCGCCTCGCAGGTCGACATCCTGTTCGTGATGGACAACTCGGTGTCCATGGAACAGGAGCAGAACGACGTGGCGGAGAACTTCGAGAAGTTCATCCTCAACATCGAGGAGACCAACGCCGACTGGCAGATCGGCATCATCACCACCGACATGGTCGACGTGACCCAGCGGGGGCGGTTGCAGGGCGAGCCGGCGATCATCAAGCCGGACACCCCGGACTACCAGGGGGCCTTCGCCACCAACATCCGCGTGGGCACCGACGGCTACCCCATCGAGCGCGGTCTGTCCGCGGCGCTGGCGGCGGTGACGGCACCACTGACGACCCACGAGAACGAGGGATTCATCCGCCAGGACGCCACGCTGGCGATCATCGTGGTCAGCGACGAGAACGACTGCTCGGACAACGGGGTGCTGATCGGCGATGACCAGGCCGCCTGCTACCAGGAGGCGGACAAGCTCGTGCCCGTGCCCCAGTTCGTCACCGCGCTGCGCGAGTCCAAGGGCGAGCCGACGATGGTGACGTTTTCGGCCATCGTCGAGCTGGAGTCGGACAGCGGCTACGCCTCCTGCGGCGAGGCCAGCACGGGCCATCGCTACATCAAGGTCGCCAACATGCTGGGTGGCATCACCCGCTCGATCTGCGGGGAGTACGACGACGTGATGGACGAGATGGGCCTGTCGGTGGCCGGCATGCGCTCGTCGTTCCTGCTGTCGCGCACGCCGGACGTGTGCTCGATCACCGCCACCATCGACAACGTCGAGGTCCCGCGCGACGACACCAAGATCAACGGCTGGACCTACGACCTCGAGTCCAATTACATCCTGTTCTTCGGCACCGCCGTCCCACCCCGGGCCTCGACCATCACTGTGACCTACTCCTCCGGCAACGGCGCCCTCGACTGCGAAGTCTAGTCCGCGATCAGCCCGGGCCCAGCGACAGCGCCCAGACCATCACCGGGGTGTAGTCCACCAGGCCGAACAGCGCGCCGAGGGCCGCCCCGGCGAGCACGTCGGTGGGGTAGTGGGCTCCCAGATAGAAGCGCGTGAGCGGGAGCGCCAGCGCCCAGGGTGTCACCCAGGGAGCCAGCGGATGGCCCGTCAGCCACAGGCCGACCAGCAGGGCGATGGCGGTCGAGGTGTGGGTGGATGGGAACGACGGATCGGTGGGCGGCGGGATCGCCACGGGCGCGTCGTCGAGGACATCGAACGGGCGCGGGCGACGGACCAAGCGCTTGACGATCTGGCCGACGATCAGCGACAGGCCCGCGCCGAACATCGCGGCCAGCACGGTCTCCTGGCGGGCGAGGATCCGCAGGTCGAAGCGGCAGAGGAGCGCCAGGGCGGCGGCGCTGATGCCCCAGACCGCTCCGGCGCCAGTGTAGGTCAGGACGGCCAGCGCCAGGGTCAAGGGGCGACGGCGCCGAGCAGCGACCCAGCGCATGGCGGCGTGGTCCCGTCGGACGATGGAGTCGCGCACCGAGTGGTCAGACCAGGTAGGGATGGAGCATCCCCAGCGACTTCAGATCGTGGAGCTCCAGCAGCACGTCGGGGACCTGCTGGAAGGGGACGCGCTCGTCGAACCGCTCCTCGAGCGCCGCGATCACCTCCCGGTCGTGCTCGGCCCAGCGGCTGTAGGTCCGGTGTAGCTCCCAGGTGTGGGCGACCATCCGTTCGTAGGCTGCTGCGTCGATGCCGGCGGGTGGGTTGGATGGGAATCCCTCTGCACCCCGGGGCGGGGCGGCTCCCGGTGCCTGGGGCCCGCTCCAGTGCACCCGGTTGATCACAAAACCGCCGAAGGGCAGCCCGTCGCGGCGAAGTTGACCGACGAAGCTGTCCGCCTCCCGCAGGGCGGAGCCAGTGGGCTGGGTGACCAGCACGAAGGCGGTCGACGACTTCCGCAGCAGCGACTGCACCCGCTGGGCGCGCCTGCGAAGCTCACCGAACACGGGGGAGAACTCGGTGACGAATTCGCTGAGCCCGGTCAACACGTCCGAGCCGGTGAAGCGTTCGAAGATCTGGAACAGCGCCGCCCCGCCCTTGCCGAAGATCCGCATCCCGGCCCAGGCGGTGGTGAACGACGGGGCGATGAGCCACCTCAGCACCCCCTCTTCGAGCACCTCGGAGACCCGGGTCGGCGCGTTGAGGAACTCCAGCGCGTGGCGGGACGGGGGGGTGTCGACCACCACCAGGTCGTAGGCATCATCCTCGGCGACGTCCAGCAGGCGCAGCATGGCGCTGTACTCCTGCGATCCGCTGATGCCCTCGGTGATCTTGCGGTAGAAGCGGTTGCTCAGGATCCGCTCGGCGGCGGCCTCGTCCGGCGCGAACCGACGGATGGCCCGGTCCCAGGTGCTCTTGACGTCCAGCATCAGCGCGGTCAGCTCGCCGGAAATGGGGGGGATGCCGGCCAGCTCGGACACGGGGATCGGTGTGGGTTCGTCGGGTAGATCGGCCACACCGAGGGCGTCCGCCAGTCGGCGCGCCGGGTCGATGGTCAGCACCAGCACGCGCTTGCCCCGCTTGGCTGCCAGCAGCGCCAGCGCCGCCGAGATGGTGGTCTTCCCCACCCCGCCCGTGCCGCAGCAGACCAGCACGTGGCGGTCGAGCAGCGGCAGCAGGCCGCTGCCGGCGGAGGCAATCCGGACGGTCTCGCTCACGGCAGCGCCTCCAGATGCCCCACGAGCGTGTCGAGGGTCTCACCCTGGATCCGGCGACTGGCCATCCGCGGGACCTCGACCAACGGCACCGGGATCTCCCGCCGCAGCCGGTCGATGTGGCGCTGGGCCAGCCCGCGCCGCCACAGCATCCGGTTGGCCTCCCGCAGCGCCCGGCCAGCCTCGCCGCCGACCCGCCCCTCGCGACCCTCGACCAGCGCCTTGAACGCCCGCTCCTCGTCGGGCTGGAACGGGGTCTCCGGCACGCCGTTGACCACCACCGCCGCCAGGTGAATCAGCTTCGAGCGTTGGACCGCCTCGGCCATCTCGATGGTCTCGTTGACCGGCATCTCCTCGGGGAGGGTCACCAGGATCAACGCCGCGCGTTGGGGGTCGGCCAACAGGTCGTGGACCAGCTGGGCGTTCTGGAACAGGGGCCCCTTGCGCGCGATCTCCATCATCGCGCGGGGGGCGCGCAACATCGTCAGGCCGTGGCCAGTGGCGGGTGAATCGACGACCAGCAGGTCGTAGCGCCGCTCGCCGTCCTCGTCCACCTCCCAACCCAGGTCCATTACCTTGCCCAGGGAGATCAGGTCCGACAGGCCCAGCACCGCGTTCATGAACGGGGCGATGAAGCGGTTGCCGAAGACCATGTCGTACAGCGCGCGGATCCGGATGTGGCGCAGCAGATATTCCTCGACGGACTGGCTGGCCGATATCGAGTAGGCCCGCAGTCCAGGCACGATGGTCCGGCCCTCGTAGCCGATCTCCCCGCCGGGGAACGCCGCGTCCAGCGATGAGGTGCCCGCCAGCTCCACCAGTGCCGTCGAGTGGCCTGACCGCTGGGCCAGCAGACCGAGGGCGGCGGTGATGGTCGACTTGCCGACTCCGCCCTTGCCAGCCACAACCAGGAGTTCGCGCTGGAGCAGCTCGCTCATCCCGGGGGCTCCAGGTCCAGCGCTTCGAGTGCCCGCTGCCAGGCGCGGGGCGAGTACCAGGTGGACAGGTGCCCATCGGAGGCGAACGTCACCGTGTCGGTTCCCTCCGGAGGTAGGGACTCGTCGGGTAGCACGAGATTGTCGCCGGCTGACCGGATCGCCCGCGTCGGGGCGGGGAGGGCCGGCAGGTCGGCCGGATACCGGTCGGCGCCGCCAGGAAGGAACACGCGGCCCATCCGCGGGGCAACGAACGGCGTCGCGACCGTGACCAGCCGGTCCACGGGGAGTTCGGGATCGGCGGCCATCGCGCCAAGAGCCGTCAGCCCTCCCTCGCCGAACGCGATCAGATGGACCCGGCCTCCCGGAGCAAGTCGCGCCAGCGTCCGGACGCGGTCACCCAGCCGAGCGGCGGCGCGGGTCGGGGCGCCCCACAGCGGGGTGTAGCCCAGCAGGACGATGGGGTTGTCGACCCGCGCTCGGAGGAACCAGCGCAACGGGAGGCAGGCGGTCCAGGTCATCATCGCACCGGGGATCAACACGATCGGTGCGCTGCTGCCCACCTGGCTGAAGATGCGGATGGGCACCAGACCCAGCGGCCAGCTGACCACGGTGAGGGCGGCGAGCACGAACTCGCGGGCGAAGGCGCCGACGGTGGCCACCACCCGGGAACGATCGTCCCGGGCCACGGGGACCGTTCGACGCCCCACCACCACCGCTCGCGTGAGGTAGGTGAACAGAACGGCGGTCAGCAGGCCCCAGAAGAACCACGAGAGCACGCAGAGCACGAGCCGCCTCCTTCGGGAAGACCGCAGAAACGTTAGTCATCGCCGGGAACGGCTGTCAATCGCCAGCGAGGCGGGTGGATCCCCCCCGGTGCGCCGGATTGACAACCCCCGGCCCCTCATCAAATATGTTGCTCCACTCGTGAGGACGGGCTGGCGATGATCGACGGACTGAGACGCACTCCCTTCCACGACTTCCACGTCCGCGCTGGTGGGCGGCTGGTGGATTTCGCCGGTTTCGAGATGCCCCTGCAGTTCACGGGGATCGTCAAGGAACACCGGGCCGTCCGCGAGTCCGTGGGTCTGTTCGACGTCAGCCACATGGGCGAAGTCGAGATCCGTGGCCCGGCCGCCCTGGACCTCACGCAGCAGCTGATCACCAACGACGCGGCCAAGCTGGGCGACGGTCAGGCGCTCTACTCGCCCATGTGCTTGCCAACCGGCGGCATCGTCGACGACGTGCTCGTCTACCGTCTGGGCGCCGAGCGTTTCCTGTTCGTGGTCAACGCGGCCAATGTGGCCAAGGACCTGGCCTGGATGGCCGAACACGCGCGACCGGACACCGAGGTGGTGGACCGCTCGGATGAGTTCGGACAGCTGGCGCTGCAAGGGCGGCACGCGCAGTCGATCCTGTCGACGATCACCGACATCGATCTGGACCCGTTGGCCTTCTACCACTTCGCCGAGGGCACCGTGGCGGGGGTACCGGCGCTGGTCTCACGGACGGGGTATACCGGCGAGGATGGCTTCGAGATCTACATGGCCAGCGACGACGGCGCGCCGATCTGGGAGGCGCTGATGGAGGCCGGCGAGCCGAGGGGCCTGGCACCGGTCGGTCTGGGCGCCCGGGACACCCTGCGCCTCGAGATGAAGATGGCCCTGTACGGCAACGACATCACCGAGGAGACCACGCCACTAGAGGCGGCCCTGGGCTGGGTCGTCAAGCTCGACAAGGGCGACTTCATCGGCCGCGAGGCGCTGCTGGCCCAGAAGGAGCGGGGGCTGACCCGCCGGCTGGTGGCTTTCGAGCTGACCGACAAGGGCGTGCCGCGCCACGGCTATCCGGTCCTGATCGACGGAGAGGTCGCAGGCGAGGTGACCAGCGGCGCGATGAGCCCCTCGTTGGGGGTGCCCATCGGCCTGGCCTACGTTCCCAAAGGGTACTGGAAATCCGGGCGGACATTCTCGGTGGATGTCCGGGGCAAGGCAAAGAACGCGGTGGTGGTGAAGCCGCCGTTTTACCATCGCGATTACTGACGGCCACGAACTCACAGGAGGCTGCCGTGGAGTTCCCCAAAGAGCTCAAGTACACATTGGAGCACGAGTGGGTGCTGCTGGTGGACGGAACCGCCACCATCGGTATCACCGACCACGCCCAGGACGCCCTGGGCGACATCGTCTACCTGGGCGACCTGCCCGAAGTCGGCGACGAGGTCTCGGCCACCGATGTGATCGGTGTGATCGAGTCCGTCAAGGCGACCTCGGACATCCTCTGCCCGCTGAGCGGTGAGGTCCTCGAGATCAACGAAGCCCTCGACGACGCCCCCGAGGCGGTCAACGAGAGCCCCTACGGCGACGGCTGGATCATCAAGATCCGCTACTCCGACGAGGGCGAGCTGTCCGAACTGCTCGAGCTCGACGCCTACATGGCGCTCCTCGAGGACGAGGCCTGATCGACACCCCCCGCCTCGCCGCCGCCCGTACCCGGCACGCGTAAGGGTCCGTCAGGGAATAGGTCCGCGAATTTGGGGGGGTGAGACGCGCGGATGGCAAGCTGGGAAGAAGGAGCAATGTCTTCCCATTGCGACTGATGAGCGGCGCAGCCAGCCGGGATGGATCGCCGCACCAAAGCGTGAAGTTATTTCCTGACGGACCCTAAAGCCGAGCCGATCCGCCCTCCGTTCCGGTTCTCCCGTAAGGAACCGGGGACCGAACGTGTAGTCCCCGGCACACCCTTCACGGAGGAGCCGGGCCATGGAACTGCGCATTCATCACGAGCGTTCGATCACCCACTCGGTGCCGATGAAGGCCCTCGTCTCGGCGACCGCCGAGCTGACCGGCGCGCTGGCGCGCCTGGACCGCAAGGTCGCCGACGGTGCCTCTCCGACCCCCCTGGACCGGCAGCGGATACAGGCGCTGTTCGCCCGCTGGAACCGCCACCTGCAGCAAGCCCTGGGCAGCAGCTCGTCCCTGGACGACCGGATCCAGCCGCTGGTCAGCCAGTGGCTGCGGGATCAGGTCCAGCCCTACATCCTCCGCAGCTCGATCGGCTACCGCGCGATCCGCAAGCCGGAGGGATACGCTGGCGACTTCAGCACGATCCTCGAGCTGTACGAACGCTCGCCCCGCGGAGCGGATCCCGTCGGTGAGCTGATGGACGCCGCGATCCTCCGGCTCGACGCCGCGTGGGCCGTGTACCACCGCCGCCGGCTGCTCGCCGACGAGATCCGACGGACCCACGCGCGGATCGACGGACGGCCCGTGCGGGTGACCAGCCTCGCCAGCGGGCCGGCGGAGGAGCTGGTGGAAGCCTGCACCGCGCTGGAGGGCGGGCGCCCCCTCGCGATGACCCTGATGGACATCGACGCTGGCGCCCTGGACCACGCCCGCCGCGTCCTGGACATCCCCGGCTCGCCCCATACCGTGACCGGCCTGCGCTGCAACCTGATCCACGTTGCCCGCGGGCGAACGCCCCTCGAGCTTCCGCCCCAAGACCTGATCTACAGCGCCGGGCTGATCGACTACCTGAACGACGACGTCGTGGTCGGCCTGATGGACGCCGCCCACGGCTGGCTGCGGCCCGGCTGTCGCCTGATCCTGGGCAACATCCACCCCTGCAACCCCGACCGCGCCTTCATGGACCACGTGGCCGAGTGGCCCCTGATCCACCGCACCGAGGCAGACCTGGATCACCTCTACCGCCGCAGCCGCTTCGGCCGACCCTGCACCCGCATCCGCTTCGAACCCCAGGGGCTCAACCTGTTCGCGGAGTGTGTACGATAGGGCGCTCGCGCGGGGGCCGATGTGTATGATGCCCTCCTTGACAGAGGGTTCCATGTCCAGATTCGCGTACTTCCTCGTCCCGATCTCGTGCCTCGCCCTGTTCTCCCTGCTCCCCGGCTGCCCGGGGGAAGGGGACGACGACGACTCTGGCGCGGACGAGCCGTTGACGGTGGTGACCTTCAACGCCGGGTTGGCGGTGGGCTTCGTGCCCGGGGCCGAGGACCGGGCGTCCAAGGCCAGCGAGGCCGTGGGCGGGTTGACGGCGGACGTGGTCTGCCTCCAGGAGGTGTGGCGGAGCGACCACGTGGATGGGATGTTGACGGCCACCGGGACGGCGTTCCCCCATGCGTTCATGGCGGAACCGAGCCAGGAGATCCTCGACGAGCCGGCCTGCGGCGCCGACGACCTGGAGCCGCTGATCACCTGCGTGTCCGACAACTGCGACCTGGGCTGCCTGGACGACATGATCGACTGCATGTTCGCCAGCTGCGCGTTCAATTTCCTCACGCTGGAGAAACCCTGCATGGAGTGTGTGCAGGCCAACGTGGGCCGGGACCCGGACGACATCGAGCAGACCTGCACCGCCGAACACACCAAGTACGCCTACGATGGCGCCTTCGGCACCGGCATCCTCAGCGCCTACCCGCTGACCTCCACCGACGAACACGTGTTCGCGTCCACCACCAACCGCCGCTCGCTGCTGCACGCGGTGGTCGACGCGCCGATGGGTCCGGTGGACGTCTACTGCACCCACCTGACCGCGGTCTTCGACCTGATCCCCTATCCCAAAGAGGAGGGATCGTGGGAGGAGGAGCAGACCGCCCAGATCGCCGACATGCTGGCCTTCATCGACAGCTCGGCCACCACCGGCCGCACCGTGCTGGCCGGCGACATGAACGCCGGCCCCGACGTGGGTGACAGCGTGGCCGACCAGCTGGCCAACTGGAATGCCATCGCCGCCTCCGGCATGGCCGTGCCCTACGTGGACGCCGAGGGCCCCTGCACCTTCTGCTCGGACAACCCCCTCCAGGGCACCGACACCGACACCGACGACCGGGTCCTCGACCACGTCCTCGTCGACGGCTTCGGCCCCGCCACCGCCGCCGAGCGAGTCCTGGACCAGGAGATCACCACCGAACGCTGCGGCGAACAGGTCCCCGGCGCCTACTCGGACCACTACGGCGTGCTGGTGACCGTCCCGGCGAACTGAATCCATCCCGCTCCCTATTCCCCGGCGCGAGCGCAGCAATGCCGCCGCTCTTCCTCCCCCTTCCTTCCCTTCCCCCACCCATCTCGTAGTCGTAGGGGTTGTTGGACGTGTGGGCGGGTGGGGCGCAGCCCCAGCCGTCCACAGCCCCTACGACGACTGGACAGATGCGAGAAGGGAAGGGAAGGGAAGGAAGACGGGTAGCGGCGGCATTGCTGCTCTCGCGCCAGGGAAGGAGAGGGACGGGGACGGGAGACTCGACGGGTTTGAACGGCTGCGGGGCAGCGGTGTTGGCCGGCTGACTTCGCGCTCCCGGTTCTCGATTTGACTGGGGCCCGTCGAGCGGCGAGATTTGACCGCCCGGAGGTGAGCGATGCGTTACCTGCCTGCCACCGACGCCCAGGTCTCCGCGATGCTGGAGACCATCGGGGCTGCCGACATCGAGGCGCTGTTCGAGCCGATCCCGCCGTCGCTGCGGCTGGGGCGGGAGCTGGAGCTGCCGGCGCCGCTGGCCGAGGAGCCATTGATGCGGCACCTGCGGGAGCTGGCGGGCAAGAACACGTCGATGTCGGAGACCTGCTGCTTCCTGGGCGGGGGGGTGTACGACCACCACGCGCCGGAGCTGGTGAACCAGGTGCTGCTGCGCTCGGAGTTCTACACGGCCTACACGCCGTACCAGCCCGAGGTGTCCCAGGGCACGCTGATGGCCCTGTTCGAGTTCCAGACGCTGATCTGCCAGCTGTTCGAGATGGAGGTGGCCAACGCCAGCCTCTACGACGGGGGCAGCGCGCTGGCCGAGGCGGTGCTACTGGTGGACCGACTGCAGCCGGGCCGCGCATCGGACAAGGGGCCGACCCGGATCCTGGTGAGCAATGGCATCAACCCCCAGTGGATGGAGGTGCTGTACACCTACCTGAAGTTCCGCGACGACATCGTGCTGGAGCCGCTGGAGCTGGGGGCTGACGGGCTGACCGATCTGGACGCGATGCGGGCGCAGATCGAGGGGGCGGCGGCGGTGGCGGTGAGCTACCCCAACTTCCTGGGCAGCGTGGAGGATCTGCAGGCCATCTCGGAGATCGCGGCGGCGGCGAAGGCCAAGCTGGTGGTCGGGGTGCCCGATCCAGTGGCCCTGGGCTGGCTGAGGGGGCCGGGGGCGTTCGGGGCCGACATCGTGGTCGGCGAGGGCCAGCCGCTGGGCATCGCGCCGAGCTACGGCGGCCCGGGGGTGGGACTGTTCGCCACCCGCAAAAAGTTCATGCGCAAGATGCCCGGCCGGCTCTGCGGGCGGACCGTGGACGTGGACGGCAACGACGGCTTCGTGCTGACCCTGTCGACCCGCGAGCAACACATCCGCCGGGAGAAGGCCACGTCGAACATCTGCACCAACCAAGGGCTGATGGCGCTGGCCGCCACGATCTACATGGGGCTGATGGGCAAGCAGGGCATCCGCGAGGTGGCCCGACAGAGCCACCTCAAGACGGCATATCTGCGCCAGCAGGTCGGCAAGCTGGAGCGCTTCTCGCTGCCCCACGACGCGCCCTTCTTCCACGAGTTCGCCGTCGAATTCGCAGGCGACGCGCGGGCGCTGCTGACGAAGCTGGCGGAGCGTGGCTTCCTGGCTGGGGTCTGGCTGGGACGGGTCCCCGGCGGAGGCCAGGATCGCTTCTTGATGTGCGCCACCGAGCGCAACAGCCGGCAGTGCATCGACGATCTGGTGGCCGCGATGGCCCAGGGGGGAGGGGAGCTGTGATGGGCGCGCACCACACCGGTCCCGGCACCCGCGGCCTCGCCTTCCGCGAGGTCACCCTGTTCGAGCAGAGCGTGCCCGGCCGCTGCGCGGTCGACCTGCCCGCCTGCGACATCGACGAGGCCGAGGTGGGGGCCGCCGCGGCGCTGCCCGACCACCTGGTCCGCGACGAGGTCGCCGGCTTCCCCGAGTGCAGCGAACCCCAGGTGATGCGGCACTTCCTGCGGCTGTCCCAGTGGAACTTCGGCATCGACTCCGGCTTCTACCCGCTGGGCTCCTGCACGATGAAGTACAACCCGAAGGTCAATGAAGCCGCGGCCCGGCTCGACGGCCTGGCGATGTTGCACCCCCATCAGCCCGTGGACCAGGTCCAGGGCGCGCTGCAGCTGGCCTTCGAGACCCAGCAGATGCTGGGCGAGATCGCCGGGATGGACGCGGTCAGCCTCCACCCGTCGGCCGGGGCCCAGGGCGAGCTGTGCGGGCTGATGGTGATCCGCGCCTTCCACGAGAGGAACGGCAATCCGCGCAAGCGCGTGCTGATCCCCGACACCGCCCACGGCACCAACCCGGCGTCGGCCGTGCTCTGCGGCTACGACGTGGTCGAGGTGCCCAGCGGCGAGGACGGCGTGCTGCACCCGGACACCCTGGCGCAGTACCTGGACGAGGACGTGGCCGCGCTGATGCTGACCAACCCCAACACACTGGGGCTGTTCGAGGGCCACATCGGCGAGCTGGCGGAGCTGCTCCACGGGGTGGGCGCCCAGCTGTACATGGACGGGGCCAACCTCAACGCGATGATGGGCATCACCCGCCCCGGCGACCAGGGCGTGGACGTGATGCACTTCAACCTGCACAAGACCTTCTCGACGCCCCACGGCGGCGGCGGCCCGGGCTCGGGCCCGGTGGGGGTCAAGGCCCACCTGGCGCCCTTCCTGCCCAACCCGCTCGTGGTCCGCGAGGGCGACCGCTACGTGCCCCACGGGTTCCGCCAGCGGCCGGAGAGCATCGGTCAGCTGCGGGCCTTCCTGGGCAACTTCGGCGTGGTGGTGCGGGCCTACACCTACATCCGCGAGCTGGGGGCCCCGGGACTCAAGCGGGTCACCGAGCTGGCGGTGCTCAACGCGAACTACGTGCGGGCGCGCCTGCGCGGTCACTATCCGATCCCCTACGACACCACCTGCATGCACGAGGTGGTGGTGACCACCGCCGGGGTGGCCCCCAAGCGGGCCAACTTGGACGTGGCCAAGGGGCTCATCGACCAGGGCTACCACCCGCCGACCATGTCCTTCCCGCTGGTGGTGGAAGACGCGCTGATGATCGAGCCCACCGAGACCGAGGCGCTCGAGACCCTCGACGAGTTCTGCGACGCGATGATCGAGCTACGGCAACGGCTGGACGCGGATCCCGAGGCACTCCACGACGCGCCGGGCAACACGGTCGTCCGCCGACTCGACGAGGTGACCGCCGCCCGCAAGCCGGTGTTGCGTTGGGAGCCGGACGCGGGCGATTGATCGGCCGATCCTGGCTGACACATCTGGGGTGAACGGGCGCCCAAAGGCCGCCAGCGCTGCGCTGGCCCCGCTCCGTCAGCCCCCTCGCGAGCAGATCCCCCGCCCACATCTGGCGCTACCTCGTGTAGAACGGTAGTTCGACCGCCGTGTGAAACGGCCTAGCGAGGTAACCCCGATGACCCACCGTCGACTCTCCCGCACTCTCCTGATCCTCGGAACCGCCCTCGGGCTCGGCCTGCCGACCGCCGCGCTCGGCCAGATCCAGGTCGCCGTCGAGGACGCCAGCGCCAACGGCACTGGCCAGGACATCGCCGACCAGCTGAACGACGACACCTACGAGGACTTCAACGCCGTGGTGGTCACGGCGGACGAGATCGACACGATCGCCGAACTCGCGGCGTTCGACGTGGTGGTGATGGGCCAGTCCGGCAGCGGCGGGGATCGGGACTGGACCGAGGCCATGGCCCAGGCGATCTCCGACTGGGTCACCGCTGGCGACGGGGGGTTCGTCGGGACCGGATGGATCGACTACGCCATCACCCCTTCGACCCCGGGCGGCGACGTGCTGGACGACCTGCTCCCCATCGACGCCTATCCGGACGCTACCAACTACTACTGTGACGGTGGCACGCTGACCCTCACGATCCTCGACGATACGCACCCGGTGACGAGCGGACTGACCGACATCACCACCGACAGCGCCGACATCGAGTTCAACCCGTTCACCGTCGACGGCGACAACGCCGAGGTCCTCGGGACCGCCACCGGAAACAGCTGTAACGGTTCCCCGACCCAGGCCCTGGTGACCGGCGACCTCGGACTGGGCCACGTCGTCTACATCGGGCTGCTGTATGGCGCCTCTGACGGCTACAACATCGACGATCTGCGCAGCGGGCAAGCCGACCAGTTGCTGGAGCAGGCCGTGGCCTGGGTGTCGGTGGCCGTGTGTGACGACCTGGACGGGGATGGCTACGACGACGAGGACTGCGGCGGCGACGACTGCGACGACGGTGCGATCGGCGTGAACCCCGGCGCCGCCGAGGTGCTCGACGGGATCGACAACGACTGCGACGGGCTGGTCGACGAGGCCATGCTGAACCCCGGCGACGTGATCATCACCGAGATCATGCGGGACGCCCTCGCCGTGGACGACACCTACGGCGAGTGGTTCGAGATCAACAACCTGGGCGCCTACGACATCAACCTCTACGGCTTCGAGTTCAGCGACGAAGGCAGCAACTCCTTCGTCGTCGACGAGGACGTCTGGGTGGCCTCGGGCGGCTACGGGATCCTGGTCCGTGACGCCGATCCCGCTGCCAACGGCGGCGTGAGCGGCGACTTCGAATACAGCAACTTCGCGTTGAGCAACACCGAGGACGAGATCATCCTCGAGTTCGGCGGCATCGAGCTCGACAGGGTCGAGTACTTCGACCCGGATTGGCCCGACGTCGCCGGGGCAGCGATGTCCCTGGACATCGACGCCTATGACGGCGGGCAAAACGACTCGGCTGACAACTGGTGCGCGGCGGTGGACCAGTTCGGCGACGGCGATCTCGGCACACCCGGCGCCGACAATCCGGTCTGCTGCCTCGATGACGACGGGGACGGCCACGACCGCGAGGACTGCGGCGGCGACGACTGCAACGACAACGACGCCGACATCTACCCGGGCGCCGACGAGTGGTGTGATCTGGCCGACAACGACTGCGACGGCGACGTGGACGAGCCGGACGCCCTGGACGCGTCCACCTGGTACGAGGACTCGGACGGGGACAGCTACGGCAACGTGGACGTCACCGAAGTGGCCTGCTTCCCGCCGTTCGGGTACGTGGACAACGTCCTGGACTGCGACGACACCAACTCCCAGATCTATCCGGACGCGCCCGAACTCTGTGACGGGATCGACAACGACTGCGATGACGACGTGGACGAGGACCTGGCCCAGCAGGCCTGGTATCCGGACGTTGACCAGGACGGCTACGGTGACGCGGCCGCCACGCCGCTCTGGGATTGTCTGGTCGTCTCGGGCCACGTCAACAACGCCGAGGATTGCGACGACTCTTCGGCCGCCATCAATCCGCTGGCCGAAGAGTACTGCGACGGCGTCGACAACGACTGCGACGGTGACGTCGACGAGGGCGACGCCGTCGACGCGCTGACCT
>CAYTBN010000012.1:97911-138409 GCA_964436045.1 uncultured Rickettsiales bacterium | reverse complement strand
CAACTTCCCGGGCAACCTGGAGATCTGCGACGGGCTGGACAACGACTGCGATGGGGCGCCCTTCCCGGGCGAGGACGTGGACGCCGATGGCGACGGCAGCCCCGCCTGTGTGGACTGCAACGACGGCAACGCCGACGTCTACCCCGGCGCGACCGAGCTGTGCGACGGGCTGGACGACGACTGCGACGGGGTGATCCCCGCGGACGAGACCACGGATCTGGACGGGGACGGCTTCGTCCAGTGCGAGGACTGTCACGACTCCAACCCCACAGTGTATCCCGGCGCGGACGAGGTCTGCGACGGGGTCGACAACGACTGCGACGGCGTCCTTCCGCCCCTCGAACTGGTGGACGACGACGGCGACGGCCACCCCGTCTGCGCGGACTGCGACGAGACCGATCCTGCGATCTACGAAGGCGCGCCGGAGATCTGCGACGGCATCGACAACAACTGCGATGGCCTGGCGGACGACGACGACCTGGACGACGTGGTCGGCCAGGGCATCTGGTACCGGGATCACGACGGCGACGAGTATGGTGACGCCGCCCTGGCCCAGCTGGCCTGCGACGCCCCCGCCGGGTTCGTGGCGGACGGCACGGACTGCGACGATCTGGACGGCGGCAACTACCCGGGGAACACCGAGGTCTGCGACGGGGCCGACAACAACTGCGATGGCGAGGTGGACGACGCCGACCTGGACGACATCACCGGTCAGGACAACTGGCACCCCGACCAGGACGGGGACTCCTTCGGCGATCCTGCGGTGACGGTGCCTGCCTGCGACGTGCCCCCTGGTCACGTGGCGGACGGTACCGACTGCGACGACGCCGATGCGGCCAACTTCCCTGGCAACACCGAGATCTGCGACGGCGGTGACAACGACTGCGACGGCTGGATCGACGACGACGATCCCGAGGGAGTGGCGGATCCCCTGACCTGGCACCCGGACCTGGACGGGGACGGCTTCGGGGATGCCCTGTCATCCGCACTCGCCTGCGACGCGCCGGTCGACCACGTCGCCGACGCCAGCGACTGCGACGACGGCGATCCCACCATCTACCCCGGCGCGGACGAGTGGTGCGACGGGGTCGACAACGACTGCGACGGGACCGTGGACGAGGGGGACGCCCTCGACGCCACCGAGTTCCACCCGGACGACGACGGCGACGGCTACGGCGATCCGGCGCAAACCCTGCTGGCCTGCGACACCCCGGCGGGCTACGTGGCCAACGACGCAGACTGTGACGACTCCAACGCCGCGGTCTACCCGGGCGCCATCGAGCTGTGCGACGGGCTGGACAACGACTGCGACGGGGACGTGGACGGCGACGACAGCGACGTGACCGCCGTCCCCTCGGGGATCATGTCGACCGACACCACCCTCACGGCGGCGGACTCCCCGTATTGCTTCACCGGGGACGTGCAGCTCGCCTACGGGACCACGCTGACGATGGATGAGGGCGCCGTGGTCGGCGGAGCGGGCTACGCGTTGCAGGTGTATGGCTACCTGGACGTGGACGGCACGCCCACCGCCCGGGTGGAGATCGCCGACCTCCACATCGAGCCGGGACCCAGCAGCGTCGACCTGTTCGTCATGGACATCAGCTACGCCTTCATCACGGGCGGCAGCCTCTACGGTGCCACGGGCCACTCCATCACCGGCCACCTGCTGCTCGCGGACTCGGTGCTCGACACCGTCGGCAGCTATCTCTACCTGTGGTATCCGGCGGCCGAGTGTTTCATCGAGCGTAACGTGTTCATCCGCTCCGGCGGGCTCAGCACGGGCATGTCCAGCGTGGACGTGTTCGTCACCAACAACGTGTTCTTCGAGCAGACCAGCTCGTATGCCATCGAGAACTGGGCGGCATACGGTTCCGCCGATCTGGAGGTGCACTACAACACCTTCCTGAGCACGGATCGGACCGCCGTCATGCTGCCGTCGGGCTACAGCAGCGCCGCGATGACCGCCACCGACAATTACTGGAACACCACCGACGTGGCGACCATCGAGTCGATGATCTACGACCAGAACGACGACCTGGCCTGCGCCGCCGCAATCCCCTACACGCCCTATCTCACCGCCCCCGACGCCGCCACGCCCGACCCGACGCCCTGGCTCCCCTGATCGCGAGGGCAGCAGGGCCAGGGCGAGGACCACTCCCTGGCGGGTCAGGGAAGCTCGCCCTCGGGGTCGAACAGGTGCAGCGTCAGCTCGTCGAAGGTGCGGCCGCCCGGACCGGGCACGGGGGTCCATACGCCCCCGGGGTGGCGGGCGACCAGATCCGCCAGGATCAACTCGGTGTTCGGGTGTCTGACGACCAGGTAGACCGGGCGGGCGTCCGCGGGCAGCGGGGGGATGTCGTCGAGCCGCCCCGGGGCCTCGTAGAACTCGGCAATCTCCATCCCCGGACGCCGTCGCTGCGCCAGCTCGACCACCGACCGCGCACGGGGAATCACCACCACCGGGGTGCGGTCCGGGGGCATGTCCACGCCCAGATCGGCTGCCACTGCCACCGCGTCGGGGAAGTTGCTCCAGGCCAGCGGATGATCCACCAGGCGGGCCAACCGCGCGCTCTCCCAGGCGCCCCCCGCGGCGGCCAGGATCGCGCAGGCCGCCAGGGCCACAGCGGCGCGGGAGCCGCCGAGCCAGCCGGCCAGCCGCTCGGCACCCCAGCCCATCAGCAACGCCAGCGCGGGCACCGCCAGCAACAGCCTCGTCGCCGACGGCCCGGCGAATCCCAGGATCAGCAGGTGAGTGCCCCAGACCGCCAGCGCCAGCGACGGAGCGGTGGCCCGCGGCCGGCGGACGGTATCCACGATCCCCACCACCAGCCCGGCGGCCAGCAGCGCCGCGAACGGCAACGCCACAGGCGGCGTGCCTGCCAGCGGGAACACGGTGGCCGCGCCGTCGGCGATGAACCCCGGTCGCGAGACGGGGGCGTACTCCCAACCCACGTGGAAGGGAAGCAGCGCCGCATCCAGGAACAGCCGCCAGCGGTCGGCGCCGTCGGCCAGGAAGATGTAGCTGCCCCGGAGCAGGGTCTCGCGACCCGCCGGTCCCAGCAGGGCCGCGAGCCAGGGGACAGCGGGCAACAGACCGAGGCCGATCCACGCCCCCTGTCTCGCCGGCCCGGAGGGGCGCCGCACGACGGCCAGGACCGCCAGCCAGCCGATGGCGGCAGCGCAGACGATGCGCGCGGAGGTGTAGGCGTACAGCGGGAGGGTCAGCATCACCCCCGTCCCCACCAGCAGCGGGATCGACGGCGTTTGCTGCTCACGCCAGCGACGCTCGATGGCCAGCGCACCCGCCAGGCCGGCCGCCGACAGGGCCAGCGCCGCGACGACGCGCATTCCTGCCACCGAGTAGAGCAACGGCCAGGCGCCGCAGGTGACCCAGGCCGCGCTGACCAGGGCACCGCCCCGCAGCCCGGCCGCCCGGGCCAGCATCCACACCGCCGGAGCGGCGGCGGCGCCCAGCAGGAGCGACACCCACAGCAGCGCCTGCTCCCCCTCCAGGAAGGTCATCGCGCCGGAGAGCAGGGCCTGGAACAGGGGCTCCTTCTCGAGCCCGCGACCGCGGATGAACAGCAGATCGGCGCCGCCGTGCCACACCTGGGCCGCGGCCACCGCGTTCTCGGCCGCATCGTGGTTTCGACCCGGAGGCACCATCGTCGACCACACCCAGCGGTAGGCCAGGGCCAGGGGGAACAGCCCCAGGGGGATCCAGGGGCTCGACCATCGGATTCGCTGGGGCACGGTTCGAACCACGATAACAGTCCGGATCGCGGGGCTCTACGGCGCGGCGGGCACTCCCCCGCCGGCCTCCGGGTCCAGGTCGCGGCGGCGGTAGGCGGCGAGGTAGCGGCCGTCGTCGGTGGGCAGCAGCTCCAGCTGGTAGTCACGCCGCAGGTCGGGGGAGGTGCCGATCTCGTACTCGCTGCGGAGGAACAGGGGGATCTGGACCTCCTCGCCAGGCGCCGGGAATGTGTCGACCAGGTGCACGTTGCCCAGCAGGATCAGATCCGGCCGGCGGTCGAGGATGTAGGCGCCGTCCCCCTTCTCGTGCCCGGCTGTGCCCTCCCCGAGATCGTCTCGCTGGCGGGCGATGTGGGGATCGGTCAGCCCCAGCATGTCGTAGGTCACGAACCCGGTGTAGTACGGCACGGCGCCCGCCGGATTCAGCGCGATGGTGGTCCCCGCGGGGTAGGCCCTCGTCAGGGCCCCGGCCGCTTGCCTCATGTTGCGGATGAAGCCGGTGCTCGTGACCGCCTCGCCAGCCGCGTCCAGGCGAGTCGACTCGGCGTGCAGTCCGATGGCGAGCGCTGCGAACGCGACCAGGGCAAAGGTCACGACCCGTCCGCGCCGCCGCCAGCGCTCGTCCAGATGGCGGGCCCCCTCGGCGGCGAGCAGGTAGAGCGCCGGGCAGATGGGGACAAAGAAGCGGTGGGCCGGGAACGCGTCCCCCCCCTCGATCACGATCACGGCCAGGTAGCCCAGCACCAGGAGCAGCAGAAAGCGAACGGATCGATCCCGGCGCGCGGCCAGCGCGGCCGGGATGCACAGCAGGCCGAACAGGGCGCCGGGGGGACGGGCGAAGGCCCAGAGGTACCGGAGGCCCCGGGCGAGCAACTGGGTGGACAGCCCGAGCTTGGCGTGGGCCGTGTTGGGGAGCCAGTCGCCGTAGTACCCGTGGCGCCACAGCAGGTGCGCGCCGACCACGATCCCGAACACAGCCAGGTGCCGGACCCCCGCGCGCCCGACGAGGGCGCGGGGATGGAGCACGGCCCAGTACGCGGTCGAGGCGACGAAGAAGTAGGGCCCCTCGGGACGGGTCAGAGCGGCGAGGGCGTACCACAGGGCGGATCCCAGCGGCACCCTCCCCTCTCGCCAGCCGCGCAGATCGCTGCGGATCCCGAGGGTGACCCAGCAGGCGAACATCACCGTCTCGAGGCCATGGACCGCCCACAGCCAGACCGTCAGGTTGCCCACCAGCAGCGCGGGCGCCAGCAGCCGCCACGGTCGATGGCCCGGGAGCGCCGTGGCCGTGGCCCACACGAGTCCGACCCCGAACAGACCCCCCAGCCACTGGCTGGCGGCGGGCATCTCCAGCCCCAGCCCGCCCGCCGCTGCGAGCAGCAAGACCCACAGGAAGTTGGAGTAGCCCTCGACGCGCTCGCCCGGGTTGAACACCAGCCCGTGGCCAGCCAGCAGGTTGTCGGCGTATCGCAGGGAGATGAACGCGTCGTCGATGAGCTCCACTTCGGCGTAGGACCAGCAGATCAGGCCCGCCACGGCGGCCAGGATGAACCAGGCCGCGCGCATCCAGATCCGCGGCGAACGCTCCGGTGCCGGTGTGGCGATGTCGTCGTGCATCATCCCCGTTCCCGAATGCGGCCGAGTATCGCTCCCACGCCGGGCAAGCGCCAATCCGGGGCACCCTCGCCTTGCTCCCGAAGCTGTGGTTTCCTTGCCGACCGAGGGAGACGCGACGACGATGGAAGAGCGACCGGTCCCGGTCCGCGAGCGACTGCTGGCGGAGTTCCCCGAGCAGTTCGGCCGCTCCGCCGAGGTGATCGCGTTCGCCCCCGGCCGGGTGGAGCTGCTCGGGAACCACACCGACTACAACGGGGGCCTGACCCTGAGCTACGCCGTGGGCGAAGGGACGACCTTCGCCGGGGCGAGGGTCGACGACGACAGCCGACTGCTGTGGCGGGCGCGCCCGCTGGAGGACGCCGTACTCGCCCTCGACGGGGCCATCGGCCCGGTCCCGGGCTGGGTCCGCTACGGCACGGGTGTGCTGCGGGAGCTGGCGGGACTCGGCGTCCGGGTCCCGCCCTTCGTCGGCATCTTCGACGGCGACCTGCCCCTGTCGTCGGGTATGAGCAGCTCGGCGTCGCTGGCCGTCTGCCTGACCCTCGGGATGCTCGAGCTGGCCGGAGAGACCCTGCCCCCGCTGGAGATCGCCCGCCTGGGCCAGCGGGTGGAGCACCACTACATGAACGCGCCCACCGGGCTGCTGGACCAGCTGTCGAGCCTGCTGGGGCGGAGCGGCCAAGCCGTCCGCCTGGACTTCCGGACCCTTGGGCACGCCCACGTCCCCCTCCCCGACGGCGTGACCTTCCTGGCGTTCAACTCCCATGTGGCCCACGACCTGTCCGACGAGTACGCCCACCGCCGGGCGACCTGCGAGCGGGCCGCCGCCGCGCTTCGCCGGGACGGTCATCCGGTGGACACGTTGCGGGACGTGACCCCGGACCTGCTCGCCACCGCCCGCGGGAGGCTGTCGCCCTCCCAGTACCGCCGCGCCCACCATGTGGTGCACGAAAATCGGCGGGTGGAGGAGGCCGTGGTCGCGATGACCCGCGGCGACGCTGCCGCGCTCGGCCAGTTGATGCACGAGTCCCACGATTCATCCCGCGAGTACTTCGAGAACTCCTGCCGGGAGCTGGATGTCCTGGTCGACCTGGGCCGCGAGCTGCCGGGCCACGTTGGAGCGCGTCTCTCCGGCGGGGGGTTTGGCGGGATCACGATCCACGCGGTCGAGCGGACCCACGCCCGGCAATACGCCGCGCAGCTGTGTGACGACTTCGAGCAGGTCCTGGGCCGGCGCCCGACTGCCCTGCACGCCGAACCCGGCCCGGGCGCGTATTCGAACAGCCCTCCGGTACGGCCATCGTCCAGATAGATATGGACCCGCCGCGCATCCACACGCGCGGGGGAGGACGAACCATGCGATGGCAGCTGGTTTTACTGGGCACGGTCGGACTGCTGGCTCTGGCGGTGGGCTGTCCGGGGGAAGACGACGACGACAGCGCCGGTCCCGGTGACGACGACGACGCGCCCCTGGGGATGATCCTGGCGAACGACGGCGTGACCTACGCTGGCGCCGCCTCGATCGATGTCACCCCCGATGTGGTCGAGACCTGGACCGACCACAACGGCGACGGCACCTTCGATGGATGCCTGGACGATCCCGACGCGACGGGGGAGTACTGCAGCGAGCCCTTCGACGACGTGGACGGCGATGGCTGGTTCGACGCGATCTTCATCGGCGGCTACGGGCCGATGCGGCCGGCGAACGGGGTCCACGATCCGATCACCGTGCGGGCCGTGGTGCTGTCCCACGACGGCGAGTACCTGGCCCTGGTGGGCATGGACCTGGTCGGCCTGGCCCACAAGCGGATCCACGTGGCCCGCGATCGGCTCGTGGCGGACGGCTTCGACGGCGACCGGCTGCTGGCGTCGTCCTCCCACAACCACTAGGGGCCGGACACCATGGGCCTGTGGGGCAACCCCTACGACTTCGCCGATCCCGTTTCTGGCCTGATCCCCGAGTACCAGGAGCGGGTGGTCGACGCCATCGAACAAGCGGTGCGAGACGCGGCCGGCGCGATGGAGCCGGTCACCTTCAAGGTCGGAGCCGTGCGGATGCGGGACCAGGACCCCTACTTCAACGGCGCCAAGTTCGGCGGCAAGAACCCGACCGACAAGATGCACGGGACGATCCACGACATCCGCAATCCGGTGGTGGTCTCGGACCAGCTGCTGGTGATGCAAGGCGTGGGCGATTCCGGCGCGGCCGTGTTCACCTGGACCAACTGGTCGGAGCACCCCGAGGTATGGGGCGACGAGAACACCCTGCTGTCCTCCGACTGGGTCGGCGTGACCCGGACGGTCCTCGATGCGGAATATGGTGGCGTGGCCGTGCACATGCCCGAGTGCCTGGGTGGCATGCAGTCCGCCGGAGGCGGCGATCTGCCGCTGGTGGACGAAGACGGCGTCCATGTGTTCCAGACCTGCGACGAGGCCGCGGTGGCCGATCCGGACGACGACGGCTGCTTCGGCAAGCAGGTGGGCGACACCCGCACGGACGGAGACGGCGATCCGGTGCCCGAGTGGCCCGACAACGAGACCTGGGAGTTCACCCGCTCCCACGGCTGGCACATCGCCGAGGCGGCGATGGCGGCGCTGGCGGCCGGGGAAGTGGTGCAGGCCACCCCGCTGCGGGTCGAGAGCGAGCCACTCTACGTACCGATCACCAACGTGGGCTTCCAGATGCTGGGTGGCATGGGCATCTTCGACCTCACCTTCGATGACGCGGTCTACGACCCCGAGCTGTGTCCCGAGGCCAGCGAGGTCGAGATGGGCTGCCTGGAGCTGCGTACCTTCCGCGTCCAGCTGGGCCCCATCGGCCTGGTGACCGCCCCCGGCGAGCTGTTCCCGGAGATCGCGTGGGGCCTGCCCGCGGACGACAGCCGCTGGCTGGACGAGGTGGACGATCCGGCGGCCCGCGGCCCCGACAGCGCCTACTTCCCCCAGCACGACGCCGACTGCAACGAGGTGGAGTGGAGCGACTGCAACGACACGACCGAGTTCGGTGACTGCGACTGTCTGGCGATCCACGCCTGGCCCTACACCCTGAACCCCGACCCGGCGGTCCCCCCGTTGCTGGACTCGCTGGACACCGACTACCGAGCCGTGCTCGGCATGCTGGACACCTACGCCGGCTACATCGTGCCCCAGCCCGACTTCAACACCCACGTCTCCCTGCTCACCGAGGACGGCGACCACTACGAGGACACGGTGTCGATGTCCTACCTGTTCGGAACCAAACTCCAGGAGGGGCAGGCGCGCATCGACGCCCGCTGGTAGCCCGATCGGCTACTCCATCCGCGCGTAGCCGAATCGCAGGACCGGGTTCCCGGCCGTGTCGAGCACGCGGAAGGCCAGCTGGGCGCCGCGCTTGGCCGAGCGGTCCTTGCGCAGCAGCTGCAGCCGGATCGGGTTGCCCGGCAGGACCACCCCCGTGAAGCGGCAGGCGATCTCATTGAGGCGGCCCGGATCCCCGTCCCCTTCGCGGTTGATCAGCTCGCGGGCGGCCATCGCCAGGGTGGCCGTGCCCTGCAGGATGATGTTGGGGAAACCGGCGGCGCGGGCAAAGCGCACCGACGTGTGGATCGGGAAGGAGATGTCGCTGCACCCGTCGTACAGGAAGGGCATCTGTACCGGCACGTCGATGTCGACGGTCCAGATGGGCGAGTCGGGCTCGTCGAAGCGCGGTACATCGGGCAGGTCGTCCTGGCCGCTCCCCGGGCCGTCGCAGCCCACACCGCGACAGATGGCGCAGGCGTACTCGGTGAAGACCGGCATGTTGGCCGCGTCGGTGACCGTCATCCTCAGGACAACGCGCGTACCCGACCGGCCCGGGAAGACCGCAGCCACGTCACCCCCCACCCGCAGCTGGTCTCCGGGCTGGATCAGGCGGTGGAACTGCAGGTGCTCGCTGGCGTGGACCACGGTGGGCAGCACCTGGGGCGGGATCGCGCCACCGAGCTGCAGGTTGAACTGGGAGAGAACCGGCCAGGTCACGGCCGCGGCGAACAGTGGCTGGGCGACGATGCCGCCGCGGCGCGTGTCGTCCAGATAGCGGGGGTTGGCGTCGCCGATTGCGGCCGCGTAGTTGGTGGTCTGGCGCCAGCTCACGTCCCGGGCGGCGCCTGCGAGTGTCTTGCCGACCAGACCGGGGTCCAGCTTCATGAGCCGGTTCCTCTCTCGCCCGCCCCCTCCGGCGGACAGCGGCGCCTATTGTGACCCCGTGCCAGCCCGAAGGGAACTGGTATCCTGCGACTGGATGTTTCGAACCAGCCCGGGGAGGTGGCATGCGAAATCTGCTTCGGATCGTGCTATTCCCGCTCGTACTGGGTCTGGCCGGCTGCCCCGCCGACGACGACGACTCGGCGGGCGACGACGACGACTCGGCCGGTCCCGGACCGCTGCCGGTCCTCGACGGAGACTGTGGGCGCTACGCCTTCTTGGAGCGGGGACTGACCCTGGACTTCGACGGCGTCGGATTTGGCGACGACTACGACGTGTCCGCCCACCCTGACCAGGGCCAGTTCTGCGAGCGCCGCCAGGCCGGAAGCCAGGTCAAAGAACTCTGTTACCAGTGTGACGCCGAGGGAGTGCGCCTGTACCGCGAATCCCGCTCGGACGGCGCCGACACCAACGACTGCCTGAGCTACTCGTCGCCGCCGACCATCTGGCCCGCCGACGCGGACGTGGGCTCGACCTGGACGATGGTCTTCGAGGGTAACTGGCGCGACTGCACCACCGGCACCCTGCGCAGCGAGGTCGCGTTCGAGGACGTGGCCGAGATCGTCGACCAGGAGACGGTCGTGGTTCCCGCTGGCGAGGGCGACGCATTCGTGGTCACCATCGAGCGCTCGGACAGCGAAAACAGCGCGACCTTCGTGCGCTGGATCGGCGACGGGTTAGGACCGATCCAGGAGGGTGAGGAGCGCGATCTGGCCTATCGCTGGTTGGCGGCGATTCGGGGAAATCGATAGGGACTCAGCAGCCGTTGGCGGCGTTGACCAGGGGGTCGAAGTCGTCGCAATCCCAGCCGTCGGCGGGGTAGAGCAGACCGTCGTACTCGCCCGGTTGCCACCAGAGCGGGTAGCCGTCCAGATCCAGGTCGAAGAAGGCCGCGCCCGGACCGCCGAAGCTGCCGATATCGCTGGCCCCGCCATCCGGATCGGCGAGGGCTCCGTTCCCCGCATCCACCAGTGCCGAGCCCAGTCCAAGGTGCAGGTCCCAGTACAGCGGGTCCGGATCACTCATGTCCAGATACAGGGGATCCTCGCTGATATTGCCGTCATAGCCGGTGGGATCGGCCATGTAGTAGAAGTTCTCCGGCGAGTTGTTCCAGGTGTTGCAGTTCACGAAGCTGATGTCGGCGTAGTAGCCGTAGAAGCCCCCGCCGTAGTACGCCGAGTTGTGGGTGAAGGTGGAGTTGGCGGCGACCATCGTCGACCCCCAGTAGACGTACACCCCGCCGCCGTAGAAGGCGTAGTTGGAGACCACCGCGGAGTTGGTCAGGATCACCGTCGCGTAATACGACAGGGACAGCCCGCCGCCGTAGTAACCGCCGCTGGTGTTGCCGGATATCACGACGTTCTCCATCTCGAGCGTCCCGTAGGACATGTAGACACCGCCGCCGGATCCGGTGGTGGCCTCGTTGCCCAAGACGATGGAGTTGGTGACGGTCACGGTGCCCGAATTGGCCACCGAGATGCCGCCGCCCGAGTAGCCGTTGTTGCCGTGGATGACCACGTTGTCCAGCTGCGGGGAGCCCCCGCTGGCGTAGAGCCCGCCGCCGAAGTAGAGGCCAGCGTTGCCCGTGATCCAGGTGTTGGTGATCGTCGCCGCGGTGCTCTCCAGGAACAGGCCGCCGCCGTAGGTCGACGAGCAGTCCTCGATCACCAGGTCGTCGAGGGTCGGGGATCCGGTGCGGATCGAGACGCCACCGCCCTCGACCGCGTTGCCGTTGGTCAGGGTGAATCCCTGCAGCACCGAGTCGGGTCCCTCCCCGCTCTCCAGCCGCACGACGGTGGAGGTTCCGTTGCCGTCCAGGATCGTGACCGCCGGCCCGCCGACACCCAGCAGGTGGATCGCCTTGCCGCTGAAATCGACGCTGCCGGGGTGGGTGTCCGGCGCGACACAGATCACGTCGCCGTCGATCGCTCCGGCCACGGCCGAGGCGATGCTGGGCTCGTCGAAGGGCACCCAGATGCCGCAGTCCACACAGAGATCGTCGGCCGCGCCGTTGCAGTCGTTGTCCAGCCCATCGCAGACGTCGTAGGCCGCCGGACTCGTGGCGGCATCGCCGTCGTCGCAGTCGCCGTCACACAGGGAGAAGCCATCGGCATCGACGTCCCCCTCCTCGTCGGTGACCGGATCACAGTCGTTGTCGATCCCGTCGCAGTTCTGATCGACCCCGTCGCCCACGTAGTCCGAGGCGTAGGGGTTTATCGCCGGGTGGGAGTCGTCGCAGTCCCCGTCGCAGGTGGAGAAGAAGTCGCCGTCCAGGTCGAAGCTCTCCACCGCGGGATCGCCGTCGTCGCAGTCCGTGCAGGCGTGATCGCCGTCCCCGTCCGCGTCCGCCTCGTCGAGGGACATCACGCCGTCGCAGTCGTCGTCGGTCTCGTCGCCCCCGGGGGCTCCATCGCAGTCGGTGTCGACGCCGTCGCACCCTTCGGCCGCCTCGGGGTGGATGCCCGGGGGGCCTGGGTCGACGACCGGGACCTGCGCGTCAAGCTCTGGGGCGCCGCCCGGGCCCGCGAAATGGGGCGCAACGCCTTGCACAAGCTGATCTACGACACCCGGCAGATGTTGCTCGACGCGGGGATCGACGGATGGTTCGTGGAGAAGCGGCGGGGCCAGACCCGCGTCCGCCTGGACGCCTCACGAATCCACATCACGCTGCTTCCGTAAGCGCTCGGTAAGCAAACCCCTCGCCGGAATCGCATAGGCTCACAGTTGCACGCGGGCGGTCCCGCCTGTGTGCTGGAATTGAGTGAGGCGTCTCCGCGCGAAGACGAGGAGTCGCTTGGCGAGCGCGCACCGACGCGCCGCGCCCACAGCCAATCGTGTTCCCGGCTGACCCCTTGCCGGGCTCGGTGGCGAACGACGCGCTCGCCTTACCCTCTCCCCCGGCTCTCCTCCCCGCTTGCCATCCGATCCATAAAACTACAACGTGCACCGCCACCGCGCTGTACGCGCCGGACAAGAATGCGGCCATGCAATCGATCGCGGATATCAGGGCGATCTTCGACGGGCTGGCGCCCTGACACCTTTACCCGTGTCCGTCGAGACCGGAGACTATCGCGGTCGGTTGATCTCCCACAGCGTGCGCAGGGAGCCGGGGAGTTCGGCCACCAATCTCCGATTTCGAAGCTTGCGGGTGATGAGCTGGGGTCGGCCGTAGAACACCCGGTAGGCCTTGCGCAGCAGCTGCTCCAGCTTCCGTTCGTCCACCTCGTCGGACACGAAGTAGCCGGGCGCATCCCCCTGGCGACCCAGGGTGTAGTCCCGCCAGTAGTCGGTGGCGATCAAGCCGCTGTCCAGCGCGTCGCGGTAGATGTCCGAGCCCGGGGCCGGGGTGGTGATGGTGAAGCTGGCCCAGTCCAGGGGCAGCTCGGCGGCGAAGCGGATGGTCTGTTCCATCTCCGCCAGGGTCTCGCCAGGGAAGCCGAGCATGAAGTAGCCCCGGGTCTCTATTCCCAGCCGCTGGGCCTGGGCCAGGGACCCGGCCAGCCGCTCCAGGTTGAGGTTCTTGTTCATCAGCTTCTGGACCCGCATGCTGCCGGCCTCGACCCCCACGTGGACGCCCGTACAACCTGCGGCGGCCAGGGCCTCGAGCACCGCCGGGTCCAGGCGGTCGATGCGGGTGCGGATGTTGAAGCGGACCTTCAGATTGCGGGCCAGGATCCCCTCGGCGATGGCCACCGCCCGCTTGCGGGGCTGGGTGAAGGTCTCGTCGAAGAACACCACCTCGCGGGCCCGGAAGCGGGTCACCGCCCGCTCCACCTCGTCCACCACCCGCTCCGGCCCGTGGGGGCGGTACTTGCCGCCGACGTAGGTCTGGGAGCAGTAGCGGCAGTGGAAGGGACAGCCGCGGGAGGTCAGCATCGAGACCCAGGGCGTCGGCAGGGTCAGCGCCCGGTAGGCGTGGGTCGGCAGCAGGTCCAGGGCCGGCATCGGCAGCGAGTCGAGGTCGGCGATGGGGGCTCCCACCGGGGTGGCGATCACCTGTCCATCCACCCGCACCAGGGTGCCGGGCACCCCGGCCAGCTCCTCGCCCGCCTCGAGCCGCCGCAAGAGCTCCACCACCACCTCGTCGCCCTCGCCGACCACGGCCGCGTCCACCGCGGTCTCGGCCATACACTCGTCGGGGTACAGGGAGAGCTGGGGCCCACCGACCCAGACCTGGACGCCGGTGATCGCCCGCTTGAGCGACCGCGCGAGCTGGGCGGCGGCCGGCCAGTTGAAGGTGGTGGTGGTGATGCCGACCACCTCGGCGCCGATGCGGCTGACGGTCTGGACCATCTCACCCGCGGACAGGTTCAGCGCGTGGGCGTCGACGATGGCCGCCGGATAGCCCGCCGCCCGCGCGGCCCCCGCCAGGTAGGACACCCCCAACGGGGGGTACACACCGGTGACGTTGGTCTCCTCCATGAAGGGGTGGATCCCCTTGCGTTCGTTGACGCGGACGAGGGTCAGCCGGGGTCGGGACATGGCGGGTGCTCGGTCTCCCCGATGGCCTGGTTGCGGTTGGTGAACATCACGTTGGCCACCAGCGGCAGCGCGCGGAAGTACTTGGCCAGGTCGTAGGGCCGCTTGACCTCCCGCAGCCGGCGCCGGATCAGCGACGGCCGCAGGTAGAACCGCCGGTAGAAGGACTGCAGGTAGTCGTTGAGCTGCTCGCCGGTCAGGCCCTCGGGCACGAACACGGGTTCGAAGAACGAGTAGTGGCTGGCGTCCTCGGTGACCAGGGTCCCGGCTTCCTTGGCCATCTCGTACTGGGGCGTACCCGGCAACGGGGTGTTGATCTGGGCCGTCACGTCCACCAGCGGCAGCGAACAGGCGAAGTCGATGGTCTCCTCGATGGTCTCGGCCGTGTCGCCGATGTGACCGATCATGAAGAACGCCTTGACCTGGATGCCCAGCCTGTCGGCGATCCGGACGGTCTCGGCGAATTGCTCCTTGGTCACCTGCTTCTTGATGGTCTTCAGGACCTTCTCGTTGCCGCTCTCGATGGCGATGCGGATCTTCCAGCAGCCGTTGGCCTTCATCCGCCGCAGCATCTCCTCATCGAGGAGGTTGGCGCGGCACGAACAGGTCCAGGACACGCCGGGTGGATCCTTCTCCATGGCCGTCAGCAGATCGTCGACCCGCTTGCGGTTCGGGGTGAACAGGGAGTCGACGAAGGCCACGTCCCGCACGCCGTAGCGCTGCACCACCTGGTGCATCTCCTCGACCACCCGGTGGGCGCCGTTGGTGCGGTGGCGATGGCCGAAGGTGTGGTGCGCGCAGAAGATGCAGTGATAGGGGCAACCGCGGCTGGTGATCATCGCGGTCTTGGGCAGCCGGTACTCGTCGTTGGGCAGCGGGACGTACCTGTCGATGGGCAGCAGGTGACGGGCCGGCAACGGCAGCGGACTCAGGTCGTCCAGCAGCGGTCGCGGCGGAGCGAAGTGCAGCTGGTCGCCGTCGCGGACCACCGTCCCGACCACGTCCTGGACGCTACGGCCGGCCTCCAGCTCCTGGACCGCGTCCTGCAGGGTGTACTCGCCCTCGCCCTGGACCCCGAAGTCGAAGACATGGTGCTCGAGCAGCAGATCCGGATTGCCGTTGAAGTGCGGGCCGCCGATGCAGATCGGCACCCGCGGTCCGAGCTCGGCCCGGATCGCCTCGGCCGCATCGACGGCGGAGACGAAGTACGGAGTCGACGAGGTGATCCCGACCAGGTCCGGCCGTAGCTCCCGGGCCATGCCGGGCAGATCCCGCGCCGTCAGCTGCATCACCGGACTATCGGTGATGAAGCAGCGATGCCCGTCCCCCTCCAGGACCGCGGCCAGGTAGGCCAGCCCCAGGGGAGGCGAGTTGTAGAACATGTTCTGGACCACCGACCCGATACTCGTCGGTCGGTCCCGGATCACCGGTGGATTGACCAGCCAGACCCTCACTGGATCAACCTCCGTCGGAAGGACGCGTACTCCGCCAGCTTGAACACCGACAGCTCACCCCGCCGCAGCATCTTCATCGCCACAGTCCCCAGTTTGACCGCATTGGCCGCCTCGGCGCCATAGCGCAGGGCGGTCGGGTGAGCGCGCAGGGTGTCGCTGCGGGCGAGCGCGCGGACCGCCGAGCGGGGGATGAACCCCTTGGACGCCATCGAGATCAGGCAGGCGTAGAACGTGTCCTCGGTGGGCCGTGGATAGTCCAGCGTCAGACGGAACTGCTCGAAGGACTTGGTGGCGATGCCCTCCACGTCGTCCTCGCCGATCACCCCGGCCGCCATCAAGGTGGTGGCCGTGAACGACTTGGGGAACACCACCAGCGAGTAGAGGAACAGGTTGTAGGGCCGCGGCAGATCCAGCAGCAGGTCGAGCATCGCCTGCTTGTCCGCCCGCGACGACAGGGGGTTGTCCAGGATCACGTCGTAGGTGACGTCGATGCCGATGTCGGCCAGCATCTGCGCCAGCGCCAGGGTGTCCGCGTTGGAGCCCTTGCGCTTGTACTGCTTCTCGCGCTCCTCGTCCGATCCCGCCTGGATGCCGACCTGCACATGGTCCAGCCCCACGTCCCGGAGCGCCCGCAAGGTGCTCTCCTTGGCGGTGGTCGGGTTGAGCAGGATGTCGAAGCGCAGGCCCACTCGCCGGGGATACTCCCTGCAGAACTCCTCGATCCAGGCCCGCGGGTACACGAAGCTGTCGTCGTCGAACCGGATCCGCTTGAGCCCCGGCCGCACGGTCCGCGCCAGCTCGATCTCCTGCAGCACGTTCTCGACGGTGCGGGTGCGGTGGTACTTGCCCAGCCCCGAGTAGATCTCCCGATACTGGCTGTTGTAGCAAAACGCGCACTGGAACGGGCATCCGCGGGAGGCGTGGATCCGGTACATCACGTTGTCGATGGACGGGTCCCGGGCCACCAGCTTGTCGTCCTCGATCACGAACATCTCGGCGCCCAACAGCTGATGGCCGTAGGGCAGGGTGTCCAGGTCCTGGATCAGCGGCCGCGGCGGATTGCGCCGGATCCCGTCGGCCCGCCGCACCCACAGGTTGGGGATCGCGTCGGCCGACTCCCCATCCCGGATCGCCCGCGCCAGGTCCAACAAGGGCAACTCACCCTCGCCGATGCAGACCGAATCGGCGTGGTCGATGCAGTCCTCCGGCGAGATGGTCGGGTGGACGCCGCCCCAGATCACGTGGGCGCCGCTGACCGCCCGCACCCGCTGCGTCAGCTCGGTGACGATCCGCAGGTAGGGCGTACCGAAGCCGATGCCGATGACGTCCGGATCCTGCTGGCGGATCAGGCGGTCGAAGAGGTCCAGTTCGCGGTCGGTGGGCGGTTGGATGTCGTTGTTGCGCCAGGCCTTCATGTAGAGGATCGGCGCGTCGAACCCCTCCTGCCGGAGGACCGCCGAGAGCATACGGACGCCCTGGTTCTCGAAGCCGTAAGGCGTGATCAGCAGCACACGGGTCATGGGTGGACGATGGACTCCTAGCTCGACGAGGTCAGCATCTTGAGGCCAGCGCGGACCTTGTGTCGCAATCCGCCGCCGCGGAACAACTCCCGCATCACGACCTTCGGCCGCCAGTAGAAGGCACGATAGGCCTCATTTTGCAGCCCGACCAGCTCCTCGCGGGTCATGTACTCGTCCCAGATCGGCTGGACGAAGCGCTGGCGCGGGTCTTCTGCAAAACGCTGCCAGCAGTCCCCGTCGGCCAACCCCTTGTCCACCGCTTGGCGGAACAGGCTGGTGCCGGGGTACAGGGTCAGCACGTTGAACAGCGCATACGTGGCCTCGATCTCGCGGGAGAACCGGATCATGTGGCGCACATCGGCCGGCTGCCGCTCGTGGGGCAGCCCCAACATGAAGTAGGCCACCGTCGGGATACCGACCCGCTGGGCGGCAGCGAAGGTCTCGCGGATCTGGGCGATGTTGGTGGCCTTGCCCAGGACCTTCAGCCCCTCGTCGGTGCTGGTCTCGACGCCGATCTGCACCCGGCGGCAGCCGGCTCGCTTCATCGTCTCGAGCCCCTCGACGCTCAGCCCGGCGGCGGCGGTGCGGCAGGACCAGTGGGGCAGGTGAGGCCGGCGGGCGATCTCGTCGCACAGCTCGTGCAGGCGGCTCCCCCCGGTCGGGAAGGTATCGTCCAGGAAGTAGATGTGGCGGATGCCGAGCCGGCCACAGCGCTCCATCTCGTCGACGATGGAGTCCACGCTTCGCAGCCGCGGACGGCCCTTGGGGGTCGAACAGAAGGTGCACTTGTAGGGGCACCCCCGGCTCGTGATCATCGTGCCGAAGGGGTTCTCCTCGCCGGCCGTGCCCTGGTAGGCGGTGATGTCCAGCAGCGAACGATCGGGCACCGCCAGCGCGTCCAGGTCCTGGGCGCAGACCGCGACCGGCTCCACCGTCTTGACGCCGTCGGCGTACAGCCCGGGGATCGGGCGGCCGACCCCACCCGCGGCGAGGGCGTCGGCCAGCAGGGGCAATCCGATCTCGGCCTCGCCGGCCATCACGAAGTCGATGTCGGGCAGCGCCAGGGTCTCGCGGGCGTAGAGCTCGGTGTGGGGACCGCCCACCACCACCTGCGCGTGGGGCAGGGCGCGCTTGACCTGGGCGGCGGTCCAGACCACCGACGGCAGGTTGGGCGTCAGCGCCGTGATCCCGACCAGCAGCGGCGAGTCGTCGCCGCGTCGCGCGGCCAGCTCCCGGTCCAGGGAGTGGGTGCGGTTGTCGTCGATCAGCTGGGCCTCGTGCCGCCCCTCGGCCTCGACGGCGGCCTGCAGGTACAACAGCCCCAGGGGTGGATAGCTGCCGGTCCCCTCCTCGGGCGCGTCCCCGGCATCGGAGTCGAGGGAGTGGACCTGGGTGGGGTTGATCAGCAGGACGTTCACGTCGGCGTGCCCCCCGTCAGCCCCATGCGCGCCCGCAGGGTGGCCGCGTCGACCCGGGGCCGGCCTCGGTAGGAGCCAGCCTGGGTGCGGACCATCTCCAGCAGGGCAAAGGGATCGTTCATCAGGAAGCCGACCTCGGCCCAGCAGGGGCGGAAGCAGCCCTCACACGAGGCGATCCGCTGGGCCACCTCGGTCTTGTACTCCAGCGTGCCGAACTCCCGCTCGATGTCGCGGAAGTCGATGCCCCAGTCCCCCTCCTGAGCGTGACATGGGGAGATCATCCCGGTGGGGCTGATGGACAGGAACTGGGTGCCGGCCTTGCAGGGCCACTCGCCCTTGCCGGACATCATGTAGTCCACGCTGCGCTCGAGGAAGGCGGACGAGTTGATGATCGGCCCGCCCTTGCGCTTCACCGCCAGCAGCTTTCGGTACACCGCCCGCAGCTCGTCCCGGCGCTTGTTCTCCAGCTTGAGATCGCCGGCGTCCGAGTAGAAGCGGTGGCTGCCGTTGGGGTCGGCCGCGGTGTGGATCGGGATGAACGAGACGTAGAAGCCGATGTCGGTGGTCAGCTCGAGGATGTCGAGCAGCTCATCGTAGTTCTGGGAGGTGACCACCGTGTTGAGGATCGGCGTGCAGCCCCGGCGCGGCAGCAACCGGGAGACCGCGATCAGGTTGTCGATGCGACGGGCGAAGGTGCCGGGCACCGCGTCCAGGTCCTCCTGTTTGGCCGGGTCGAGGGAGTCCATCGACATGGAGATGTCCCGCATGCCCGCGTCCACCAGCCGCCGCGCCACCGCGGGCGTCATCGCCACGCCATTGGTCAGGACGCGCGGGCGCACGGAGTGGCGAACGAAGGCCTCGACGATCTCCGGGAGGTCCTTGCGCGTGGCCGGCTCGCCGCCGCCCAGGCTGACCTGGACCGCCCCCAGCCGGGCCAGGATCCCGGCGAGCTCGCGCACCTCGTCGATGGTCAACTCGACCGCGTCCTGGTCCCTCTTCCAGATCACACAGAACCGGCACTTGAGGTTGCACTTGCTGGTGACAGCGTAGTGGACGTAGCTGGGACGGTCGCGAAGAACGAGGGAGCGGGCGAATCGCAGGTAGGGGGCGATGGCCATGGCACCCGTTCGTGAGGGACGTTGGCATCCTCGACGTCAATGGCTACGGTAGTGATCGCGCCTGGGAGTGTCAATGTCCGCGCGCGAGGGCGGATGGCCCCCGTCGTCGACGTGGCAGGAACGTTGCAAGCAGGCGCGGACGGCGCTTCGGAGGTAGAGTTCCGTGGGCCGTGCTACTGGGCGTGACCCCGGGAGATCTGCGTGTCGATCCCGCTTCGAAACGTCATCAAGATGGCCGGCGCCTCGATCGCCTCGACGACCCTCGGCCTGCGACGGCCGGTCAACATGATGCTGGCGGTCACCGATCGGTGCACGGGCAACTGTGTCTACTGCCAGATCCCCCAGCGCAACCGCGCGGAGATGTCGCAGACCGAGATCCTCCGGCTGCTGGACGAGGCCGCGGCGATGGGCTGCCAGCGGGTGGGCCTGTGGGGTGGCGAGCCGCTGCTGCGGGATGACATCGGCGAGATCATCCGTCACATCCAGAAGCTGGGCATGTTCGTGACCGTGGACACCAACGGTCACCTGATCCCGGAATCCGAGGACGCGCTGCGGGGCGTCGACCACGTCAACATCTCCCTGGACGGGGACCGGGCGGCCCACGACCTGAACCGCGGACCGGGCTCGTGGGACCGGACGATGCGCGGCATCATGCACTCGGTGGGCCGCTACCGGTTCTGGACGATCACCGTGCTGTCGAAGCACAACCTGGACCAGATCGACTGGATGCTGGATACCGCCAAGCGGCTCAAGTTCCTGACCACCTACCAACCGCTGCACCACAACGACCAGCTGGGCTGCAACGAGGGGCTGTATCCCGAGGAGCGGGAGCTGCGCGAGGTGGCGAAGCTGTTGATGGCCCGCAAGAAGGAAGGCTACCCGGTGGCCTCCTCGTTCAAGTACCTGGAACACCTGCGGGATTGGCCCGACTTCAAGGTCAACCGGTTGGAGCGCTTCAAGGACTACCCGGACTGCCTGGCGTCCAAGATGTACTTCAACGTCGACGTGGACGGCGGTGTCTTTCCGTGCTCGTTGTTCGTCGACGAGATGGACGCCCCCGGCGCCCGCGAGATGGGGCTGGCGGCGGCCTTCGGGGCGCTGCCCCCGCCCCCCTGCCGTGCCTGCTCCGCAGCATGCTTCACCGAGTATAATCTGCTGTACGGTCTGGACTTCCGCACCGGCTTGAACTGGGTGCGCGCGCTGAGGCAGTGAACATGGCACGTCAACAACCCGTCGTGATCGTAGGGGCCGGTGTGACCGGGCTCTCCCTGGCCCTGATGCTCCAGGAATCCGGGATCCCGACGGTGGTGATCGAAAAAGAGGATCGGGCGGGCGGACTCGCGCGCTCGTTCGAGTACGACGGTCACATCTTCGACATCGGTCCCCACCGCTTCCACACCGAGCGACCCGACGTGGACGGCTTCTTGCGCCGGGTGCTCCAGGAGGACAAGCGGCTGATCGATCGCGTGAGTCAGGTGCGGTTCGAGGGTCACTTCTACCCCTGGCCCCTGCACCCCTCGCTCTACGTGTTCCTGCGCTTCCCGCCGATGATGGCGCTGTCGGCCGCCCGCGACCTGTTCTTCATGTTCAGCAAGAAGCCGGCGGTGTCGTTCCGCGACCAGATCGTCAACATGTACGGCGGCACCCTGTACCGGAACTTCTTCCAGGGATACTCGTCCAAGTTCCTCGGCATCGTGCCCGAGATGACCCATCCAGACTGGGCCAAGACCGGGGTCGACCGGGCGATCATCGACAGCCGGGTGAAGATGGACAGCCTGTGGCAGCTGCTGCTGGGGATGATGATTCCCCGGGGCAAGCCGGACACCAAGTTCCTCTACCCGGCCGGGGGCTGCGAGCAGTTCGCGCGCAACCTGGTGACGATGATCGAGGCCGCAGGGGGCAAGGTGCACTGTGGCCGGGCGGTGGACGCGGTCAAGACCGAGGGCAACCGGGTGGTCTCGCTCAGGGTTGGCCGGCGCACCTTCAAGCCGTCGACCGTGGTCTGGACCGGGACGATCCACTCGCTGGCCCACGTGCTGGGGCTGCCCCGGCCCGATCTGCGCTACCTGGCCCTGATCTGCTACAACATCCTGCTCACCGACGGCGAACGTTTCCCCTTCCAGTGGTGCTACCACGGCACGCCCGACGTGAGCTTCTCCCGGGTCAGCATCCCGGAGAACTTCGACGCCGCCAACACGCCCCCCGGGCGACGTTCGATGTGCGTCGAGGTGACCTGCGCCGAAGGCGATCGGATCTGGGAGGATCCGATGTCGATCGCCGACCGGCTGATCAACGACATGAAGCGGGAGTCCCTGCTCAAGGCCGATCGCGAGATCATCGCGATCCACCCCGAACGGTTCCCCTGGGCCTACCCGATCTACCAGCTCGACTACCGGGACCGGATCACCGAGTTCGAGCGCCAGATCTCGCAGTACGAGAACGTGCTGTGCGCAGGCCGCCTGGGCCGCTTCTGGTACAACAACATGGACCACTGCGTGGAGGCCAGCCTGGAGCTGGCGCCGCAGATCCGCGAGGCGCTGGGATCGGCCTAGGCCGCCCCCGGCAACGAGGAATCCGATGAGCACTGCCACTCAGCGGGCGAGCGAGTCGCCGCCCCGGGTCGTGCGCGAGACCCGCGGGACCTGCCCCGTCTGCATCGAGATGGTCGACGCAAGGGTGATCGTCGACGAGGGCAAGGTGTTCCTGGAGAAGAACTGCCCGGAACACGGCATCAAGCGGGCGTTCCTGTCCAACCATCCAGACTACTACGTCGAGCTGATGGAGGCGTTCTTCGAGCTGATGCCGGGGAGCTACCCCCAGCGGGACTACATCCTGCGGTTGACCGCCCGCTGCAACATGAAGTGTCCGATCTGCCTGGCCAGTGCCGACGACTACCAGGAGCGGGACATGACGCTGGAGGAGGTCCGCGAGTTCATCGACCAGCCGCGGCGGCTCAAGCTGGACCTGATGGGCGCCGAGCCGACGTTGTGGCCGGACCTGGAGACGGTGATCCGGGAGTCCAAGGAGAAGGGGCACATCAACGCCCTGCACTCCAACGGCATCCGGCTGCTGGACGAGGACTACCTGAAACGGCTGATCGACGCGGGCATGGACGAGGTCCACCTGCAGTTCGACGGCTTCGACGATACCCACGACGACGTGCTCCGGGGCCAGCCGATGGCCGCCAAGCGGCGCCAGATCCTCGAGGTGCTCGAGAAGCACGACGTGGCCACCGACCTGGTGGTCGTGGTGATGCGCGACCTCAACGAGGACCAGATGGAGCCGGTGCTCGACTACGCGGCCGAGCACGGCTTCGTCAAGGAGGTGTTCTACCTGGGCTGTCGTATCCTCGGCCGCGCCGCCGAGGACTTCGCCGACCAGTCGGTGGCGCCCGACGAGACCATCGACGACCTGGAGCGGGCCACGGGCGGCAAGGTCAACCGCGACGACGTCCGGGTGTTCAACAAGCTGTACTTCGCCGCGCTGGCGACCATGAAGGTCCGTAAGTGTTTCTACATCCACCACTACATGGTGTTGCGCAGCGACGACGGCTACCGGCCGATCTCCGACTACATCGATCTGCCCTTCCTCGAACCCCACCTCGACCGTTTCCGCAAGCTGTTGCCCCGCTCCCGGGCGCTGGCGATCCCCTACCTGGGGCTCGCGGGCAGCATGGCGGTGGCCCGCAAGAACGGCTACGTGCTCTTCTTCGAGGGGCTGCGGCTGGCCGGGATGCTCAAGCTGGGGTTCGACCTGTCGCAGATGAAACCCCGCACCATCCTGCTGGGCTTCATCACCGCCTGCGATCCCTGGATCCACGACGAGCAGGTCTCGCTGCAGTGCGGCAAGGGCGAGGTGGCCACCGACATCGGCGTGCACGAGTCGGGGGCCGACGCCAACGTCAACCGCGAGAAGTTCCACCTGCAGATCCAGGCCCGGGAGGCCGCCGAGCGGGCTGCGAAGCAGGCGGCCCAGGGCGCTCGCAAGGTGGCCGGCCGCGCCCGCCGGGCCGTGTCCGCGGCGCGCAAACGCAGGACCCCGCCGGGTGGCAAACGCTCCAAGCCCGCCGCCCGTTGATCCCGGGAGCCCCGTGAGCGACACCGACCGCCTGCTGGCCTGGCGGCGGGGTGAATCCCCGGGTCCGCGACGGCTGCAGCTGGTGCTCACCGAACGCTGCAACCTGCGTTGCCTGTCCTGCCACGGCGGCGAGATCATCCCCGCCGCGGACGAGGTCCCCGATCGCCGGTTGCTGCGAGCGGTGCGTCAGGCGATCGCCCTCGGCGCCGAGGAGATCTACCTGGTCGGCGGCGAGGTCTTCCTCCGCCGCGAGCTGACCCTGCAGCTGATGTCGATGATCAAGCGCGCCGGGCTGCGGGGCGACCTGACTACCAACGGGACCCTGCTGGACGCGGACACCGTGCGGAGGATCGTCGGGCTTGGCTGGGACCGGCTGCAGGTGTCGCTGGACGGTTCGGACGCCCGCACCAACGACGCCCTCCGCCCCCCGGTGGGCACCTACGATCAGACCCTGGCCGGACTGGCACGCCTGCGCGAGATCAAGGCGGAGGCAGGCAGCGACCTGCCGCGGATCACCGTGACCACCGTGCTCAGCGGCCTGAACCTGCGACAGATGCCGGACCTGGTCGAGCTGGCCGCGGATCAGGGCGCCGCCGAGATCACCTTCCAGTCGCTCAAGGACATGAGCCCCCTGTGCGGAGAGCTGCACGTTCTTGCGGAGGACCGGGACACGCTGGACGCCGCCGCCGCGGAGGCCCTGCGGCGGGCCGCGGCCCGGGGACTGATGACCAACGCCGGCAACTTCCGACAGTCCACCGTCGTGGACGCCATCGGCCACCTGGATCGGGTGATGCGGACCGAGGTCCACGAGGTGGTCGACCCGGTACTGGGCGCCCACTGCTTCGTGCCCTGGACGACGATGGTGGTCCAGGTCAACGGCCAGGTCAGCCCCTGCTGGGAGTGGGATGGACCGGAGCTGGGCAACGTGGGTGACCAGGATCTGTCGGCGATCTGGCACGGGGGTGTGTTCGCGGACTGGCGGCGGACGTTCGGCGAACAGAAGGTGCCGGACCACTGCGCCCAGTGCTGTCTGGGCTTCCTCGATCACACCCGCTGGACCCGGCTGAACACCCTGCTGGCGGGGGACCGTCCCGCGGAGGCGCTGGCGCTGGCCGACGCCCTGCTGGCCGAGGATCCCAACCACCGTGACGCCACCGACTCCCGCGCCCGCGCCCTGCTGGCTCTGGACCGGGTCGACGAGGCCGAGGGCTTCGTGCGGGAGCAGGTGGCCCACGCCGCGGACGGGGTCGGCGACTCGCCGGCCTTCCTGCTGGGGCTGCTCGGGGATGCCGGCCGCCACGCCACCGTGCTGGATCTCGCCGACGCGCTGTTCGACGGGGACACGCCACGCCGGGGCGCCGCGCGGGCCGCGCTACAGGCCCGGATCCGCTCCCTGTACGCCCTGGACCGGCCCGACGATGCGCGCGCCGTCCTCCGCCGGGCCATCACCGCGCCGGACGGAGAGCCCGCCGCCGCCGCCGAGCTGCTGTTCGAACCCCACCGGGCCCGGGACCGGGCCGTGGCGGTCGAGCTGGCCAGCGCCCTGCTGGAGCGCGCGCCGGGTCAGCCCTACGCTCTGTGGCTCCGGGGCGCCGCCCGCGGCAAGCTCGGTGACTGGGTGGCGGCCCTGGCCGACGCCACCACCGCCCTGGCGGCCCCCGCCGTCGAGCTGGCAGGCTTCGAGGACGCGATCCACGACACACTGGCCGAGCTCTACCTGGAGGCGGGCGACCCGGACCGCGCCGCCCACCACGCCCGCCGCGCACTGGCCCTGTGCCCCGGCAAGTCCGAGAGCGAACGCACCCTGGCGCGGGCACTCGAGACGCCGTCCGGCTAGTCGATCGTCAACTCCGCCAGCTCCGGGGCAAACATCCAGCAGCGATCGCCGGAATGGTCGAAGAGACCGGCCGCGACGCGGTAGCTGCCGGGGCGCAGACGCGGGGCCTCGGCCGTGAACCAGACAACGCCCTCCCGGGGGATGTGGCGGGTGTCGACGCCCAGGGTGGTGGTGTTGGGGCCGTGGATCACCTGGCCGCGCTCGTCGATCACGGCGATTCCGATCTGGGGGCGCGACCGCCCGACGGGGAGGACGTACCGCACGCCGATCTCGAAGGGCTCGCCCGCGGCGGCCCGGATCTGGCGGGGGGTGTAGTAGGCGGCCTCGTCGAAGCGAACCCGCGGGTTCATCTCGACCTTGCCGAACACCTCGCGAGCGCCCGGGCGCAGGCCGAGCAGACCCCAGATGGTCTCGAGTTCGCCGCGGGCGTCGTCCCACCGTCCGGCAGCCGGGAGCCTCTCCGCCAGGGGCAACACCATGGCCACCATCTCGGGTGCCATCTCATCGATGCTCTCACTCAGCTCCCGGAGTGCCCGGTTGACGTGGTCGATCGAGGGACGGCGGCGGATGGCGGCGCGGGCCCGGAAGATCCGGGAGAGCAGCGGGATCGACGGGCCGGCGGCCGCGCCCCAGGCCTCGGCCAGTCCGTCGAGGGCTGCCGTGGTCGCGCGGGTCCGGCCGGCCGCGGCGCGCAGCCCGGCGGTGGGCAGCAGGGTCGCCCGGACCAGGGTCACCACCTCCGGGGCGAGGCGCGCCGCGGAAAACGTCGACGCGCGCCGCAGCAGGGCCAGACAGGCCTCGTCCAGGGGCCCCCGCGCCACGAACGCGTCCGGCGAGCCGAATCCTGGCAACGCCTGGATCGTCGGCACCACCACGCGCTGGACGTCGAGCCAGCCCTCCGCGTCGTCGACGGTCTCGATCACCTCGATGCCCGCTCTGCCGAACCGCGAAGCGCCTTCGCCGAGCTCTGCCAGGGTGCGTCCCCACCCACCCGCGTGGGCCAGCTCGAACGCGGCGGACCAGAACTCCCGCTCCACCGCGGTGGCCCCCCGGCCGGCCGTCGCGTCCAAGTAGGCGGTGACCGCGACCGCGCGCTCTGCCCACCAGGGCGCCTCGGAGAGGAAGGGCGCGGTGGGCAACAGGACATCCCGCAGCAGGGGCATGAACGCCGTGCGGGCGGTGTCCGGGAAGCGCCCGGCGACGGCGCCGATCAGGGCGACCACGGCCTGCTCCAGGTCCAGGTGCATGGCGCCGCTGCGACCCAGTCCGCGGTCGGCCATGCAGCGATGCAGCCCTCGCAGCAGGACCGACAGGTGCTCCCATTCGTCGGCCGAGTTGATGCCGCCGTGGTCCAGCAGCCACTCCACCCCGGCGAACAGGCGCCCCGCAGCCCCGTCGATCTGGAACTCGCCCGCCCGCGCCTCCACCGCCTCCCGCAGCTCCAGGGCCAGGGCCTGGACGTTCAACAGGGTCGAGTCCCCGGCGCCGGTCTCCGCGAGGAAGGCCTCCAGCGGCGCCAGCGAGCGCTCGCGGACTTGCCGGGCCGGGCGGTGGCCGGCGAAGCGCTCGAGGTGCTGGGCGGCGAACAGCTGCGCCCGCTGATCCGCCGGCCCCCGGTAACCGCGCGCACGGGCCAGCAGGTCGTCCGCGGGGGCAAATCCACCGGCGAACAGGGAGTTGACGCAGAGCACGGTCGGCGCCGCTGGCCCCTGGTTGTCCCACCAGGTGGCGTGGTCGCAGTCCAGCCGGTCCAGCTCGCCGCGCCAGAGCTCCAGGAAGTCCCCCACCTCCCCCGCGGTCTCGGGCATCGCCAGGGTCTTGATCCGCACCGCCACGTCGGCCTCGCGGTCCGCCCGCTTCCGCAGCGCCAGGAAGCGGCGCGCGTTGGCCACCACGGTCTCGTACCCGTCCGCGCCCGTGACCTCCCGATAACTCTCCGCCGACGCCGCGTTGATCGACAGCTCGACCCGGATCTTGCCGGGCACGTCCAGGATCGCCTCCGCCGCGTCCTCGTCGAGGAGCGTTCCGTTGGTGATCAGGACGCCGGCGGTGTTCTCGTCGCCACACGCGTGGCGCAGCAGGGCGGGCCAGCGGGGGTGCAGCAGTGGCTCGCCGAGCCACTGCAGCCGCACCTCCTTGGGCCCGTCGTGCAGGGCGTGGAACTGGTCCACCAGCGCCCGGAAGCTGGCCGGGTCCACGTCCGCCCCCCGCTCCACACCCTCGTGCAGCGGCTGGCCCTCCCACGCGCGGAAGGTGTGGACACACATCCGGCAGGTCAGGTTGCAGCGGGGGGTCAGCTCAAGCTCCAGGAACCACAGCCACTCCGCCGGGTTGTCGGGCACCGCCGCCCCGGGTTCGGGTCGGATCGCCGAATCGCAGTGGGCGCAACAGAGTCCGGTCAGATCACCCCGGTAATGCCCCTCGCGGACCCGCCGCGCGACCTTCCCCTCCACCACGGCGGCCAGCCCCTCGTCGAAGGCGTTGCCCAGCCGCAGCGAGGTCGAACAGGCATCCGTACACGTGATGCAACACAGGTAGGCGTTGCCCCCCGCGTCCACGTCGATGCCGTGCAGCACCCGCGGGCAGACCCCGCCGGGGACCGGGCGGGGGCGGCTGATCTGGGGGTCGACCGGGCGAAGGGTCATGGATCCTCGGGCCCGGCCAGCTTCCTGAGCAAATCGCGGGAGAGCCGCCAGTGTTCAGGCGGACAGTAGAGCAGGACGTCGACCGGCTGTTCGAACGCGTCCTGGTGGAAGGGCAAGGTAGCGACCCGTTCCATCCGCCTCGCCGACATGTGCTCGTCGATCTCCACGGCGGTCTTCGCGTAGACCAGCTCCGGCAGAGGCTCGCCGGCACGCGTGGTGTACGGCGGCTCAAAACCCTCGAACGCGTCGGGGAACAGGAACACGGCGATCAGGTCGAACCGCGGCTCGTCCAGATAGCCCGGCTCGTAGAACCGCAGATCCACGGTCTCCAGGTGGCAGAGCTTCTCGCGCGCCTCGATGGCGATGAAGGGATTCCAGTCCTCGGTGATGCAGCCGAGCTCGACCTTGCGTCGCACAGCGTGCTCGCGGACCCAGTCGATCCGGTCGTCCATGCGGTCGTCCCCCTGGGGCACGGCCAGGTAGGCGATCTGAGGCTTGCGGCCGAACAACCATTTCAGCGCTTTGCGCTCCTCGTAGATCAGGTCTGGGAACCGCGCCTCCCCCGGAGCCCCGGCCCACAGGTCGCCCTCCTCGTCACCGAGGTTCGCCCAGGCCCAGCCCTGGAACCGATCGTCGAAGGCCGGGCTGTACGACAGCCCCAGCATCGCGACGACCCCCAGAACCGCGAGCGCGGTCGCTGCCAGCCGCCGCCACAGCGCCGGCAGGGTCATCAGCCCCAGGGCGCTGACCAGCGCCAGCAGGGGATACACCGGGAACAGGAAGCGGGCCTCCTTGGACGACACGAAGGTCAGCAGGAGAGGCGCGCCGAAGGCCGCCAGCGCCAGCAGGACCTGGGCATCCCGGGCCTTCGAGCCCAGCCGGCCGACGCGGACGATGAGCAGGGGGATCGCCACCGCCAGCCCCAGGCAGCCCGCCGGCCCCAGCCCGGCGACCCCCGCCCGCAGGGGGTAGGTCAGCCACATCCACGACCAGGCCGGGTAGTCCTCGGTGTGGGGGTTGGGCACCCCATCGGCGAACAGCTCCCAGCTGGGCACCAGGTGGGCCGCCGACTCCTGGATCACGTCCCCCACGCGCCCGGCCAGCCAGACGTGGGTCAACGCGCCGACGATGACCGCCGCCCCCGCCGCGAAGCCCAGCCGCCGGATCCGTCCGTCTCCGGGGATGTCCGCCTGCGGACGCCGGGTCACCGCCAGCAGCAGGGCGAGCAGGGCTGGCAATCCCAGGTAGAATGGCAACAGGGGCTTGATCAACATCGTCAGACCCGACGCGAGACCCAGCAGCAGCACCACCCACCAGCGGGCGAACCCCCGGCTGGCCATCAGCAGCGCCAGGACGCCGACCAGACAGCAGCCCAGGGGCGCGTACTGACCGTAGAGCCGTAGCGGCCCGAAGACGCCGGGATAGAGCAGCCCCAGCGCCAGGGCGATCAGGGTCCCCTCCCCCGCCGCCAGCCCCAGCGCCGGATCGACGCCGCGCCCCAGCTGCCGCATCACCCCCCAGACACCGGCTACCAGGATGGCCACGAACAGCAGGTTGGCCTGCAGCGGCCCTTTGATCCCACCGCCCGCCGAGGTCGTCCACACGGACCCCAGCGCGTACATCAACCGCGGCCACATCAGGTGCTGGCCCGCGCGCACGTTCAGTAGCTTGATCCGCTCTCCCAGTCGCCGTCCCACCCCCTCCACGTGATCGCGGATCGCCCCGGCGGTCACGTGGTAGTCGGCGAACTCGTCGAGGTGGTGGACCACGTCGAACTTGATCAGCTGCTCGTTGCGCCCCACCCAGTGGACGTGCACCGCTGCGAAGCCGATCAGCAGCAGGGCGGCCAGGAACGCCACCCATGCCGCTCCCTGCTGGGCGCGGTCGACGGTTCCGGACTCGGTGGGAGATGCCATGGCCTGCGGCATTCAGCGTAGCAGGCTCGGCCCACCTTGACCCTCCCCCCCGCCGCTTCCTACGATCAGAGGCCCACTGCGGGGCGGCGGTGGGCGAGGGTGAGCCGACATGGGCAAGGGGAGTGGACGTTCGGGCGGTCTGCGCGGGATCGTCTTCCGGCTGGTGGCGGTGCTGCTGGGGTTGCTGCTGCTGGAGGCGGCGGCGCTGGGGGTCGAGGCCCTGCGGCCGGACAAGGTTCGCAGCCTGCCCACCGCTGGTCCGGGGGACGCGTCCGACTTCGAGGCCCTGGTGGAGCGCGAGCAGGACAGACTGGGGCACGTGCTGCCGATGGTCGAGGACGAGGCCCTCGGCTGGTCGCTGAAGCCAGGCGAAGAGATCATCACCCACGACGGCTACCCGATCGTCGTCAACTCGATGAAGTTCCGTGGCCCGGAGCTGGAGCCCATCGAGCCGGGCGAGGTCCGGCTGATGACCCTGGGGGACTCGAGCATCTTCGGTCACAACGTCCAGATGGTGGACGTGTTCTCCACCACCGCCGCCACGCGGCTGACCGAGAGCTGGGGCCGGACCGTGACCCCGGTGATCGGCGCCACCCCGGGCTACGACACCGGCCAGTCCTACGACACCCTGGAGATGTTCGGCCTGGAGGTGGAGCCGGCCTGGGTCGTGATCGGCACCATCTGGAGCGACATCTACATCCGCAAGGCCTTCGACGAGGCCCAGGAGGCCGGCGAGATCAACGCGCCGCTGATCCACGACGTGCTGGACCACCTGGCCACCTACCGGCTGACACTGCGACTCCTGCGCCCCTACATCCCGACCCAGAAGGTGCCGTGGATCGGCGGCGAGGAGGACATCGGCATGGCCCCCGACGGCTCGGACTGCCGCGTGCCGCTGGCGCCATACACCGAGAACCTGCGCGAGATGGCCCGCCTGGCCAGCGAGCTGGGCGCGCGGCCGGTGTTCCTGGTGCTGCCCGCGCCGATGGACTTCGACAACGTGCCGCCCCCCGAGACCGTCCGCAACTACCGCGCCGCGATGCGACAGGTCGCCGACGAGGTCGGCGCCCCGCTGGTGGACGGCCCAACGTACTTCAAGGAGCACGAGGCCGGCATCGCCTGGTTCATGGACCAGGTCCACCCCACAGCCGAGGGACACCGCCTGATCGGCGAGGCCCTGGCCGAAGCCCTGGCCCCCGTCGGCCCCCCGCCGAAGGGCACCTCGCTCTACGGCGAACGCACCTTCGTGCAACCCGAATATGACGAGGACGGCAAGGCCCCCGCCAACCCCGAACACGAACTCCCGCCCCCCAGCCCCTCCGTCGCCCCACCCCCCGGCGTGGCTCCGCCCCCGCAGTAATCACTCGGACTCGGGCTCGGGCTCGGGCTCGGGCTCGGGGTTCATCAGATACCTGCGGTACTCGTCCGCCTTCAGCAGGTCGAGCCAGTGGGCCTCGGGGTAGGCTCTCCGCAGCAGCGTGCTCTTCCCTGTCTGGCGCGGTCCCCACAGGAAGAAGGTCTCGGTACCAGGGGGCGGGAGGACCAGGCGTCTCTCAAGCATGACTTGAAATTCTCATGCAATTTTCAAATAGAGAATCACTTTTACGCCGCGATCCGCGGGTCGGGAATCAGCGACCGAGGTCCGCTTCCAGCAAACGCTCCGCCAGGTACTCCCCCATCAACCGATGCCCCTCCTCGTCCGGGTGCCCGTCGTCATAGATCAGCGCCTCGGCCAGCTTGCTGTGGTCCATGAACTCGTAGAGCTCCGGGGCCAGCGGGTCGGCGTCCGGACCGAACTTGCGATAGGTGACCTCGACCTCGATCGAGCGCTCCCCGCCGTCCATGTTCACCAGCCGCTGGGTCTCGCCGTCCACCTCGACCACGAGCCCGCGGGCGGCAGCGGCCTCGTCGAACAGGGTCATGAAGTCCACGAAGATCGCCCCCTGTTCGGCGGCCTCGGCCTCCATCGCGTCGCGGAAGCGGGGGGTCAGCGGCCAGCGGTCGAAGGTGGAGCGGGGGGGGCAGAGGAAGGCGACCGCGAAGCCGTGCTCCCGGCCCAGCGCTGCGACTGCGGCCAGCTTGTCGCGGAAATCGGCCAGCGGGTCGTCGGCTCGCAGGTTGCCCAGCTTGCAGACGGTGACCAGGTCTGGCTGTAGAGCGAGGATGTCCCGCTCCAGATACCGCAGGATCACGTCCAGACCGTAGCCCGGAACCCCGGCGTTGATCATCTCGTGGCGTGGCGCCTCGTCGCCCCGGGACCGGTTGACCTCCCCCTCCGCCACCCGCACGTACCCCTCGGCCTCCCGCACGCCCCAGCCGAAGGTGATCGAGTCGCCCATGCACACCACCCGCGTGGTCCCGTTGGCCGGCGTCGGCCCGAACTCCGGGCCGCGGAAACCGCGGCTGTTGGTGTCCACGACGAACTCGCGGATCCGCTTCACCGAGCTCTTGCCCGCCGAGCGCGCGTCGAACGACAGGTGGAACGAGGGCGGCACGGGTCGTCCAGGGATCACCAGCTGGGCGCCCTTCAGATCGGGACGCAGCCGGTAGCCCAGTTCATCGTCGACCATGTCGATGGGATCGGACTCGATGGCGACCTGCTGCCGGGCCTGCCGCGCCACCACCAGCGCCAGCGCCGCCGCCGCCGCGAACAGCAGTGGCACCACCACCCAGAAGATCCACCGCCGGTCAGGTGCCGCCATCGCCCGCCTCCGTACCGACCGCCTCGACGACCGCGGGGATGGGGAACTCGACGATCCGTTCCGACTCGTGGGACGCGGGACCGAGCACCCGCTCCAGCAGCTCCTCGGTCGCCCCCCGCACCCCCTCTTCCCCGTAGTAGGTCCGGTGCACGATCACCCGGTCGAACTGTTTCGTCCACAGCAGCTCCGCCCCCAGCCGCAGCTCCGGGTCGGCGGCGGTCGGGTACCCGTCGTCCGGGAACTCCAGGGCCAGCAGCGCCTGGACCAGCACGTTGTCCTGGAGCGACAGGTGGAGGGTCGAGAACGGACCGTTGAGGGTGTGGACGATGGGCCGCCGATGGGCGGTCTGGAGATAGAAGTAGCGGGTATTGAGGAAGCGCGGGGAGAAACGTGCGGGCAGGTCCAGCACGGCCGCCGTCCCCCCCTGCTCGCCGATCTCCTCCAGGTGCGGATCGAGTTCCAGCCGAGCGGTGGGCAGCGGGTAGGGTGCGGGTGACAGGGCCAGGTTCTCCACCAGGATCGCCACGGCCAGCCCCGCCAGCGCCAGCTTGCCCCACCGCCCCCGCCGGGACAGGTCAGCCCAGCCGTGGGCCGCTAGCGCCACCAGCCCGATCAGCGCCAGCGGCACGAACCGCTGGGGGTGCCCCACCAGGTCGAAGTAGGGCACGTACTCGAACACGAAATAGAACGGCAGCTGGATCAGGTGGTCGCGTACCACCACGTACTCGCCGCCGACGTAGAGGAACGGCCCCAGCGACAGGACGAGGAAGGTCACCGCGACGCTGATCCACAGGCCGGTGCGCGTGCGAGCACGCCAGACGCCGTAGATCGCCGACAGCAGCAGCAGCCAGCCCAGGTAGCTGACGTGGAAGAAGTTCTCACCGAAGGCAGCCTGGAAGTCCGGCGAGTGGTGGTCGCCGGGCATCACGAAGCTCAGGGGATCGACCGCGTTGTGGGTGCTCTCGAACAGCTCGGCCACGGATCGGTGATCCCGTGCCACGATCGCCTCGTCTGCCTCCAGCGACCCGGAGATCACCGCGGCCAGCGGCAACACGACCGCCGCAGCCACCGCCCCGGCCAGCGCCAGCGAGGCCAGGGAGCGCCCGCTGTGCCTCTCCCTGTCCAGCAGCAGATCGACCAGCCACAAGGCCCCCAGCAGCAGGCCGCCCAGCGCGTAATACCAGCTCCCCAGGAAGGTGGCGGCGAACATGACCCCCGCGCCCAGTCCGGCGCCGATCCGGCCGCGGCCGACCCCCACCAGGCCGGCGACGAACAGCACCAGCCAGCCCACGTTCAGGTTCTCGCTGATGCCGTTGTGGGCCTCGGCCAGCAGGTAGGGGGCGGTCAGCAGGCAGGCCCCTGCCAGGGTCGCCGCCAGTCGATCGCGGCACAGCAGCCAGGCCAGCAGGTAGCCGCCCAGGCCGACCAGGAACAGCTTGAGCGCCAGCACCCCGTCGAAGGCGGCCTCCAGCGAGACCACCGCCTGCAGCGGCACCGACAGCAGCGCCCCGGCCAGATCGGGGAAGAACAGGCTGCCACCCTCGGGGTGCTTGAGCAGGTGGGTCTCGAAGGGGAGGCCGTCGCCCGAGGCCAGCGATTCGCCCACCCACCAGAAGCCCCATACGTGGGGCCAGACGTCGGTGTCCACCGCGCCGATCACGTGACCGCTGCGCCACGACGGCGCCAGCACCAGGCCCGTCAGCAGCGCCAGCACACCCAGGGCGAGGGCGTGGCGGGACCAGGCGGGCGGGCCGCTCACGGCTCCGACGGAGGCGGCGCGGGCTCGCCGGGGTGGGGCCTGGGCGGAGGTCTCTTTGCCTCCCCGCCGTCAGGTCCGTCATGGGGAGGCCCGCCCCCGGGGTGTGGGCCGCCTTCGGGACCCGGCCCGCCTTCGGACTCCGGGGCGTTCTGCAGGTGGGACGCGATCTGGGGCCGCGGGCCCGGGCCCTCGACCGGCACCAGCGTCGCGGCGGTGTTCACGGGCGCCGACAACTCGACCCGCCCCATGGCCTCGATGAACTCGGCCATCTCGGTGGCCAGCGCCTGGTGGCCGTGGGCCGACAGGTGGTTGGAGTCCAGGAACAGGTCCTCGTGGGTTCGGGCGGCGAACTCGCTGGCCACGTCCAGGTAGAGCTGGTCGCGCTCCTCGGCGAGGTCCATCATCATCGCGTAGTAGTCGTCGATGTCCTCGGGCAGCGGCAAGATCGCCTCGCTCATCAGCAGAACGCTGGCATTCCGCTCCTGGGCCATGTCGATGATCTCGGCGAAGTTCTGACGGGCGTCGGCGGTGGGCACCGCGCTGACCTGGCGCGGACTGCCGGTGAACATCAGCAGCACGCTCTTGAAACCCACGTAGATCCGCGCCCGGTTGAGCACACCCTGCAAGGCGCTGACCGAGCGGGACTGGGAACGATAGTTCTCCCAGTACTCCCGATAGGTCCACGGGCCCTTGGTCTTGATGTCGTTGTTGCCCAGATAGAGCGTGATCAGGTCGGGGTCCAGCTCGTCGATGAACTCCCGCAGGTAGAGCAGGCAGTGGAAGCTGTTCCAGCCGCCGACTCCCTGGTTGATCACCTGGATCCCAGCGTCCGGTGCCAGCTCGTCGAACACCCGCCCGAGGACCGCCGGGTAGAACTGCTCCAGGTCGTCCATCTGGTAGGCCCCGCCCGTGCTCGACCCGCCCAGGCAGACGATCCGGGTCACCCCGGCGCTCAGGTCCGGGTTGGGGGCGGCCGGGAAGGCCTCCATCGGGTAGTCGGGGTGTTCCTGGACGTTGAGGATGTAGTCGAACTCGTTGCTTGCCCGCACCCAGCCCAGCAACGGGTGACGCTGGAAGCGGTCGGCAGGCACCGGATCCCAGGCCAGGTCCAGGTAGGTTTGTCGCACCGCGCCTTCGGCCAGCAGCGCCAGCACCAGGCAGCCGACCAGCGACAGCCAGTTGTAGCCCCGCATCGCACGGGCGTTGGCCTGGACGAACACGAACTTGACCGCGGCCGAGATGCCCACGCCCGCCACCAGGTGGAAGGACACCGGCCAGCGCAGCTCCGAGCCGGTTGCCAGCGCGCCGATGGCGACGATCGCGGCCACCAGCGAGGGGAGCCAGGACAGGAGCTCGACCCGCACCAGCGGCGCCGCGTCTCCGCGAACCAGCCGCGCGGTCAGCGCCAGCGACGCCAGCGGCAGCAGCAGCAGCCCGACGAAGGTCAGCGCTGCGTCCGCGCTCCGGCCGAGATCCACATCCACGCAGGCCGCGAGCCCGACGCCGTAGGACCACGCCAGGTTGGACAGCAGCAGCGCGTGGACCGCCAGCGTCACCAGCAGCGCGATCCCGCCCCGCCCCCGCAGCAGCGCCATCAGCGGCCCAGGGGTCGACTCCCGGTCCACCCGCAACGCGGTCGCGCGCGCCAGCAACAGCGTCCCGCTCAGGAAGACCACAGGCACCGCAACGACGGCCAGCTGGATCCCGAGCAGCGGCGTCCGGCCCAGGCGCAGGCCGTCGGCGAGGGTGCCCAGGTCCATCGCGCCGAGCAGGGGCAGCAGCAGCAGCGGTACGTAGGTCCATGCCGTGAGCCGGACCGCCTCGGCGGTATCCGTGTGGATCAGCCGCGCCAGCCCCCAGCCCTCGGCGTACAGGAAGGCCGCGAACAGCAGCAGCACCACGGTTTCGAGCAGCCCCTTGAACGCCAGGCTGCCCTGGAACCGCTCGGGCCGATCGCGGAACAGGGTCTGCCCCTCCCCGTCCTCGACCTCGATCGCCGCCAGGGTGATCGGACTCATCCCCGAGCGGAAGCCGATGCCGCCGGTGGAAAACGAGTCGTCCTCGCAGGTCAGCCGGGTCTGGCCGTCCACGTCCACCTGCATCCGTTCGCCGTCCAGCACGATCTCCAGGTCCGGGCGGCGCGGGACCGCGCCCTCCCAGTCGCAGGCGAGCTGGTCCAGGTCATCCCCCCCCAACAGGTAGATCCCCGTTCGCGCGGGATCGTCGGGGATCAGGAACAGCGCGTACCCCTGGTGACGGTGGCGCTGGTCCAGATCCCGGCTGCGGAAGAAGATGTGCAGCGAGCTGTGTCTCCCGAGGTCGGCGGACAGCTGGATGGAGCCGTCGGCCAGCTCCCCGGGCTCCTCGAGCCGCGCCACGATCTGGTTGTAGCCGTCCAGCCGCAGGCCGGGCGCCAGCGCGCCGGGGTCCTCGCGCACCTCGGGCATGGCGTGCGACGCGACCGGGATCGCGGCCCAGCGGTGCTCGTCCGCGTCGATGGGAGCCGCGAGTTGCTGGAGGACGAAGCCGACCAGGGCCAGCCCGCAGAGCGCGGACACCACCAGCCACGCGCGACCCGGGCGGGCGCGGACGGATCCGGGGGTGGACGAGTCCGGGCTCTCTTCCGCGGGCATTCCCATCCCTCGTTGGCCGGCGGTGGGTGGAGATCCTAGACAAAGTAACCCGCACGCGAGGCGCTGTCCAAGCTGGGCCCGTGGCGCGGGGCATGTCTTTTTGGTAGAAGGCCAGGGTTCGTCGAGGGGTTTGGTTTGCCAGGATCCGGGGACAATCGCGACGAGGCCACGCGCCCGCCTGCGCATGCTGTGGGTTGGGCGGCGCGCGCGCGCGCGCTGCCGTGGGGGCCGGCTGCCGCCTTCCTGATCGCCGCCTGGGTGGTCACCTGGCCCGTGCTCCTGGACCCGTCGGGGATCGTTGTCGGCCACCCCCGCTCCGACGTGTGGAAACACATGTGGGGTCACTGGCTGGTGCACCAGGGCCTGACCCAGGACGCGACCTTCCCGCTGACCACGGACATGATCCGCTTCCCCGGCGGCATCGAGTTCATGGTCATCGACCCGGTCAACGCGGTGCTGTCCACGATCTTTCGCGCCCTGACCGGAATCGGCGTGCCCACGGCCTACAACCTGGTGGTGTGGTTCGATCTGCTGTTCGGCGCGCTGGCGGCCTACTGGCTGGCCCGCGAGGAGGGCTGTACCCGGGGCGGCGCCACCGTGGCCGGGACGATCTACGCCTTCAACCCCTACGTCCTCAGCTTCGGCATCGCGTCGGGGGTCAGCGAGAACCTGAGCCTGCCTTGGATCCCACTGTGCCTGCTGTTCCTGCTGCGCTGCATCCGCCGGCCGTCGGTGGTCCACGCGATCCTGGCCGGGGTCTTCTACTTCCTGACCGCCCTGGGCACCTGGTACTACGGCTTCATCCTCTCGTCGTTCATCATGGTGCTGGTGGGCCGCGAGGCCCTGCGCCGGGGTGGGCCCCTGGTCCAGAGTTACCGGCCGCTGAAGTTCGAGATCAGCTGGCGCCCCATCGCCGCGGTGGCCCTCGGCCTGGCCATCGCGGGCGCGCTGACCGTACACCCGGCTCGGGTTTTCAGCCGCACCCTGTCGTCGGACCAGGCGATGGAGATCATCCACGCCCACGGCGGCGACGAACGCTCCAGGCCGCGGGCGGTCAACGTGCCGGCCCTGTTCGACTTCGTCGACCCCCGGGTGCTCAAGGTCGAGGCGGTCGCGGATCACCTCTACTATTCCCACTACCTGGGGCTGCTGGTGATCCCGCTGGCCCTGGTGGGCGCCTTCCGCGAACGGCGCCGGGGCCTGCTGTGGACGCTGGCCTTCCTGTTCTTCACGGCGGCGGCCGTCGGCCCCAACATCTTCTTCACCAACACCGGCCGGCTGTACATGCACAGCCCGCTGTTCCCGGTGTTCCAGGCGGTGATCCCGTTCTTCGATCGTCTGCACAACTTCGTACGGTTCTCGGTGGCCGCCAACCTGGCGCTGGCCCTGCTGGCCGGGATGGGGCTGGCTCAGATTGCGGCCCGCTTCCCGCGGCTGCGGCTGGGCTCACGGGGCGCCGCCTACGCGCTATCCGGCCTGATCCTGATCGACTTCGTGTTCGTGTCGGCGGTGCCCTTTCCCCTCCCCCGGTCGGAGACGGCGCTGCCCGCACCCTACGTGGCGCTGGGCCACCACGATGAGGGGGGCATCCTGCTGCTGCCCTACCGCAAACAGCGCTACGGGATGGCCCACCACTTCTACTACTGCATCCACCACGGTCTGGGGATCACGCTGGAGATCGCGCCCGAGGAGGATCCGCCGCTGATCGACAACGGGTTCGTGGCCTATCTGGCCCGCTACCCGGCGAACTCGGAGAACTGGATCGATCCGCCGCCCGACCACGACGATCCGGGGGGATTCCTCGACCCCGACGCCGGCCTGAAGGCGTTGCTGGACGACGGCTTCCGCTACGCCGTGCTGGACCTGATCGCGGCACGGGAGGCCGAAGCGGTCGGCATCACCCGCGAGCTGGACAGCCGCTTCGAGCTGGTGGCGGCCGAGGAGGGCGTGGCCCGGATCTACCGCCTCGATGCGTCCGCGGAGTAAAGTGGGGCGAACGCCGGAGAGCCGAGCCATGACGTCGCCCAAGCGTAAACGCCCCTGGTATCTCAAGCTCGCCGGCGGCCTGTCCGTCTCGCTGATCCTGCTGCTGGTGGTGGAGATCGGACTTCGGATCGCGGGTTACGGCGGTCCCGGCACGACCCTGTACGAGGACCGCCTGCTGCCCGTGCCCCTCAACTGGGCGGTGGAGCCCGATCTGACCGACCAACCGTTCTTCCACCGGGAGCTGGACAGCGACTTCCCGGTCTCGACCAACTCCCACGGCCTGCGCGCCGAGGAGCTGCGACCCCGCGAGGGTGATGCCCCGCTGCGGATCCTGACCCTGGGCGACTCCACCACCTTTGGCTGGGGGGTGGCCGACGACGAGACCTACGCCGCCTACCTCGAGCAGCGGATCCGCGACGCCTACCCGGACCGCGACGTACAGGTCTTCAACGGCGGTCAGCCCGGCTACACCTGCCACCAGGGCCTCTACCTGCTCGAACGCACCCAGCTGGTGCCGCAGATGGACATCCTGCTGTTCACCTACCTGCTCAACGACGCCCGCGAGACCGACCGCAGCGACCGGGAACGTGAGGAGGATCCGGAGGGTTCGGCGGCGGTGGCCGAGATCCAGAGCGGTGTCCTGCACCGCCTGCGGATGTACCTCTGGCTGCGCAACGGCATCCACAAGGGCCAGCGTTACTACGACGAGAACCTGCGCAAGTCGCGGTTCGGATTCTGGGCTGCCAAGAACCAGCTCGCCGGCACCCTGCGCGTCCCGGTCGACGACTACCGGACCAACCTGCGGACCTTCTTCGACCTGTGCGCCGAACACGGGGTGACCATGGCGCTGGGGGCGGTGCCGGAGTGGCCCGACTTCCGCTTCCACACCCTGGCTCACCGCGAGGAGATGGCCGCCATCGCCGACGACGAGGGGCTGGTGTTCTCCGATCCCTACCCCCGCTTCGACGAGGCGGGCGAACGGGCCGCCGGAGAGTTGATCTTCCCCGAGGACACGGGCCACCTGACCCCCGAGGGAAACGCGGTCTGGGCCGACATCCTGTTCGAGGATCTGAAGGCCGGTGGTGTGCTCGACGCCGCCACCAAGGGTGCCGACGCCGTGCCCGCGCCCCCAACGCCGCAAGCTCCGACCGCCGAGGAGGCCACCGGGGTGATGGGCGGTGGCGGTCCCGGCCCGGGGGGCCCCGGCGGCCCCGGTCCCGGCGGCGGGGGCCCCGGCGATCCCGGGCCCGGCCCCGGCGGGGTCGCTCCGCCCCCCCACCGCGGCGTCGGCCCCCCCCCCCCCCCCCGGGGGGGGCCCCCCCCCCCCGGGGGCCCCCCCCCCCCGCCGCCCGCGCCCCCC
>CAYTBN010000012.1:0-97901 GCA_964436045.1 uncultured Rickettsiales bacterium | reverse complement strand
ACGGCGGCGTCGCCCCACCCCCCCGCGACGGTGTCGCCCCGCCCCCCGAGGGCGCCGCCCCTCCAGGCGCGCCGGCACCCGCAACCAACCCCGGACCCTGATCGATGGCCAGCGCGGCGCGCGGGCTGCGCAGCCGGACCCTGTCCCTGCTCCCCGACGTACTTCTCGCGGGGTCGCTGCTGCTGATAACCAGCCTCGTCCGCGGGCGCATGCTCCCCTTTGTCACCGTGTCTCCGGACAGCGTCGATCCCCTGCTGCGAGCCTTCCAGATCGAGCCCGGCGGGAGCTGGCTACCCCCGGGTCACGGCCCGCAGTTCGGCCCGGCGCTGTACTGGTTGCAGCTGCCCCTGGTGATGGGGGTCGACGGACTGCGTGGCGCCTTCGAACGGATGCTGACCGGTCAGGCGCTGACCGGGCTGGCCGCCTATCTGGCGGTTCGTCTGGCCTGGGGCGGCGCCGCCGCCAGCGGGATCGGCGCCTGGCCAGCCCGCCTCGGCGCCTTCGTCGCCGCCCTGGCGGTGGCCGCGGCCCACGGCCCACGGCTGGCATTGGCCCACACCTACGAGACCTACCAGGCCCCGGAGTTGGTCTCCCTGGTGACCCTGGCGACCGTCGTCGCGCTGGTCGCCTGGCGGCGGGGCGGCTGGCTGGCCGCGGCGGCGCTGACGCCGCTGGCGATGATGGTTCACCCGTTCACAGTCTGCATCGTCCCCGGCCTGCTGCTGCTCGCGTTTCGCGTCGGGCGGCGGGAGGGCGCCCGTTCGGTGGCGGCCGGGTCGGCGCTGTGTGCCGTGGTGGCGTCACCCGGCCTGCTCCAGCTCGCGCGAACGGCGTCGGGATCCGACCTGGGGTTGGCCGAACTGGGCGCAGTGGCCCGCAGCGCCAGCACGCCGCTGGTGGACGGAACCGGCGCGTTGACCGGGGTCGTGGGGACCTTCCTCCGGCCCGAGTTGCCTCCGCTGGGGCCGCTGTTGATCGTGGCACCGGCTCTGGCGGTGGGCGTGGCCGGCATCGTGTACTGGCGGACCCGCCAGCGCGGCGACCGCGCGCGGCTCTGGATGACCGCCTGGATCGCACTGTCCCAGTTCTCCTTGCTGGGGACGGCACTCGCCGTCGGCTACCTGCGCCCCTACCACGGCCGGATCCTGCTGGCTCCCGGCGCGGTCGCGCTCGGAATGCTCGCGGCCTGGGTGACGCGTGCGGGGCTGCGCTGGATCGCCTCGCTGCTGCCGCTGGAGGTGCCGGGCCCCATCCGTGCCGCGGTCGACCTGGCCGTGGTCACGGTGCTGGTCGCTGCGGCGGCGCTGACGGCGGACCGCGTGGCCGATCGCTGGTCCAGCCGGATGCCCACGGACGACGATCTGGCGGTCCACGAGCGGCTGGCCGCCACTGTCACCCGCGAGTCGGGGGATGCCGCGCGCTGGGTCGAGGTGGTGTCCCTCGGCGGTCCCCGTTCGGCCTGGGGTTACGGACCGGCTCTGGTGCTCGACCAGCGGCTGGCCGGAGAACCGGCCGACCGCTACTCCACCGACGGCTCCCTCTTCCTGCTCGTCCACGGCCCCGACGAGCTGGCGCAACGGGCGAGCGCGGTGGCCGCGGAGCTCGGACTGTCGTCCCACCCGCGGGGTGCGGGGGATGGGGCGCCTGCCCTGTTGCTGCCACGGCTGGAGACCCCGGCCATTGCGCGGGAATTCACGGCGGCCCTGTGCCGGGCCGTCCCCGATGCCCGGGCCCGTGGGGACGCCCACGAGTACCTGTCCGGAGCGGACGACGATCCGGGCAGCTGGTTCGACGGCTGTGTGTTCGGGGAGCGGGGCTGAGGAACCCCGGGGGGCTGTCCCGGTGTGGAGGATGGCCTACTCGGCGGCCGGGGCCTCGCCCTCCTCCTCGGGAGGAGCGTCGGCGGGGGGAGTCTCTGCGCCAGGAGCGCCTTCCTCCCCCTCCCCTTCCTTGTCCGGCGGAGGCGGCGGCGCCTCGCCCCCCTGGGCGCCCGGGGTCAGGCTGGCAAGGTCGGCTCCGTCCACCAGCACCAGCTCCAGGCCGGTGATGTCCACATCGCCGATGTCCACCGACTGGTCGTAGATCATCGCCGCGTCGTCGTCGCTGGGGCCGTCTCCGGTCTGGTCCAGGAAGCCGACGATCTTGACCTCGCCGAACCCCTTGGGCGCGTCGAAGGACCAGTCACCCCAGTCCTCGAGCCCCAGCGGCTTGAGCAGCTCGAACATCTGCTTGTCCTTCTGGCCGAGGACGTCGATCCGGATCTTGCCCGACTTGCTGCCCTCGTAGCGGATCGTACCCGCCACGGTAACGCCCTCGCCGGGCTGGACCTCGAAGCTCTTGGGCGCCTCGGCGGTCTCGGTTGGCGGTGCGTCGGTCTCGGCCGCCGTCTCGGTGCCTGCGTTCTCCGGCCCCGGATCCGACTCCGCGGGAGCCAGGTCGAAACAGCCGATCAGCAGGGCACCGAGCAGCAGGGGCAATGCGCGTCTCATGGTTCCACCTCATTGCGGCCGGACCCACCTTCCCGGCCGACTTCCCGTGAAAAGGGGATAGATTGTCTCAAATCCAACCCTCGGAGGGCAACTCCGCAGGTCCCGGCCGTTCCTTGACAGGTCCTGGAGGCAGTGCTATCTGCATGGCCAGGACTGATCGTGTAAGCGCTCGGAATGAAACGAGAAATCCTCGCCAGACGGCGGCCCGGAGGCTGGCTTCCATGAGCGATCGAGAGCACTTGGAGGCCCCGGCCCCCGAGAGCGGCGCGGCACCGCGCTGGGATCTCCCCAGCGCCATCCGCGCCATCGGTCACCCTTCGATCACCCGCATGATCCTCTTCATCTACCTGCCGCTGCTGATCCCCTCGGCCGTGATTGCCGGCCTGGTCAGCCGCTGGGTGGACGGGCACATCCGGGCCTGGCTGGACTCCAAGTTCCTCGTCTTCAGCTGGCCGGAGCTCCCCGGCTTCCCGCTCAACGTGTGGATCTGGCTGGTGCTGACGATCGCGGGGCTGACCATCGTCTGGTGGTGCTACTCCTACCTGGTGATCGTGGGCGGCGGCGGCCCGGCGCCGCTGGTGGCCAAGGGCGCGGTCCGCGTCGTCATCGGCGGACCCTACGCCCTCAACCGCCACCCCTCGGTCTGGGGCAAGGCTCTGGGAGTGATCGGGCTGGGATTCCTGCTCCGTTCCCCCCTGTTCACCTTCGTCCTGATCCCGGCGGCGCTGGCGGTCTCGCTGGTCGAGAAGAAATACTTCATGGAACAGCGGGACCTGCAACACTTCGGGCCCAAGTACGCCGAATACATCCGCCGTGTGCCTTTCTTCGTGCCCCGGTGGTCCGACATCCTCCGCAGCATCCGCGTGCTCCGTGGTCTGGAGGACGAGGTCAGCGTGCTCGACGATCTGGTGATCGCGGAGGACAGCAGCGGTTCCGCCGACGTCGAATAGCGGCCGCGGCTGGCCCGCCGCGCTCCGAGTGGGTAGGGATATCGATCGCGGTGGAGAATCAATGGCGCTAGAGAGGCGACGACTGGGTCGCACAGGTCTCGAGGTGAGCTGCCTCGGGCTCGGCGCCATGGGTGTGATCAGCCACTACCACAGCGATCCGCGGACCGCCCACCGACTGGTCCATCGAGCGCTGGATCTGGGCATCGACTTCATCGACACCGCCGCGTCCTATTTCGACAGCGAGGAGATCCTGGGCCAGGCGCTGCGGGGCCGCTGGGGCGACGTGACCGTGGCGACCAAGTCCAACATGCGCAGCCCCCGCCGCTTCGGCCAGGAGTTCGAGCAGAGCTTCCAGCGAATGCGCACCGACCACATCCACATCTACCAGCTGCACCACGTGCAGTACCCCCACGAGCTGGAGCGCCTGATGGCTCCGGGGGGCGCCTGCGACATGCTGCAGAAGGCCCGCGACGACGGGCGAATCGGCCACATCGGCATCACCTCGCACCACCCCGGCGTGCTGACCGATGCCCTCCAGACCGGGCTGTTCGACACCGTGCAGTTCCCCTTCAATCCCATCGAGGCTCCCAACTTCCAGTCCGTGCTCGAGACCGCGGTCGAGCTGGACGTGGGCACCCTGGGGATGAAGGCGCTCTCCGGCGGGCGTCTGACCGCGGTGGAAGCCGCCCTGCGCTGGGTCGCGGCCCACGAGATGCAGTGCATCCTGGTGGGGTGCACCACCATCGCGCAGGTGGAGCGGGACGTGGCCGCCCTCGAGGGTGACCTGGCCCTGTCCGCGGCCGACCGCGAGGCGATGGAGGAGGAGATCAACGCCCTGGGCGACCTGTTCTGTCGCCGCTGCCGTTACTGCGAGCGGGTCTGCCGCGAGGGCATCGCGATCTCCGACGTCTTCCGCTCCCACGACTACCTGGTGCTCAACCAGAATTACGCCCGCGACGAGTACGCCAAGCTGCCGATCAAGGCCGACGCCTGCCAGGAATGCGGCGCCTGCGAGAAGATCTGCCCCTACGAGTTGCCGGTTCGTGAGATGCTCAAAACTGCGGATTCGGAGCTATCCCGCAGCCGCTGGATGGACATGGCGGTGCGCGTACTGCACAAGACTCACACCTACGACATCACGCGGAGGGCTTTTTTCCGGATTCGCGGGGCCTCGGCACTGCCGCAACACCGGTACCTCCATCGCAAGAAGGACGTCGTGCGCACCGGCACGCACGACGAAGACTGATGAGAATCGCGTTCGTCTCCCTGTACGACTTCGAGAACAACGCCGTGCGGCAGCTGGCGCACTACCTGCGCTCCCACGGCCACGACGCCCTCGAGGTCTACTTCAAGGACTGGAAGAACAACGGGCTGCCGTGGCCGAGCGAGAAGGAGCTCGCCGATTTTGTACGCGGGCTGCGGCGCTTCGACGCCGACGTGGTCGGTTTCTCCCTGCGGGCCTCGGCCTACCTGGAGGTCTGCGCCTTCCTGGCCGAGCACGTTCGCGAGAAGCTGGGCGTGCCGATCCTGCTGGGCGGCGTGCACGCCAGCTTGTGCCCCGAGTCCACCACGGGATTTGCCGACTACGTGGCCCGGGGTGAGGCCGAGCAGGCCATCGTCGAGCTGCTGGACAAGATGGAGGCCGGCGAGCCGACCGACGATGTCGAGAACTTCTGGGTCAAGGACGCGGACGGCGAGGTCCACCGCAACGAGCTGCGGCACCTGACCATCGACCTGGACCAGGTCTCGCGGCGGGACTTCCTGCACCCGGACAAGCTGATCATCGACGAGGGGTTCGTCACCAGCAAGGACCCCCTGCTCAACGACACCCTGTACCTGGTGATGGCGTCGCGCGGCTGCCTGTTCCATTGCTCGTTTTGCTACAACTCGACCATGCGGGAGCTGTTCGCCGGCAAGGGGCGCTACTACCGCACACGCACCGTCGACGACGTCATCGCCGAACTCCGCGAGGCCAAGCAGGTCTTCCCCCGGCTCAAGCGGATCCGCTTCGATGACGAGATCATGCCCACCAAGGGCGCCTGGCTCGACGAGCTCGCCGAGCGCTACCCCAGTGAGATCGGCCTTCCCTTCGAGTGTTTCTTCGAGCCCCGGGTCGTCGAGGAGGACCGGCTTCGCAAGCTGGTCGACGCCGGGCTGGACACGGTCTACATGGGCGTCCAGGCCAACGATCGGGTGGCCAGGACCCTGTACGACCGGCGCGCCAGCAACGAGGGCATCCTCGAGACCGCGCGGCTGTACCACAAGCTGGGCCTCGAGGCCCGCTTCCAGGTGATGGTCGACGATCCCTTCTCCACCGAGGAGGACCTGCGCTCCCTGTTCGACCTGATCAACCAGTTCCCCCGCCCCTTCCGGCTGTACCTGTTCTCGATGACGGTCATGCCCGGCACCGGGCTCGAGAAGAAGCTGGTGGCCGAGGGGCTGATCACCGAGGGCGAGGTCGAGGGCGCCGCCACCAAGACCTTCTACCAGTACCGGGTCAGCCTGGACTGGGAGCGCGAGCCCACCGACAAGTTCTGGGTCTCGCTGATGGTGATGGTCAACAAACCCTGGTTCCCGGCCAAGGCCCTGCACTGGGCATCCCGCAGCGACTTCCTCAAGTCCCACCCCGACCTGCTGGCCAACGCCGCCTCCGCCTCCAACGTGCTGTCGATGGCCGGCCGCCTCCCCCGCGCCATCAACCGCGGCGAGGTGGGCCTGCGGGTGATCCGCCGGTTCTGGACGCCCGGGAAGTGGATCACGGCGTAGCTCTCGGTCTCGGAATACCTTCCTGCCTCGCGTGTCCCTCAATGCACCGGCGCGCCCGCGCGTCCATGGGTGAGCCGGTCGAGGGGAACTCCCCGAAGGAGTCGCGCGCATGACCCGTCTGGCCCTGCTTCTCGCTGTCTCGGCCGTCCTGTCCATTCCGACCGCCGCCCTGGCCCAGGGGGTTCTGATCCCCACTGAGGGGGCGCCGGACCGCACGTTCGCGCTGGAGAACCAGCATGTGGACGTGACCATCGACGGGCGGATCGCCACCTACGAGGTGAGCCAGACATTCCGCAACCTGACGGAGCAGCCCATCGAGGCGACCTACTTCATGCCGCTGCCCGAGGGGTCGACGCTGTCGAGCTTCGCCATGTGGATCAACGGCCGCAAGACGCCGGGATCGCTCAAGTCCCGCAGCAAGGCGCGGGAGGTCTACGAGGCGATCGTGGCCAAGCTGGTGGATCCGGGGCTGCTGGAGTACGCGGACCAGGACCTGGTCCAGGCGCACATCTTCCCGATCCTGCCCGGCGAGACCCAGCAGGTGGAGCTGCACTTCGCGTCGCTGATCGACGTGGAGGGGGACCGGGGCCAGCTTCGCTATCCCCTGCGGGCCGGGGCTGCGACCGGCGGCGCCACCGAGGAGGCCAGCCTGACTGTGACCATCGCCGACGACTTGCCCGTGGCCAGCGCCTACTCGCCCAGCCACCTGGTGGGTGTCGAGCGGGTCGACGACAAGACCGTGGTCAGCTACCGGGAGGCCGGCGCCAAGCTGGATCAGGACTTCCAGCTCTACTACACGCTGACCGCCGAGCCGGTGGGGATGAGTGTGGTCGACTACCGGCTGGGTGGCGAGGACGGCTACTTCCTGCTGATGGCGGCGCCCGGCGATCCGGAGAACATCGACGATCTGCCCAAGGACATCACCTTCGTCATCGACACCTCCGGCTCGATGACCGGCGACAAGATGGCGGGGGTGCGCGAGGCGCTGCGGTACTGCCTTGAGTCCCTCAACCCCGCCGACCGCTTCACTGTGGTGCGCTTCGCCGAGGGAGCCGAAACCCTGTCACCCCGGCCGCTGGAGGCCACCCCCGCAGCCGTCGAGGCGGGGCTGGCGTTCGTGGACGGGTTGGAGCCCCTGGGCGGCACCAACATCTACGCGGCGGTCGACGCCGCCCTGGCCTACCGAGCGCCCGCTGGCCGCCCCCACTACGTGGTGATGCTCACCGACGGCACCCCCACCGTCGGCGTCACCTCGAGCGAGGCGATCACCAAGCTGGCGCGCTCCCGCACCGAGGGTACCGACGGCCAGGTCCGGATCTTCGCCTTCGGCCTGGGCTACGACGTGTCCACCGGCCTGCTGGACACCCTGGCCGCCGAGAACCGGGGCACCGCCGACTACCTCCAGCCGGGCGAGGACGTGGAGTGGGTCATCTCCAGCTTCTTCCGGCGGGTGTCGCGGCCCGTGGTGACCGATCTGCAGCTCGATCTGGGTAACGCCCAGGCCTTCGACGTGTACCCCGCGGAGCTGCCCGACCTGTACAGCGGCACCCAGCTGCTGGTGCTCGGCCGCTACAAGGGCCGCGGCGACCAGACCATCCGGTTGACCGGCACGGCCAACGGCCAGCCCGTCGAGTTCAGCACCCGCGCGGGTTTCACCGGCCAGGAGCAGGACGATGCGGACTTCCTACCCCGGCTGTGGGCCAGCCGCAAGGTGGGCTTCCTGCTGGACGAGATCCGACGCGAGGGTGAGACCCCCGAGCGCATCGAGGAGGTCCAGGCGTTGGGCTACCGCCACGGGATCCTGACCCCCTACAACTCCTTCCTGGCCACCGAGGACATGCCGGTGGCCGATCTGCTGCCGGCCGAGGATCCCGCCGACGCGCTCAAGGTGCTGTGGCGGGCGAACGCCGACGCCCGGGCCAGTGGCGGCATGGATCGGGCCTTCGCCGACGCCTTCCGCGGCTTCGGCGACGACACGGGCGCCGACGCGGTCCACGCCAGCCTTGCCATCGACGCCCTGCAGGGGGCCAGCCAGCGTGCCTGGGACGCCCCGAGCCAGGCGGTGGGCGACCGGGTCTTCCACTTCCGCGGCGGCGTCTGGATCGACGAGGCCTTCGACGCGGACATGGACACCCTGTCGGTGCGTTCGATGTCCGACGGCTACTTCGCCCTGCTGTGGGACCGCGACGACCTCCGCCGCTACGCCGCCATGGGCGAGTCGGTGGTGGTGGTGGTCGGCGACGACCGCGCCGTGTTCTTCACCCCGGGGGGCGACGACCTCCGCCCGGGCAAGCTGTCCGCATTCGTGGGGCGCTGACGTCCATCTAGACAGCTGAAGCGAATTTCTTTCGTCACGCCTCTTCATCGGTAGCTCCAGTTCTTGCCGGAGCGGCCGATGAAGAACCGTGATGATCCGTCGTCCGATCCTGTCCCTGGCCATCGCAACACCCCTGGCGCTCCTCGCCGTCGCGCTGGTCACGGCCACGGTGACCGGATGGCTGGCGACGCCGCAGGAGACAAAACGGGAGCTGCGCTACACGAGCGTTGTCCCGCTGCGGAGCCGGGCCGTGCAGCGCGCCGAGCTGCTGGTACGCGTGCGCACCGATCGGCTGCGTGGCGCCCAGCTGCGTGCGACGGAGGCCCTGCTCGAGGATGGCACCGCCCACCTGGAGCGAGTCCGAGACGAATTCGAACGCCAATGTGTGTGGGAACACACGGAGATCGACGGGCGTGTGACCCGCACGCGGTTCCCGTTCTCCTGCGAGCGCCCCGTGCGATCCACCAGCCGCCGGGTGACCTCATCGGCCTACTACTCCCCGGAGCCAGCGCAGACCCGTTACGCCACGGGCAGCCTCGAGGGCGACGCCCATCTCAACGGGAACGGGGTGCGCACGGCAGACGGCACGGCCCCTGCCCACGGGGTCCTGGCTGCCCCCAGCAGCTACCCCTTCGGCACTGCGCTGCACCTCGAAGGATACGGCCTGGGCCGGGTCCACGACCGGGGCGGAAGCATCGTCAGCCGCGGCGAGGTGGATCGGATCGACCTCTGGATGGGCCGCGGGGACGAGGGGCTGAGGCGAGCGCTGGACTGGGGGATGCGCGAACACGTGGCCACCGTGTTCGTCGAAGGCGCCACCCACGACATCGAGCGGGTAGTCGACCTGACCCTCGACGGCTGAGCCGGTCGCCGCGTTTTTCTAATCCCCATCGACGATCTGGGCTACCCTGCGGGCCACTGGAGACGGGGGCGCATGGGAAACAAGGTGGACGCCATCGTCGTCGGCGCCGGCCTCGGCGGGCTGACGGCCGCGCTGACCATGGCCCGCAAGGGGCTGCGGGTCCTGGTGCTGGAGCGAAACGGCGTCCCCGGCGGTTGCGCGACCAGCTTCGTCCGCGGTCGCTACGAGTTCGAGGTCTCGCTACACCAGCTGTCGGGGGTCGGGCTGGCGGACAGGCCGGGCCGGCTCTACCCCTTCCTCGAGGAGCTGGGGGTGATGGACGAGGTGGAATTCATCCGCACGCCGGCGATCTTCCGCAGCGTGTTCCCGGACCTGGACATCACCCTGCCCGCGGGGTGGGAGCCCTTCACCGAGACGCTGTGTGACGCGTTCCCGGACTCGGCCGACGGCATCCGACGGTTCATGTCGCTGCTGTTCACCATGGGAGCCGAGGTCGAGTACTTCTACCCGCTGATGACCTCGCCGTCGCTGCCGCCTCCGGGCCGGGTGTTCCCGCTGCCGTTCAAGACGCCCAACATGATGCGCTACGCCATGCTGACCTGGGGCCAGGTGCTCGACAGACACGTGGACGACGAGCGGGTTCGCGCGGTGCTGTCCCAGCTCTGGAGTTACCTGGGGCTGCCCCCCTCCCGGATCTCGTTCACCTTCCTGGCGTCGGCGATGGCCTCGTACATCGACCAGGGGCCACTGTACGTCCGCGGCCGATCCCAGGCCCTGTCCAACGGACTGGTCCGGCTTCTGGAGCGGGCTGGGGGCGAGATCCGCCTCAACCAGGGTGTTCGGGAGATCCGCGTCGCCGACGGCAAGGTCGTCGGCGTGGTCACCGATGCGGGCGAGGAGATCCCGGCGGCGACGGTGGTGTCCAACGTGGACCCGGTCACCACCTGCCGTGAGCTGATGGACCCGGAGCTGGTGCCCAACCTGTTCTGGCACCGGCTGCGCTCCAACGTCGTGGGGCCGGCGACGATGAACCTCTACCTCGGGCTCGCCAAGACCGGCGAGGAGCTGGGGCTCGCCGACCACGAGGTCTTCGTCAACGAGGGGTACGACGTCGAGGAGCGCTGGCAACGGATGAAGACCATCGGGGCCCCGGCCGAGACCACGGTCACCCACTTCAACGCGGTCTCGCCCGACATCTCGCCGCCGGGGACAGCGATGGTCGTGGTGACCAGCCTGATGTACGGGGAGCCCTGGTTCGAGGTCGCCCCCCAGGACTACGTGGCCACCAAGCAGCGGATGGCGGACCAGATGCTGCGGCTGGCCGAGCGAGTGGCGCCCGATCTGCGGGACGCGATCGAGGTGATCGAGATCGCGACGCCGCTGACCAACATGCGGTACATCGGGCAGCTCGGCGGCGCGGTTTATGGCTTCGAGCAAACCCCGGGGGAGAGCACCCTGTTCCGACTGGGCCACCGCGGCCCGCTGGGGGGCCTGTACTTCGCCGGCGCCTTCACCCAGCCCGGCGGCGGCTTCGAACCCGCGATGCTGTCCGGCTGCGCGGCCGGCGCCAAGGCGGTCCATCGCGCGGCCGCCGCGAAGGCCGAGGCCTGACATGGGCTGGATCATCAAGGACCTGTGGCAGGATGCCGGCGCCCACCTGCGAGGGATCGCCACCTGGGTCGACGCCCGGCGTCCGGGTCAGGGAAGCGACTTCCTGGCGGACGAGTACCGGGCGCAGACCCGCCGGGCGGTGGAGTCGATCCACCCCGAACGCATGCGCCTGCGGGTCGTGGACGTCTCCGACCCGACTCCGACCATCCGCTCCTTCCGGCTGGTTCGCGAGGACGGCGAGCTGCCGCCCTTCCGACCCGGGCAGTACGTGAACCTGTGGGTCGACATCGACGGCGTGCGGACCCACCGCCCGTACAGCATCTGCTCGATCCCGGGGGACGACCATCTGGAGCTGTCGGTCAAGGACGTGCCCGGGGGATTTGTGGCGCCCCACCTGCGAACCCTGCAGGTCGGCGACCTGCTCGACTCCTCGGGACCTGGCGGTACCTTCGTCCACGAGCCGCTGGCCGACGGCCTCGACCTGGTGCTGCTGGCGGGGGGCTGCGGCGTCACGCCCTTCCTCAGCATGGTCCGCCAGCTGGATCGCGATGGCTGGCAGGCGCGGGTCCACCTGATCCACGGTTGCACGACCTCGGACGAGTCGATGGAGGGCGAGGAGCTGATCGGCCTGGCCGCGGCCAACGACCGATTCCGCTACCACACCGTGTACTCGTCAGCGCCCACCGCGGAGCGCCGCGGACTGCTCGATGCCCGCTGCATCGGCGACCTGATCGGAGACGTCGGCCGCAAGACCTTCTTCGTCTGCGGCCCACCGCCGATGATCGAACTCTGCCGATCCGCGCTGGCGGAACTCGGGGTCGAGGATCACCGGGTCCGCTTCGAGCTACAGGCAGCGCCCCCGGACGTGACCGCAGCTCCCGGCTGGCCAGGGGCAATCGAGCCCACGGACACCTTCGAACTCCGGATCGGCGATCGCGGCGTCACGGCGACGGCCGGTGAGCCGCTGCTGTGCACCCTGGAGCGCCACGGTCTGCTGATCCCGGGCCGCTGCCGATCCGGCGAATGCGCCGCCTGCCGCACCCGGCTGGTGTCCGGCCAGGTCTACGAGCTACCCACCGCCCACGTCCGCCAGTCGGACCGCCACTACGGCTACATCCACCCCTGCGCGAGCTACCCGATCTCGGACCTCGAGCTGCGGTGGTGACCCGCTACGAACAGAGGTCGTTGTCGAACAACCGCATGGCCACTTTGCAGGCGTTGTTCTCGGTGCGGTCGATGCCCGGGCCGCCGCCGATGTCGTACCACTCGAGGCACTGCTCGTAGTACTCGTCCCCGTCTCCGTAGCCCGAGTAGGTCCAGTCGCCGTCGCAGGTCGGACATGCACTCGGCCTGCATGTCGCAGTAGGTCTCGCACGGGCTGGCGCAGTCGGCCCCGCACATGACGAGCAGCGCGGCGACGACGAGGGAGGATAGTAGAAGCTTGCGGATCCATCGTGATTCCCCTCAGATGCCGATCAGGGCGCCGCCGTCGACGGCGATGTTCTGACCGGTGATGTAGCTGGCGTCGTCGCTGGCCAGGAAGGTGTGGACGGCGGCGATCTCGTCAGGATTGGCCAACCGTCGCAGCGGGATCCGGCTGAGCATGAACTGGACGACCTTCTCCGGCACACCCGCGAACATCTGGGTCTCGGTGGCCCCCGGCGAGACGCAATTGACCAGCACGTTGTTGCGCGCACCCTCCAGCGCCAGCGTCCGGGTCATGCCGACGATGCCAGCCTTGGATGCGGCGTAGTTGGCCTGGCCCATGTTGCCGTCGGCGCCGACGGACGAGGTCGAGATGATCCGGCCCCAACCCTGCTCGTTCATGATCGGCATCACCGCCTGGGCACAGAGGAAGGAGCCCTTGAGGTTGACGTCGATCACGGCGTCCCACTTGTTCTCGGTCAGCTTGACGGCGAACCCGTCGCGGGTGATGCCAGCGTTGTTGACCAGGATGTGGATGGTGCCGAAGGCGTCGACGGCCGCTCCGACCAGCGCGTCGACCTCGCCCTTGTCGGCCACGTTGCAATGGGCGGCGATGGCCTTGCCACCGGCACCCTCGATCTCGGCGACCACCGCCGCGGCCTGCTCGTCCATCACGTCGGCCACGACCACCGACGCACCCTCGGCCGCGAAGCGCTTCGCCGTCGCCGCACCGATGCCGCCGCCGGCCCCCGTCACGATGGCGACCTTGTCCTTCAATCGCATGAGAAACCTCCTGTTTCCTCCGAGCCCTCGGCCCGGGTCGTTTCGAAAGGTGGGGGCCACGGTCGGCTCCTCCCCGATCAACTACCCCCGGGCCCGCATCAGCAGGACCCACTCGCCGTCGGTGACGATCTCGTCCCGCTGGTTGACCAGGTTCATCTCGAACCAGATGACCCCCTTGCCGCCCTTGGACGACGGCTTCTTCCTCGCTACCTTGAGGCAGAGCGTGACCGTGTCGCCAGGGAAGATCGGAGCCCGGTAATTCAGTGTCTGACTCATCAACGCGATGGTCGTGCCCTCCATCGTCCGGGTCTGGTTGGCCAGGCCCGTCGCGATGGCCGCCCCCAGCATGCCGTGGGCGATGCGGCTCTTCATCGGCGTCGCCGCCGCGAACACCTCGTTGGTATGCAGCGGATTGAAGTCCCCGGAAACCCCCGCGAACGCCACGATATCGGCCTCGGTCACCGTCCGCGATGCCGTCCACAGCTCGTAACCCTCGTCCCAGTCCTCGAAGAACCAGCCCTGCATCTCGTAGCTCATCGATATTTCCTTCCCGATCGGCGGCGACGCACCCGATCAGTCGTTCATGTAGTCGAGCCCACGCAGCGCCCGGTACACCCGCTCCTGGGTCATCGGGATCCGCCGCATCCGCACGCCGACCGCGTCCTTGACCGCGTTGGTCAGCGCCGCCGCGGTGGGCACCAGCCCCATCTCGCCGATGCCCTTGGCGCCGAACGGACCGTTGGGGTCGACGGTCTCGACGAAGCCGACCTCGATCTTCGGTACCTCCTGGTTGCTGGGCAGCCGGTAGTCCAGGAAGCTGGCGTTCCTCAGCGCGCCGCGATCCAGCAGCAGCTCCTCGGTGAGCCCGTAGCCGATGCCCATGGCGGCGCCGCCCTCGATCTGCCCCTCGGCCGCCAGCGGATTGATGACCCGCCCGGCATCGTGGACCGCCACCAGCCGCACGACGGTCACCACACCGGTGTCCGGGTCGACCTTCACCTCGGCCGCCTGGGCGCCGAAGCCGTAGGCCACCGACATGTTCCCGTAGAACCGGCGGTCCATCATCTGGTTGGGCGGGTCGTAGAACGCCTCGCCGACCACCGCGTTGCCGCCGGCCCGGAAGTGCATCTTGCGCACGCAGGTCGCGATCGGCAGGGCCCGCTCCGGGTCGTCGCGGACGAAAACCACCCGGTCGCGGATCGTCAACTCTTCCGCAGCCGCCTCCAGCTTGCCCGCCGCGTACTCGAGGATCTTGGCCTTGGCCTCCCGGGCCGCCAGGATCGCCGAGTTGCCACCGATGAACGTGGTCCGGCTGGCGTGGCAGCCCACATCCCATGGCTTGACGTCGGTGTCCGTGTTGACCACCGACACATCCTCGGCCCGGACCCCCAACTCCTCGGCCACGATCAGGGCCATCGCCGTCTCGGAGCCCTGGCCGATCTCGGTGGTGCCCGTGATCAGCGTCACCTTGCCGAAGTCGTCGACCTTGACGATGGAACCGCAGCCGTCCGAGCGGTAGATCCGCGCGCCGCCCCCCACGTTCATGGTCGCCGCGATGCCGATGCCGTGGCCGGCAGGCAGCTCCCGGCCCCAGCCGATCATCTCGGCCGCCCGTTCGATACATTCCTCCTGCCCACAGGACGTGATCTGCAGCCCCTGCGGGGTCTCACTGTCCGGGCGGTTGGCGTTGAGCAGCCGGATCTGGACCTTGTCCATCCCGATCCGCTCGGCCAGCTCGTCCAGCAGCGACTCGAGCACGAAGGTCGCCTGGGGATTGCCGTAGCCGCGGATGGCGCCGCTGTAGGGGTTGTTGGTGTAGACCATCCGCGCCCGCATGTGGGCATGGGGGATGCGGTAGAGCGCCGCCACCGTCTCCAGCTTGACCACGGGCGTGCCCACGCCCCACGAGACATAGGCGCCGAGATCGCAGAGGAAGTCGACCTCCACCGCCTGGATCTTGCCGTCGTGGTTGATGCCCATGCGGGCGTGGACCATCGACGGCTGCCTCGTCGTGCAGACCCGCAGCTCCTCCTCGCGCGTGTTGGTCAGCTTGACCGGGCGGCCGGTCTCGCGGGCCAGCAGCACGGTGATCATGTCCAGGGTGTGGGTATCCAGCCCCTTGCCGAACGAGCCGCCGATGGTGGGCTGGATCACGCGGACCTTGCTGCCCGGGATGCCAAACGCGTCGGCCAGGTCCTTGGCCATCAGGAAGGGAACCTGGTTCGGCGTCCAGACCGTCAGCCGGCCCTCGTGATCGAAGGCGGCCATGCAGCCGGAGGGCGCCAGCTGGCCCGGGGAATGCTGGGGCAGCCGGATGTCCATCTCGAGGACCTCGTCGGAGGCGGCGAACCCCTCGTCCGGATCCCCGTGGACGTAGTCGTACTTGGTGAACAGGTTCCGGCGGCCCTCGTGGAGCACGGGGGCGCCTTCGGCCAGGGACTCCTCGGCGCTGAACACACCGGGCAGCTCCTCGTACTCGATCCGGATCAGGGCCAGGGCCGCCCGCGCCTGGGCCTCGGTGTCCGCCGCCACCGCCGCCACCTCGTCGAAGTGGCAGCGCACCAGCTCCTTCTTCAGCGGGGTGTTGTCCTTGCCGAAGCCGAACACGATCCCCTCGCTGTCGGCGCCAGTGAGCACCTTGCGGACCCCGGGCGCCGCCTCGGCCGCGCTCGTGTCGATGGACAGGATCCGCGCCCGCGAGATCCCCGACCGCAGGACGGCGCCATGCAACATCCCCGGCTGGGACAGATCCTGCAGGTACTCGGCGGCGCCGGTGACCTTGGGCAGCACGTCCTTCTTGGGGGTCCGCACGCCGACGTTGACGAACTCGGAGCTCATCGTCCGGCCTCCCCGCGCATGGCCTGCGCCGCGTCGAGGATCGCCTCGCGGATCTTGGTGTACCCCGTGCAGCGGCACAGGTTGCCCTCGAAGGCTGCCCGGATCTCCGCATCGGTCGGCTGCGGGTGGTCCCGCAAGAAGGCGTGGGCCGTCATCAGGTAGCCGGGGGTGCAGTAGCCACACTGGACCGCGCCAGCGTCGATGAACGCCTGCTGGATCGGGTGCAGATCGTTGACCCCGGGGGCCAACCCCTCGACCGTGGTGATGACACAGCCGTCGGCCTCGACCGCCAGCATCAGGCAGCTGTTGACCGACAGGCCGTCCACCTCGACCACGCATGTGCCGCAGTCACCAGTGCCACAGCCGTACTTGGTCCCGGTCAGCTGGACGTCCTCCCGAAGCACCTCCAGCAGGGGCCGATCCGCGTCCACACTCAGCTCGTGGATCCGACCGTTGGCCGTCAGGGTGATCGGGCGCTTCATCCCTCGCTCCCCTCCGCTGCCAGGGCCTCGAGGCCGCGGCGGGTCAGGTTGCGGACCATCTCGGTGCGATACCAGGCCGAACAGCGGACGTCGTCGATGGCGGCGGCGTCGGCGGCAGCGGCGTCAGCGGCAGCGGAGATGGTCTCGGGATCCAGGGGCTTGCCCAGCAGTGCGGCCTCGGCGGATCCGCTGCGGCAGGGCGTCGGCGCCACCGCGCCCAGGGTGACCCGGGCCGCCGTCACCGAGCCATCTTCTCCGCGGTCCACCAGCATGCCGATGGACGCCACAGCGCAGTCGGCGGTGGGACGGTTGGCCAGGCGCTCGTAGCGGCCGGCTCCCGCCTGCCGCGGGACCCGCAGCCCCACGGCGATCTCGTGATCCGCCAGGGAGCAGCTGCCTGGACCGGTGAACCACTGCTCCAGGGGCACACTCCGCTCGCCCGCGGGTCCGACCACGTCCACGGCAGCCCCGAGCGCCAGCAGCGGTCCGGCGGTGTCGCCGGCCGGGGAGGCGTTGCAGAGGTTGCCGACCACCGTGGCCCGGTTGCGCACGTTGACGTTGCCCATCCGGCGCAGGGCCTCGATCAGCAGGGGTGCCCGCTCGGCCACCAGCTCGCTGTCCAGGGCCTGGCTCAGGGTGACCCGGGCACCGAGCCGGAGTCCGTCGCCGTCGGGCTCCAGCGCGTCGAGCCCCGGGATGTCCACCAGGCTGACCACCGCACCCACGGTGCGCTTGCCCCCCCGGAGCTGGACCATCAGGTCGGTGCCACCGTTGAGCACCCGGGCCGGCGCGGGCCCCTGCCTCAGCATCGCGACCGCCTCGTCGAGGCTGGCCGGTCGGTGATACACGAACGAACTCACGAGTCCTCCCTGGCCAGCTCGACGCCCCGCTCGAACGCCCAGACATTGGCCTCCCGGAACTGGGGCTTGCCAAAGCCGTGGACCACGGACCGCAGGTCATCCTCGGCGAAGGGGAACCAACCGCACCCGGCCACGAAACCCAGCACCATCTGGTTCAGCGACTTGTAGCGTTTCTCCCGGGCCACCTCGGCCAGGGCGTCGAAGGCCCGATAGGTCACTCCCTGCTCGTCCAGGAAGGCGGCCACCTCGGGGCGCAGCCCGCCGACCGGGGCGTTGAACACCGCGTTGCCCCCCGACCGTAGGAAGTCCAGGTTGCGGTAGCCCTCGACGGCATTGAACGCGATCAGGCAGTCGGCCGCGCCCTTGCAGATCAGCGGGGCCGCGAAGTCGCCCACCTTCCAGTGGGAGACCACCGAGCCGCCGCGCTGGCTCATGCCGTGGGTCTCCGAACCCAGCACCTCGAAGCCCAGGTTGGTGGCGACGCGGGACAGCACCGAGGCCGCCGTCACCACGCCCTGGCCTCCCACCCCCGCGATCAGGTACTGACCCCTCATGACCCCTCCACCCGCACGAACGCACCCCTGGGACAGGCGGGGGCGCATGTGCCGCAATCGATGCACAGGCTGCGATCGATTGTCACGAAACGGTCCTTCTTTCGCTCGGCGTCCTGGTTCTGAGGGACGATGGCCGGGCACTCGAAGTGGGTGACGCAGAGGTAGCAGCCGTTGCACGCCTCCTGGTCCACGTCCAGGTGGGCGATGGGGCCCTGGCGGTCGTAGAGCACGCAGGGGTGACGGGCGATGATCACCGCCACGGTCCCCTCGTCACCGCGCACGTAGCCGTCGGCCCGCTTCAGCACGTCGGTGAACTCCTCGTGGTCGTAGGGATCGACGATCTCGATGAAGTCGACACCGCAGCCGGACACCAGCCGCTCCAGCGGGATCTTGTGGCCCTGCTCCCCGTTGGCCAGCCCGCCCGTGCCCGGCGTCGGCTGCATCCCGGTCATCGCCGTGATGTCGTTGTCCAGCAACACCAGGACCATGCGTGCCCGGTTGTAGACGGCGTTGAGCAGCCCCGTGGCCCCGGAGTGGAAGAAGGTCGAATCGCCCATGGTGGCGACCACTGGCTGGTGCGTGCCGTCCAGGGCGTAGGCCTGGGCGAAGCCGCTGGCCATGGTGATCCCAGCCCCCATGTCCAGGCAGGTATCCACCGCATCGAGGTTCGTGCCCAGGGTGTAGCAGCCGATGTCGGACGTGTAGATCGACTTCCGGCCCTTGAACACCTTGCGGATCGCGTGGAACGCGGACCGGTGGGGGCAGCCGGGGCACAGGGTCGGCGGCCTGACCGGCAGCTCCAGGGATTGCATCGCCGTCTCGGCGGCGGTCCGGGGCGCGATCTCGACGGGAACCCCGGCCTCCAGCAGGACCGGCGCGACCACCTCGGCCTGCCGCTCGGGGGTCAGCTCGCCCCAGTCCGGCACGTGACCCGACAGCCGGCCCACGACCCGGGTCCGATCGGGCAGCAACGTCTCGATCAGCGCGTCGGGTTCCTCGAGCACCAGCACCCGGTCGAAGCGTTCGACGAAGTCGGCGGCCAGGTCCCCGGGGAACGGAAAGGGCACCCCGAGCTTGAGCACTGGCACCCGCTCCCGCAGGCCCTGCTCGCCGAGCCACTCCACCAGGTTGGCGTAGGGCACACCGCCGGCGATCACGCCGAGGGGCGCCCGCTCCCGGGGTGCTTCACCCGCGGGCAGGTTCTCGATCCGGTTGAAGGGACGCAGCTCGCCCAGCTCGGCGGCGAGGGCCTCCAGCTTGTCGTTGAGTTCCTGGTGCAGGACCTGACGGAAGCGCGGCGTCGCCGCCCAGCGCTCCTGGTCGCGGGGGAAGTTCGCCGCCGGGTAGTTCCCGTCTACCTCCCGGAATTCGATGGACTGGATGGCGTGGCAGACGCGGATCGCCGGTCGCAGGATGACCGGCACGCGGTGGCGCTCGCTCAGCTCGTAGGCCGCGGCGATCATCTCCCGGCCCTCGTCGGGATCGGATGGGTCGAACACCGGCACCTTGGCGAAGTGGGCCATCCAGCGGGTGTCCTGCTCCGTCTGTGACGAGTGGGGGCCGGGGTCGTCGGCCGAGACGATCACCATCCCGCCGAGGACCCCGGTGTAGGCCGCGGAGAGCAGGGAGTCGGCGGCCACGTTGAGGCCCACCTGCTTCATGATGGTCGCCGAACGCTTGCCAGCCCAGGACGCCGCCAGGGCGTTGTCGAAGGCCACCTTCTCGTTCACCGACCATTCGGTGTAGATGTTCAGCCCCTCTTCTTTGGCAAAACGAACGACGCCGGGCAGGATCTCGCTGCTCGGAGTGCCCGGATAGGAGCAAGCCACCTGGCAGCCGGCCTCGACGAGGCCGCGGGCCAGTACCAGGTTGCCCAGGAGGGTCTCGGTCCGCACGTCGCTCATTCACACGCCCCTTCGAGGGGAGCACGACCCCGTTGAACTCCGCTCGCTCGTAGCCGCCGGCCGCGGGGGTTTCCGCCTCGGACTGCACCTTGTACCTCACGCACACGCGTGGGGCAATTGAAGTCGAATCGTCCAGCCGGCGGGCCGTCACCGGCTACTCCCCGGGCCACAGGACTTCCGGTTCCCCGCCGGATAGCTCAAGATGGGGCCGTCCAGCGATCGCCAGCAAGTGAGGGAGGCGGACATGGGAACGACCCGAATCGGATGGTGGCCCGCGGTGGTCCTGCTGGCAGCGTGTGGCTGCGCCAACAGCATGTCCGGCACCCTGGATGGCCAGAAGGTCGGGCCCGCGCGCTCGGCGATCTACGACGAGGCCGAGATGTCGATGTCGGTCCCCGGCTTCGGCGAGCTGGTTTCGTTGCAGGTCCTGCGGGTTTTCGTGAGCGGCTTCCCGGACGCCTGTGCCCTGTACGACCGGATCTACGACGTGGACTACACCAGCTGCGAGGAGACCTGCGAGGACCTGCACGAGATCGCCGCCGACCTGCTGGGGCACGACGAGTACTGGGCCCTTTCGATGACCCTGTTCCCGGAGGACGCCGTCGAGGCGGAGTACACCGAGGGCGATCTCCTGGACGACCTCAGCTTGGACGACCTGACGCTGACGGGCAACGACACCTTCAGCGCTGGAGCCTCCCTGTGGGACGTCTCGGCCTGGTACGACCTGGCCGCCTGCGAGGCAGCCTGCGAGGACGATCCCGCCGTGATCGACGATGAAGATGTCGCCGAGACGGGCGAGCTCGAGGTCAACAAGTTCGTCGCCGACAGCAAGCTCAAGGGTGACTACGTGCTGGACTTCGGCGGCGGCGACGTGATCCGCGGGGCCTTCGACGCCGAGTACTGCGACCTGGGGCTCGACAACCTGCTCGTCTTCGAATAGCCCCCCTCTCCCTCCCGACGGCGAGGACGCCGATGGACCTGCTGACCCGCGTGTTCAATCGCACCATCGACACGCTGCAGCTGGGGTTCGCAGCGCTGTTCGACCTGCCGCTGTCCCTGATCGTCCCGGTTCTGTTTGGGATGCTGTGCTTCGGTTTGCTGGTTTTCGCCGGCTTCACCCGGCTGCTGAAGCTCAAGATCCCCGGCGGGGTCTACACCTTCGTGATGCTGTTCACAGCGATGGTGATGGTGCTGCTGCTGGTCGACCGGCGGCTCCACCAGCTGTCGGTGGAGGTGGCCGCCGCCCAGTCGGTGGCGATGGCGATCCCCGTGCTCCCCAGCGGCAGCGGCCCGACCCGCTACCTGTTCCCCAAGGCGACGGTGGATCAGGGACTACCCGCCATCCTCGGCGAGTACACCCTCGGCGTCGAGCCCCAGGACGCGGCCATCGACTTCGTATCGATCCGCGCGACCTCACCGGAGGTCCGCCAGCTCTACCTGGCGATCGCGGACCTGACGGCACCGGGGCTGACGATCCACATCACCCCCAGCTTCGACCGCAAGACCCTCGTCAGCGATTTCGCCCGCTCCACCGACAGCGTGGTGGCGATCAACGGCGAGGCAGGCCGCACCGCGGGCCGCGACGCCGAGCTGGGACAGTGGACCGGCAACTGGATCGTCCGGGGCGAGCCGGTCCTGCTGGAGGACACAGAGAAGCGTCCCTTCCTGTCCTTCGACGTGGACAACCGGCCCTCCTACTCGCCAGCGGCGCTGGTGGACCGGGAACTCACCGCCGAGAAGTACAACACGCTGTGGGGCCGCTACGACCTGCTGGTCGACGGCGAGGTCGCCATCTCCGAGAGCTACGAGAAGACCCACCCCTACCCGCGCACGATCATGGGCGTGGACGAGCACGGCACCCGTCTCTATCTACTGGTGGCCGACGGCAAGCGCTCGGGACACAGCGTCGGACTGGGGCTGGAGGACGCGGCTCGCATCCTGCAACTGTTCGGAGCCCACGACGCGATGAAGTGTGATCAGGGCGGCTCGTCGTGCATGTACCTGCGCAGCCGCGACTCCATCGTCAACCGGCCCGCCGACAGGGTCGAGCGGCGGGTCTACACGCACTTCGGGGTATCGGTTGCCTCGTCGGACTAGATGCCCCCTCGCCCCGCTGGCGCTGCTGCTGGCGCTGGCGCCGATCCTCCTCGCCGCCGACAGCGGGCCGATCTCCCTGCTCACGGCCGAGGACGTCGGCGGAGTCGAACCCTCCGCATTCCGCCGGATCCACGAAGTCTTCCACGACGCGGGCAGCGACCAGGTACTCGTCGTCGCCCACCGCGGCGACTGGCAGCGGGCGCCGGAGAACTCCCTGCCGGCCATCGAGAACTGCATCACGATGGGGGCCGACGTCGTCGAGATCGATCTGAAGAAGACCGCCGATGGCCACCTGGTCCTGATGCACGATCGGAGCGTCAAGCGCACCACCGCCGGCCGCCGGCGTGTGGACGCGATGACCCTGGAAGAGGTGCGGGCGCTGCGGCTGGAGATGGCGGACGGCACGCCCACCGACGCTGTGGTGCCGACCCTCGAGGAGGTGATGCTGCGGGTCAAGGGCCGCTGCATGGTCAACCTGGACCATTCCCAGGGCCTCATCTCCGAGGCGCTGGAGGTGCTGGAGCGAACCGACACGCTGGATCACGCCATCTTCAAGGGTGTCGGCGAAGCAGAGTTCTGGGCGCGCAAGCTCCAGGACGTGCCCGCAGGCACGGTCTACATGCCGATCCTGGATCGACGCGGGGTCGACCTGACCGCGGTCACCCAGCGGATCCCGGCCCTGTCCCTGACGCACTTCGAGGAGGGGATGGAGCACCCGGAGGTGGCCGAGCTGCAGCGCGCCCTGGGGCGGGTGCCCCTGTTCGACGACCGCGAGGGCTTCTCGACCGTGGTCGACGAACGCACCCAGGCCGCCATCGTGGTCTTCCAGCGCCGGCAAGGGCTCCTCCCCGATGGTGTCGCGGGCACCAGGACCCTGCGCCGGATGATGGAGCTGGGATGGATCGGCCACGAGACGTTGAAGGCCGCGGCGCCGCCCTCGGTGCTCGGGCTCACGGCGCGGCGCTACCGCAAGGAGGACTCCGGCCCCGAGATCGAGGCGATCCAGCGGGAGCTGTCTGCCCAGGGGTTCTTCGACAACGGGGGCGTGTACACCGAGTTCTTCGGCTCGGTGACCGGGGACGCGATCAAGGCCTTCCAGGCGGCGCACGGGCTGGACGCCGACGGGGTGGCCGGGGGCGACACCCTGGCCCTGCTCGAGGAGGAGTCCCGCCTGCGCCAGCGGCTGATGGCCGGGACATTGACGTTGACCAAGTTCAGCGAGGGCGTGGAGCACGAGGAGGTGGCGACCTTCCAGCGGGCACTGGCGATCGCCCCGCTGTTCGTGCCCGCGCGGGGTCCATCACCGACCTTCGATGCCGACACTCGCGACGGGGTGACGGCATTCCAGCGCCGGATCGGGCTGACGGCCGACGGGGTGGCCGGCGAGGAGACGGTGGCGAAGCTCATCGAGCTGGGCGCCGCCACCGCCGACGCAGCCGTGCCGCCGCCGCCGCCGGACCACGCAGCGGCCCTGCCCTTCCTGGAGCAGCTCGACTCCCCGGCCTTCGAGATCATCTTCGACGACGATCGGGTGCCGATCATGAGCGCCGCCGCCCTTTCGCACATCCGCCAGTCCGGCGCCCGGATCTGGGTCAACTCCCTGTGGGACTCCCTGTGCGGCGGTCACGCCGACCACGTCGCCGTGCGGGATCCGGACGCCGCGTGGGGCTGGCTGATCGACCGCGGCGTCACCATGATCCAGACCGACACCCCCGAGGCCCTGCTGGCCTACCTCCGCGAGCGCGGCCTGCACTGGTAGCGTTGGAGCGGGGTGCAGCGGGCTGGAGCCACGGCGAGCCCTTGCGCGTGCCCAACGCGACTACGCAACGACGCCAGCGGTTCGCAGGGAGCCGATATCGCCATCGCTCAGCCCCGCCTCGGCCAGCACGGCGTCGGTGTGCTCGCCGTAGGTGGCCGGGAAGGGGAGCTCGGGGCCCTGGTCGGCGAGGAACTCCGTGTCGTGGCTGTTGGGGGCGATGGGCACCTGGGCACCGTCGGGGGTCCGGGTGCGCAGCAGGTGGGGGGCCACCGCGGGGTGGTCCAGCACCCCCGGGATGTCCAGGATACGAGCGTGGATCAGGCGCGCCGAGAGGAACATCTCCGCCAGGGCGTCGGTGGTGTGCTGGAGGGTGACGTCGCCGATCTCGGCGCAGAGGGTCTCGCGGCGATCCCGGCGGTCCGAGTTGGTCGTGTACTCCCCGCGGGCCAGGTGGCTGAACGGGGCCAGCCGGGTCAACGACTCCCACTGCAGGTCGTTGCCCACCGCGAGGTTGATGAAACCGTCGGCGGTGGGGAAGACGTCCACCGGGGTGAAGATCGGATGGACGTTGCCCGTGCGCGTGACCGACGCCGGATCGTGGCCGAGGGCAGCCAGCGAGGTCTTGGTCACCAGCCACTGGGCCGAGGCGCGCATCATCGAGACGTCGATGCGACTGCCCTGGCCGGTCCGCTCCCTTTGCCACAGGGCCTTGTAGATCCGCGCGTAGGCCTCGTCGCCGGCCTTGAGGTCGATGACGGGGACCCCGCAGACCATCGGCGGGCCCTCGGGATCGCCGGTGAGGTGCATGTAGCCGACGGCGGCCTGGATCGCCGGATCGTAGCCCGGGGCGGACGGGAACTCGGGTCCCTGGGCGCTCAACCCGACCCAGATCAGGCCCGGCCGGGCTGCGCTCAAGGTGTCGAAGTCGATCCCCAGCGGCTCGTACTGCTTGGGCAGCAGGTTGACCGCGAACACGTCCACGCCCAGCTCGACCAGCAGCCGTTGCAGGATCTCCCGCCCCCGGGCGTCCTTGAGGTTCAGGGCGATGGCCTCCTTGCCCAGGTTGGGGGGCACGAAGTACGAGCGCCGATCCCCCTCCCCCACCCCCGCGTACCGGTTGGGATCGCCGGGGTTGCGGGCGCCGGGCCGCGGGGTCGACTCGATGCGAATCACCCGCCAGCCCTCCTGCACGAACCGCTGGGTGCAGTAGGGCAGGGCCAGGGCCTGCTCCAGGGCCAGGATCACGCCGGGGCGCGCGCCACCGTCGCCACTGCCGCTCATCGATCGCTCCTCTCGCCGCCGCCGGGCGCGGCCCCCTCCGGCACCCAGGACCGACAGTCAATCGCGTCGGACGGCGGCGGTCAAATGCCGGCGGACCGTCAGCCGCATGTCAAACCATGGGCCGGCGGCTGTGCGAAGATGGACCGGATCCGCCCGGGTGGCGGACAATGCTATTTGGGGTCGATCCCTTCGCCGGCCCCGGTCACGGGAGGTCAGATGACCAACGCAATCGAACGCGCCGGACTGCTGCCGCTGATGGCGGCGGTCCTTCTCTCCGGCTGCCCCAAGGGCGGTCAGATCACCGATACCTTCGTCGCCCTCGGCCCGGGCGACGTGGACATGCTGTGGATCCTCGACGCATCGGGCTCGATGGCCGATGCCCAGGGTCAGCTGAGCCAGAACTTCCACTCCTTCGTCGAGGGGCTGCCCGAGACGTCCAACACCCAGATGGCGATCACCACGACCCAGGCGTGGCCCTGCAACTCCTACCTGGCGTCGGCCGGCCAGTGCACGGACGACGTGGGCACCGCGGGCCGGATCCGCCGCGTGGGCAATCAGGTCGCGCTGATGGATCCATCCGACGAGTTCGACCAGAAGCAGTTCCAGCAGCTGGCGCACGTCGGTATCTACGGCGATGGCTTCGAGCGGCCGCTGCAAACTGCACTGATGGCGATGTGCGAGGCGCTCGACCTGCCACAGACGACCGACTTCGTCGAGGGAACGGACAGCCTGCGCGAGGACTTCCCCTTCGGCTGCACGGGTGAGGAGTGGGACACGAGTCACGAGCACTACGAGGCCTGCCACTGCCTGCCTCTGGAGATGAACCTCTCGGACGACGACGGCAACGAGTGGACCGAGACACTGCACAACGCGAACCTGGGACTGCTGCGGGGGGACAATCCGCTGCACGTGGTGGTGCTGACCGACGAGGGTGATCAGACCCACAAGATGACCAATGTGGGCCTGGAGACCTGCAGCGATATGGTCGGGGACGAGCTGTGCAGCTGCCAGCTGGCCGATATGCTGCGATTGCTACACAGCATCGTGGGCGAACTGCGGATCTCCGCCATCGGTCCCGGGCAGGGCCGCACGGCTCCTGAGGACGAGCAATACTACTGCAACCCGATGGGCTCGACGGTCTGCAGCATCGACTTCCTGATGGACTCGGCGGATGCCACAAGCGGCCTCTACCACCCGATCCTGGAGGCCGTCGACGGGGACCAGGATCAGTGCGTGGACGCCGAACTGGCCCCGGCGCTGGCCGACCTGGTGCTCTCCCATCCCAGCGTCGAGTGGTACCAGCTGACCGGCCTGCCCGACCCCACCACGATCGAGGTCAAGCGCGAGGGCATCGAGATACCGGAGAACGCCGAGGGTACGAGCTGCAGCGGCGCCGAGCTCGGCAGCGGGGGCTGGAGCTACATCAAGGAGAAGCGCGCGGTCAGCCTGGTGGGTGACTGCACGGCGTACGCCGGGCAGCTCATCGAGGTCAGCTACGAGACCACCGGACCGCTGATCTTCATGTAGCGGTGGCCAGCACGGCCAGGCGTCGGAACGGTGCCGTCAGCGCCGCCTGGTGCCGTGCGGTCCACCTCCGCCCCTCTTCCCCCGGCAACCCAGCGAGGATCCGTAGCCGTCCACCGGGCTTGCCGTTGATCTCGACCAGCTGGGGCTCGCCGGAGGCGTCGAACACCCAGTCCGTGCCGATCTCCAGGATCCGGTCGGCCTCCGCGCCAGCCGCCCCCTCGACGACCTCGGCGACCCGGCGCTCCAGGGGATCCAGCCGGGAGCCGATGGCGGCGGCGGCCGGGACGCTCCCCTCGAGCTCCGCGACGGTCATTCCCCGCGCTCCCCGCGCCACGTTGGCCACCGGGTCGTCCGTCGACGCACGGGCGACCCGGCCCGCCGATCGCCAGGCTCCGCCTCGATCTCGCTGGAGAAAGCCCCGGACACAGACGCCAGCGAACGGCCCGGGAGGAGGCGGGACAGCCCGCTGCAGGATCGTGGGTTGATCGGGATCGGGAGCGGGCAGGGGCTGGCCCCGGAGCAGGCGGCTGACCCCCGCACCGAAGGAACCGTATCGCGGCTTGAGGAAGGCCGCGCCCCAGCGGTCGAGGCACCGTCCGAAGAGGGTGGGATCCAGCTCGATCTCGGGCACCGGGACACCGGCACTCGCCAGCAATCGGCAGCTGCGCGCCTTGTCCAGGGCCAGCGCGTTCACCCCCGGCGGGTTGCCAGCGGGAATGCCGCGTTGCCCGAGGGTATCCAGCAGCGCCGACCACCGACCAGGCAGCCGGGAAGGCAGCCGATTGAAGACCGCATCCAGGCGGTGGGCGCCGCTGGTGTTCCAACTGCCTTCGACCGGTGTGAAGCCGCGGACCTGGACACCGCCCGTCCCGACCTCGATCCCGCCCGGGCCAGCCACCAGCACCCGGATCCCCTCGTCCGCCAGCAGGCATGCGGCACGACCAAAGTCCGCGTCGGGCGGCGTGCGGTCCCGGGTGTCTGGCCGGAGCTGCATCAGCGCTGCGATGTTGACGGTCACGCGCCCATCGTCCGGTCCCCGCCTGGACCGGTCAAGTCGCCGCTGCGGGGACAATCACGTCCCTCCAGGCGGGGGACGGATGGGCAAGATATCGCTTGCGATCGGTTGGCAGATACGCGATACCCAAATCGCCCACTGGGGGGAGGAGCCTGGTCGATGAGCCGAGCGAAAGATCCACTACGAGCCGCCATCCTCCACGAGCTGCTCGCGGCCGAAGAGTTCGAGGACGGCGAAGTGACCGATAGCCTGTTCGCCGATGTGCCCGGAATCTGGTTGGACGAGATCGGTGGCCTCGACGAGACCGCAGATCTGGAACTCTCCAGCGACGTGGACGAGCCTGTGGTGGTCCTCGACCCCCGGATCTACTACGGCGATACCTGGGCCCCGCCCCTGCTCGATGAGCTGCTCTTTGGCCACCAACTGGCCATCTTCCCCCTGATCGACGACGCGGAGGCGTAAGCCCTTTCTCCTCACGGACAGCTGCGTTCGGCATCGTCCGCCAGCTTTCGGGCGTCCTTGTTGGACGAGGTCGTGCCCAGGACACAAGCTCGCGTGCCTGCGAGCCGGGCGACGATCAGGTGGCTGACGTCCTCGAAGGTCTCGGGATCCTGTCCGAACACCCGGAAAATCAGTGCATGGGCGTGGGCCTCGCCATCGGCCTCGCGGTAGCGCCACTCGATGACCTTGTCGGTCACGTACGCGAACTGCCCAGGCTCCCGGTACTCGGGATCCGAGCCGAAGTGGATCGATTGGCCGTCCTTCACGAGGCTCAGCGAGCTACGCAGATCCGCGGTACCGATCCGGACCTGATAGCCCGCAAATCCGGGACAGTCGTACTCGCCCGCGATGTCCGGCTCCCCCTCCGGCGGAGTGTCGAGCCGTCGGCAGTCGCCGTGCAGCGCGACGCTGGTGTACTCGTGCTTCGCGGGGCCGGTGAGCACGGGAGGCGCAGGCGCCTCGGGCATGGGCTCCTCGGCGACGGCCGGCGGTGGATCGGGAACGCCCGCGATCCCGTCCGGCGTCCCTGCGGGCGAGGCTGTCGGTCCGTCGCCCGCGGCGCCCGATGTCCCGGAGCGGCAACAGCCCGCCGCACCCACCCCGATCGCGACCGCCGCGCCGAGCCCGACCAATCCTCGCCATCCCATGGGAATCCCTCCCGACTCCGAGCCTAGGGGATGCCACGGGCGGAATCAACGGGGGCCGACTCGCCGCTAGGGTGCTGGCTCGGCGAGGGCGGCGAGGAGGGCGTTCTCGAGGGCGCCGAGCTGGTGCTCGCTCGCTGCGTAGACCAGGGTGCGGCTGTCCGAGCCGGACCCCAAATTCAGCGGCTCGCGGCCGATGAGCCGCGCGTCGTCCCGATCCGTCAGGTCGAACACGCGGATGTCGTTCCAGTCACCCACGTAGATCCCGTTGGCCGTGCCCCCCCAGTCCACCGCCAGGGCGGAGCCGGGGGTGTCCTCGACCTCGATCAGTGCCGGGGCCTCGGGATCGTCGAGGGACACCAGCGCCAGCCCATCGGAGCCCAGAGCGACAAACGCCCTGTCACCGTCCAGCGCCACGTCCCGCGGGCTGCCGGGCAGGTCCAGGCGGCCGACCTCTGCGGGGCCGGACGGGTCGGCGATGTCCAGCCCCTCGACCTCCTCGTCCCGCGGATAGAAGCCCACCTCCTCCAGCTGCATCGGGTTGGAGGCGTCGATCACCGACAGGAAGGAGTAGGGCTGGGTCGAGTCCAGATGGGTGGGCGCCGCAGGGGCTCAATCCGGCTCGGTGACGTCGTCCCAGTCGAAGATGTTGTGGCAGGCCTCGCAGGGGCGCGGATCGTGGTCCGGCGGCGTCTGCTCCTCGTGGCAGGACACGCAGTCTTTTTCGGGCACGTCGCTGCCGAAATAGCCCTGCACGTGGCAAGCCCCGCACAGCAGGGCGGTATGGCCGCCGAGCAACGGGAACTCCTCGTGGTTCCAGTGCGGTTCCTCCCAGGACTCCGTGGTGTGGCAGAACACACACTCGTGCACGATGTGGCCCAGGGGCCGGTCCTCGTCGTGGCAGGCCAGGCAGCTGGTCTCGGACTGCCAGGCGACCTCGTGGCAGCCTCCGCAGTCCGCCTCCCGATGGGCCCCGGTCAGCTCGTACTCCTCGTGGACGTACTCCAGATCGTCCCACGCCTGCTGGCTGTGGCACTCGTCGCACTCGTCGTCCCAGTGGGGGGCGGGCAGGTCGCCGTCGTGACAGCCCGTGCAGCTGCGCGGAGGCAGATCCTGATTGTCGTCCGTGTGGCAGTCCGAGCAGCTCAGTTCGCCGTGGGCACCCTCGAGGTCGAAGGTCTCGCCGAGCTCTTTCTCGTGGATCGAGCAGTGCGCGCCGCCCAGAACGATCAGCGCGGCGATCAGGCCGGGGATCCCGGGGCCAGAACCGCGCCGCACCCGCTCACTCCGCCCAGCTGTGACCCCGACGGGGGTCCCGCCGCTCGCTGCGACGGCCGAGCGCCTCGGGCTCGTCGCCCCACACCGCGTGGAACCGGTTGGCGATCTTCAGCAGCCCATCGACGGTGATCTCGGCCGCCGACGGCGTGTCCTCGTAGCCCACCCGGACGGCGGCGGCCAGCGACCAGCCCTTGCCCAGAAAGACGTCCGCGAACAGGTCCCCGTACACCCCCTGGGTGGCCCGGTCCTCGTCGGAGAGGGCGGGCGACCCCGAGTAGAGGGCGTACACCCCCAGCGCCAGATGCTGCTGGAACATCGGGATCTCGGCCCCGACCTCGGCCTGAGCCATGTCCCTGCCGCCCGCGCGGATGAAGCGGCCGGCCGCGCGGATCAGCCCATACCCCTTTCCCAGCGCCACCGGGCCACCGTGGCCCTCGACGAGCACGTAGCCGTCTTCGGCGACGGGCGCGAAGCGCAGGCGTCCGCGGGCGCCGAACGCCAGGTGACGGGACGCGTCGAACAGGTCGGCGTCCACGCCGATACCGTGGAACAGGGTCGGATCCAGCTGGTCGTTGGGGATCTCGTCCAGCAACGAGAGGTCGTCCGCCCGGTGGGCGAAGTGGGAGAGGGTCGGATCCCGGTCCACCAGATCCACGTAACGCTCGGACGAATAGGCGTTGTACGCCGCGCGCAGGCGCACGATCTTGGCCGGCCGCAGGGTCACCCCGGCGAACAGGTCCGCGAGCCCGATCGCGGGGGCCGTGTGGGTGTTCTGGGCCTTGATCCGTCCGAAGAAGGTCAACGCTCGCACGGGCGTGCCCATGGCCGATACGTGGATGAACCCCCGGTCGGGTCCGGTCGACCGCACGGAAAAACCGCTGGCCAGCTCGGCACGGAACCGTACGCCCCGGTACCCCAGCACCACCCCCGCACCCCCGGTCTGCCCGGACAGCAGGGTACTGAAGGGATCGGGGATCAGACCGCCATAGCCGCCCGCGTAGACGCCCTTGCCCAGCGCCGCGCGGACCCCGATCCCGTCCGCCAGCTCCTCGGTGGTGTCTGCCACCCGTTGGCGGCCCAGGGTCAACGTCACCGGGCCGTCGGCGGGCGTCATCTGGAGGTTGAGGTCCAGCACCCGATAGGTACGGAACTCCCCGTCGTCGATATCGAAGAACAGATCGCCATCCAGCCGCACGCCCACCGGCTTGCGGCCCAGGTTGTCGGCCGCGAGTCTCAGCTCGAACATGCTGCGGGCGTCGAAGGCGCCGTAGGGCAGCAGGCCGGGCCGGGCGCCGGTCACCAGGCCACCGAGGGCCACCTTGCCCTCGACCTCCGGGGCCTCCTCGGCCCTCGCTCCGGGGGCGAGGAGCAGGACGGCCAGCAACACCCACGCGCTAGTGCGGATAGCGGACATGCTCCCACCCGTGCGTGTTGTGGCAGAAATCGCAGTTCATGATGTCCATCCGCTCGTGTTGGTCGGTGTCCGCCCGGCGGAAGTCCCCCTCGTGGCAGTAGGTGCAGTCGGTCGGCACGATGGCAAAACCGATGGCGTGACACTCCCCACAGCTGGCGGCCCGGTGTGCGCCGGTCAAGGCCCAACCAGTGGTCACGTGGCGGAAGTGATTGGGCAGCCAACCGCGGGGCGTGTGGCAGGCGCGGCAGTCATCCCCCACCAGGCGGCGATGACCGTCGCGGGCCTTGTGACAGAGGGAGCACTCGGCCACGTTGCTCTCGAATCCCAGCTCGACCTCCACGTCGTGGCAGGCCTTGCACTCCAGCTCGCTGTGCTCGCCGATCAGCGGGAAGGCGCCGTCCTGGTGAACCTGCCTGCGGTGGATCGCGTCGAAGTCCTCCTCCTCGTGGCAGCGGGCGCAGTCCGACTGCTCCGGCGCCAGTCCGTGGGGTATCCCGGATGCTCCGCCCGACGCGGCCGCCGCCAGCAGCCCGAGGACCGCGACGAGGTACAGGACATGGGGGGGAAACGCGCGCATGTCACCTCCGACGGTCGCACAGTCTAGTCGATCACCGGGCTTCGGGGCGACGGATGGCAGAGAAGACGGTGGACAGGGGCGGGAAGAGCGTGGGGGGAAAAGCGGACCTAGAGGGCGAGATGCCCAGTGTCAGGAAGCCTATTGCCGCCAGCTGGAACCACTTACGCATGCTCATCCGAGCTATCCGTGGCCCTGGCCCGTCCCCTCCCGCTCCCTCATCGGCAACGGAACGTCGCTCATCGACCGCCGAGGCTGATAACAAAATATTAGTACATCGATGGTATTCCTCAGCAAAGACTGCTGCGAAGTGCAGCTGTGACCTGGCCAAGTAGCTGATCCAAACAAAGCTACGTGCGCCTCACGGGAACACCTCCGATTTGGCCGGATCGCATGGGCTGTCGAGGTGCTGTTTTCCCGGGAGGCGCGCCGCCGTCCGGACCTGCGACAGGCCTGCGACCGCAGGGATCTTTGGGCGGTCCATCGCCGCAGTCCCCGGCACTTCGGAACACTTATCTGGCCAAAGCCGCCGGGATCATCTAGCTTGCACCGCGGTCGCGCTGGAAGACGAATCAACGACGCTGACACCTGGGAAGCGAGAGCGATCGTGAGTAGCCGAGAGGAATCGAAACAAGCACCGGAAAGTCCCGCCAGTTCCCCCCGTAAAGCGGATAGCCGGATGATCCTGGGAACCATCGGGATCGCGCTGGCGGCGTTACACGCGGGTCAATTGCTCGCGGGCGAGTTCCCGCTGGCCGGGGTGGTCGTCTTCGGGGCTGTGGCCGCCTGGGTGGTCGGCTGGCGAACCCAGGTGATGCGGACCGTGAAGACCGCGGTGATCCTGCTGGCGGCGCTATCCCTGTCCTGCGTCGTCGCCACCTTGACCGTGCAACGCTCCCAGCTCGAGCAGGCGTCCGACGAGGAGTTCGCCGGCACCGTGGCCTTCGCCTGGGCGCACCTGCTGGTCAAGGTCACCCACCCGTTCGCGGCGTCGCCGGATCTGGCCGCCTCGCAAGAAAAGCGGCTCGAGACCCTCAGCCGGGTCTTCGGTGACGACATGGCGGACGAGCGGCGGGAGGGGCTCGTCAAGGGCATGGCGTCCGCCGCAAGCGAGCAGCTGGCCCACGAGCTGGCGGAGAACCACCCCGCAACGTTGCAGGTCGCCTACCGGGCCGCGGTCGGCCTGCGGCTGACCGATGTCTTCCGCGCCTGGTGGTTCATCGGACTGTTCTACCTGCTGTGCCTGAACCTGCTCATCGGCGCGATCGTCCGCCGCTCGCCCAGCATCCGCAACCTGGGTTTCCACGGCTCCCACCTCGGCTTGATCATGGTGGTCGCTGGCGCGACCGTCGGCGGCTTCACGGGAAGCCGGGGGTTCGTTCCCCTCGAGGTGGGTGAGCCGTCCGACCAGTTCCGCTCGGGGACCACCGGGGGGCCCGCGCCGCTGGGCTTCGCGATCCGCCTGGACGCTTTCGAGACGCTGTACCACGAGGACCTGGTGATCTCGACGGGCGACCCAGCCGCCGCGGGGGCTCACCACGGAATGATGGGGCAGACCGCCGGCAAGGAGTTTTCCCACACCGAGAAGCTGGAGGTCGGCAAGGTGCTGGAGCTGGCCACCGAGGATGGCCAGGGCTCCTTCCGCGTCACGATGGCGGAGATCACGGCGGCCGCCGGACTCGAGCAGGCCATGGAGGCGACCGATGACGACGCCCCGCCGGCCGCTCTCGTACGCCTCGACGATGGCGAGCCGTTCTGGATCGGCGGCGAGGACGCAACCTACGTCGACCCCTCCGACGGGTTCAAGATCCGGGTCTCGCCGCCGACCGCAGCTCCCGCCTCCGACGGCGAGGGGGCCGGCGACGCCGTCTGTTCCGACCCGGAGGCGCTGGGGACGCTTGTGATGTGGAGCGGTGAGGAGGAGATCCTCTCGATGGCAGCCGCCAAGGGCCGCACCCTCTCCACGGCTTCGATCGAGGCGACCATCATGGAGGTCTACCCCGACTTCAAGGTCGGCGGCCGGCCTCCGAAGCCCACCGACTTCCCGGGGAACCCTGCCGCGCGCGTACTTATCAGTTACAACGGCGAGCCGCCGCAGCCGTACCTGTTCTTCTCCTCGCCGGAGTTGAAGTCATTCACCCAGCTTCCCTGGCCCGGCGTGCAGGCATCCTTCGACTTCGACTTCTGGTGCGGTCCTGCGGGTGCCCGGATCGGCATCGAGGTCAGCGAAACGGGCGCCTCGGCGGCGATCATCGGCGACGGCGACCTGCCGGACGAACGACGGGACCTGACCGCGGGGACGACGATCCCCATCCCCGGCACCGACCGGACGCTCACCTTCGAGAGTTCGCTGGCCCGCGCCGCCGAACAGATCCGGCCGATCTTCACGGACGCGGACGCGGCCGCGGAGGACGCCGGCGTCACCGCGCTGCGGCTGTCCGTCGACGACGGCAACGCCGTCAACGATCACTGGCTGCTGTCCAACACCGTGGCGGGCTCGCTCACGCTTCCCTCGGCCAGCGGCCAGGAATTGACCCTTCGGCTGCACGACAACCGCGGACGCCCACCCCGGGACTGGATCAGCACCCTGTCCGCCCTCGAGGAGGGCGAAGTCGTGGCCAGCGGCGCGGCTCAGGTCAACGAACCGTTCTGCTACGGCGGCTACTGCTTCTTCCAGTCCGACGCCAACCCGGATCGCCCGACCTACAGTGGTCTGCAGGTGGTTCGCGATCCGGCCTGGCCGCTGGTCGCGACCGGGCTGTGGCTGCTGCTGCTGGGAATCTCGTGGTGTTTCTACATCCAGCCCCTGTTCGACCGCAGACGGGCGGCCCGGAGCGCCGCCGCGAAGGCGGGAGGTGACTCATGACGTTGACGTCCGAGGGACTCCATCTGGCCAGCGCCGGCTACTTCGGCCTGCTGGCCCCGGCCTACGTGGTCGCCGCGGCTCGCCGCGAGGGCCCGCTGGGCAAGATCGCCAACGTGGGCATGCTGCTGGGCGCGGCGGTATTGACCGTGACCATCTACCTGCGCGGCGTCGAGGTGGACCACGCCCCGTTCCAGACCCTGTACGAGGTCTACCTGCTGCTGGCCCTGTGCCTGGCGGTCTCCCACCTGCTGATCAACCTGTCCGGCGGGCTCGACATCCTGCGCAGCGCCGGCACCCTGCTGGTCCACCTGTTCGGGCTGCTGACCTGTGTGGCGATCGTGGTGGTGCTGGTGATGGGCCTCAACGCGGGCGACTTCCAGACCGACCTGCCGCCCGCGCTGCAGAGCGCGTGGTTCGTGCCCCACGTCATCGTCTACATCTTCGGCTACGGCTCGCTGGCGCTGGCGATGCTGTCGGCGGCGATCTACCTGGTGGGCGGCAAGCTGGGAAAGCTGGACAAGGGCGGGCTGAAGATCCTGGACCGCTTCACCCACCGCATCATCGCGCTGGGTTTCCCGTTCCTGACCGCGGGGCTGATCTTCGGCAGCTTGTGGGCCTACGAGGCCTGGGCCAACTACTGGGCCTGGGACAGCAAGGAGGTCTGGTCGCTGATCACCTGGTTCGCCTACCTGATCTACCTGCACCTGCGACGGGTCCGCGGCTGGCGCGGCCGCCCCGCGGCCTGGACCGTGGTGGCCGGGGGCGCGGCGATCTTCATCACGTTACTGTTGTTTGGCTATCTCCCTGCCTCGATCACAAGTGTGCACAATTACGGTCCATAGCCCCGCCTGTTTTCCTCGGGTCTCACCTACCTGACCCCAGCCCAGGCTACCAGTCTTCAGGAAGACTATTCGCACGAATGGCTGATAGAAGAAACGAGGAGAAACCACATGTCATCTCAACTCCGAACATGGCTAGCGACCCTTGCGGCGATGTCCTTCCTCGCGCTCCTGATCGGCTGTCCGATGGACGACGATGACGATACCGTCGAGCCGGTGGTCGAGGTCAGCGGCGACCACGGTGTCGAGGTCGACGCCACCATCGAACTCTCCGCGACGACCGTGGACGGCACGGACGCCGGCTACACGTGGTCCAGCGCCAACGAAAACGTCGCCTCCGTCGATGCCGACGGAGTGGTCACTGGAGTGGGTGGCGGCGAGACCACCATCACCGCCACCGGAGACGACACCGGGGCCGAGGGCGAGTACGCGGTGGTGGTGATCGAGGTCACCAGCGGCGACGCGGTGGTCGTGGTCACCGGGGACTTCGTGGTCATGGTCGGCGAGACCACCGCGTTGGCGGCCGAGACCGTCAATGGCGAGGACACCAGCTACACCTGGACATCAGGCGACGAGGCCATCGCGACCGTGGACACCGACGGCGTGGTCACCGGTGTGACCGCGGGCGAGGTGAGCATCACCGCGGCCGGCGACGACACTGGCGCCGCCGGTTCCTTCGGCGTGGTCGTGGCCGAGGAGGGCATGGACATCCCAGGCTACGACGACTGGATGATGTCGGGCCACGCCGACGCTTCCGCCGAGGCCTTCACCCACTGGGACGGCGACGGCGTCGTCAGCGCCAGCTGCGCCAAGTGCCACAGCACCTACGGGATGCTGGACTTCCTGGGCGAGGATGGCACCGACTTCGGCTCTGTCGAGAACGACGCCGCTCTGGGCAGCACCATCGAGTGCCAGGCCTGCCACAACCCGACGGCCATCGGCCTGACCTCGGTCGAGTTCCCCTCCGGTGCGGTGATCGAGGATCTGGGGAGCGAGGCCCGCTGCATGCTCTGTCACCAGGGCCAGGAGTCCACCGACTCCGTCGACACGGCCATCTCGGACGCGGCCGTGGTCGACGACGACACCGCCGACGAGGACCTGGGGTTCGAGAACATCCACTACTTCGCCGCGGGCGCGACCCTTTATGCCGGGTTGGCTCGGGGTGGATACCAGTACGCGGACGCGGAGCCCTACGATGCGCGTTTCCGCCACGTGCCGTCCCACGACACCTGCTTCGAGTGTCACGACCAGCACACGCTGGAGATCAAGGTCGCCACCTGCCAGGGCTGTCACCCGAACATGGTCGTCCAGGAGGACGCCAGGGATAACCGCCTGATGGCCTCGGCCACCCGCGACTACGACGGCGACGGCGACCCGACCGAGGGCTTGTACTACGAGATCGAGACCCTGCGGGAGACCCTGTACGACTCGCTCCAGGATTACCCAGCCGACGTCGGGCTCGACGACATCTGCTACAGCGCCGGGGCCTACCCGTACTTCTTCGTCGACACCGACGGCAGCGGCGGCGAGTGCGACGCCGCCGAGGCCGACTACGGCAACCAGTACGCCTACGGCACCGGCTGGTCCGCTCGCCTCCTGCGCGCGGCGTACAATTACCAGTACTCGCTCAAGGACACCGGCGCCCACGCCCACAACGCCAAGTACGTGATCCAGCTGTTGTTCGACTCCATCGCCGACCTGAACACGGTTCTCTCCAGCCCCGTGGACATGAGCGCGATGGTGCGCAACGACGGCGGTCACTTCGACGGCTCCGCCGAGGCAGCCCGCCACTGGGACGAGGACGAGCCGGCGGTGGTTTCCGCCAGCTGCTCCAAATGTCACAGCGGCGACGAGGGCTTCGATTTCTGGCTCGAGTACGGCGTGGGAATGGAGACCGAGCTGGGCAACGGCCTCGACTGCGTGGTCTGCCACGACGACCAGACCTTCGACGCGGTCGAGCTCGAGTCCGTGCTGTACCCCAGTGATGTGGAGATCGATCACGGCGCCGCGGCCAGCAACGTCTGCCGTACCTGCCACTCGGGTCGGGAAGCCAAGGAGGACATCGACGGCGAGATCGCCGACGGAGACCTCAGCTTCCAGAACGTCCACTACCTGCCGTCCGCGGCCGTCCAGGCCGGCGCCGACGCCACGGTGGGATACGAGTACGATGGCATGATCTACGCCGCCATGTTCGGACACCCGGCCGGTTCGGACTGCACCTACTGCCACGACCCGTCGAACACCGAGCACACCTTCCAGATCGAAGACAACATGAGCACCTGCTCCACCTGTCACGTGGGTGCGGTCGAGCCGAACGACATCCGCGGCTTCTCCAACAGCACCGACTGGGACGGCGACGGCAGCGCGACCGAGGCGCTGGAGGACGAGATGTCCACCTTCGCCGAGGCGGTCTACACCGCCATGCAGGCCGAGGCGACCAGCATCGGCTTCCCGATCTGTTACGACTCGCACGCCGACCCGTACTTCTTCAACGACAGCGACGGGAACGACCTGTGTGACAACGGCGAGGCCAACTACGGCAACCGCTACACGGACTGGAACGACGCCCTGCTCAAGGCGTCCCACAACTACCAGATCTTCCAGAAGGACCACGGAGCCTGGGCTCATAACTTCGAGTACATGCTCCAGCTGCTCTTCGACTCGGCAGACGATCTGGGCGGCGAGGTGGGTGACTTCACCCGGCCGTAGTCTCCGAGCCCCGGGACCTGGCGGGATCTCGGCAGTTTGCCGGCATCCCGTCGGGTAACCCGAGCCGTCACGCCCACCATCTTGCAGCTCCGCGAGCAGTTCGAGAGCGCCCGATCACCGCCGCCAGCAGGACGGTCAGTAGTGCCGGAGGCCAGGGGAACGAGTCGACGACGGGCGCCTCCGTGGTGCAACGGCAGCCGCCGTCATCGTCGTCTCGGACGAAGGGCTCGGGTTTCTCGTCATCGTCGTCGTCGTCTCCCACGACATCGTCGTCATCGTCGTCCCCCGCGGGCCAGGCGGGGGGCTCGTAGTCCGGCAGCAGGAAGGTCAGCGAGGCGGCCATCAACTCCTCCCGCTGGCCCGCGTCGAGCAAGGTCTCGAAGGGAAAGCCCAGATAGACCAGGGAGCCGTCGTCGGCCGTGAGCGCCGCAGGTGAGCCGGGATCGCCGTCGTAGAACAGCGCCTCGCTGGCACCAGCCAGAACCTCCAGCACATCCGGATAGCGGGCGTCATAGGTCGTCCCGGTGCCGTCGCTGAACGCCAACGAACCCAGCCCGGCGAAGATGCCGCCGCTGGCGGGATCGACGGTGTAGGTCTCCGCGTCGTCCTCGGCCATCCCGGCCAGCAGATAGGCCTGGTAGAACGCCAGGTCGCTAGCCTCGCCCAGATGGTCCAGGTCCCACCCGATCTCCGCGCCGCTGACGAAAAGCCGGCCGCCGCCGTCCATGAACGCGGCCAACCACGCCTGCTCGTCGGCCGAGAACGTCTCGTCCTCGGAGGACTCGTTACCCGCGAACCACACGACCATGTCGTAGTCGGTGGACAGGTCGAGGCCGTCGGTGATCCGGGAGGAGTCCACGACATCCACCGGCACTCCGGCGGCTGCGAGGGCGTCCAGATGCTCGACCGCGTAGTCGAAGCGGTTCATCCGGTCCAGGTCCATGTGGGTGACCCAGTCCACGCTGCCCCCTGCATCGCGCCAGACCAGCAGCCCGCGATCCAGCCGGTCGAAGCCGTCCACCAGCAGGATGCGGGTCTCGGCGGGGGTCGGGATCGCGCCCAGGGTGGGGGTCGGGAAGGACTCCCCACCCGTGTTGATCGCGGACACCCGGACGTAGATCGGGTCGTAGCCGTGCAGCTGCTCGATGGTCGCCTCGCGGGAGCTGACCTCGACCCCGTCGTCGAAGGCGCGGCCGTCGTGGGAGAGGTACACCCGATAGCTCTCCGCGGGCGCTCCCAGCACACCCCCCGAGGGCGGCGCCTCCCAACGGACACGCACCGCTCCGGCGCCGTCGGCGAAGAGCTGCAGGTGCGTCGGTGGCTCGGGGGGATAGGTCAGCGACACCCCGTCCCGGGTCGCGAAGTAGTCGATGAGCCCGTGCATCATCGCCCGGGACACATCGCGCCGGAACCGAGGGTGCTTGAGCAGATCCGTGTCCGACTCGGTGTCGTGGAAAGCCAGCTCGATCAGGGCGGCCGGGGTCTCGTCGTTGTTGGACGGGCTGACCTCGGAGAAGTAGGCCACCCGCACGCCGCGGTCGCTCCAGCCCGGGGACCAGCGCTGATCGATGGCTTCGACCACCTGATCCTGGATCGCCTGGGCCATGTCGTCACTGCCCTCGATACCGGTGAAGTCGTCGCATTCGCCGGGGCCGCAGGGGCCATACACGTAGGTCGATGTCCCCGAGGCGCCGCACTCTCCGCAGGCATTGGAGTGCCAGCTGAAGTAGACGGCGTCCTCACCCTCCTCGTGCTCCCAGTCGGCGAACCGCGAGCGGGACGAGGGGTCACTGCCGTCGCCGTCACCGTAGGGGTCGTAGACCGAGGTCGGCGCGCCCGCGAACTGGGTGTAGTAGATCGCCGCCTCCTCCCAGCGTTCGTGGTCGCTGGTGGTGCCTCCACGGCTCACGTCGCCCATCCCGCCGCCGAAACGTACCGCGTCCGCCGAGACGATGGCGCCGGCCACCGCCGAGTCGGTCAGCAGCTCGACCGAACCCTTCTCTTCGCTGCTGCCTCCGCGGAAATGGAAGCGACCCAGGTAGACCCAGGTGGAGCCGTGGACCCGCTGATCCACGAGCACGTCGGTGTCGCCGCCCGGGTGATGTACCCGGTAGTGGGCGTCGGGAGCCCGCGAACCATCCTGACTGTAGCTCACGTAGACCTGGTAGTACCCGTCGGCGGGGATCTCCGGCGTCCAGCGAGCGGTGGCGGCCTGGTCGTCCGACGCCTCGGCCCAACGATTGCCCCCCAGTTCGAAGGGGTCGGTGCCGTGCGGGTAGGGGGACTGGCCCGAGGCGAAGCCCGGCTGCACCGAGTCCTCCCAGGTGCCGGTCTCGGCATACCCCGGATCGCCGTCGTCGACGATCACCATCCGCTCTTGCAGATCCGACTCCTTGACCGTCATCACCCGCGCGCCCGCGTTGAGCAGGTATCGCATCAGGTACTGGTTCATCCCCTCGGGATTGTGGAAGTCCTCGACGGTGTCGAACAGGTTGGGCCGCTGCGTGTACCAGTCGTGGTAGTCGTCGTGCCAGTACCAGCCGTGGCACTGGGACAGATAGACGGTCCGGTCCGCCAGCGATCCGTCGCGCCAGCCCGGTGCGTCGTGGGGAGCGTGGGGGGGGGGTGGCGCGGGCGTGGTCCCCTTGTCCGGGACCGGGGGTGCGGTGAACAGCCGGTGCAGGGGCACGGGCGCACCGTCGGGACCCGGCACCCGCAGGTAGACGCCACGGTATCCCTCGCCGAGCGCGTGGTCGGCGGCCGCCATCAGGCCGTCCCGCTCCGACGGTCGCAACGGCCGGCCAGGCGCGATGTCCACGACCAGCAAGCCGTCGTGGGTATCGGCGGCCAGGACGGTCGTGGCGTGGGGCCAACCGCCCCCGGCATCCAGCCGCGCCTGCAGCGCGGTGATGTCCGTCTCGGCGGCCACGGCGGTTCCGGCCAGGCCGACCGCCACCAGGAGCAAGAGCGTCGATGTCTTCATGGGCCGGGTCTATCACCCCCTACGGTGTCTGGCCAGCCGGTGGTACGCTTGCGGGCCATGGCCGATGAATCCCAGCGCAACTCCGCGACCTCGTCGTTCGTGGCCTACGGCACACGGGGGCGGAGATGTCGGAGGCAGGCCAGGCGGTCGCAGCGCTCATCGAGGCACTGGCAAAAACCGCGCGCGCGAGCCGGCTGTACGCCCCCAACAACCGGGCCCTGGCCAACTTCCGCGATGTCCTGCTGGGCCTCTTTGGCGAGTACTTCGCCGACCACGAGGAGTTGACGCTGCAGGTCCGTCCGGACCGCTTCTTGTGGGGTCCCGAGGGCGAGGCGGTCTACGAGGACGGGGATCGGGAGCACGGCTTCCCGTTTCGGCTCTACCGCGATGGGATACGGGTCCTGACCCTGGTCCTCGGTATCACCGACGACGAACTGCTGGAGCTCGTGCGGATCCTGGGCCAGCGAACCATCGGTCAGCTCGAGGAGGAGGACCTGGCGACCCGGTTGTGGAGCATGCGCTCGGAACACATCCGCTACCGCCAGGTCAGCGGCTTCGTCGACGCGACCCTGCGCCCTCGCGCGGGCGCGGGGGACAATGCCGAGGGGCTGGTTGCCCGGGCTCTGGCCGAGCCCGTCGAAGGCGCCCCTCGACGCGCCCGCCCTGACACCCAGCGAACTACAAGGACGCTGGCTGGACGAATGGACCTTCCCACCCATCCGGAAGCGGAGGGATGACGAGCCGGTCTTCGCCGCGCTGGATGCAGGTCAGCTCCAGGACTTCCACGGTGGGCTGGCCTTCGATCCGGCGATCCTGCTGTGCCACGTGATCGCTCGCTGCGTGGACACCGGCACCAGGGCGGCGCTCCCGGCCGTCTCCCCCGACGACCTGCGTGATCTGCTCGAAGACTCCCGGGACGGCCTGGTGGCAAGCGGGGACGTGCACGCCTACCTGAGGGTATTGCTGTTCTTGCACGACCTGCGTGACCAGGTGACCGACCCGGAGTGGCGCGCCGAGGTCGACCGCGTGCTGGTGCAGGGCAACACCCGGCCCACCCTGCGGCTGCTGCTGGCTGCCGTTGGGCGGGGGGACGCCGCGCCTGCGGACGTGCTGTTCGCCCTGCGCGGCATGGCCGAACTGGAGCCAACCTGGCTGGCCGACGCCCTGGCCGAGACGCCCGACGAGGAGGGCAGGGTCGCGGTGGCGGACGCAGTGGTCGACCTGCTGTGGCCCGACGAAGAAGCGGTCGAGGCATTGCTGGCGCTGTGCAACCCCGGCTCCCTGCGGGCCGTCGTGACCGCCCTGGCCCGGGTCTCCCCCGACGGCTCGATGGCCCTGCTGCGCAAGGTCTTTGGCGACGCAGACGCCGAGACACAGGTGCGGATCCTGACCACCGCGCTGACCCACCGATCCCGGGACGGCCTGCCCAGGCTGGCCAAACGGGCGCTGGCCAGCTCGTCGGACGAGGTGCTGGCGCTGGGGCTACGGGCGGCGGCGCTGACACGCAATCCCAAGCTGCTGAAGCCCATCGAGGCGATGATCCAGCCAGGCCCGTTGATGGAGATGAACCGCGAGACAGCCGTCGAGGCGCTGCGCACCTACGCGGAGATGCCCGCGGGTGACAAGCTCGGCTGGCTGATCAAGCAGGCGCGCCCACCCCGGATGGCGCTGATGGACTCTGCGGGTGAGGAGTTGCGCTGTCGCTACGCGCTGGCCCTCGGGCTGGTCATCGACGAGCGAGCCCGCAAGGCCCTGATCGCGCTCCAGGGCAAGGGCAGCGCCGCATTCCAGGAGGCGGTCAAAGGAGCGTTGCCGCAGCCGCCGGGAGTTCCGATCGTGAACGCCGACGAACCCCATCCGAGTGAAGAGGCGGCCTTCCAGGCCGACGGCTCGCTCGCAGAGCCGACGGCGGCGCTGGATCCGATCCACCGACTGCGGGAGGAGCGGGAGGCTGCGGAACTCCAGGAGCTACGGGAGCACGGCCGGGGGGCGATCCACACCCTCCATCAGCTGCTGCGCAACTTCCAGCTGTACGAGCCGGACAACGCGGTGTTCGAGCGCCCACTTCGTGAATTCGACCAGTCACTGCGCAGCCTCAACGCCCGCCTGGGGGAGGTGAGGCTACTGCTGGTCGAGGGCCAGCCCTATCTGGGCGACCTGCGCCTGCGGTCCGACTCGACCAGCGCGGCGACGATCTCCTTCCTCGAGTCCTGGATGGACGATCTCGGCATCGGTGGCTGGGTCTTCACACCGGCCCCGGACAGCGAGGCGCTGAGGACCTTTTTCGGTCAGCTGGCGGCGTTCCGCGGGCGCCAGCAGGACGGGCTACAGAAGCTCCGGGCGTGGGTCGAGGAGCGCGAATTCGACTGGGCCAGCCCCTTGCCACCCCACCGCTTCCGCGAGGCGGGGGAGGAGAAGCTCGACGACGGCGTGGGGGGTGCGAAGATCCCCGAGATCTTCCGCCAGGGGCTGGACGCCACCCAGCAGTACTTCGGCATGCTCAGCCGAGCCGGGGGGGCCCGACACTGATGGCCCGCAAGGCGATCAACGTCCTGGTCGACATGACCCTGCGGGACAGCGACCGCACCATGAGCACCAACCTGCTGTCGGACCAGGATCACTCCCTGTACACCCACTCGGTCCATGTGGCGGTTCTGAGCATGATCCTGGGCAAGGCGCTCGGGGTTCCCAGGGCTTCGCTGGCCGAGCTGGGGCTGTGCGGGATGTTCCACGACACCGGTCTCTCCGCGCTCCCCCTGGAGGCGGAAGACGGCGAGGAGGGGCTCGACCCGCAGACCCTGCTCACGATGCACCCGCTCACCGGTTTCCGCTCCCAGCTGGGACGCCGCAGCTTCCACCCCAGCCGGATGCTGCGGGCGGTGGTCAACCTGGAGCATCACCTGGGGTTCGACCAGCGCGGGGCGGAGCCGTGGGACGTCCCGAAACGGCCGCTGCACCCCTTCAGTCGGATCGTGGCGGTGGCCGAGGCCTACGTCACCCTGACCACGGACACGCCCGCGCGCCGAGCGCTGTTGCCCCCCGTCGCGCTGGAGGAGATCTGGCAGCACCGGGGAACTGCCTTCGATCCGCTGGTGGTCCAGGCGCTGGTCAACCAGCTGGGCCGCTACCCCGCCGGGACGCTGGTGGAGCTCAACGACGGCAGCCTGGCCGCCGTGGTCCGCTGCGGCGGGAATGCCGAGAACTTCGACCGTCCGACCGTGCGCGTCGTGCGCGCTGGCCAGGCCTTGCGCAAGGGGCTGCTGTACGACCTGACCCGTGTGCCGAGGAAACGGCTCAGCGTGGTGCGGGGTTGCAAACCGGCGGATGTGGGGATGGAGCTCGGCGAGGTGATCGTGGGCGAGGATCTGGGGGGCTGATCGCTACCAACGGATAATCGCCGCGGCGACGGACAGGCCCGCTCCGGTCCCCGCCAACAGCAGGTGATCGCCACGCGCGATGCGCCCCTCTTCGTGGGCCGCAGCCAGGGCCAGGGGCATGGAGGCCGCCACGCAGTTGCCCTGGGTGCGCACGATATTGACGATCCGCTCCTCCGGGAATCCGTAGTGTGCGACCGCCTCGACGCCGGGCCCCGACGCCTGGTGGGGAACGACCAGGTTGATGTCGTCCTGGGTCAGGCCGGTGGCCCGAAGGACCTTCTTGAGGATCACCGGCACCCGGCGGCGAGCCATCTTGTACACGCCGGGTCCGTCCATGGAGAACAGGTTGTCCGCGGGCGTGGTCTTCGGATCGTTGGGATGCAGGCGGGTGCCCCCGCCGCGGACCTCGGTCAGGTGCGCACCGGCGGGCCAGGTACCCATCTCGAAGGTCAGCAGTTCGCTAGCCTCGCCGTCGGGCGTCGGCTCCACGATGGCCGCCGCGGCGCCGTCACCAAAGAGCACGGCGCTCTCCGGCTCTTCGAAGTTGCGGCCGAACGTCCCCAGCTCGGACGAGACGATCAGGATCCGACGGTAGGTCCCGCCAGCGATCAGACCGGTGGCGCTGTGCAGAGCGACCAGGAACGACAGGCAGGTGGCGTGGATCGAGTAGGACGGCGTCCCCGCCATCCCGAGGGCCTCCTGGATGTACACGGAGCTGTCCGGGATCACCTGCTGGGGCACGCCGGACGCGTTGAGGATCAGATCCGGTGGGGGGCCGTCGCCCAGGGCGGCCTCCGCTGCCCGCGCCCCCATCTCCGCCATGCCGAGATCCGACACCCGGCGCTCCTCGACCCCGGCATAGGCGTCGATCCACGCGGCGTCGATACCCAGCCTGGGCGCCAGCTCCGCGGAGGTCTCGATCCTCGGCGGTAGATAGCGTCCGGTCGCGACGATCTTGGATCTCATCGGTTCCTTCGCTCGGCCACCCTCCCCTGCTCGCGGCGGATCCTAGCCGCTGGGTCAGGTTCAGGCGATGGATATCTCCCTGTTCGGTCCCGTCGCCATTGCTGACGCGGCTTCGACACCACAATGGGGTACGATGGTCCTGAGGGAGGTATCGACGTGAACCGGCGTTCCCTGAGAAGTGCGTTCGCGTTACTCGCCGGCCTGGCGCTGGTCCTGGGGCTCTCGTCGGGCTGCCCACCGGAGATCCTGGATGCCCTGGACGACGACACGGGCGACGACGACACAGGCGACGACGACACGGGCGACGACGACGACACAGGCGACGACGACACGGGCGACGACGACTCGACCCCCACCGACGACGCCGACGGGGATGGGCACACCGCCGACGAGGGGGACTGCGACGACAACAACGACGCGATCTTCCCCGGCGCCGACGATGTCTGTGACGACTGGGACAACGACTGCGACGGCCGCCTCAACGAGGACTCGGTGGGGTACGACTCCTACGAACCCAACGACGACGAAGGGTACGACCTCGGCGACCTGACCGAGCAGACCGAGGTCATCAACTCCTTCCTCCACCACCCCGGCGACGACGATCATTTCCTGTTCTACGTCGAGGACGGCTACCTGGACTGGTTCTACATCGATCTGGCGGCCGTCTCGGTGCCCGAGGCCGTGGACATCCGGCTGGAACTCTGGCTGGTCGATGACGCGGACCACAACTTCGTCGGGCTCATCGACACGATGGACGCCTCCGGCCCCGGTGGCCAGGAGTCGATGAGCTACGACGGATCGGGTGGATCTGACGACTCCGGCACCTACGAGTTGCGGGTCAACGCCGATACCGGCTACGATTGCGCGGTCCCGTATTCGGTCGAGATCGTCAGTGGAGTCTGAGTGGCCTGGCCTCGCCCCCGTTCCGCCCTCCCCAACCGCTGGCTCCGATGGGGATTGCCATGGCTGATGTGGCTGGTGCTCATCGGCTGTCCGCCAGACCAACACCTCGGAAACACCGATGATCAGCCGGGGGGCGACGACGACGCCACCGGCGATGATGACGACGACACCACACCTGCGCCGGCTTGCTCGGAGATCTTCAACCTGGAGATCGTGCTGCTCGATATCTGGGGCCAGGATCATCCGGGCGCCGAGCTGTACGTCCACGCCGACGGTCAGCAGCTGGCCCACGTAGAGGACCAGCTCGGACCGCTGCTGCTGCCCCACGAACAGGCCGCGGACTTCGAGATCGACGTGGTCGACGGCGGCGACTCCCTGCCAGCCTCTGTCCACCTCGCCTGGGGGGGCAGCTCCCTGCCCGGGGATCTGGAACCGGACGCGCCCGCGGGCGAGGGTGATCCCCGGGCTGTCCACGCCTTCGAGCTGCGCGACGAGGATGACAGGGTATGCCCGGTGGTCCAGGTGTTCCTCGGCCTCGACCACCGCTGGTTTGCCGCCACGGGCTCACCCGCGCGGGGCGGCAACGACGTGGAGTTGCTGCTGAACGGAGAGGACGCCTGGGCGGAGGTCTACGAGGACCTGTGGAACGCCAGCGACCGGATCCACCACTCCACCTGGTACTGGACCTCGGACTTCGAGTTGAAGCGACCCGGCGACCACGTGCACTCCAGCCAGGCGGAGCGAGCCGCCTACACAGCCCTGAACGTGCTCGACGGACAGCCCGCGACCAAGCGGCTGCTCGTCAACCGCTTCTTCGACATCTGGGACTGGCTGGACATCCTGTACACCGACGCCGAACTGCGCCAGAAGGCCGAGACCCCCGGCGACGGCTTCCAGGTGATGCTGCACTCCAACACCACAGAGATCCTGGTCGAGGGCGAGTACGAGGGCGAGCCCGCGGACTTCTGCTTCGCCGACCGGGTGCGGGCCAACCCACTGTACGCCGACGCAGAGCTGCTCGACCCGCCCTGCATCGGGCCCGCCCGGGACCTGGAGATTCCGGCGGCGGCGTGGCACCAGAAGTTCTGGCTCATCGACGAGCAGGTGGCCTACGTGACCGGCATGAACACCCGCACGGTCGACTGGGACACCCCGGAGCACCGGGTGTTCGAGCCGAAGCGGATGGACTTCGATGCCAGCGTCTCGGACCGGGAGGCGGTCGAGGCCCGCGAGGACCTGCCCGACAACGGGCCGCGGCGGGACTTCATGATCCGGGTCGAGGGGCCCTGCGTGCAGGACGTGTCGTCCATGTTCCACGAGCGCTGGTCGGCGGCCATCTCCGGCGGTGCCGAGTACGCCGAGAACGCCACGCCGTTCATGGCCGAGCCCTACGACGGTCCGGCGGACGGGGAGATACTGGCCCAGGTGGTCCACACCGTGCCCGAGCCCTGGGCCGAGATGTCCTTCTCCGAGTCCCTGGCCAAGGCCTTCGCCAGCGCCGAGTCCTACATCTTCATCGAGAACCAGTACTTCCGCTCGCCGATCATCAACGACGCGCTGATCGAGACGCTGCTGGCGCGCCCGTGGGTCAAGCTGATCGTGATCACCTGGCCCATCGAACCCTACGAGGGGGGCGGCAAGTACACCTACCTCTCGGACCAGCTGTTCCGCGACCTGGTCCCGGACCAGTACCTGCTGCTGCAGGCCCGCAGCTTCGACGTGGTGCTGGAAGAGGGGTACATCTGGGACACGCGCGACCTGTACAGCGAGCAGATCGACGTGCACTCCAAGCTGGCCATCGTCGACGATCGTTTCCTGTCGGTGGGCTCGGCCAACCTCAACAACCGTAGCATGCTGTACGACGGCGAGACCAACGTCGCCGTGCTGGACGAGCTGTGGGTCAGCGCCGAGCGGCAACGGCTGTTCGAGAACCTGGTCGGACCCGACCGCGCCTACCTGGTGAGCGATGACGCCGATGCCAACTTCGAACTCTTTCGCCAGGTGGCCGAGGACAACCAGGCGATCCGCGAGGACTGGGAAGTCTGGATCGACGACCTGGCCTTCGACGATCTGGTGGACCTGGAGGACGTATACCGCCCGGATGGGTTCCTCTATCCACTGACGATCGACCCTGACTACTGGTGGGATGTGGGGCCGGATCTCTTTTGATGATGCGGTTCCCCTCGATGGCGACCGTGTTGTTGTTCTGGGCGGCCGCGGTGACGCCGGCTTGGGCTCAGTCCCAGACCGAGACCGAGACCGAGGCTGGGACCGAGACCGAGGCTGGGACCGAGGCCGAGACCGAGACCGAGGCCGGACCCCAGGTCAGTTACCCGATCCCCCTGGCTGACATATCCGTACCCCTGGAACCCGGGCTGCTGGAACCGGGGGCCGACGCGGTGCAGGTGCTGCTACAGGTGGCCATCGACGCCGACGGTAAGGTCGTCGAGGTGGGCGTGGCGAGGTCCAGCGGGATCGTCGGCATCGACGAGGCCGCGATCCGGGCGGCGGAGCTGCAAACCTTCCTGCCCTCGATGATGGGCGACGAGCCGGTGGCGGTGACCATCGAGTATCCCGTGGTGTTCCTGGCGCCGGAGCCGCCGCCACCGGCGATCCCGCCGGCGGAACTGTCGGGGAGTGTGGAGATCCGGGGGGAGAAGACGCCGCTGGGTAGGGTGGAGGTGACGCTGTATCCGGCCAGCCGGATCGAGGAAGACTCGGACCCGGACTCGGACCCGGACCCGGACCCGGATCCGGATCCGGACCCGGACTCGGACTCGGAAGATCCCAGCCCCGACGATTTCACCCTCGCCGACGAGCCCCTCCTGGTCGCCATCACCGACGATGACGGCACGTTCGCCCTCATCGACATCCCCCCGGGAACCTACGTCGTCGCTTTCTCCCATCCGGGCTACCGCCAGGATCGGTTCCTCGAGATCCTCGGCGAGGGCGTCGAGCGGGAGGTGATCTACCGGCTGCGGCCCAGGGGCATCCCCCAGACCGTCGTCGTCGCCCGCAAGGAGGCGGACACACCCGAGCGGGTCCTCACGCGTGATCAATTGAGGACTGTACCCGGCGCCGGTCGCGATCCGATGGCGGCGGTCGAGGCGCTGCCAGGCGTGGTCCACGTGTCGCCGGACTTCACGGCTGGGACCCAGGTGCAGGCGCCGGTGTTGCGGGGGGCGGCGGCCGAGGACTCGGTACTCTACCTCGACGGACTGCCGGTCCCGATCATCTTCCACACGATGTCCTTCTACGCCATCGTCGGCGACGACCTCGTGGACCGGGTGTTCCTGCAGCCCGCGTCGGCGGGTGGCCGCTACGGCGATCTGAACGGAGGCGTGGTCGGCCTGGACCTGCGCTCACCGCGCAAGGACAGGGTGGGCGGATTTGTCGATCCCGGCATCGGCCAGGCCTCGCTGGCGATCGAGGGGCCGATCAACGACAAGTCGCGCTTCTACTTCGGTATCCGCCGCTCGTATTACGACATCCTGATCAACCTGATCATGCCCAAGGACTCGCCGCTGGATTTCGCCACCGCCCCCTTCTTCCAGGACCAGCAGCTGATCCTCGAGACCGACTTCGCGAAGTGGCTGACCTTCAGTCTGGGCTACATCGGAACCCTGGACGGGATGAAGCTGCTCGACCCGGACGAGGAGGAGGAAGATCCGCTCATCTTCGAGATGCGCACGGACATGCATCGCATCTTCCTGCGGGCGATCATGGAGAACGAGCGCGGGGTCACCAACAAGATCCACCCGGCGCTGACCTTCTGGAACAGCGGCTTCGACTTCTCGGACTTCCTGTCCAGCACCGATCGACACACCACCTTCCACCTGGCCGACGACCTGCACGTTCCCCTCGCCAAGTGGCTGGCCGTGGACGCGGGCGGGCTGCTGGAGGTGGACAAGCTGATCCAGTACCGCAACGTGCCCCAGACTGGCCGCGAGGACACCGGCCCACTGGCGTCCACTGGCGACGACGCCAACCTGGTGGGTACCGAGCGCGCCACCCGCACCTGGGGCGGGGTCTACGTGAGCCTGCCGATCCAGCCGGTCAAGCCGCTGACGATCACCCCCCAGTTCCGGCTGGACTACTTCTCGGCCCTCGATGAGGCGATCCCCCAGATCCGCGGCCACATCGGTCTGTCGCCCGTCGAACAGCTGAGGATCAGCTTGTCGGGGGGGCGTTACGTCCAGTCGCCGTCCTTCGAGGAGCTCAGCGAGGTCACCGGCAACCCGGCCCTCGGTCCCGAGGGGGCCTGGCACCTCAACGCCGGCGTCTTGTGGGCGCCCGGGCCGTGGCTGGATATCGACCTGCAGGGCTACGTGAAGTGGCTCGACCACCAGACGGTGAGTTCCAACACCACGGGTGTCGACTTCGGCGACCTGGCGGACTTCGCCGACCTGTTCATGGCCCCGTCGGACGACCCGACCCACGGCCTGTCCAATGACGGCGCCGGCAGGATCTACGGCGCCGAGCTGTTCGCCCGCTTCGACCTCCTTCGCAAGACCCGGCTCTCCGGGTGGCTGGGCTACTCCCTGTCGTGGGCCGAGCGCAAGGACTTCCCGGACGAGGACTGGCGCTGGTTCCAGCACGACCGGCGCCACCAGCTGACCGTGCTGCTCCAGCTGGCTCTGCCCAAGGAGGTCATCTTCGGGCTGCGTTGGCAGTTCCAGTCCGGCGCGCCGCTGACCCCGGTGCTGGACTCGACCTACTACGCGGACGTGGGGATGTTCATCCCCGAGTACGGCAACCTGTACAGCGCCCGGGCCAAGCCCTACCACCAGCTGGACCTGCGCTTCGACAAGCGCTGGCGCAAGAAGAACCACGTCGTCGACTTCTACGTGGACGTGCAGAACGTCTACGTGGCCAAGACCTCGGACTTCACCATCTACTCGTACGACTACCGGGAGTCGGCTAGCTTCTCGTCCTTCCCGGCCATCAATCTAGCGGTGCGGGTGGAGTTCTGATGCGACGACGACTCGCCCTTCCCCTCCTTCTGTGTGGCCTGCTGGGCACCCAGTGCTTCCCGGTGCTCCCCGATCCCGGGGTGATCGACAGCTTGCGGGTGCTGGCGGTGCGGGCCGATCCGGCGGTGGCCATGCTGGACACCTATCCCCTGCCGACCCTCACGGTCACGGCCCTGGTGGTCGACCCGGCCGACGAGTCGCTGGGCGGTGTGAGCCACACCTGGACCCTGGATCTTCCCGACGACGTCGAGGGGATCGAACAGCTCCAGGCGATGGTCCCCGACCCGCCCCACGGGGTGACCGTCGAGATCGACCTGAACGCGATGCTCAGCGGCGCGGCGATCGGGCCGTCGGCGGTCGCGGCGGAGGACGGACAAGAGTACCTGATCGCCGCCCTCCCCCTGCGCTACCGGGCCGAGACCGCCGATGACCACCGCGAGGCGGTCAAGCTGGTCTCCTTCCTGATGCCGGACTTCAGCGGCGGGGACGACGACGACGCCACGGGGGACGACGACGACTCCGCCGCCGCCCGCGCCATCGACCCCGAGGATCCCCCCGCCGGTTACAACGAGAACCCGGCCCTGGCCTCGCTGACCATCAACGGCGGCGTGTTCACCGCCGTCGATGGCCTGATCCCCGGCCCGTCCACGCCGATGGTCGTGGGCCCGATCACTCCCACCGAGGGGCTGCGGCTGGACCTGGAGGTCACCGACGACAAGGACCCGGAGGACGTGTCCGCGGACCTGTTCTGGACCACAGGCTGCCCGGGCCTCCCCCTCGACCTGTCGAAGATCCCGCCCAACGAGCATCCCAAGGAGGGCGAGTGCCCCGAGAACGACAGCTTCGGCTTCGGCAGCTCGGCAACCATCCGCGAGGACGGCGGCGGCGGCTTCGGCGGTGACGATGGCCCCGCCCGCTCCTTCGGCTGGCACCCCGCTACTACCGGTCAGACCGCCCGTCTGTTCCTGGTCCTGATGGACGCCGAGGGCGGACAGACGTGGCAGGAGATCCGGGTCGAGTAGAGAGCTGTCCCGGCGGGTGCCCGTGGTAGGCTCGAAACCGAGAGGGCCTGGACGTGTACCACTTCCAGCTGATCGGAATCACCGTCGCCGTCCTCTTCCTCTGTGGCTGTCCTGACGACGGCGACGACGACTCTCTCCCGGACGACGACGCCGCGGGCGATGACGATGTGAGCGGTGACGACGACGTCACCGGGGACGACGACACTGCGGGGGACGACGACGCGACGGGGGACGACGACTCCTCGGCGGACGATGACACCTCGGGCGACGACGACTCGACCCCGCCGGGCGACTGGGTCCAGACGAGCGCCGGCTACGACCACGCCTGTGGCCTGCGGCCCGACAACAGCGTCGAGTGCTGGGGTTGCGTGTTCACCCTCTACGACGCCGACGGGGGCCAGTGTGAGGCGCCGGCCGGCGCCTTCACCCAGATCAGCGCCGGCCGATACAGCACCTGCGCGCTGGCGCTGGACGGCTCGGTCAGCTGCTGGGGCTGCGGCATGCCCTTCGACTATGGCCAGTGCACACCTCCCGTCGAGACGTTCGTCCAGATCGAAGGCGGCAACGCCCACACCTGCGGAGTGTCCTGGTCCGGTGCCCTCCATTGCTGGGGAGACAACGGTTTCGGGCAGTCCGATGTACCCCCCGGCGACTGGGCCCAGGTCAGCGCCGGGCACTGGTTCACCTGCGGTCTGACCACGGCCGGCGACGTCGAGTGCTGGGGGGACGAGACCTCCGAGAAGTGTGCCGTGCCATGAAGTTCTGGATCCAGATGGGGTCTGCCGTGGTTCTGCATGGCGTGGCCGGATTGCTGGTGCTCGTGGCGCTGCTGTTCGTGGTGCCCAGCATCACTCCTCTGTTCGCGGAGTTCGGCGCCACCCTGCCGACGGCGACCCGGATCAGCATCGCGCTGGCTGACTTCGCCGCGGGCACGTGGTTCGTGTCGATTCCCCTCGCCGGATTGGTGACGGCCGCCCACCTGGTGGTCCTGGTGCTGCTGGCGCGGCGGGAAGGTCAGTTTCCGTTCTGGACCTACTCGCTGGTGGTGATGATCGGCATGTCGGTCGCCTCGATCTTCCTGTTCGGGTCCATGTACCTGCCCATCTTCCAGCTCGGCTGAGGGGGGTCGTCTTGCCTGCGCGTTTCCACTGTTTCCTCTGGATCTTCGCAGGGTTGATCCTGGCGTCCTGGCCTGCCCCGGGTCGCGCGGGTGAGACGCCCACCGTGCTAGTGACCTACTTCGACAACCACACCGGCGATACGGCCTACGACCCCCTGGGCCGGCCGCACCACCAACATGCCCTGGACCTTCTACGCCCAGATGAACGACGACGACCTGACCGCCATCTACGACCACCTGATGACTTACCCCCCCGTGGACAACCAGGTCGACGGGTTCCCGAAGTAGATCGCCCCCTGTCTCCGCCGTGCCTGCGCCAGGGAGGGAAGGTACGGGGGAACCAAATGCTCGTTCCGGCAAGTCGAGGCTGCGATTCGTTTCAAATAACGAAACATATCTGAGAATCAATCAACTACGTTGTACTCGGGGGGATCGCCGAGGGCTTCGCGAATGTTGGCGGCGATGCGGGGTTTGATCTTCCCGCGGTGGATGAGCCACTGCAGGGCATCGTCCACCAACTCGCGGGGTGGGATCGGGGTCCAGTCGAAGGCGGCGCGGGCCTTGGCGTTGTCGTACCAGCACCAGCGCCGGTAGAACTCGTGGACCGCCGCCCGGGTGGTCATCGGCCTGATGCCCAGCAGCTTGCTCGCCCCCTCGATCAGCGACGCGGTGGGCTTCATCATCCAGCGGGGCTGGTGGTAGTGCATGGCCCATTTGCCCGTGCGTTCGGTCACCAACGCCACCAGGTCTCGGACGGTCAGGTTGTCGCTCGCGACGATGTAGCGCTCGCCGGGCTCGCCGTGGGTCAGGGCCTGGGCGTGGACCCAGGCCACGTCGCGCACGTCCACGTAGTTGAGCCCGCCATCGTAGCTGCCCGGGTTGTGGACGTGCTCGCGAACGAAACCGTTGGAGGGGGTGCCCTTGTAGTCGTGGCGGCCGATGATGGCGGCCGGGTTCAGGGCGATCATCGGCACGGACAGCTCGGCGGCCAGCTCCCAGGCCCGCCGCTCGCTGTCCGTCTTGGCCCGCATGTAGTTGTCGCCCGGCGACTCGTTCCAGTGGATCTCGTCGAGCACCTCCTCGGTGTCGGACACCCCAACTGCCGCGATGGAGCTGGTGTGCACCACCCGCCCGATGCCGTGCTTCGCCGCGGCCCGCAACACGTTCTCGATGCCCTGGACCGCCGGCTCGACGATCTCCTCGACCGTGCCGCCGTAGGCATACACCGCCGCCAGGTTCTCGATGGCCTCACAGCCTTCGGCGGCCCGGAGCACGGAGTCCGCGTCCCGCACGTCGCCGAACACCGGGGTCAGCCCCAACGGCTCCAGCCCCTCGAGGTTGGACGACTCGCGGACAAAGGGCACCACCTCGTGACCGCGAGCCAGCAGCTCGCGCACCAGGTTGTTGCCCACGTGGCCGTTCGCACCGGTGACCAGGACTCGCATCGCTGTCCTCCCGAGGTCGCTAGCCTAGTTCCCATCCCGCATTTCGGGATGGAGACTAGCCTAGCAGCCGTTGCCCGGCCCGACAGCCCCGTCCAGGTCGTCGCAATCCCAACCTTCGGCCGGGTAGTCGACGGGGTCGTAGGGGCCGGGCTGCCACCACAGGGGGGCGCCGTCCAGGTCCGAGTCGTACAGTCCGGCGTCCTCGCCACTGTACGCGCCGATGTCGCTGTCGCTCCCGTCGGGATCGTACAGCGATGGATCGCCGGCATCGATCAGCGGCGAGTTGAGCGCCAGGTGCAGGTCCCAGTCGGCGGGATCGCCCGCCGGATCGTAGTCCAGGAACTCCGGGTCGATTGACTGGTTGCCGTCCACGCCGATGAAGTCGTCCACGTTGACCAGGTCATTGTCCCAGATCACCGAGTAGGTGACGTCGTCGACCAGCGGATTCCAGTAGTCGTCGGGCGCATAGATCCCGTTGCCGGTGCCGGCGGTGTTGTGGGCGATGATGCCGTCCGTCATCCACAGGGACTGATTGATGTCGTCGAAGGTGATGCCCCCGCCCCGGATGCTGGCCTCGTTGTCCACGACCACGGCGTGATCAAGCGTGATCCCGGCGCCGCTGCACTCCACGTTGATCCCGCCCCCGTAGGTGGCGCTGTTGCCGGCGAAGACCACGTTGCTCAGCCGGATGTTCCCGGTGCAGAGGTTGTACAGGCCGCCCCCGTAGGTCCCCTCGTTGTCCACGAACACCGAGTTGCTCACCGAGCAGTTGTCGTAGGCGATCTTCAGGGCGCCGCCGGCAATGGCCGTGTTGCCGGCGAAGTAGGCGTTGTGGATGTCGCCGCGGCCGTCGAACTGGATCCCGCCGCCCCCGCCCTGGGTGACGGTGTTGTTGGTGACCACCACGCCGTCCATGGTGGTGATGCCGATCAGCGTGTAGTACCCGCCCCCGCCGTGGTAGGCGGTGTTGCCGTCCATCACCACGTCCTCGAACACCGGCTGGCCGTCGTAGTTGAACACCGCCCCGCCCTTGCCCTCGTAACCCGAGTCGCAGCCGGTGATCACCACGTCCCGCAGGGTCACGCTGGACCACCACAGCGAGACGCCGCCGCCGCCGCCCACGGCCTGGATCACGTGCCCGAGACCGTTTTGCAGGGTGACCCCCTGGACCACCGCCTGCGGCCCCTCGTTGTCGTCCATCATGATCACCGGGGCGACGCCGCCCCCGTCGATGAAGGTCTGGTAGGGGCCGTCCATACCGACCAGCACCGCGTTGATCCCGCCGAAGTCCAGGTTCTCGTAGTAGGTGCCCGCGGACACGCAGATGCGATCCCCGTGGTCGGCCACGTCCAGGGCGTCCTGGATCGTGAGCTGGTCCTGGGGAACGAAGAGCTCTAAGTTCTCGCTGCAGTCGGTGTCGACGCCGTCGCAGTCGTCGTCCGGGGCGTCGGGGTAGACGGCCGGGTCCCCGTCGTCACAGTCTCCGGCACACTCGTCGATGCCGTCCCCGTCGTCGTCCACCTCGTCGGGGTGGAACACGCCGTCGCAGTCGTTGTCCACGTAGTCGCACTCGACCTCGCCGGCGGCCGGGTGGATGTCGGGATCGCCGTCGTCGCAATCCCCCTGGCACTCATCCGTGTCGTCCAGGTCGTCGTCCACCTCGTCGGGGTGAAACGCGCCGTCGCAGTTGTCGTCCTCGTAGTTGCAGGCCACCTCGAGCGCGCCGGGGTACACCGCGGGATCAGCGTCGTCGCAGTCGCCCTCGCATTCGGCTATGCCGTCGTTGTCGCCGTCGACCTCGTCCGCGGGGCTGATGCCGTCGCAGTCGTTGTCCAGCATGTCACAGAGCTCCACCGCCCCCGGATGGACGGTGGGGTTCCCATCGTCGCAGTCCCCGTCGCACTCGTCGACGCCGTCCCCGTCGTCGTCCACGTCGTCCCCGTGCTGGGCGCCATCGCAGTCGTCGTCCACGTCGTTGCAGGCCACCTCGGTGGCGCCGGGTGACACGGACGGATCCCCGTCCTCGCAGTCCCCGCCGCAGACCGAGTAGCCGTCCCCGTCCACGTCCACCTCGTCCGCATCGGTGATCCCGTCGCAGCCGTTGTCGAACACGCCATCGCACTGGTTCGGGTGGCCGGGATAGACGTCGGGATTGCCGTCATCGCAGTCGTCGTTGCAGGTGGAGAACCCATCCTCGTCCAGGTCCATCGGCTCCAGCGAGGGATCGGCGTCGTCGCAGTCGCCGTTGCAGGGGGAGTACCCGTCCCCGTCCACGTCATCGGTGTTCTGGCCCGGATCCCCATCGTCGCAGTCACCCGCGCACTCGCTGGCCCCGTCGCCGTCGTCGTCCGACTCGTCGGGATCGACCACCCCGTCGCAGTCGTTGTCGTCCACCCCATCGCAGAGGAAGTTCGCCCCCGGATGGGTCTGGGGATCGGTATCGTCGCAGTCGCCCTGGCAAGTGGTGTATCCGTCCCCGTCGCCGTCGATCGCACCCACCGCGGGATCGCTGTCGTCGCAGTCCCCGTCGCACGTGGAGGCGCCGTCCCCATCCGCGTCGTCGTGGTTGAGGGCCGGGTCGCCGTCGTCGCAGTCGGTGCCGCCTGACGCCAGCGAGGCCCAGCCGTCGCCGTCGCCGTCCACGCCGTCGATCCCGTCGCAGTTCTGGTCCACGGTGTCGCCCACCTGGTCGGTGGCCAGCGGGTTGATGGCCGGCGCCCCGTCGTTGCAGTCCCCCTGGCACGACGAGTAGTTGTCCCCGTCGGCGTCCATGGAGTTCTGGTCCGGATCCCCGTCGTCGCAATCGGCACAGGCGGGATCTCCGTCCCCGTCCGCGTCCGCTTCCTCGGCCGGCACGCTGCCGTCACAGTCCGTATCGACGCCGTCGCAGCCCTCGTCCGCCCCGGGGAAGACGGCGGCGGAACCGTCGTCGCAGTCCGCGTCGCACAGCGTGTACCCGTCCCCGTCGTCGTCCACCGGCTTGAGCGCCGCGTCCTCGTCGTCACAGTCCGGTGGGTCGTGGCAGGTGGTGTAGCCGTCCTCGTCCACGTCATCGGTGTTCTGGTCCGGATCCGTGTCGTCGCAATCCCCGGCGCAGCTGGAGAACCCGTCCCCGTCGTCGTCGTCCAGGGTCAGGGTCGGATCGCCGTCGTCGCAGTCCCCCTCGCACTGGGCCCAGCCGTCCCCGTCCTCGTCGGCCTCGTCCTCGGGCGCCTCGCCGTCGCAGTCGGTGTCGAAGCCGTCGCAGACCTCCTCGGCGTCCGGATTCACGCCGACATCCAGGTCCTCGCAGTCCCCTTCGCAGACCCGCCAGCCGTCCCCATCCAGGTCGTCCTCGTCCGCCGGGACCTGGCCGTCGCAGTCGTCGTCGACCCCGTTGCAGGCCTCGTCCGCGCCCGGATGGATCGCCCCATCGGCGTCGTCGCAGTCCTCCCCGCAGGCGGTGAACCCGTCGCCGTCGGCGTCGGTCTCGTCGGGGCCAAGCTCGCCGTCGCAGTCGCTGTCCGCGCCGTCACAGCCCTCCTCGGCGTCCGGGTGGATCGCCGCGTCGTTGTCGTCGCAGTCCCCGGGCTCGACGCCCGGCGCGCAGGGATCCTCCTCGCAGTACCCGTCCCCGTCCCAGTCGTCGTGGGGATCGTCGGGGAAGCTGTCGGGTTCCTCGATGGGGGGGATGCAGCCGGCGATCGTCAACGCGACGCCGAGGAACAGCGCCACGAGCTGGCTCGACCGGATTACGTGGTGGGTGATGGCCATCAGAACTTCCCCCCGATCCCCACGACCGGTCCGCCGAGTAGCGGCCAGGCCTCCACCACCGAGCCGCCTCCCACCGCACGCTGGACCTTCAGCCCGTGGGCCAGCAGCGGGATCCCCGCGACGGCCATCACACACCCGGCCAACGCCAGCCCGGCGCCGGCATTCCCCCGGGCCCGGACCTGCTCGTAGTCCTCCCCGTACAGGGCGTACAGCCCGCCGCTGATCTGGCCGTCCGGCAGCGTCATCTGATCCCGCAGGTCGCGGGCCTGGCCGCCGTTCCCGATCGCCACCACCGTGCCCACCACCGCCGCCGCCGCGCCGGAGCCGATCAACACCAGACCGGCGACCTGGGTCCCCCGGGCCCGGGACAGCTGCTTGCCCAGCACCGTGGACAGCCGCACCCAGACCGGCTCCACCAGGTTGTAGCGCCACACGTGCAGCGGCTCGGGTCCGGCATAGACGATCACCTCGGCGTACCCCAGGGCGGTGGCCGCGCTGGCCAGCGCCGCGAAGGCCGGGGCGGCCCCGTCTGCGGTCGGATCCCCGCCCAGACCCCGGTGCAGGACCGCGCCGGGTACCAGCTCGATCCGCGGCGCGGCGTTCGTCGCCAGGGCCACAGTGACCAGTGCGCCGTCGGCGCTCTGCAGCTGGAGCAGGTGCTGTTCACCCACGAGGGCGACCTCGTCCGCCCCCTCGGCCACCGGAACCCCGTCAATCCAGATCCCGGCCGGGCCATCGCCGGACGGCAGTGTCAACATGCTCCGGGGTGACGCAAGCGCGGCCCCCACCGACGACAGGAACACCTGCTGCGGCTCCGGGGCGAAGTCGCCGTCCCACTCCATCTTCGGTTGCCGCTCCAGCGCCAGCCGGAAGGCCTCCCGCGCCGCGTCCTGGTCGCCGTCGTAGTAGCGCAGGATGCCCATCAGGTAGGGAATCCGGGCCAGGGCCTCCGGGGGCAGGGGATCGGTGGCCGCGCACAGTCGCCCCTCCAACTCCTCGAGTCGCACCTGGGCCGCGCCAAAATCCAGGACCTCCATCGCCTCCTCGACCTGGACCAGGGTCGCGGCGAGTTCGTCGGCAGGCAGCGGCTGGCCGCCGCAGGGTTCATAGCGGGCGGGCTCGGTCACCAGCCAAGGGCCGAGCCCCTGCTGCAGGAAGGTGTCCACGCCGAGCACCCGAGCCTCGAACGAAGCGCCGAACGCCTCCCGCAGGTGAGCCAGGACCTCGGCGCCGGGCACCCCGTGGAGCTCGACGACCAGGCGAGTTGCCGCCTCGTCGGCCGCCAGACAGGGGATCGGTCGTGAGACCGCCAGGATGACGAGCAGCAATGCGGCTCTTCCAGGGTTCATGGACAACTCCTCGACTCGCCGCCCCAGGGAGGCGATCCACATAGCGTAGCAAGGCAGGCCCGTGGACGGGCATCCGGAGTGCTTTTCGCCTTCTTCCCGGCACCGCCCGCCAATCCGCGCGGCCAGGCCTATCGACCGATAGGTAGATATTCAGTTGGCAGTTTCGCTAGGATGGCGTGCACCATGGCTCAGAGCTCTTCTCGCCCCCGCCGTGCGGGCCGTCCGCGCCAGCCCATCCCCCGGGGGACATTGCTCGCTGTCGCCTGTTCCGCCTTCGCCGAGAAGGGCTACGCCGGAGCCAGCATGGGCGAGATCGCCGAGCGCGCGGGGCTGCGCAAGGCATCGCTGTTCCACCATTTCAGATCCAAGGCGCTGCTCTACACCGAGGTGCTCGCCGAGACCCTCGGCGACCTGGGGCAGCTCGTCTCCGCGGTGCAAGGGGACGCCGGGGAGTTCCTCGAACGGCTGGATCGGCTGAGCGACCAGGTGACCGCCTACCTGGGTGGGAATCCCGAGGCAGCCCGCCTGCTGATCCGCGAGCTGGTCGACAGCGGCCCGTTCTCCACCCGCGAGGGGAGCGAGATCGTCCAGGCCAGCCTGGCCGGGGTCGCGGGCCTGCTGGCCTCTGGCATGGAGTCGGGCGCCATCCCGCGCCAGGATCCGCTGCAGCTGGCCTGGTCGATGGTGGGGCTGCACCTGCTGTGGTTCGCCGCGCCCCACGTGCTGCGCCACGCGATGCACGGCGGCATCTTCGATCCGGAGAACATCGAGTCCCGATCCCGGGCGACCCGGGCGCAGGTCCGCGCCCTGTGCGGCGTCCAGGGAACGAACAACGACCCAGGGGAGACGTAATGATCGAACCGACCGAGGAACAACGTCAGATCATCGATACCGTCAGCCGCTTCTGTGAAAAGGAGGTGGTGCCGTTCGCCGAGCAGATCGAGGAACAGGACGACCTGCCCGAGGGCATCTGGCGCAAGATGGGCGACCTGGGCCTGCTGGGGATCGCGATCCCCGAGAAGTACGGCGGCATCGGCGGCGACCTGATGACGGCGGTGCTGGCCATCAAGGCGCTGCGGGGCAGTTCGGGGCTGGCGCTGTCCTACGGCGCCCACCTCAACCTCTGCGCCCACAACCTGCTGCGGACCGGCAGCGAACAGCAGCGGATGAAGTACCTGCCCAAGCTGGCCAGCGGCGAGTGGATCGGCGCCCTGGGGCTGACCGAACCCGGCGCCGGCTCCGACGCGACCGCGGTGCGGACCACAGCGGTGCGCGACGGCGACGACTACATCCTCAACGGCACCAAGACCTTCATCACCAACGCGCCCATCGCCGACGTGGTGTTGCTGTACGCCAAGACCAACCCCGAGGCCGGCCCGATGGGGATCACCGCGTTCATCATCGAGCGCGGGATGGAGGGCTTCACCACCCCCGGCCGGCTCAAGAAGATGGGCCACCACGGCTCCCCCACCGGCGAGATCGTGCTGACGGACTGCCGGGTCCCCAAGGAGAACGTGATCGGCGCCGAGAACATGGGCGTGGCCGTGCTGATGGCCGGCCTCGACGTGGAGCGGGCGTTCTTCGCGGGCGCCGCCATCGGCATGGCGGAGGTGGCCTTCGATCTGGCGCTGGCCTACGCCAAGGAGCGCGAGCAATTCGGCCGGCCGCTGAGCAAGTTCCAGCTGATCCAGGCCAAGCTCGCCGACATGTACACCCGCATCGAGGCCGCCCAGGGACTGTCGATGCGCGCCGTCGAGGCGGCGCAGTCGCTGGAGCGCGGCGGCAAGGGAACCGACATCCACCTGCTGGCCGCGTCGGCCCTGCTGTTCGCCGCCGAGACCGCCGAGTTCGTGGTCTACGAGGCGGTGCAGATCCACGGGGGTTACGGCTACATGGAGGAGTACGAGATCTGCCGCCTGCAGCGGGACGTGCGCCTGTTCACCATCGGCGCCGGGACCACAGAGATCCGCAAGCTGGTCATCGCGCGCGAACTGCTGGGGATGTAGGGATGGATCCGATCGTCTCGAAGATCGACACGTCGAGTGACGAGTTCCGCAAGCGGCGGGACGAGATGCTGCCGCTGGTGGAGAAGCTGCGGGCCGAGCTGGACAAGGCGCGGCACCAGCGGAACCCCAAGTCGCTGGCCTACATCGAGAAGCTGGGCAAGCTGCCGACGTGGAAGCGGCTGGAGCTGCTGCTCGACCCGGGCTCGCCGTTCCTGGAGCTGTCGCCGCTGGCGGCCCATGGCATGTACGAGGGCCAGGCGCCGGGGGCCGGGTCGCTGGTGGGGATCGGCCGGGTGGCCGGCCGCACGGTGATGGTCAACGCCAACGACTCGACCATCAAGGGCGGCACCATCTTCCCGATCGGGGTCAAGAAGTCCCTGCGCGCCCAGGAGATCGCGATCCAGAACCGGATCCCGGGCATCTGCCTGGTGGACTCGGGCGGCGCCTACCTGCCGCTGCAGTCGGAGATCTTCGCGGACCGGGAGCACGGGGGTCGGATCTTCTACAACCAGGCGGTGATGTCGCGGCTGGGGATCCCCCAGATCGCCGTTGTGCTGGGACTATGCACGGCCGGCGGAGCCTACATTCCGGCCATGAGCGACGAGGTGGTGATCGTCCGCGGCACCGGCTCGATCTTCCTCGGCGGGCCGCCGCTGGTGAAGGCGGCGACCGGCGAGGTGGTCACCGCCGACGAGCTGGGCGGCGCGGACGTGCACTGCCGGATGTCCGGGGTAGCCGACCACATGGCCAACGACGAGCGCGAGGCGCTGACCATCACCCGCCGGCTGATGGAGACCATCGACCCATCGCCGGAGCCGGAGCGGGAGGCGGTCGAGGAACCATTGTACGACCCCGAGGAGCTGTACGGCATCGTGCCGGTGGACCTGACCCAGCCCTTCGACGTGCGCGAGGTGATCGCGCGGCTGGTGGACGGCTCGCGGTTCTCGGAGTTCAAGGAGCTGTACGGCCCGACCCTGGTCACCGGCTTCGCCCGCATCCACGGCCAGCTGGTGGGTATCCTGGGCAACAATGGGGCGCTGTTCTCCGAGAGCGCGCTGAAGGGAACCCAGTTCATCCAGCTGTGCGACCGGCGGGACATCCCGCTGCTGTTCCTGCAGAACATCCCGGGCTTCATCGTGGGCAAGGAGTACGAGCGTCGGGGCATCACCAAGGACGGCCACAAGATGGTCAACGCGGTGTCCAACGCGCGGGTGCCCAAGTTCACGGTGGTCCTCGGGGGCTCGTTCGGCGCGGGCAACTACGCCATGTGCGGGCGCGCGTACAACCCTCGCTTCCTGTGGATGTGGCCCAACGCGCGCATCTCGGTGATGGGCGGCGAGGCGGCGGCCAAGGTGCTGAGTCAGGTCCAGACGGCCAAGCTGGAGCGCCAGGGCATGAAGGTCGACGAGGCGGCGATGCAGATGATGGAGCAGCAGGTGATGGCGGTGTACGACAAGGAGTCCAACGCCTACTACAGCACCGCGCGGATCTGGGACGACGGCATCCTCGATCCCGCCCAGACCCGGGACGTCCTCGGCCTCGCCCTCTCGGTGGCCTTCCAACCCGAAGACCGCCCCCACGAGTACGGCATCTTCCGGATGTAGGAGGTCGCGATGTTCGACAAGGTGTTCATCGCCAACCGGGGGGAGATCGCGGTGCGGGTGGCACGGGCGTGCCGCTTGCTCGGGGTGGAGTCGGTGGCGGCGTTCTCGGATGCCGACGCGGACGCGGTCCACGTGGCTGCCGCCGATGGGGCGGCGCGGGTCGGGCCGGCGGAGGCGTTGCGGTCGTACCTGGACGTGGAGGCGGTGGTCGATGCCGCCGTCGCCACTGGCTGCGACGCGGTCCACCCGGGGTACGGGTTCCTGGCCGAGAACGCTGCGCTGGCGGAGGCCTGCGCGGCAGCTGGGATCGTGTTCATCGGGCCGCCGGTGGAGGCGCTCAGGCTCGCCGGTGACAAGGTGGCGGCCCGGACGACGATGCACGCGGCCGGTGTCCCGGTGGTGCCGGGCACGTTCGAGGCCAGCAACGATCCGGCGGAGCTGAAGGTCGCGGCCGACGATCTCGGCTACCCCTTGCTGATCAAGGCCTGCGGCGGCGGCGGTGGCACCGGCATGCGCAAGGTGGCGGCCGCGGACGCCATCGAAGCGGCCCTCGGGGAGGCGGCGGCCGAGGCCGGCTCGGCGTTCGGGGACGCGTCGGTCTATCTGGAGAAGCTGATCGCCCCCGTGCGCCACGTGGAAGTCCAGGTGCTGGCCGACACCCACGGCTCGGTGGTCGCCATGGGCGAGCGGGAGTGCTCGATCCAGCGCCGGCACCAGAAGGTGATCGAGGAGTCCCCCTCCCCCGCGGTGTCCCACGATGTCCGCGACGCCCTGTGCAAGACCGCCTGCGACGCGGCCCGGGCGGCCGGGTACGTCAACGCAGGCACCGTGGAGTTCCTGCTGAAGGATGACGGGACCTTCTACTTCCTGGAGATGAACGCCCGGATCCAGGTGGAGCACCCGGTGACCGAGATGCGCTTTGGCGCGGACCTGGTGGCCTGGCAGCTGCGGGTGGCGGTGGGCGAGGCGTTGCCCCCGGACCTGGGCTGGTTGGAGCCGCGGGGCTGGGCGATCGAAGGACGGCTGTACGCCGAGGATCCGGACCTCGGCCTGCTGCCCTCGGCCGGGCGAATCCTACACGCGCAGCTGCCGTCCGGCCCCGGGATCCGGGTCGACGCGGGCATCGCCTCCGGGAGCCGGGTGCCGCTGGAGTACGACCCGATCCTCGCCAAGATCATCGCCTGGGGCGAGGACCGCGAGACCGCTCGCAGGCGCCTCGATCGGGCCCTGGCCGAGACCGTGGTGCTCGGAGTCGCCAGCAACGCCGCCTTCCTGCGACGGATCCTGGCTCACCCGGACTTCGTCGAGGGCCGGACCCACACGGCCCTGCTCGAGGACGAGATCATGCCCATCCTGGAGGGACCCACCGACGACGCCCGGGAGGCGGCGTTGGTCGTCGCGGCCCTGGCGCTGGACGGCGCCCTCGGAGCGACCGAGGTTGCCAGCGGGGCCAAGGGTGGCCCCGCGGCCGTGCCGGGGCCCTGGGAGACCCTGCGCGGTAAACGTTTCCCGGCGGGAGGCAAGCCATGAGCGAGCACTTCCTGCGGATCGGGGAGCAGACCGTGCGAGCCACCGTGGACCGCGCTGGTGGCGACGACGGCGCGATCACCACGGTGGCCCTGGATGAGGGGGAGGCGCGGGCCGTGACCGTTCCCGCGGCGGGGGGGGACTCCCTCGTCCTGGAGTGGAAGGGCCGGCGACACCGGGTGGTGGTGGTCCAGTCGGGCCGGAGGGTCGAGGTGGCGGTGGACGGCGAGCGCTTCGTCGTCACCCGGGCTGCGGGCCCGGCTGCGTCCGGCGGTGACAGCGGCGGGGTTGGCGGACCGATCCGCGCGCCGATGCCAGGCAAAGTCGTCGAGCTGGCGGTATCGGTGGGCGATCCGGTCTCCCGCGGTGATACGCTCGGAGCCCTGGAGGCGATGAAGCTCCGAACGGCCCTGACCGCCCCCTGCGACGGGACAGTCAGCGCCCTGGGCTGCGCGGTCGGCGACCAGGTGACCGGCGGCCAGGTGCTCGTCGAGATCGAGGCGGCGGACGGGGAGGACGACGATGAGTGAAGCAGTCAGCTGCACCCGCGAGGGCGGCGTGGCAACGATGACGATCCAGCGGGCCGCGGCCCGCAACACCCTCGATCTGGCCACGCTGGAAGGGCTGCACGACTACCTCGTGGAGCTGGGACAGGACGAGAAAACACGAGTGGCCGTGATCACGGGTGAGGGCGACAGGGCATTCTGCGCGGGCGCCGATCTGTCCCTGATCGGCTCGTGGCACCAGTTCGAGAAGGAAGGCAAGAACCCCTACACCGAGCTGCTCCACGCCATGCTGCGTTTCCCCCGCCCCCTGATCGCCCGGATCAACGGCCACGCCCTCGGCGGCGGCCTGGGGCTGGTGCTGGCCTGCGACGTGGCCATCGCCGCCGAAGGGATCACCCTCGGCACCCCCGAGGTCCACATCGGCCTGTTCCCCTTCATGGTGTTACCCCTGCTGTCGAACCACATCGGGCCCAAGAAGGCTGCCCAGATGGCGTTGACCGGCCAGAAGGTCGGCGACGCCGCGGCGGTGGAGATGGGCCTGATCAACTCGGCAGTGCCCCGCGCTCAGTTCGACGAACAGGTGGACGCCATCTCCAGCGCCCTTTGCCTGGGGGGACCCGCGGCCCAGATGCTGGGCAAGGAGGCGGTGCGGGACGTGATGGACGGGGACCTCCACGAGCGCATCGACCGCATGGCCAGGTTCTTCGCTCGCGGGCTGGAGAGCCCGGAATTCATGGAAGGTGTCTCGGCGTTCCTGGAGAAACGGCCGCCGGCCTGGAAAAACCGCGACGACTGAATCTCGACTCTAGCGCCGAGGAGAGAGGCACGCCGTTGTCATCACGGACTCGCGCCCTGGTCGCCATCGCCTTCGTGGCGCTGTTGATCCTGTTCACCTTGCTCTTCCTGCGCGTGACCGGCGGGGACGGGACGCCGCCACCTCCCGCGGAGGACGAGACCCGCGCCCGCGCCCTCCGTCCCGGCCAGGGGGCGCGCGGAACCCGCCGCGGACGAGGTGGTCAATCCCACGGAGGACGCCGCCCCAGTCCTGCTGACGATCCACCTGGGTGACGCCAGCAGCCGTTATCAGCCGGTCCACTGGATCCAGATGTTCCACCCCGCCCGGTTCTGGCCCACGCCAGAGGAGGCGCCCCTCCCCGAGGGCCGCGTCCCCGACCTGCTGCAACGGTTGGCGGACTCGACCTCCAAGGACGACCGGTCCCTCACCGACGAGGTGTTGCAGGCGGCCGACGAGGAGGGGTTGCTCGGTGCTCCCCTGGAACTGGCGGATCGGCCATGGGAAGCCCTCGTGGCCCTCGAGGTCGAGCGCATTCGCCGTTCAGAAGAGTGGATGTCCGCCATCAACGCGCTCGGGGAGGAAGATCCCGCGCGCTGGGAGCTGACCCAGGACCTGGGGGCACTCCAGGCCCTGGCCGACGAGCTCTGCGAGCGCTACGACGGTGAACCCGTCGCTGACTTCGCGGGGCTGTATGCGCTACACGCCCGCGACGACAGACAGGCGAGTACCCACGACGAAGCGGCCGCGTCCCGGATGGCGCTGTCCCTGCTGGCGGAGACCGACGATCCGCTGGTGGCCGATAACGCCCTCGCGCTCCTGGTCGACAGCGGCACCGGCACCGTGCCTCCGGAGGAGATCCTCGCCGTGCTGGATGCCGAGTACGACGGTCTCTACGAGCCCAGCGTCAGGGAAGCCACCGCCCAGCTGGCCCTGGACCAGGTGCTGGCGACCGGTGATCGCGACCAGGCGGCGATCTGGCTGGAACGATTCCAGCGCAACGTGACCGATCGCTGTACCGACGTTCCCACCGCTCCCCGGTTCTGCGATGGCTACCGCGCCGAACTCGCCGCAGCCGACGGCCAGTTCGCAGCGCTGCTGGGCTCCGATCTCCTCACGTGGCAAGGGGCGCTGGTGGCCGCCGCCTGGCGCTGTCACACCCAGGCGCCGTTCGAACACGAGTCGCAGGCCGCGACCGGCAGCTGGGAGGACGGTTGGTCCTGGCTCGACTAGACTCCCGCGCCCGAGGCGGCGAGCCGCTGCTTCGAGCGAGAGACCACATCGGCTCCGAAGCCGGACGGCGAGGGCGAGGTAAGGGTCGAGATCCTCGTCGCGGCAGGCCGGCGCACCGCGCTCTGATCGCAGCCCCCACGAAGAGAACCCGCGGCAACTGAGGTATCCTGCGCAACCATCGCAGGGAGGTGGCACGTGTCCCACGGAAGCACGGGAGAGATCGAGGGCCTTCCCGAGAACGCTCGGCGGCCGCTGGCCGAGGGGGAACAGTACGTCCCCGTCGTCCCGGACGAGACCGGGGTCCCGGAGGTCACAACCCGCTCGATCGTGATGGGGCTGGTGTTCTGCGCCGTCTTCGCGATGGCGGCGGCCTACCTGGCGCTCAAGGTCGGCCAGGGCATCGAGGCGGCGATCCCGATCTCGATCCTGGCCATCGGCCTGTCCCGGCTGTTCCCGCGACGCTCGACCCTGCTCGAGAACGTGATCATCCAGTCCATCGGCGCCAACTCCTCCCACGTGGTCTCCGGCGCCGTGTTCACCATCCCGGCGCTGTACATGCTGGCCGCCGAACCCGGGTCGGGGGTGGCCGAGCCGACGGTGTGGCAGGTGATCATCGTGTCGTTCCTGGGCGGTTGCCTGGGCGTGCTGTTCCTGATCCCGCTGCGCTACCACTTCATGGTCGAGATGCACGGCAAGTTCCCCTGGCCCGAGGGGACGGCCACCACCGAGATCATCCTGTCGGGGCAGCGGGCCGGGAACCAGGCCAAGCTGCTCGCCGTGGCCGCCGGGCTGGGCGCCGCCTACGACGGCATCGTGGCGTCGCTGCACGGGATGTCCGAGCTCATCTCCTTCCGCGCCATCGGCGTCTCCCAGCTCCTGGCCAAGCACTTCATGGTGCTCAACGTCCTGAACAACGCGGCCATCGTCGGCATCGGTTACATCGTCGGCCTGCGCTACGCCGCGGTCATCGCAGCGGGCTCCTTCCTGTCGATGTTCGTGCTGGTGCCGATGGTCCATGCGGTCGGCGTCCACGTGCCGGTCATCCTGCCCCCGGGTGAGATCCCCATCGCCGACATGGACCCGGAGACCCTCTTCCGCGACTACGTCCGCATCATCGGCGTGGGCGGGATCGCAGGCGCGGGCATCCTGGGCATCATGGGTTCACTGCCCTCGATGATCCGTTCGATCTTCGCCAACATGAGCGCCCTGACCGCCAAGCGCGAGGGCCAGCCGGTTGCCGTGCGCCGCGTGGACCGATCGCTACCGGGCTCGGTCGCGGTGGCCGGCATCGCCATCTTCATGGTCTCGACGCTGGCCTTCTTCAGCTTCGGCCTGGGCGCCGGATCGTCGTTCAAGTACGCCGCGGTCTGCACGGTGCTGGTGACGATCATCGCCTTCCTGTTCGCCCCCGTCGCCGCCCGCGCCATCGCCATCGTCGGCACCAACCCGGTGTCCGGTATGACCATGCTGACCCTGATCATCACCGGCGTCGTGCTGCTCAAGATGGGGCTCACCGGCGGCGACGGGATGTTCGTCACGATGATGGTCGGCGGCGTGGTCTGCACCGCGCTGGCGGCGTCCGGTGCCCTCGCCTCGGACCTCAAGGTCGGCCACTGGATCGGCGCCACCCCCTCCAAGCAGCTGGCGCTGAAGTTCCTGGGCACCCTGGTAGCCGCGATCTTCTGCGGCCTGGCGATGTGGGTCATGGCCCAGGCCGACCCGACCGAGGCCTTTGGCACCAAGGCGATCCCCGCGCCCCAGGCCTCGGCGATGAAGACCATCCTCGAGGGTATCTTCGGCGACACGGCGGCACCCCTGCGCTGGTACATGTTCGGCCTGGGCGGGGTCCTGGCGGTGATCCTGCGGATGGCCGGCGTGCCAGCGCTCGCCTTCGCCCTCGGGATGTACCTGCCGATGGAGCTGAACACCCCGGTGCTGCTGGGCGGCTTCCTGGCCTACCTGGTGGGCCGCAAGCGGGCCGGCGACACCGACCTCTCGGTCAAGGCGCGCACGGACCGGGGAGTGTTGATCGCCTCGGGGCTGGTGGCCGGCGGCGCGATCATGGGAGTGCTGGACGCCGTCGCCAATGCCATCGTCAAGGGAGTGACCGGGAGCACCGACGCCAAGGGCGCGATCCACATCCTGTCGGATCACGCCTTCGAGGGGATCCCAGGCGAGGCGATGGCCCTGGTGGGCCTGGCCGCCCTGTGCACCTTCATCGTGGTGTACTCCCGCCGGGCGAAACCAACGGACTAGGCGTCGTCGTCGTCCCCCTGGGACCGATCCCCGCTCTTCCGCGACTCCGGCTCGCCGGTCACCCGGTACTGGATCAGGGCGCCACAGAAACCCAGCACGACCCATCCCACGAGGAACAGCGCCACCGGCCCCTCCGCCGCGTCGCGCTCGCTCGCGTCCAGCAACAGCGCCAACGGCGCGAAGGTGTCGCCGGTCAGCAGCACGACGCCTGCGACCAGCCGCGCCGCGCCCCAGAACGCCGTGGTCATCACGATGACCAGCTTGTGCAGGGCGACCGCCGCCACGGCCCCCAGGCTGGCGGCCGCGATGGTCAGCAACTCGCTATCCAGCGAGAGCAGGGAGGTCGCCGCCGCGCCGAGCACGAAGCCGCCCGCCAGGCCGAGCAGGACGATGCCCACGTAGTACGCCATCACGAACAGACCGCCGCCGACCATCCCGCCCACAGCGGCCAGCAGCATCGACAACACCACCTCGGAGCCAAGCTGTTGCTGGGCCAGGAAGAACCCGACCACCGCCCCCCCGGCGAAGCCGAACATGAACAGCACCGCCTTGTGGAGCCGGTACCCCGCGAAACACACCGCCCCGCCCACGACGATCGACAGCACCGCGTACAGATCGCCCAGGGTCTCGAGCGCGCCGATCAGGTGGCCGGCGGCGCTCAGCAGGTTGTCCACCACGTCCATCACCCCTTCTGGGCGAGCCTAGCACGGGACAAGGATATCCCTTGACGCTCGACTCCACTGCCGACAACGTGCATGTGGACTTTCCATACCCGGACGTGAAAATGCTCCGATTCGCAACGCCCGCTCTGCCTCTACTGCTCACCCTGGTCCTGTCCTGGTCCGCCGCCGCCGAGCCATCCCACTGGACCGACGACGGCCGCATCGCCGCGGCCCTGGAAGCGGGTGACATCGACGAGACTGAGGCCCTGTGGCTGGACTTCCTGAGGCACTTCGAGCCCGACGAGCTGCCGCTGGCCTACCGCGGCGAGCAGCGCCCCGGCCTGAGCTGTGGTACCGGGCTGGTGCTGGCGCTGAACCGCGCCTGGGAGACCTTCTCGCCGGCCCAGCAGGCTCGGATGGCGCCCCGGGTGAGGCCGATGGCCACGGTCACCCCACCGCCCCCGGACACGATGGAAGACGACACCTGCTGGGGAGCGTACGGTGAGCACCGGGTGATGGGCGAACACTTCGTGGTCGAGTGGGACGGCAACACGGTCAGCGAGTCGATGGCCGAGAACTTCCTGGCTGCGCTGGAGCATTCGTGGGAGGTCGAGGTCGAGGAGCTGGGCTGGCGCGCCCCCGACGGCAGCGACGACTACCTGATGCTGACGTTCATCTCCGACGACGACTGGGGCGGCGCCTACACCACCGTGGACATGTGCAACGGCGAGCTGCTGCCGTACATCGTCGCCTCGTCCGGGAGCTTCGCGGGGGGCACCTGGTACCAGGACATGGCGTGCCACGAATTCAACCACGCCATGCAGTTCGGCTACAGCTACGCCCACGAGTTCTGGTGGTGGGAGGCCACCGCCACCTACATCGAGGACGACGTCTACCCGACCCACGAGGGCTGGTCGCCCTATCTCACGGGCTACACCCAGAACCCGTGGATGGCGATGAACGCCAACTCGGACTACGACTACGACCGCTTCATGCACATGTACGGCATGGCGATCTTCGGCTTCTACCTGGACCAGCACGTGGGCGGCGAGGACATCGTCCGCCAGACCTGGGCCGCCACCGAGGGCTCCTACCAGCAGTACTCCACCACCCTGGAGGATCTGGCCGAGGAGCTGGGATTCGACTGGGACGAGGCATACGAGGGCTTCGTGACCGCCAACACGGTCATGGACTACGACGACCGGCAGTACTACCCCCCGCTGGACATCGAACGCACGGTGGGCGCGCTACCCAGCGAGGGCGAGTCATCGGAAAACGCGCCCGAGTCACTGGGCCAGAACTTCCTGCGGTTCGCCACCGACGAGGCGAGCGACGACGAACCCGACCTGTGGCTCGAGTTCGAGGGCGACGGGGATGGCGACTGGATCGTGCTGCTGATCGGCACCGAGGACGACGAGGTGATCGAAGTGGTTCGGCTGGAGCTGGAGGACGGCGAGGGCGAAGGCCGACTGGCCGACTTCGGCGACTTCGATCGGGCGTATCTGGTGGTCTCACCCACGAAGCGCTCCCTGTCGGCGTTCGACTACAGCTGGACAGCCGAGACCGTGGCGCCGGAGCCCGAAGGGGACGACGACGACGGGGACGACGACGACAAGCAGCTGCTGGCCGGCAAGAGTTGCGAGTGTAGCCAGGACACATCGAGCTCGGCCACCGGGGCCCTGGCCGCGATCCTCCTGGCGTTCCTCGCCCTGATCCGCCGCCGTGCCCGCCTGCTCACCGTGACCTAGTCCAGGGATCGACCTCGACCGGTTAGGGTCCTGACGGGCCCTTGCGTGACGACGAGCCACCGGAGGAGAGGACAAGGGACTCCGCCTCGATTCCAGCCGGGCGGACTCAGCCTCTGACCTTCAGGATCCGTCGCACCGCATCGAGCAGGGTCGACGCGTGGTAGGGCTTCTGGATGAATCCAGCCAGGGTCTCGTAGCCGAAGCGGGTCAGCGCCTCCTGCTCGCTGTAGCCGCTGGTCAACAGGACCCGCACGTTCCCGTCGAGCTCCCGCAGGGCTCGAAAGGTCTCCAGGCCATCCATGCCCGGCATCGCCAGGTCCAGCAGCACGCAGTCCACCATCGAGCCGTGCTCGCGGAACTGCTCGACCGCCTCGGCGCCACCTTCCGCCGTGATCACGTCGTAGCCGCCGTGGATGAGCATCGCCTCGGCGACCTCGCGGACCATCGGTTCATCGTCCACGAGCAGGACCGTTCCGATGCCCTGCATCTCGCCGGTCTCCAGCGACATGGACTCCTCGAGCAACGTCGCCCGCTGGTCGATGGCCGGGAACAGCGCGCGGAAGGTCGTGCCGGCCCCCTCCTCGCTCCAGACCTTGACCGCGCCGTGGTGCCCCTTGACGATGCCCAGCACCGCGGCCAGGCCCAGTCCCCTGCCCGTGAACTTGGTGGTGAAGAACGGCTCGAAGATCCGGTCTCGCGTCTCCGCGGACATCCCGCCTCCGGTATCGGCCACCTCCAGGTACGCATAGTCGCCCAGGGGCAGGTCGTCGCCGAAGTAGGTGTCCCGGAAGAATTCCGCGTCGCAGCTCAACACGCCGGTGGACAGGGTGATCGTCCCGCCGCCCTCGCCGATGGCATCGGCGGCGTTGGTCACCAGGTTCATGATGACCTGGCGAATCTGGGTCACGTCGCCCTCGATGGCCGGCAACTCCTCGGCGTGCACATGACGCAGCTCCGCCCGGCGGGCGATGGTGGCCTCCATCAGGTGGGCGATGTCCTCGAGCAACACCCGCAGGTCGAGCCGGTCGATCACGAAGCGGCCCTTGCCCGAGTAGGCCAGCAACTGGCGCGCCAGATCGGCGGCGCGGCGGGCGGCGTGCTCGATGCCCTCGACGTGGGCCCGCGCGGACGCGGTGTCGGACAGCTCCAGCAGGGCCAGGTCCGCGTTGCCCAGGATCCCCATCAACAGGTTGTTGAAGTCGTGGGCTACCCCCCCGGCCAGCACCCCCAGGCTCTCCATCTTCTGGGCAAAATGGATCCGCTGCTCCATCTCCCGACGATCGGTCTCCGCCGTCTTGCGGGCGGTGATGTCCTTGGCCACGCCCGTGATCCGGTAGACCCGGCCCTCGGAGTCGCGGACCTCGTTGCCACTGTCCTCGATCCAGCGAACATCGCCATCCGGCCGGCGGATGCGGTACTCCCCGCGCCACTGGGGACGTCGACCGGCCAGGCAATCCTCCCAGGTGGCCATCACCGCCGGCCGGTCCTCCTCGAACATCGGCGCGGACCACAGGTGGCCGTCCGCCAACAGATCCTCCACCGGCCGGCCCCAGATCTCCTCGAAGGCGGGACTCGCGTACAACACCGCGAAGGGCTCCCCCTGCACGATCCAGAACACCTGATCGATGGTCTCGGCGATCTGGCGCAGCCGCTCCTCGCTCTCCCGTAGCTCCTTCTCCACCCGCTGCAGGTCGCCCACGTCCAGCAGGGTGATCACCATCCGCTTGTGTGGCAGCAGCGCCGCGCGCAGCAACAGCGGGCGGCGAACGCCATCGGCGCAGGTGACCCGGTAGATCACGTCCCGACCCGCCTCCGAGGCGTCCCGTCCCCAGTTGGCCACGACCTGGGACCGGTAGGTCTCGTCCGGGTAGGCCCGCTCGATCCAGGTGGCCACGGTCGGCACGTCGGTGAGCTGATATCCGGTGATGCGGCTGAACTCGTCGTTGACGAACAGGATCTCGCCCGCGGTGTCCGTGGACGCCACCACGGCCCCGCAGGGCGCGTGCTGCAGGGCGTGGGCCAGCAGGTCGACGCTGCGTTCACCGGTGATCACCGGCGCATAGCTGTCGCTCGGTGACTCCAACTCCGCAACGCGTTCCCGCGCTCGCCGCAGCTCGTGCAACAGCTGTTCGCGGGTCTTGTCCTCATCCCTCATCCGCGGATCCCCTCGCCGCCTGCGCCACCCGGTAGGCCCGGGCGAAACGCCGCGCCTGCTCCTCGATCCATCCCCACTCCCCAGCGTTCATCCTACCCCGCGGGAACAGGGTGCCGCCCACCCCAAACGCGTCGGCACCGCAGCGGACGAACTCCGCCAGGTTCTCCAGCCGCACGCCGCCAGTGGGCATCAGTTTGACGTCGGACAGGGGGGCCTTGAGTTCGGCGATGTACGACGGACCGAAGCGGCCCCCGGGGAAGAGCTTGATCAACCCCGGCGCCAGCTGCCAGGCCCGGTGGACCTCAGTGGGGGTGAAGGCGCCGGGGAAGATCGGGATCCCGCGGGATCGGCAGGCGCCGATCACGGCCTCGTCGATCCCGGGCGTGACCACGAAGCCGGCACCCGCATCGCAGGCCGCGTCCAGCTGGTCCAGGGAACGAACCGTACCCGCGCCCACGTTCAGGTCGCCACCCACGGTGCGGACCAGCGCCCGGATCAGCGCTGGCGCGTCGGCGCTGTTCATGGCGATCTCGAGGGTGGTCAAACCGCCCCGTGCCGCCGCCTCGGCAGCCCGGCAGACAGCGTCCTCGCCGAATCCGCGCAGGATACCGACCACCGGGAGGGCCCAGAATCGCTCGTGGTCGAAGGGGGTGGTCAACGCGGCCTCGCTCGCGGTGCCCTCAGACGGCGCCGCCGCCCCAGCCGCCGGGCTTGCCCTCGGCCAGGCGGTGGTAGAAGTCCAGCACCTTGTAGCGGTCCTCGGTGCGCATCAGCGCCATCGCCGACCGCGGGTGCTCGTTGAGGTAGCCGGTGATCACGTAGGGCAGGTGGTAACCCCAGCGGAGGTCGTCGCGCAGCGCCGCGTAGTCCTCGATCAGCCCGAGAAGCGGCTCGATCCGGAACCGCGGGTTGCTCAGGTAGAAGAGCAGCAGTTCCAGCTGGGTGTTGCCTGCCCCGCGCCCGATCCCGTGGACCGTCGCGTCGCAGAACTCGGCACCCATGTTGATCGCCTCGATGGAGTTGGCGAAGGCGTTCTGCTGGCTGTTGTGGGCGTGGATGCCGACGGCCATGTCGCCCAGCAGGTCTCGGTACTTAATCATCAGGTAACGGACGTGGTACGGGTACAGCGCGCCGAAGCTGTCCACCAGCGTGAAGTTGCGCACCGGGCTGTCGGCCATCGCCTGCAGGAAGGTGTCCATGGCTTCCTCGGTGATCGCCGAGACGGCCATGAGGTTGACGAACACCTCGTACTCGCAGCTCAGGCAGTGGTCGATGATCCGCTGGCACTCGTCCAGCTGGTGGGCGTAGGTGGCGATCCGGACCACGTCGATCAGCGTGTCCCGCGAGTGGGGGATGTCCGACGTCTCGACCTTGCCCACGTCGACCATCGTCGACAGCTTCATCGCCGAGCTCTCGGCCACCATGGCCAGGTCGTCCTCGCGGCAGAACCGCCAGGGACCGTACTTGTCGGGATCGAACACCTTGTCGTTGGACCGGTAGCCGACCTCCATGATATCGACACCGACCTCGGTCAGCGCGCGGAAGGTCTTCTGCACCAGCCCGTGGTCGAACTCCCAGTTGTTCAGCAACCCACCATCGCGGATGGTGCAGTCGATGATCTGGACCTGCCGCCTTCGGCCGGCAGCCAGGTGGTTGGGGCAGCAGTCCACCCGGTAGTCCTGGCTCATGGAGCCCTCTCTTTCCGTGAATCCAATGAAATTGGCTACTTGTAACCGAGTTCCTCCATCAGTTCACCAAACCAGTAGGCCGTGGCATCTTCCTGGATCTCGAACCGGATCCGATATAGGTCGGCGAGGGCCCGGTCGTCCAGGTGCTTTCGCCAGCGGCCCACTGAAGCCGTGCTGATGGGACCTGTGGGCTGGGCGCCCCAGGTGGGTTTGTCTCCGCCCTTGAAGCGGTGGGCGTCCTTGTCTGCGGTGGGGGAGCGGTGGGAGTCCAGTTGCTCCTGCGTGATGGGCGGCTTCTCGATGTGCTCGAGGATGCGGTTGAGCTGGGTCACCGGATCGGCCACCAGCTCCTCGTAGCGCACCTCCAGGTAGCCGGGCAGTCCCCGCGCCCGCAGCCCATGGCGGGTGTCCCAGGTCCAGCGCACGGCCCCCGCCGACACGTAGGTCTCCATGTCGTGGCCCGGCACCTCGTCGCGATAGCGCAGGGCGAGGGACAGCACCACGTCGCGCCCGTCCCGGATCATGTGGATGAACTTGCCGCCGGGCACGTAGGTCACGAAGTCGGGGGCACCGACCACGTTGCGCGGCGTGTGGTCGACCCAGGTGTAGTCGCCTTCGATCTCCTGGGCGGCACCCATCGCGGTCTTCACCCGGGTCAGGAAATCGGCGAGATCGGTCGACGAGTCGAGCAGGGCCAGCTCGTCGGAGGGCGTGGGTGTGCCGTACCAGTCCCGCTCCATGAAGAACACCTGGGGGACCAGCGGCACGTGCAGGTTCTTGACCGCGATCCCCGGGGCCGGCGACTGCTCGGTCAGACAGGTGTACAACGCCACCCGGAAGGCCTCGGCCTCCTCGTGGCCGTACAGCCCCCGGTGGTGGAACAGGCCCGCCTCCGGGCCGCTGCGAATATCGTGCAGTCCGTCCAGGAGGTGGGCCAGCAGGGTGGTCCCCGCGCTGCCCGATCCGCCGATCAGGTGGATACCGATCCCTGGAACGATCTCTCGCTTCTTCCTGGCTGCCAAGGCACTGCCCCCATTCTGGTCGTCCAGGATTCCAGAACGCGAGAGGGGCCGCAAGGCGCAGGCTGCTACCATGGCGCTGCGGTCGGAGGTCCGCGCCACGATGAGCGCCAGCACTCGCCGCGCCCTGCTGCTGGGTCTCGTCCTGGTCGCGGTGTTCGTGTTGCAGCTGGCCAGCATCCGGCCCAAGGCGCTGACCTACGACGAGCCGATGCACCATTTTTATGCCGAGCGGGTGCTGGCTGGCGACGCGTGGCGCGCCTTCCGCAGCGACAACAGCAAGATGCCGGTGTCAGCGGTCAACGTCGCCTTCGGCCGCCTGTTGACCCACGAGGCGGTTGCCGGTCCCGTGGGCCGCGTCCCCCTGCTGGGTTCCTTCCTCGCGCCCTTCCTCACCGACCCGATCAAGGCCGGCCGGATCCCCACGATGTTCGTCGGGCTGCTGCTGCTGGTGGCGGTCTATCGCTGGAGCCGGGAGCTCTACGGCCCGGCGGCGGGGGTGTTGTCGCTGGCGCTGGCAGCCCTGTCCCCCACCCTGCTGGCCCACGCCCGGCTGGTGACCACCGATGTCTGGGCCACCTGCGCGGTGGCCTGGTCCAGCTACCTGCTGTGGCGGTTGGTGAAGCACGGCCGGGCGGTGGACGGGATGGGCGGGGCTTTGGCCTTCGGCCTGGGACTGCTGGCCAAGTACAGCTGCGCCTTCCTGGGGTTCCTGTTCCCGGCCCTGCTGGCCTTGCGCTACCTGCGGGGGCGCCTGGGCCGACCCACGGACGGCGGGGCACGGCCGCCATGGCACGCCCCCCTGCTGCGCTTCGCCGGCTACGGCCTGGTCTACGCCCTGTTCGCGGTCGTGCTGATCAACGCGGGCTTCCGTTTCAACGGAGCCTTCGCCCCGCTGGACCGCTACGAGTTCCGCTCCGCCTCGTTCGCGGCCATCCAGCGTTCCCTGTCGTTCGCCTCGGCCCTGCCCCTGCCCCTGGCCCAGCCCTACCTGGACGGGATGGACTACTGCACCTTCGACGAGCAGCGGGGGCCGGACTGCAATGTCTATCTGCTGGGCGAGATCCGGTACGGAAACCGGGTCGAACGCGAGGGGGACTTCGAGGGTTTCCGGGCGTATTTCCCGGTGGCGTTCGGGGTCAAGGTACCCCTCGGGACCCAGCTGCTGCTGGCCCTCGCGCTGGGGGTCTTCCTGCTCCAGATCCGTCGGAGACAGTTCTGGAATGACGAGTTATTCCTGCTTGGTCCGATGGCATTCTTCGCTTTTTACTTCATCTTCCTGTTCACCACTCAGCTGGGCATCCGCTATGCCCTGGTGGCGTTCCCGTTCGTCTGGGTGTTCATCGGCTCGCTGGTACGGGAGCCGGCGGCGATGCCCCTGTGGCGACGCTGGGCGGTGGTGCTGCTGACCCTGTGGGCGGGGGTCTCGACGCTGAGCTACACCCCCCACTTCCTCTCCTATTTCAACGAGCTGGTCCTGGATCGCAAACAGGGCTGGCACGTGCTGGCCGACTCCAACCTGGACTGGCTGCAGAATCGCCCATACCTGGAGGCCTACGCGGTCGCCCATCCAGACATCCTGTTCAACCCAACCGAGCCGGTGGCGGGCCACATCGTCGTCGACGCCAACTTCCTGGTGAATGTCTTCGCCACCGGGGACCGCACCGCGTGGCTGCGCGAGAACTTCGAACCCGAGGACCACATCGCCCACGCCTACCTGGTGTACCGGGTGGGCGAGGACGAGCTGCGCGCCGTCCTCGCCCACCCGTAGGTTCACCGCGCACGGGGGCCGATGCCGATGGCGAGGCCATCCTTGCCGTGGCGGTGCTCGGCCACCAGCGCCACGTCCCAGCCGTCGGGCACCCCGAGCTGCTCGCGCAGGTCGGCGCGCATCTCCTCGAGGGTGTCGTAACCGAAGGCGGCCGGATCGATCTCGTCGCCGCCGCCCTTGGGCGCCACCCCGAGCGGCTCTTCGGCCGGCATCGGGGTCGCGGGAGTGGTGGGGGCCAGTGACAGGGGCTCGCTGGTCACCACCGGATCGACCCGCTCCTCGACCCGGGTGGCCACGAGGAAGGTCGCCGTCAGCGCCGTCACCAGCGCCAGGAAGATCGTACCGATCAGGATGTTGCGCATCGTCTCGTCCTCCGCCCGTAGGGGTTCAGTCGGCCGCCGCGATCTCGAGGTCGATGATGTCGATCAGGCACTCGCCTTCGGCCAGGTCGACGTCGTCGAACGTCACGTAGAGCAGTCCGTCGACCGGCTCCTCTTCCTCCAGATAGGACTCCAACGGCTCCTCGCCGTAGAAGTGGTACAGCTCCTCGTCCGAGAGCTCCTCGGGCTCGCCGCGGGCCTCGGCCTCGGCGTCCGCCTCGCGCTGGGCCGCCTCCATCTCCTCGACCTGGGCCATCAGCTCCGGGTCGATCTCGCCCTCTCCGTACTCGGCGTCGTCGCTCTCCTCGTCCTTGTCGTCGTCGTCGAAGATCGAGGACAGGTCCAGATCGTCCACGTCCACGATCCAGGGGAAGCGCTCGTTGGGCGGATCCATCACGGCGGTCTCGGTGGGGTAGATCGTGCCGACCACCTCCAGCATGGTGAGCTCGGTCGCCGGGACGCGGTCTGCGTTGAGCCGCAGCACAGGAGACCAGGCGTCGACCGGCACCCGGGCGTTACAGACGTTGTACTTGGCGTCCAGGACGTGGCCGGCGTTGGGGTTGAAGTTGGTTGCGCGATCGCAGGTGTGGGTCAGCTGGACGCGCTCCTTGTTGTTGAGGAAGGCCTGGCCTGCGCCCGCGAGCTGCTTGTCGTTGAACAACTTCGTGTTCACGCCCGTGGCCTTCAGTCCGACCTCACCGACCTCCTTGAACAGGGCCTGGTTCAGCTTCTCCTCATCCTCGGTACCGAAGCTGCCGTTGAGGGTGCCGACCACACCGTTCCAGACGTTGGTGTGCACCGTGCCGCTCTCGACCCACAGGATGTAACCGACCGCGTCGAGCCGGAACTGCTTGTTGTAGTTGGTGGGCCGGAAGTACATGTCCAGATCGACGTCGTAGTTGGACGGCCACCAGTTGGGGTCGATCTCGAAGTTCTGGGTGATGCGCAGCTCGTCGCGATACATCCCGCTCCAGTAGGTCGAACAACCGATCCCCCAGCGATCCCAGAAGTCCCAGGTGCAGCGGTCGTAGGTGTTGGACCACGCGACCTGGGTCTCCTCCAGGTAGCAGTCCTCCACCGAGTCGCTCTTCTCGACGCCCTCGCAGAAGGTCTTGCGGAGCCCATCGCCGATGGAGCGGGTGGGGATATCGATGACCGTCAGGGCAGCGTCGCCGGGCTGCTTGGGGAACTCCCGCTGGCAGCTGGCCGAGCTGACGTCGTCGTTGAGCCAGCCCAGGCTCGGGGCGGTGCAGTGCTGCCCCTTGGCGCAGGTCAGGGTGTAGACCTCCTCGTCGAAGTAGTTGCCCGTGAACAGCACCAGCGAGACATCGCTGTCGCCCGCGAACACCTCGACCGACGACACGTTGTCGTTCCACGACCAGTCCGGGTGCGTCGGGACCATCTTCTGGGCTGACAGGGTCGAGCCGCTGCGACGGGCCGCCGTGGGCCCCAGGACTCCACATAGGTGTGAGCCGCGGCCGGCAGGTTCATCACGTACTTGGCCCCACCGAAGCCGGAGTGCTCGTACATCACGCACGAATCGGCGGCGGCGGCGGACCCGGCGGTCCCCAGGGCCAACATCGAGAGCAGGGTGGCGATCGAACGTCTCATGGCAGTCTCCTCATCGTTGGGCGAGCGCCGTTGATCGGCGAGATCGCGGGTTCGATGGGGGACTACACGGACGGAGGTCGGGATCTCACATGGCGCTCACTGGTGGGCGCCGACGAACCCGTAGTAGCGTGCCATCCAGTACGCCAGCAGGTAGTCGCTGGGGACGCGGATGTTCCAGCTCTCCTCGGTGCAGGTGTTGCGCCGATAGGGGTTCGCCCACCACAGGAAGGTCTTGGGGCACCGCAGGGACACCGGGATCGGCTCCGCCGCCATGGAGGAGCCCTGGCGCGAGTCGCAGTCGTGCTCGTACAGCGACGTCGGGTCCAGGGTCGGGACTGCCTGGGAGGCGGGGAACTGCCGCAGGGAGCAGACGGCGTCCTCGACGGCCTGATGGTCCGGGCCGTCGCTGCCCGGACCGAGCTGCTTCTGGGCCGCCCACATCACGTTGAACCAGGCGTTCTCTTGCTCGATCAGCGCCCGCTCCCTGTCGGCCAGCATCGCCTCGCTCGCCATCGCCTCCTGGACCAGGGCGCGGGTCGGCAGATCCCGTTCGAACCACAGCAGGTGGTGGAAGCTGACCATCGCCATCGAGAAGTTGTTCCAGTTGGACTTGCAGGACCCCTCCCCCGTGTACATCAGCATCGCCGGGAAGTAGTCGGTGAACGGCCTGGGCTCCTGGCCGGGCCAGGGCAGGCAGTCCAGCTCGCCGCCCCGCTGGAGCAGGCAGTCGTCGTAGTAGGCGCGCAGGTCCTCGCGATCGCTGCCCTCCGCGGCGGTCTTCACGAAGCTCAGGGCCAACAGCGCCAGGTAGCCGGGGGTGTCGGTCAGCGCCATCGGGTACAGGCGGCCGTCGGTCTGCCAGCAGTCCCCGGACTCGAGCCAGGCACCCTCCACGCAGCTCAGGATCGCCAGCCCGTCCTCCGAGCAGGAGACCGACCCCTCCCCGCAGTTACCGTCGATGGGGTCCTGGCCGGGACAGGAGAGGAGGAGCACCCCCCCCGCTAGGGCCAGCGCGCGTCGGGATACATCCACAGCAGCGCTTTCTGGTACGTCAGCGGCGCGGCGTACTCCACGATCGCGTCCGGATTGAAGGCGCGGATGGCGTCTTGCACCGCGAAGTAGGTCGAGATGCCGTAGCACAGCGGAGGCTCGCCGACGGCCTTGGAACCGAAGATCGCCCGGGGCGGGCCGGAGACCCCCAGGGGCTCGATCTGGACCACCTTGGGCGCCGTGTAGATGTCCGGCAGCTTGTAGCTCGCCAGCGAGTTGGTCTTCTGACTGCCGTCCGGATAGAGCGTCATCTCCTCGATGGACATCAGGCCGATGCCCTGCATCAGCGCGCCCTCGATCTGGCCGCGGTCGAGGCCCGGATTGATGCTGTCGCCGAAGTCGTGGACGATGCGGACCTCGTCCACGTCGTAGATCCCCCGCACGCAGTCCAGGGTCACCGTGGTGACCGCGGTGCCATACGAGTGGTACGCGAAGGGGCTGCCCTTCTCCGAGCCCTTGTCGAAGTCGATGCCCGGCGTGGCGTACCAGCTGTGCTCCGACAGGGACAGGCGGCGCTCGTACGCCTCGAAGACCAGCCTCTCCCAGCCGAGCTCCGTGGCCTCGCCGTTCATGAACACCGTCTCGTCCCGCAGCTCGAGGGCCGCGATGTCACAGCCGAGCACGTCGGCCGCCGCCGTCAGCAGCCGGCCGCGGATGGCGTCGCAGGCCATCTCGGTGGCCTTGCCGTTCAGGTCGGCCCCCGAGCTGGCGGCCGTCGGCGAGGCGTTGGCGATGCGGGTCGTGTTGGTGGTCTCGACCCGGATCCGCTCCATGGGCAGGGACAGCACACCGCTGACCACCTGGGCCATCTTGGTGTTGACCCCCTGGCCCATCTCGATGACGCCCGTGGTCACCGACACGCTGCCGTCGGAGAACACGTGCACCAGCGATCCGGCCTGGTTGAGGCTGGTCTTGGTGAACGAGATCCCGAAACACAGCGGGAAGACCGCCAGCCCCTTCTTGAGGTCGTCGTGGTTGGCGTTGAACTCGTCGACCGCTGCCCGCAGCTGGGCCAGTCCCAGCTTCTCCTCGGCGGTGGTCCAGCAGGCCCGGGCGTTGCAGCGCTCGGCGGTCTGCCCGTAGTGGAAGCTGTCGCCCTCGCCGAGCAGGTTGGCCTTCTGGATCTCGGTCCGGTCGACCCCCAGCGCCGCGGCGGCCGTGGAGATGGCCGCCTCCATGGCGAACATGCCCTGGGGGGCGCCGAAGCCGCGGAAGGCGGTGTTGACCGGCAGGTTGGTCCGGCAGCTGTTGACCGTCACCCTGGCGTTGGGCACGAAGTAGCTGCCGCAACCGTGGAACAGGGTCCGTTCCATCACCGCTGGCGAGACGTCGGCCGACGCACCCGCGTTCTGGTAGGCGGTGACGTCGTAAGCCCTGATCTTCAGGTCAGCGCCGATGCCGATCTTGAAGTCGAAGTCGTAGGGGTGGCGCTTGCCCGACATCCGGATGTCGTCCAGGCGGTGCAGCACCAGCTTGACCGGGCGGTTCAGCAGGGTCGCGGCCAGGGCGGCCATGGTGGCCCACGGGGTGCCCTGATCCTCCTTGCCGCCGAAGCCGCCGCCGAGCCGGGCCACGTCCACCTCGATCTTGTGCAGGGGCAGCCCCAGCACGCGGGAGATACCCTTTTGCACGTACCAGGGGGCCTGGGTCGACGAGAACACCTTGATCGCGCCGTCCTCGATGGGCCAGACGTAAGCCGCGTGGGTCTCCAGGTACATGTGCTCCTGGGCGCCGGTGGAGGCCTGGCCCTCGAACACGTGATCGCAGTCGGCCCAGGCGGTGTCGACGTTGCCCTGACGGAAGGTCCGGGGCGGGCTGATGAACTCCTCGCGAGCTGCCGCCTCGCGGGCGTCGAGTACGGGCGGTAGCTCGTCGACCTCGATGCGGATGGCGCCGACGGCGCGGCGCGCGGCCTCCCGGGTCTCGGCGACGACGAGGGCCACGGGCATGCCCACGTAGTCGACACCATGGTGGGCGAACAGCTCCTCGTCCTGGATGATCGAGCCGATCTGGTTCTCCGCGGGTACGTCGGCCGCGGTGATCACCCGGACCACCCCCTCCATCGCAGCCGCGGCCGCGGTGTCCAGGTTGCGCACCTTGCCGTGGGCAAACGGCGAGCCGAAGACCGCCGCGTGCAGCGTCCCCTCCCGCAGTGGAAGGTCGTCCACGTAATGGGTCTCACCACGGATGTGAATCTTGGATTCGATGTGCTTCATCGCAGCACCTCCGGGGTCAGTGCGTCCGGGGCGAAGCGCTGCAGGTGGAGGAACAGCTGCTGGCGCACCAGCAGGCGTTTGTACTCCGGCCGGCTGCGGGGGGTGATCTCCCCCTGGGCGATCTCGCTGGCCTGGTGGAAGGTCATGTTATCGATCGTCCGCCCGGTGAGGAAGTCCACCGTATCGGCCATGTAGCGGATGGTGGAGCCCAGCCCGCCGACGGCGTAGGACGCCCACTCGATCTGGCGGCCGTTCAGCTGCGCGCGCATCGCCGAGTTGACCACCGCCATGTCCAGATGGCGCCGCTTGCTGATCTTCTCGAAGCTGTACCGCGTCCGCGCATCGGGCACCCGGAAGCGGACCCCCAGCATCAGCTCGCCGGGCTCGATGGCCGTGGTCTTGTAGCCGACGAAGAAGTCCTTGCAGGGCACCTCGCGGGTCTGGCCGTCCTTGCTCAGCAGTACCGACGCGCCGATGGCCGTGAAGAAGATGCTGACGTCGCCGATGGGCGAGCCGTTGACGATGTTGCCGCCGACGGTGGCCATGTTGCGCACCAGGTCGGAGCCGGACAGCTGGAGGTACTCCTCGAGGTCCGGGAACATGGCCCGCAGCTCGGCGGACGCCCGCAGCCGGTTGAAGGTCACCGCCGCGCCCACCGTGCACCAGTCGCCGTCAACGCGGATCCGCTTGAGCTCCGGTGAGGCATTGAGCCAGCGGATGGCGCTGGCATCGGCCACCTCTTCGGGGCGCTGCACCATGACGTCGGACGCGCCGGCCACGAACAGCTCCGCCTCCGCGTCCCCGGTCAGCGGCTCCGCGTCGAGGGCGGCCAACCGAGCGGGGATGGCCGCGAAGTAGGGCGGCAGGAAGTGCCGGTCGATGAGCCAGGACGTACGGTCGTCCGCGCCGATGCCGTCCAGCTCGCCGACGATCACGTCCACCGCCCGCTCGATGGCCTTGTAGCCCGTACAGCGACAGATGTTGCCCGCCAGCGCGCTGATCGCGTTGTCCCGGGTCAGCGGGCGCTCCCCCAGATAGAACGCCGCGGTGGACACCACGAGCCCTGGCGAACAGAACCCGCACTGGATCGCCCGCTCGTCCACGAAGGCCTGCTGTACCGGGGTCAGCTCGTCCAGGTTGAGGCCCTCGACGGTCACCAGGTGCTTGCCGTGCACGTTGGCCAGGGGTGTCAGGCAGGACGCCAGCACGTCGTAGCGCATCTGGTCGCCGACGACCTCACCGACCAGCACCGCGCAGGCGCCACAATCCCCCTCGCGGCATCCCACCCGGACACCGTGCAGCCGCCGGTCGCCGCGCAGGAAATCCACCGCCGGCATCGCTGGCGACGTATCCGTGCTCACCTCGCGGTCGTTGACGATGAATCGAAGCATGGGCGCACTCCTGGCCTGGGGACCGGGCCTCCCCGCCTGGACTCTAACATCGGATCGGGATCGCGGCGACCCCGCTCAGACCTCGCCGTAGGAGCCCCCCCGCCTGGGGTCGCCGGCACCGCTGAAGGTGCCATCGGGGCGCAGCGCGACGGCATGGAGGCCGCCAAAGTACATGTGCGGCAGGTCGTAGCGGGTCAACTCGCCCACGTGATGCTGCAGGTGGGCGAGGGCGTCGGATTCCATGCCCGGTTCCTCGACGCGGCAGATACCGTCTTCGAGGTGGATCCGCGAGTGGGTGACCGCATCGGCGAGGGACGCGCCCCAGTCGACCAGGTGGACGATCCCCTGCAGCAGGGCGCTGCGGATGCGGTTGGCGCCACCGCTGCCGAGGGCCACGTAGCTACCGTCGGCCAGGTGGACCAGCGTCGGCGTCATCATCGTGCGGATCCGTGAGCCCGGCGCCGGGATCTCGCCCGACGGTCCCTGCAGGTCCTCCTCGCCGAGGAAGTTGTTCAGCAACACGCCCGCGCCGGGCAACAAGTACCCACAGGTCTCGCCGTTGCTCGAGGTGGCGGTGACCATCCAGCCGTCGCCGTCCACGGTGCTGAGGTGTGTGGTCGAGCCGACGGGATTGCCGCCGGGCGCGGAAAATGGCGCCCCAACCGCGGCCTGTTCCGCACCCCGGTCCAGGTTGTCGTCGCCCAGCAGGTCGGCCAGGAACGTCCGGTCGTCCAGCTCCAGGTGGAAGCGACCGTCGCGGACGGCGTCTGCGGCGCTCATCACCCGGGCCAGCTGTACCAGCGCCGGTCCGGTCACCTCGGTCCCCAGGGGGCCGATCCGGTGCAGGATGCCGAGGGCATAGGCCAGCAGCGCACCGCCGGCCGCCGGGGGCGGCACGGTGGCGAAGCGTGCATTGCGGAAAGAGCCGAGGATCGGAGGGCGCTCGTGGCAACGATAACCGGCCAGATCGTCCAGGGTCAGCTGGCCCGCGGACCCGCCCGCGAACGCCACCATCGCCTGCGCCAGATCACCGCGGTAGAAGAGGTCCGCGCCCTCGCGGGCAAAACGCTCGACGGTGTCGCCGAGGTCCGGCTGGCGCAGGATGGCCCCGATCTCCAGGCTCGTGCCGTCCGGGAAGTACCGCCGGGCCACCTCGGGATCGTCGCGCAGCAGATTCCCGATCACCGTCAGCGCGGTCCGCAGGTTGATGCCAACTGCCACGCCTGCCCGGGCGTGGTGGACCGCGGGTTCGGCCAGCACGGTCAGCGGCAAGGTGCCGTAGCGGCGGTGCAGGTGATCGATACCCGCGGGAAGCCCGGGCACGGCAACGGAGCCGGATCCGATGTGGAAGATCTGCTGCTCGACCCCGTAGTCCACCGGCACCGGCTTCATGGGCGGGACAGGCCCGGCGCGACGATTGCGTCCGGGGTGCACGCCGAAGAAGTCGTGGGCCCGGACCGCGCCGTCGCGACCATCCCGGACCAGGGCGACACCGCCCCCGCCGAGGCTGGTCAACAGCGGCTCGACCACCGTGGCGCACAGCAGCGCGGCGACGGCGGCGTCCACCGCGTTGCCCCCCTCGCGTAGGGCATGCAGCCCCGCCTCGGCCGTGCGGTGGTCGCCGGCAGCGACCGCGCCTTTTTGCGATGCGCGAGATCCCATGACTGCCCAGGTTAGCGCCGCCATGGCCCAGATGTCACCCGCGCAGACCTTCCGGCGCTAGACTCGCTATAATGCCCTGAGCGACGGGATGGCCCGGTCAGCGCACCACGTCTCTCACCGCTGTTGCAGGGGAACGAAGCATGAGCGACCAGCAAGACAACCTCAGTTCCGCGCGCGCCACGCACCCGGAGTTCGTACGGACCAAGCCGACCCGAGTGCGGGTCGTGCTCAATAACGGGAGCCGCTGCATCGGGAACGTCCACGTCGAGTGGCCCGATGGCCGCGTCTCCGACGTGCTGAACGACACCCGCTCCTTCCTGCCAATGACCGGGGTGGCGGTCGAGGGGGACGGAACCCACTACGACTTCCTGACGGTCAACAAGCACGAGATCCAGCTGATCTACGAGATCAGTCGCTAGCACCCACCGCGGGATACCCGCCCGCCGTCGACCGCGTTGACCACGTGCCCACGCGGGTGGCACTGTTGTTGTCAGAGTTCTAGGCATATCCAACCCGGCTGCCTCCGGACGGATGAAGGGCGCGGAGCGTGCTTGACCGCATCATCGGCCGCTACCGCTTCGTCGAGCTCCTGGGCAAGGGCGCGATGGGCGAGGTCTATCGCGCCCATGACCTGCGGCTTCGACGGGACGTGGCAGTCAAGGTCCTCGACCCCAAGCTGCTGAGCGACGACAGCATCCGCAAGCGTTTCCTGGCCGAAGCGCGCCTGCAGGGTCGGCTCGAGCACCCCGGAATCGTCCCGATCTACGACCTGGTCAAGAAGCGTCGCGACCTGTTCATCGTGATGCGCTTCGTCGAGGGCGCCAACCTCAACCAGATGCTCGCCACCACCGCGCGGCCGATGTCGATCCCCAGGGCCTGCACCGTGTTCGGGGAGGTGCTCGGCGCCCTGGGCTTTGCCCACCGGCACGGGGTCGTCCACCGGGACCTCAAGCCCGCCAACATCATGCTCGACAAGGAGGGTTTTGCCCTCGTGCTGGACTTCGGCGTGGCCGAGATCGTGGGCACCGATCCCACCCGCGGCCAGCTCACGGGCTCGCCGGCCTACATGGCGCCCGAGCAGATTCGCAGCGGCTTCCAGGACGCCCGGGTGGACGTTTATGCCGCCGGAATGGCCCTGTACTGGGCGCTGACCGGCCGCCACCCCTTCGAGGGGGCCAAGGATCTGGAGACGATCCTCGAGTGGCAGGTGGGGCGGGTACCGCTGTCGCCCCGCACCTTCCGGCCGGGGCTGCCGCCGGAGCTCGAGCAGCTGATCCTGCGGTCGATCCGCAAGGATCCGCGGGAACGGTTCCGGTCCTGCGACGAGTTCAAGCACTCGCTGGCGGCCTTCGAGCTGGGCGCGACGGAGCCCGTCGAAGAGGAGAGCGCGGACGACGGCCACGACGACGAGCGCTGGGATCCGCGGGCGCGCCTGGAGTACGTGATCGAGCTGTGGCGGGGCGAGGGGCACGAGATGCTGTTCGCCAAGACCCTCGACATCTCCCCGGGTGGCTGCCTGGTCCACACCGAGGACCGGATGGTCAAGGACGAGACCTTCCACATGGAGTTCAATATCGACGATCAGGGCCCGCAGATCGTCGGCCGCTGCGAGGTCGCATGGGCCGACCAACCCGGACTGGGGGGCTACGGCATCGTCGGGCTGCGCTTCATCGAGCTGCACGACGCGGACAAGGAGCGGCTGGCAACGGCCGTGCGCCGGGCGCTGATGCTGGGCATCGGTTCGCGGCAGCGCGACCTGCGCGACACCATGATCCTCACCGAGGACGATGCCTTCCGGACGGTCGACGACGAGGACTCGATGTACTCGGGGGTCTTCAACTCGATGGACGTGGACATGGACGATTTCGAGGAGACCTCGGGGGGCGTCCGCCGCGAGGAGGTCTCGGGCCGCTTCGGCAAGAAGGACCCCTCGGGCCGCTTCAAGCTCTGAAATCCGATCCGGATCAGTCCAGCAACGCCAGCACATCGGCCTCGGTGACCGCGCCATCGAGGATCTCGACGGTGGGGCCGGGGCTGAACACGTGGACCGAGGGGATGGAGTAGTCCTGCTCGAAGGCCGCGTAGACCGACTGGCTGGAGTCGACCAGCAACGGGTAGCTGATGTCGTGCTCGATGGCGTAGTAGTTCAGGTCCTCGAGCGACGGCGTCTGCTTGGCCTCGTTCTCGAACACCGCGTACAGCACGATGACGTTGTCGTTCTTGTGGGTGTAGTAGAAGCCCTGCCACGTCTCCGACGTGTCCTCGCAGGTGGGTCACCAGAAGGCGCCTGTGATCAATACCACCACGTGGTCGCAGAAGTCGTGGAAGCGCACCACCTCGCCGAACTGGTCCATCAGGTTGAAGGGCATGGCCACCTGGCCCACATCGTTGCCCTCGGGCTGGGTCGCCGCCCGGCAGGGGTCGATGGGCCAGCCGCCGGCGTAGGGGTGGTCCACGTCGTCGAGGGGATCGGTGTTGTCTTCCCACTCGTCGCCGTCGTCGTAGCCGTCCCCGTCGGTGTCCGCCACCGTCGGATCGGTGCCGGTCTCGTTGACCTCGGTGTAGTCGTCGAGACCGTCGCCGTCGGTGTCAGCGTTGTTCGGATCGGTTCCGAGTTCGGCCTCCTCGGCGTTGGTCAGGCCATCGCCGTCGGGGTCGGCGCTGCCACAGGCGGCGAGCAAGAGCCCCAGCGCGGTAAACGCCAGCAGGGCCGGCAGGAATGATCGTGGCGTGTTCATCGGCACCTCCCGGGTCGTGGGTGTCGGGGTCGACCCTTCCCTTATATCTGGTTTTGCCGTACCAATTGCCCACAATCCCCGGACGGGGGGCGTGAGGAGCACCATGGATCTGCGCTGGTTGGTGACGATGGCGACGACGCTGGCCCTGGCCCTGGCCGGCTGCCCGACCGGGGACGACGACGACTCGTCGGGGGATGACGACGACGACGTGCTGACCGGATTGACCGTGCGCGGCACGGTCCACGACATCACCGATTTCGACACGACCCCGAGCGACGTGACGGTGGTGGTCGCCGATCCCAAGCCGATGCTGGCCTTCGGCGAGGAGCCCGGCGTGCTCGGCGCCACCCAGCCGGACGCCGACGGTAGCTTCCAGGTGACCGGCATCGACGCGTCGGCCGCCGACATGGGGCTGATCATGATCGTCGACGACAACGGCGACACGTACCGATCGGCGGCCACGGGCATCGACGTCAAGGATTACGAGGGGTACTCCGAAGGCGACATCGTCGACGAACTGCTCGCCTTCGCGGTCACCCAGGGTTTCGTGGACGGGCTGGACGCCGACCTCTCGTCCGCAGGCTGGGACGGCAGCGACATCTTCGCGACGGGTGCCCTGATGGGCTACGTGCACGAGGACGACCTGACCCCGATCCCCGACGCGGTGGTCTCCTCCACCTTCGGCGGTGACGTCTTCTACGCCGACGCCGACCCCGTCGGCAGCGGCTCCTTCGACGACGGCAGCGGCACCCCCAACACCGCCACCGACGACTCCGGCGACAGCCTGTGGATCGCCCCCGACGCCCTCGTCGGCCCCTGGGCCTGCGAGGCCGACGGCTACACCTTCGACGACTTCATGGTTGGCAGCACCGCCGATATCCTGGTGATCATCGCCTTCCGGCCGGAGGCGTAGGCATCTTCAGAACTGAACGTCCACGTTCAATCCGATGTGGCCGACGGTGTCCTCGATGGCGGACATGGTGCCGCCGAGGGTGGCGATCATCGAGGAGAGCATGCCCGCCTCGCCGTTCTCGCCGTCGGCGAAGTAGGAAGTCACCTCGCTGGTGTCGGTCGCCAGGGCGGAGCGCAGGCGGCTGCGGGAGTAATCCATCGTCTCGCTGGACTGGGCGCGGAAGTCGAAGTCCAGCCCGAAGCCGCTGCGGATCCGCTCAGCGCCGTCCGCCTCGAACGCGTTGCTGACGGCACTGCGCAGCGTGGTGCGAAGGCCCGTCACCACCGCGGACACCGCATTCTCGCCCGCGATGTCCGTGAAGATCCCGTTCAGCGCCCGTGGGAACCGATGGCGTCCCGCATCGACTGCAGGGCGGTCTTCATCGCGTCGGCCAGGTGGTAGCTGCGGGTCAACTGGGCGCGGTAGGGCGTATCCCCGACGGTGACCGAGGTCGAATTCGACCGATCCAGCGAGAAACCGCTATAGGGCTCGATGCGCAACGTGCCTGGCGAGATCCGTCCGTACGGAAACCCACCAAAGAAACAACCGACCGGCGCTGGCAGAACTTGAGGAAAAAAATGCGGGGGGCGGATCCGGGCGGTCTCAGTAGGGCAAGGGAGTCCCCGGTGGAGGGGGCTCGGGGGCCGGCACCAGCGCCTTGCGCAGGGGGTAGGCGGCGATGGCCAGCAGGACGCCGACCACCACGCAGCTCGCCACCACCGCCCAGCCGATCAGCTGCAGCCCCTCGGGGTCGTGGGGGCCGAAGTGGGTGAGGAGCTGGCTGCCCCCGTAGCTGGCCGCCAGCCACAGGGCGATCATCAGGGTCACCAGCCGCCCGTGCTGGTCGCCCGCGATACGCGAGGCCAGCAGGGGCGCCATCAGCACCTCGCCGGCCGCGAGCACGACGATGGACGCCACCAGCAACGGTCCCTGCTGGACCACGAAGCTCAGCAGGAGCGCCGCCATCCCCGCCCCCATCACAAGCAGCCCCAACCCAACCGGCAGCAGGGTCGGGATCCGGAACCGGACCAGGTGGAGCACCAGCAGGATGGCAGCCAGCAGCAAGCCCAGGAAGATGATCAGCAGCGGGTCGAGATTGAAGAACCAGCCGGAGTACATCAGGTCGGGGGCGAAGAGGTCCACCGCCGCGTACTGCAGCTCCCACATCAGCCCAACGGACATCCAGGGAATCGCCGTGACGACGATCAGGCCCAGGCCGACGGCGATGAAGCGCGGGTCCAGCCGGTGGGTGCTGGGGCGCGACGGCCTCCCGATGGCTGGACCGGACTCGGGCTCGGACCCGCTCGGCACTGGATCCAGGAACAGGTGGGCGAAGGCCAGCAGCAGGCCGACGATCGCCGCCAGGAACAACGCCCCGCCGAAGGCCATGAAGATGACCGGGAAGGCGGTGAGGTCCATGAGCTTCCAGGTCAGCCACGAAGAGAGGGCGGCCCCGAGGTTCAAGACCAGGTAGATGACGACGAACAGCACGTTGCGCAGCTGACCGCGGGGGAAGGGCAGCACCTCGGCCGCCGCGGCGTAGACGGTGGGACGGTAGATCCCCTGGCCGACGGCCACCACCATCGCCGCCGCGAACACCCCGCTCGCGCCGAGCAGTCCGGTGGCCGCCACCCCCGCCGCGCAGATCAGGAGCCCCAGCACCATGGTGAAGCGCGGCCCCAGGCCGATGGCCACGACCCCGCCGAGCACCATCGCGCCCGCCATCACCAGCAGCTGCCAGGTGCGGAGGTCGCCGTAGACCGTGTGGTCCAGCCCCAGCCCCCCCTGGTAGGTGTCGGTCAGGTAACGGACGTACACCGACGACATCCCGAACCAGACGAAGCTGTCGAGCAGCACGATCAGCGGAATGGCGACGAAGGCCGCGACGACGCGCAGGTCCAACGGCTCACGGGGGGCGGCGGGCCGTGGCGCCATCGCGGGCGCCTGCCAACCGGCCGGGTCGTGGGGATACTGCGGCGGGTACGACATGGGTGGGCGCCTCCCTCCGATCGCCTCCGGGCGGGGCCTCTCAGATTACTCGACGGGGTTGCAGAAGGTCTCTTCCCAGGTGCCGGTGTTGTCGTCCTCGATGCACTCGAAGATCAGCTCGTGCTCGTCGACGATGATCATCTGCAGGGTGCCCAGCATCTCCCAGGTGGTCTCGAGGATCAGCTCGATGGAGGTGCCCGACTCCAGCGGATCGACCAGCGTGATCTCGTCGATCACCACCAGCGAGCCCCCTACCCCACCGTAGACCGTGGCGGTCGAGCCGGCCTCGATCTCCGCGCCGCCGTCGTTCCAGATCTGCAGGGCGAGGGCCGCGTACCCGTCCGGTTCACAGCTGGCCACGCAGGCGTCGGTGATCTGGGCCTGGAGGTTGGGCATGTCGGCCTGGTAGACCGCCGAGGGCTGCCCCCGGAAGATGTTGGCCGGATGGACCCAGGGTGCCAGCGGCTGGGAGGGCACCGACAGGTCGTTGCCGATGTTGGCCCCGTAGTAGGTGTACTGGTTGTAGACCGGTCGCGCGTAGGGCCAGTCGCCGTCGCCGGAGCCGATCACGGTCAGCCCGTCGGCGCCGCCGCCGTTGGAGCCGTACAGCAGCTCGCCAGCCAGATCCCCGTCCACGTCAGCCACGGACGGGGTCTCGGCCAGGGTCACCGACGAGTGCATCCCCTCCTGCAGCACGATCGTGCCGGTGGCGCCGTGGAAGGCCAGGATGTCCGTCTCGTCAGCGTAGATCACCTCGGGGATACCGTCCAGATCGATGTCCCAGCTGGTGCAGCCGGCCAGCCCCGAGAAGTCCTGGATCGGGGTGATCCACATGGGCGCACCCGCGCTGGAGATCAGCACCAGCTCTCCGGACTGCGCGAAGGCGAACTCCTGCAGTCCGTCGCCGTCGAAGTCGGCCACCGCGACCGGGCTGCCGTAGGGTGCGTTGTGGGGCCAGCTCCACATCACCGCGCCGTTGTTGTCGCAGACCACGAGCTCCGAGGGGTTGGCGATCAGCACCTCACCCGCGGGATCGGCGTCCACGTTGACCGGGTGCGGGAAGGTGCCGACGCCGCCCGAACCGCAGTAGAACAGCAGCTGGCCGCTGCTGTCGTAGACCCCGTTCTCCAGCATGATCTCCTGGAACCCATCGCCGTCCAGGTCGGCCACTGCGGGCGCGCCCCAGGTGGAGCTGGGCTGGGGCTGCAGGGTGGCCAGCACGTTGCCGCTCTGCCCGTCGATCACCAGCTCGTTGGCCACGACCTCGACCAGGCCGTTGCCGTCCAGATCGGCGATCACCGCGTAGTTCTCCTCGCGGGCGCCCACCGGAGTGGCCCACATCTGGTTGCCGTCGCGGTCGAAGGCCACCACCAGCCGTGACCCGCCGTTGTAGCGGTAGGTGACGATATCGCCGTAGCCGTCGCCGTCGATGTCGCCCAGGGCGGAGCCACCGGTGGCGTCGATGTCGTCGATCTGCCAGATGACACCCGTGCCGTCTCCGTGGAGCACGGCCATGCAGCCGGGGAAGTAGCTGGGACAGGCGTAGGTGGTCACGACCTCCGGCAGGCCGTCCAGGTCCAGGTCGCCCACGGTCGGCGTGGCGTAGATCCCGGCGAAGCTGGCCACCCCCTGGCCCTCCCATCGCCACTCGATGACCGAGTTCCAGGGGTTCACCGGCGGGTCGCCCAGGTTCTCGCCGCCCGCGCAGTCCTCGTTCACGTCGAGGATCGGATCGTTGAGCAGCACGTCGCAGTGATCGTCCACGCAGTCGGCTACCCCGTCGCCGTCCGTGTCCGGGAAGTCCTCGTCGATCAGCCCGTCACCATCGTCGTCCTCGCCGTTGCACTCCTCGTCCAGCGGATAGAAGGTGGTGTCGTCGTCGGACGGATCCTCGGTGGTGTCGTCGTCGTCATCCTCGGCAGTCACGTTGTAGTCGATGCAGGCCAGCCCCCCCGACAGCAGGGCGACGGCTGCGAATGTCATCCAGCGGTGCGCTTTGCTCCCCATGGCCGGCCATTCTCGCACGAGCCCAGGCGAACACCTATCGCCGTTTGCCGCTCCGCGACTCAGGATCGGGCTGGACCGGCTCCTGGTCGCTGATCGGGATCGGGGTTCGAGTGCTCCACGAGCACGGTGTTTTCTGAACCCCGCGGAACCTTCCGCAGACGTCGCTGTCTGACCGTCGTGAGCCGCACAAACCGCGGCCGACGGAGGACCCAACGATGTTCAAGCGATCTCTGAAGCTGTTCGCCATCCTCGCGCTGCCGGCCCTGGCCCTGGCCTTCGGCATGGGCGCCAAGAAGCGCAACGCGGCGGTCCGAGCCACCCTGGACGACGGTCAGGTGCTGTACGGCGACGCCCGCACCAGCCGGCTCTCCCTCGACAGCCCACTGGGCATGCTCAAGATCCCGCTGGAGGACGTGGGCGAGGTGGTCCCGGTCGAGGGGGGGCAGCTCGGCGACGCCGACGGCCACGTGCGGATCTGGCTGCGGGACGGCTCGGAGCTGGTGGGCAAGTGGGAGGATCCGAAGATCGCGATGGCGATCCGGGTCGGCAAGGAGGACGTCAAGATCGATCTGCCCGCCCAGGAGCTGACGCGGCTCCAGACCCAGGGCGGCGAGGTGTGGCCCCACGGCGCCGTCTACCGAGTGCGCACCGTGCACGGCGACGACTTCCTGGTCGACGCCCGCGAGTCCCGCTTCACCCTGATCAACCAGCTGGGCAGCTTCTCGCCGTCCCTGGCCGACTGCCGCTCCGTGCGACCGGTGGACGATCCCGAGGGCGACTGGCGCATCGAGCTGGCCACCGGCACCGTGCTGATCGGCGAGCTGGACGGCAGCCAGCTGACCCTGGCGATGACCCTCGGTCCCGAGACCGTGACCGTGCCGCTGGCGTCCTTCGACTCCATGGAGCAGCAGACCTGGTCCACGGCCCAGCAGATCACGGAAGGCTCCCGGCGGCTGGGCGTCTCCCCCGGCGGCGGTGCCGGCCGCAAGTCCAAGGCCGCTCCGGCCTGGTCGTCCTGGGAGAACCGCGAGGACGGCTCAGCGGTCGAGGCCCTCGATGAACAAGCCTACTCCGCCGCCGCCGCCATGCCCGTGGCCGACGATTCCGAGACCAGCGATGGTTGGTTCCAGCGCGACAACCTCCAGCGCGCCAAGAAGTCCGCAAACTAGGGGCGGGGACGCTGGCGGGGCCGGCGAGGCCCTCCCCTCGCCTCCTCGGCTCGACAACCCGGGAGCAGCTCCTCGAAGGGCAGTGGATCCGGCGCGGATGCGCCCGCTCCGGCGCCCGCAGGACGCCCCTCCGGCGCGGGCTCCGTCGACAGCCCTTCCGCCAGCGCCGTTCCCAGCGCAGCGTGGCCCGCCACGGCAGGGTGGACCTTGTCCAGGAAACCCTCCACGCCCAGGCCGAGGTCGCCGAACAGGACGGGGCCGTCCACCAGGGGCCCGCCGACCTCCGCGGCCACCAGCCGCATGCCCTCTCGATACTCGGCGACGGAGGGCGGCGGCAAGACCTCGTCGAAGTCCAGCGGCGCGGGCAGCACCACGAAGGCGGTGCGGGCTCCGATCCGCTGCGACTCGGCGGCGATGGCACGAAGGTTGGCCACGTAGGCGGCCAGATCGATGCGGGAGCCCGCGGGATGGTCGGGCGGGCCGCCCACGTCTCCCCGCGACGCGATCCAGCGAACCTTGCGGGGGCGGGTCCAGGGGGCGAGCCAGCGGGCGAGCACCCGGTACGTGGCCGCGTGATCGAGGGCGTGGACCAGCAAGCCACCGGCCGCCCGGGGATCACCCTCGCGCCCCGGGGCGTACAGGTCGCTCCACAGGCAGGTCACCACCACCCAGTCGGGCTCCACGTGGGTTCCAAAACGCTCCAGGGTGGCCAGCGACTGGGCGGAGTCGTACCCCGGCACGCAGCCGTTGACCGACCTCACCGGCCGGTCCCAGCGCTCGCCGAGTTCAGCCGCCGCGATCTCGGTCATCACCCGCTCCTCGGCCACGCCGTGGCCGAAGCAGCTGGAGTCCCCCAGGGACAGCAGGCGCACCTCGTCCTCGTCCCGGGGGCCGAGCTCCGGGCCACGCATCCCGAGCCGGTTGACCCGTAGCGGGACCAGGCCACCCATGCAGACCGTCGACTCCGGCGCCAATGCCCACGAGCGCGGGTCCTCGGCGATCATCCGCACGTCCTCGCCGGCTGCGGCGCGGCGGTCGCGCAGATCGCGGACGAACTGGCGATCGAACGGGTCGGCAGGGGTGGGTAGGGTGCGGTCCGGGGTCGCCGCCTCGATGATCCGGGCGGCCGCCTCCAGCGCCAGCAGGCCGGCGAGCACGGCCACCAGCCGGAACGCCCAGCGGCGGTGGGGAGTCGGCATCGAGGCGTTTATAACACGCCAACCCGCGCCTCCCGTGCCCGCTGCTGCCCTTGTCGCTGGACGACCCGAGTGCCAGAATCTGGTCCACGTTCCCGTTGTGCGACCCGACCTGAGGAGGACCGATGCGTTTCCAACCCTGGCTGGCGATCGTCCTGTCCCTGACGTTCCTCGGCGCCTGTGTCCTGCCCCCTCAACAGAGCACCGAACCCGACGACGACGACGCCAGCGACGACGACGCCAGCGACGACGACGATGACGACACAGGAGACGACGACACAGGAGACGACGACACGGGAGACGACGACACGGGAGACGACGACACGGGAGACGACG
>CAYTBN010000011.1:0-145318 GCA_964436045.1 uncultured Rickettsiales bacterium | reverse complement strand
CGTACGGGGTGGCCGCGTAGCGCAACTTTGTGTCCAAGAAACCGGGTGCGCTACAACCTTCCCTCCCTTCGCTTCGGACGACTCGCACAGGGTTCAGGCGTTGGTTGTCGTGGGCGAGTGAACGGCCGCCGCCCACGCCGAACGCCGAACGCCGAGGTGCGGACCTGACAAACGGGCCCGGGCCGGGGACAATACCGGGATCCAACAACCAATGGGGAGTGGACGATGTCCGATAGCGACAAGATCAAGCCGGCCGAGTTCGTGGTCAAATCCAAGGTGAAGGCGCTGCTCAGGGAGGCGGACATGAACGCCTCGGCGGAGATGTGGGACGAGCTGGGCCATCAGCTGACCCATGCGATCAAGGCCGCCATCTCCCGCGCCCAGGCCAACAAGCGCAAGACCGTCAAGGCCTGCGATATCTAGATCCACGCCGCGGCTACCCGATCGTATCAAAGCGCACGGCAGCGGAGCGCACCGCCCACGTCGACCTGGGGGGCTACTCGGCCGCCGTGGTACCCTCCCGCCAGCCGAACGGCGGAGAGGGGCGAGTACCGATGACTGACCGACTCGGGAGATGGGCGGGGGCGCTGGGCGCGGGATTGGCGACGCCGATCCTGGTGCTGTCGTTGGGTTGCTGCTGCGGAGGCGGGACGGGGGGCGACTGGGATTCGTACTCGGCGGAGGGGACGGAGACCGGGGCGGCGGCGAGCTCGAGCGATGAGCCAGCGCCGGACACGGCCAGCCCGCAGACCATCGACCGCGACGGGTTCACGGTCCAGTACCCGGGCAACTGGACCATCGACTCGGCGGATGTGGACTACGATCCGGACGCGCTGTTCTCGCTGGACACCGCGGGGAACTGTTTTGTGATGTTCCACGTGTTCGACGAGGAGATCGACCTGGCCGCGGCCACCAAGGGTCAGGTGGACGAGTTCACCCAGATGCTGTCCAGCACCACCGTGACGAGCTTCACCACCTGGGGCGCGTTCGAGGGGGAGGGCCAGCAGATCGCGGGCAAGTTCCTGTTCCTGCCCACCACGGTCCGCGCGTTCGCCCACAACGCGTCCGGGCGGTCGTTCCTGGCGTCGGAGTTCTGCTACGACGAAGACTGGCCCGCCGCCGAGCCGGGCTTCGAGCAGGTTCGCCGGTCGTTCACGCTCAAGTAGCGGCCAGCAGCAGCTTGTCCTTGAGCTTCTCGGTCATGTGGTCGCCTCGTCTCTCGGGTAGGCAATCGTCCCACAAACCAGGCGACTCGCGCAGGTAACGGGGAAGGAGCGGTGGGCGTCTACCGCAGATCCGCCGAAAAGACCCCCACCTCGCCCAGGAACAATGCGGTGCCGCTCATCTCCTCGGCGCCGTCGTCGAGGTCGGCGTCGACGAGGAGGACCAGGTCGGTGCCGTCGATGCTCATCCGGAAGGAGACCTCGTCGCCCTCGATCTCGCCGTCTTCGATCTCGATCGAGGCGCCCGACCCGGTGTCGATCCGGCCGTCCCCCACGAACTCGCCCTGGAACTGCTCGATGTCGAAGTCGCCGGCCACGTAGCCGTCGGAGTAGTCGATCCGGAAGTCCCAGCCGCCGCTCAGGTCGAGGCAACCCGTCCACAGGAGGCAGGGGATCGCGAAGGTGATGGCCAGGATGAGACGTCGCAGAGTGGTCATGGGATCCTCCTCGGGTTACGCAAAAAACACGAGCCGCGAGCGGCCGTGGACTCGGCTGGGCAAGACCCCAGTCGATCACCCCGCAACCGTACCGGCGTACCCCGCGAAACTCGGTTTCAGCGCGGTTTCATCTGTGATTCGGATGGATAATTTCCTGGAGACGTGTGGCGCGTCAGCAGTCGTCCCACAGCCCCGGCGACTCGTGATCGAGGCCGACGGTGATCGTCTGGCTGACGCCCGCGGTGCAGCTCAGGTCGCGGACAACCCAGCTGGTGAACTTGCCCTGGACGACCAGGTGCCAGGCGCCGACCGGCGCGAAGATCGCGACCTGGTAGCCGACCGGCGACAGGGAGTCGAAATACTCGAGGGTCCAGTAGATGTCCTGTTCGCAACCGGTCGACTCGGCCACTGCCGTCTCCCAGGGGCCGGTGTCGGATAGCCGTCCACGTCCGTGCCGTCATACTCGCACAGCCGCTTCAGGCTCAGGCTGTCGAGGGTCAGGCCCGTGTTGTTGTGGATGGTGACGACACAGCTGGAACCGGCCACCTGATCGTCGGCACAAGCAGCCAGGGGTTCGCTGTCCACGCAGGCCTTGGGATTGAGGTTCTCGACCTCCGGATAGTCCGGGGGATCGGGAGCGGGTTCGGTCACGATGCCCGAAGGACAACCAACGATCGATGCGGCCAGGAGGGCGAGGGGCAGCAAGCATTTCATGGCACACACGGTACCCGCCATGTCCACGCCGACGGCGGGCGCAGATCGACCCGTGCACGACCGGCCGATGGGCGATCTCAGGTCGGCGTGGACTGCCCCCAGAACTCGGATCTCCGCTAGAAAATACCTCCCCGACGAGACCGAACCCACGGCGTGCCCGTGGGTCATCTTCCCCTGAAGTTCACGCGCAGCAGCAGTACATCACCGAGTCCAGGCACTCCCCTTCGGCTTCCAGTTCGCCGAAGGTCATCGTGCACTCCACCGGGACGCACCAGTCCCCGTCCGGGGGAGGGATGCGGCTGGTAACATCTCCCTGAGGGAGGGCGGACCCATGCTTCAACGCACGTTGCTGATCCTCTGCGCGACGTTGCTCCTGGCCGCAGGCTGCCCCACCGCGGACGACGACGTGGCGGGGGATGACGACGCCACCGGGGACGACGACGCCACCGGGGACGACGACGCCACGGACGACTGCGCCGACATCGACGAGGTCACCGCCCCGGTCTACCTGGGGTTCTCGATCCACAACGAGGAGGACGACGCGTCGTGCATCCCGGGCTCCAAGCCCAACATCCCCGACTACAACGGCGACGAGGTGGTGTTCAACCACTTCGCCGACGCGATGCTGGACTACGCCGAGATGCTGGCCAGCCACGGCGCCCGGCTCAGCTTCCAGCCGGACTGGACCTTCGTCGAGGGTGTGGAGAACTTCCGCCCCGGCTTCTACGACGAGCTGCGCGACCGGGACGCCGAGATCCTGCCCCACGCCCACGAGTCCCGCGTGATGTACGACGAGCTGTACGACATGCTGGTCGATGCCGGGGCCCAGCCCGAGACGATCCTGGGCGGGATGACCACCGAGGAGTACTCCGGCCGCCAGGAATGGTTCGACGCGCACCCCGAGTTCACATTCTGGGACGCCCCCAAGGGGACGCCCGGGCACACCGACGACGCGCCGATGCCACCGTTCGCCTACCGGATCCCCGGCCCCGCCGAGGTCTCCGAGCCCGAGGACCTGTACCGGCACGTCGCCGACTCGTCGATCATCGTCACGCCGGGCGTGCCCGTCCAGGGCATCCCGGACGCCAAGCCGGAGGGGCGTTTCATCACGCCTGCCTGGGAGTTCAACCCCACCCGCTCGTTCCTGGCCGAATCCGACGACTTCTCCGTGCCCGAGTTCTGGCGCAAGCAGGTCGTCTGGGAGGGGGATCCGATGGACAACCTGTCCGCCGCCGAGCGGATCGCCCTGATCGAGGCCCAGATCCTCGACATCCACCTGCCCGCGGTCGCCGCCGGGACCGTGCGTTTTTCCACCGCCGCGGAGATCACCGCCCTGTACCGCGAGGTCGAGCCCTGCCTCGATCTGGTGGATGACCAGGACCTGTCGGAATTCGTGGAGGAACGATGAGCCTCCGGCTCACTCTGCCCCGGGATTGCTGCTAGCTAGTTCCCGTCCCGCATTTCGGGATGGAGACTAGCTAGTACCTGGCCTCCACGTCGCGATGTTCGGGGGGTACTGACCCCACGGATCGGGGAAGGTAGTTACCGGTGGATTGCCTGTATCTGGCCCACGCTACTCGTCGAACCGCTTCTCGCCCAGGGTCTCCTCGGCGAACAGGATCATCGAGGCGACCAGGTCGTCCAGATCCTCCTTGCTGTGGGTGGTGACGATCCCGTGCAAGGTCCGCTGAGATGGATCGTCGCTGCCGCGGACCGAGGAGGTAAGCAGGCCATAACCCGGCAGCGATTCCATGAGCGGGCCGGCGAGCAGTTCGTCGGTGTTTCGGAAGGCTTCGCTCAACTCCCCCAGGGGGAGGTCCTCGCCACCCGGATACCTCAGGTCCATCTCCATGACGCACGGCAGGGGATCGCAGCTGACCCTGACCTCCCCGCGCTCCAGCGGACCGTCCGCCAGCGCCCGGTCGACGGCCGAATCCGGGCCGCCATTCTCGAAGAAGGCCTCGACCTTCGCCGGATCGTCGTCGCCGTAGTAGGCGTCGTTGAAGCGGCGGGCTGCCTCCCGGGAGCTCTCCCGCTCGGAGACCTCAATGGGGTGGGAGGCGTTCATCCACGAGTTCATCAGGGCGCGCTGGCAGGCGTCGAGTTCGTCGGCCGCAGCACCGGACCGCCCCTCGATCGAACGGGCGTCGATCCTCGAACCGTTCACCGCGGGGCGCGCCGGGTCGGCGGGCGGCGACGTCGTCTCGGCCGCCGGAGCGTCCGGCTCTCCTTGCCCGCGGCCGATCAACAGGCCAGCGCCCACCCCCAGGGCCAGGCCAAAGGCCAACAGCAGCAGATCTCGCTTCACATGCCCTCCTCGCCGGGGAACCACCGTACCTACCGAACCCGGCTCATCCGCGTTGCAATCCGCCGATGAGGCGCTCCCCGATGGCGGATGGCATCATGGGAGCCGATCGGACGTTGCGATGCGACCCTTGCACATCCTGTGGTTTCTCGCGCTGGTCCTTCCAGCGCTGTCCGCGGCCGAGGACGGCGACGGCAGCCACGACATCTCCTACCTGTGGACGGCGGACCGCCGGGGCGCCGAGGCCTACCGGGAGCTGGTGGCCGAGGTGCTCGGCCCGGAGGTCGCGCGGGATCTACAGATCGTGATCGGCGGCACGGGCAACTTCGGGGTGATCTATGACCGCAGCGGAACGGATCCAGCGGACGCCCAGCGGGTGGCCGGCGTCCACCACGAGCTGCTGAAGGCCGCGTTCGGCGGACGGGAGCTGCTGGCCGTCCCGCTCCCGGACCGGGGGTTCTCGCGACCGCTGGACGTGCGATACGGCGAGGCCACCGACCTCGAGGCGTGCCGCCGGAGGTTCGGGGAGGTCGCCGCCGCGCTCGGTGGGGAGATCGAGCGGGAGCTGGTCGTCCTGCGGGTCGGCGAGGGGCAGTACGAGCTCGCGTTGCGGTTGTCCGGGACGCCGGCCGAGGCGGACGAACTGGCGGCGGCGCACACCGCGGCGCTGGAGTCCCCGAGTATCGCCGCGGCGGCGGTGCGGAGCGACTCGCGGGCGGTGGCCGTGTGGGATGCGTCGTCCGGGGGGCCGGACGCGATCGCCGAGACCGAGGCCGAGACCGAGACCGAGACCGAGACCGAGACCGAGGCCGAGACCGATCCCCCTCCCTTCACCCTCACCTCCACCGACATGGACCTCCGCAACACCATCAACGACCACATCCAGGCCCTCCGCGGCTCCGGCTCCATCGCCGCCGACGAGCTCCTGCGGCTGATGAACCTGCCCAACGGCGATCGCATCTACCGTGACGTCCCCGAGGTCCCCGTGGGCACCCACGTCTACGACAAGACCGGCACCACCGCGATGCTCTGCGGAGACATGGGCATCCTGGTGGCCCGCGATGCCAGCGGCGACCACGTCCCGTACGCCGTCATCGGCATCATCGAGAAGCGGGCCCGCCCCGCCTCCTTCCGCACCTGGATCGCCCAGCGCGGCGACGTGATCCGGGGGGTCTCGGGACTGGTCTACCGGCGGCTGGGGGAGACACATTCGCTGCGGTGAGCGGTAGACTCGCAGGCGATGCTGATCCGACCCAGGCTCCTCGCCCTGCTCCTGCTCCTTCCCACCGGGTGTTCGGGGCGAGGGTGTGACGGCGATGCGGCCGCGCCGGCCGGCGAGAGCGCTGGGCAGCCCGACATCGTGCTCGTCGTGGTGAACGGGCTGCGGGCGGAGGTCTTCGGCGACGGAGCCGCCGACGCCCTGCTTGCCGGTCTGGGGCGCGAGCCGAGCACCCGCTACGGCAGCGCGTACGCCCAGTCGATCCAGCCCCACGTATCGATGGCCTCCCTGCTCACCGGCCGCTACGTCGGCGGGATCCCGATCTGCGGTCCGGTGGACCCCAAATCGCCGCAGCCCTGGTGCGTCGAGATCCCGGACACCAGGCAGACACTGCCCGAGGTGATGCGGATCTACGGCTACCGCACGGCGCTGGCGGTGGCCGGGGGTTCCGGCCTCACCGTGGACGCCCTGGCCGGGGGGTTCGATGAGGTGATCACGCTGGACCGCCCATTCGCCACCACCCCGGTCCGGACCGATCGCTGGGACCCGGTGGAGCAGTGGTGGGGCGTCGAGGGCGATCAGCCGCGTTTCCTGATGCTGTCGCTGGACCTGGACCAGACGAACGTCGAGGGGCGATTGCGGGCGTTCTACGAGCCCTGGGACGCCGACGACGCGGAGCAGGCGCGCTTCCTGGACGAGCACCCGGAGTTCCGCGACCGGCTGCGGCCGGGGATGCTCTGGCCGTTCCTGGACGAGGACGCCGTCGAGTTGATCCACGGCGAGTACCGCGCGTCCGCGACGGCGGCTGGCGCGGCGTTGAACCTGCTGGTGGATTCCCTCCTGCCCCCGGACGGCGGCGGCCCCAGGGACAGCTGGCTGATGCTCACGTCGCTCCACGGCGTGACCCTCGGCGAGACCACGGGCACCTGCTGCCCGGAACAGCTGCGGGCTGGCAGCCACATCGTGCTGCTGGATCGCACGTTGCGTGTCCCGCTGTGGCTGTTCGCGCCGGGCGACAGGGGGTCGACCACGGTGGTGACCGACCCGGTGGAGCTGGTGGACATCACGCCGACCTTGCTTGGCCTGGCCGATGCCCGCCCGATCGCGGGGCTCGCGGGCCAGGATCTCCTCGGCGACGCGGCGCTCGACGATGCCCACGCGTACGCCGAGTTCGGAGACATGCTGGCCCTTCGCGAGGGGGACCTGATGGTCTCGTTCCGCAGCCAGGAGCACGGGATCACCAGCATCGATCCCGTGGTCGACGAGCGCCTCTACCACTGGGCAGGCCTGTTCGGCGAGCGCCACCTCAACCGGGACGCGCGCGCCAACGCCCGATCCCTGGATCGAGAGATCCGCGACGCCCGGATCCACGACGTGGCCGCCGATCCGCTGCAGACCGAGGATCTGGACATCCTGGACCACCCCGCGTTACCCCACCTCGCCGATCAGCTCTACGATCTGCGCCGCGGCCCCGGTGCCCCCCCACCGCAGGCCATGAGCCGCGAGCGCGTCGACGAGCTGCGGGAGACCGGGGCGCTGCACTACTGGTGACGAGGAGGAACTCCATGGGGCCCGAACTGGGACTTCCAGGACTGCGATTCCTCCGGCTGCAGCGACCCGTCGCTGGAGTACCGAGTGTCCGACGTCACCGTCCGCCAGACCATGCGCTTCGTGCGGACCCACGTGGTCGAGCTGCGCTACGAGATCCACGAGACCGACGGCAACGCGCGCTCGATCTGGGACTCGCTGGTCACGGTCGAGAACTGATCCGGACGCACCATCACGGAACCCGGGCGAACCGATCCCCGGGGCCGACCTCTGCCCGATGCCGCTGGAGGCCTCCGTGATAGACAGGGGAAGCCGAAGCTCTCGCTCATCCGGGGGGATTGCCATGACGCCCACGACCGTTCGCTCCCTTGCCGCGCTCGCCGCGGTCGCCCTGTCCCTCGTCCTCGGTTGCCCCACGGACGAGCCCCCCGACGCTCCGCCGGTCGCACCCACCACCACCGTCGAGATCGACGGATTGGTGGTCCACGTCAGCCCGCCCGGTGAGGACGTGCTGCAGACCCCCTTCGGCCCCTACTTCGACTACGGGGTGGACGTGGTCCCGGCCAACGGGGGTGATCCGCCGACCCTGGCCGATGCCTGGAACGCCGATCAGCTTCCGCTCTCCCTCGAGGACGACATGGAGCAGCAGCTGTTCGCAGTACTGCCGAACTACACGTACGCCATGCACATGGTCTACGTGGGCCTCGAGGTCCCCCGCTGGCCACCACCGACAGCGTGCTGCACGCCTTCCACATGCTGTACGACCAGGGGCTGCAGACGGCCGAGCAGGAGCGGCTGGTGGCCGCGGCCGGGGAGCTGGCGGCGGGGCTGGCGGTCTACCTGGAGCAGGAGCGCGCCGCCGCGACGCCCGACCTGGCCGCCGACCTGGAGATGGCGGTGGCCCACGCCGCGGTGACCGCCCGGCTGGTCGATCCGGCGTTCGCCCCGCCGGCCTCGGTGGCGGCGACCGTCGAGGCGGAGCTGGCGCTGATCGAGGCCCACGCGGGTTTTGGCACGAGCCCGATCTTCGGCCGCAACGAGGACTACTCCCAGTACGTCCCGCGGGGCCATTACGCCGGCGAAGAGGACCTGGAGCGCTACTTTCGGGCGATGATCTGGCTCGGCCGCACGAGCTTCCGGATCCAGGACAGCACCGAGGCCTCCGCCGCGGCCGACGGTCGACGCGAGACCCTGTGTGCGTTGATGGTTTCCCGCGCCCTGTACGACCTGAGCGTCGACGGCACCGTGGGTCTGGAGCTGTGGGAGACGATCTACGAGCCCACCGCGTTCTTCGTTGGCGAGGCGGACGACCTGACGCCGATGGAGTACCGGGAGCTGGCCCGGGAGATCTACGGGTCCGACCTGCCCGAGCTGTCCCTGGACGACCTCGGCGATCCGACCCTGCTCGGCCAATTCCGGGACGCGGCGCTGGAATTGCGCGATCCGAGGATCACCTCGGACTTCGTGTGGACCTGCCAGGACGAGGATCGGGTCACCAAGGGCCTACGGCTGATGGGCCAGCGGTTCACGCCCGACTCCTACATGTTCGAGGAGCTGGTCTACGACGAGGTCGGCACCGACGGTGTTCCGCGGCTGATGCCGTCGGGCCTCGACGTGATGGCCGTGCTGGGCTCGGATCGCGCCTACGCCATCCTCGACGAGCAGGGGGAGACCGACTACGTGAACTACGACACCCAGCTGGCGATGCTGCGCGAGCAGTTCGGCGACCTGGGTCCCCACGACTGGGCACAGAACCTCTACTGGTCCTGGCTGTGGGCGCTGGAGCCCCTGGCGGTCGGCGGCTGGGGCGAGGGGTACCCCCACTTCATGCGCTCGGAGCGCTGGGAGGACCGGGCGTTGACCGGGGCGCTGGGCAGCTGGGCCGAGCTGCGCCACGACACGATCCTCTACGGCAAGCAGTCGTATACGGACGTCGGTGGAGGTCCCGAGGAGCCCGCCGTGGGCTACGCCGAGCCGGTGCCGGACACCTACGCGCGGCTGGCCTCGGCGGCCCGACTGCTGCGGGAGGGCCTCGGGGCCCGGGGCCTGCTGCACCCGGAGATCGCCGACAAGCTGACACTGCTCGAGGAGGGGCTGCTGACCCTGCGCGATATCGCCGTGCTCGAGCTGCAGGACGCCCCGCTGACCGACGATCAGGAGACCTTCCTGATCGACTACGAGCGTTTCCTCTACAACACCACCACCTTCTCCGAGGGGATCACTGGCGGGGACGAAGAGGGGGACGAGGGGATGCAGCTGATCGCCGACGTGCACACCGATCCCAACACCTCGACGGTGCTGGATGTGGGGGTCGGTCGCCCGGGCGCGGTGTACACTCTCGTGCGCCACGACGGCCAGACCTCCGTGGCCCTGGGCGCCATGTTCTCCTACTACGAGTTCACCTGGCCGATGAGCGACCGGCTGACCGACGAGAGCTGGCAGGACCTGCTGGCGTCGGGCGACGCTCCGGACCGGCCACCCTGGAGTTTCTGAATCCCCCAGGTGCGCGACAACCTGGCCCACGACGACGATGCAGGCTACTCCAGCAGCCCGACACTGACCCTCTCGCCATGCGGGCGCCGTCGAGGACTGATTCGAAGTCCCGCGTGCGCGTGCTAGCCTGGAGCACCTGGAGGGATCCATGTTCACGCGACTCGTCGTGGTCAGCTTGCTCGTCGCCCTGCTGTGTCCGCTGGAGGCGTCGGCCGACGGTGCCCGCTACCTGATCATCTGCCCCGAGTCCTTCGAGGCCGAGGTCCAGCCGCTGGCGGAGTGGAAGACCCGCAAGGGTATGCTGGCCAAGATCGTGACCACCACCGAGACGGGGTACTCCGCCGCGGAGATCAAGAGCTACGTCGTCGACGCGGTCGCCACCTGGGACCCGGCGCCGGAGTACGTGCTGCTGGTCGGTGACCTGAACATGGTGCCGATGCAGTACACGAACCAGGGGTGGGGCGGGTACACGGACACCTACTACGGGGACATCGACGACGACACCTTCATCGAGATCCACCCCGGGCGGTTGCCGGCGACGACGGCCGAACAGGCCGCCATGATGGTGGAGAAGACGCTCCAGTACGAGCGGTACCCCATCGCCGACCCCTCGTATTACCTCGACGCCGTGCTGTACCTCAGCGAGGACTGGGACGACGACGACTGGCTGCACTACTACGGCGATGCCCAGTGGGAGAAGGCCCTGATGACGGCCGCCGGCTATGACCAGGTGGACCTGTTCACCGCCGGCACGACCCCCGATCCGACGGGGAGCACCATGGACGCCTTCAACGGCGGGCTGTCCTTCGGTGCCTACCACGGCATCCCCAACTGGCCGATGGGCTGGCACGGGGTCAACTTCGAGCCCGACGAGCTGGAGAACGGGCCGATGCTGCCAGTGGTGGTCGTGTACACCTGCAAGACCCTGACCGGCTCGATGGAGGGGGGCGAGCAGTGGATCCGGGCCGGGTCGCCCGGGGACCTCAAGGGCGCGGTGGCCTACGTCGGCCAGAGCATCGACTGCTCGTACTGCGCCCACTGGCGCTCCGCGCTGCGACGGGGCTTCTGGGGCCACATCTTCCAGGACACCAACGAGACCGACCACGTGACCCTCGGCTCGGCCGTCGAGGCGGGCCGGCTGCACTACTACAACGAGTTCCACGAGACCCAGCAGTACCTGGCGTCGGTGATCTACGGGGATCCGGAGCTGAACATCTGGACCGGCGTGCCCAAGGACGTGGCCATCAGCCACCCGCCCCTGGTCCCCAGCGGAGAACTCGAGGTCACCGTCAGCGCGTCGCTGGATGGGTACGCCCGCGAAGACGTGCTCGTCTGCCTCTCCGGGGCCGAGGGGACGTACGCCCACGGACGCACCGACGAGGCGGGCCAGGTGACGCTCTCGCTGGACACCGCGGGCGAGTCTCTACTGTCCATCACGGCCACCGCCCGGAACATGCGACCTTACGAGGCCGAGATCGAGGTGGCTCAGGACGCTTCATCCGGGGACGATGACGACGACACCACCGGCGATGACGACACCACCGGGTCCGACGACGACGTCACGAGGGACGACGACACCGACGCGATCGGCGACGATGACGACGACACCGATGAGGTGATCAACACACCGGCCAACTCCGTTGGCATGAGCGCCAGCCAGTGCGAATGCCGGCAGGGTGGTGGCGCCAGCGGCCTATCACCGCTGCTGCTGGGCCTGGTCGCCGTGCTCTGGCGCAGGCGCCGATCCTCCCCCGCGGCGTGATCAGCGTCGGCGTCGGCCGACCACCGCACCGAACAGCCCGAGAACGACGAGCGCGAGTCCAGTGGAGGACTCCGCCCGGCGTGACCGCGACGCTTCACATTCGCAGCCGCCTCCGATATCCGTGTCGTCCTCGTCCCCCGACGTGTCGTCGTCCGCGTCGGTGTCGTCATCACCGGTCGTATCGTCGTCGCTGGTGGTGTCGTCGTCGTCCCCCGTGGTGTCGTCGTCCCCGGGGTCCTCGCACTCGTCGTCATCCGTGTCGACGGCGCCGTCGCAGTCGTTGTCGACCCCGTCGTCACACACCTCCGCCGCCGCGGGGTGGGTGTCCGCGTCTTCGTCGTCGCAGTCGTCGCCTCCGGTGCCGCCGTCGAAACCATCCCCGTCCACGTCGGTCAGGTCGGCGCCGTCGCAGTCGTTGTCCAGCCCGTCGTACGGCACTTCAGGATTGCCCGGGAAGGCGGCCGCCTCGGTGTCGTCACAGTCCCCGTCGCAGGGCATCCAGCCGTCGCCGTCCTCGTCGGCCTCGTCCGCGGGCAGGAAGCCGTCGCAGTCGTTGTCCAGCCCGTCGCAGACCTCGGCGGCGCCCGGGTACACGGTGGCGTCCTCATTGTCGCAGTCCCCCTGGCAAGCGTTGACGCCGTCGCCGTCCAGGTCCGCGTCCACGTCCTCGTCCACCTCCCCGTCGCAGTCGTTGTCCAGCTGGTCGCATTGTTCGGGGGCGCCGGGATAGGTCAGGTCGTCGGCGTCGTCGCAGTCCCCGTCGCAGAGCAACACGCCGTCCCCGTCGCCGTCGACCTCGTCGGGCAACAGCGCGCCGTCGCAGTCGTTGTCGATCCCATCGCAGACCTCCGCGTTACCCGGGAAGCTGTCCGCCTCGTCGTCGTCGCAATCCCCGTCGCAGATCGACACGCCATCCCCGTCCACGTCCCCCTCCTCGTCCGTGGCCGCATCGCAGTCGTTGTCGACGCCGTCGCAGACCTCCTCGGCATCCGGGGCCACGTCCGGGTCCGTGTCGTCACAGTCACCGTCGCAGATCGCGTAGCCGTCACCGTCCAGGTCTGACAGCTCGTCCGTGGCCGGATCACAGTCGTTGTCCACGCCGTCGCAGACCTCGTCGGCGCCGGGATACACGGAGGCGTCCCCGTCGTCGCAGTCGCCGGGGATGTCCACGAAACCGGGCGGCGGTACGCAGTCCACGACCACCACTCCCGGATCGCCGAATCCGTCCCCGTCCATGTCGACGTACCAGTCCTGGGCGTCGAGGGCATCCGCGCCGTCGATCTGGCCCGAGCAGTCGTTGTCGATCCCGTCACAGACCTCGTCCGCGGCCGGATGCACCGCGGCATCCTGGTCGTCGCAGTCCCCCTCGCAGGTGGTGACACCGTCCGCGTCCGCGTCGTACCCCTCGTCCACGTCGCCGTCACCGTCGTTGTCCACCCCGTCGCATTCCTCCTCGTCGAAGCAATCCGCGACGCCGTCCCCGTCCGCGTCGAAACCTTCGTCCACGCCGCCGTCACCGTCGTTGTCCACCCCGTCGCACTCCTCCTCGTCGAAGCAGTCGGCCAACCCGTCGCCGTCAGCGTCGAACCCCTCGTCGACATCGCCATCCCCGTCGTTGTCCACCCCGTCGCACTCCTCGACATCGAAGCAATCGGCGATACCGTCCCCGTCCGCATCGAACCCCTCGTCCACGTCGCCATCCCCGTCGTTGTCCATTCCGTCGCATTCCTCGGTGTCGAAGCAGTCGGCCAACCCGTCCCCGTCCGCGTCGAACCCCTCGTCCACGTCGCCGTCGCAATCGTCGTCCACGCCATCGCAGTCCTCGGCGGCGCCCGGATTGATGGCGGGGTCGTCGGGGTCGCAGTCGTCGGCGTGGTTGAACCCGTCGGCGTCGGCGTCGGCGTACCAGTCGAACAGCTCTCCCACATCGGTGGCTGCCATCGCCCAGTCGAAGAGAGCGACCTCCTCCAGATACCCGTAATGGTCGTAGCGCCGATTGGGGATGGCGCCGACGACGAACGGATCGCTGCTGTAGCCGATGCCGTGGGCCAGGGACGCCGAGCCAACGTCCGCCCCGTCCAGGTACAGCACGGCGGTCGAGCCGTCGAACGTCGCGGTCACGTGGTGCCAGGTACCCGTGGACAGCGCGGCGCCGAAGAACGAGGTCTCGTTGGAGCCGTCGGCGATGCTCAGCCGGAGGGTTCCGCTGTCGTCGGTGATCAGCCAGTAACCGGCGGGGCTGCCGTCCGTGTTGCCCTTGGAGACCAGGGAGCAGTGACTGCTCCCGCAGGTGCCGAAGTCGTCGCTGTAGACCCACAATGACAGGGTGAACTGGGAGGGCTCGAACAGCGTGTCGTCCGGCGCGTACGCATAGTCCTCGTACCCGTCGCAGTACAGGGCGGTCCCGGAGTGCCACGACCCGCCAAGCTGCAATCCCAGAGAATTGTCGGCCCCGCAGGCGGTGTTGACCAGCGTCGCGTCCAGCCCGGTACCCATCATCTCCGGGGAGATCCCACCGCCGCAGTCGTCGAAGGGGTAGTAGGCCACCGGATCTCCGGCGGGGAACGCGTGGGCCGCGCCAGTGCAACTCAGGAAGGCGAGAAGCCAGACGCGGACGCACCAGGCTGCGGGAGTCGAGGACATGGACCACCTCCGTGGCTGGATCTTGCCACGGAGCGTCCCCCGGCTGGTCGATTTGCTGGCGCCCGCCGGGTGTTCGGGCTCCCGCGTTGTGGACCCGTCCGGATCCTGGACACCGAGACCGGAATCCGGACTCGGGTCCGCTTGCGGTCTCCATCCAATCGCCCCACGTCTCGCCATCCAGTCCGACGGCACAGCTCTTGCCAATCCTCCCGGACACACCACCGAGAGGAGTCACCGATGTCACGCAAGAACGGATCGAGCAGGAAGAATGGGAAGCGCCGGAACCAGACCCCGGACCACGCGGAGTCGTTCGACGGCTGGATCAGCATGTTGAACCTGGAGGGCGAGGGCGGCGATCTGCCCGCGGGAAAGCTGCAGATGGCATCGTGCCACAAGGCGGGCGACGTCTTCGTCCGGGCCATCGAGGGACGCCACCGGGCACGGCCCGTCTACGAGATCGCCAGCCGGCTCGCCGAGCTGCAACCGCTGATCGACGCCATGTCCCTCGGCAACGTCTTCGACCCGCGCCAGGACCCGGCCGAGCGGCTGGAGATGCTCGAGAACGTCCTGGAGTTCGAGATGGTGCGGCCCTGCGGGTGCGCCAGCCACCCGCCCCCGCCGGCTACATGATCGAGAAGGTCCCGCAGGCCACCGCCACCCGCTCCTGGGCGCCACCGTCGCAGGACTGGTAGAGCTCCATGGTCACCTCGTGGGTGCCGATGAATTTGTCGCATGTACTCGCCTCCGGCCGACCTACATACCACGGGCACCGGGCGGGATCGGTGGGGGTGGTGTCAAGAAAAGGTGCGGTGCCGGGGACGGCTGAACGTGGATCAGCAGGTCAGGTGCAGCGCAGCCACCACCCGGCGCCGCTCCCGCAACCGCTGGTAGGTCTCGACGGCCGTGGGGGTCCACTCGACACGCAGCTCGATTCCGCGCCGCTTCATCTCGACGACCACCGAGGAGTCGACCTTCATCCGGCCGAAGTACCCCTGCCCCACCACCAGCACCTCGGGTGCCGCCTCGAGGATCGTCTCCATGTCCACCAGCTGCAGCCGGTGGCCGCGCTTGCGCCACCACGGCCGGACCACCCGGTCGGGCAACACGATCAGATCCTCCCGGTGGTGCTCACCATCCACCTGGATACCCCCGAAGGCGTAGTCCGTCAGGCTGGGTGGGTTCCGGTGAGCCTGCATGGGCCTCCCTCCGTGCTCAGGACAGCTCCAGGAGGGCCAGGGCCTCCACCTGATCGGTGTGGGGCATCATGTCGATGGGGATGACCCGTGTGACGGTGAATCCGCCGCCGGCCAGCAGGGCCAGGTCCCGGGCCAGGGTCTCCGGATTACACGACAGGTAGGCCATCCGTCGGGGCGCGGCCTTGATCAACTCGTCGAGGGCCTCCGGCCGGCAGCCCGGTCGCCCCGGATTGAGGATCACGGCCACTGGCGATTCCTCGGCGACCATCCCCGCGACGGCCTCCTCGGTCTTGCCCGCCCGGTATCGGGCCACGCGGCCCAGCCCCGCCGCCCGCGCGTTGTCCGCCGCGCAGGCCACCGAGGCGGCGTTGTCCTCCACGCCCAGGAGGCGCCGGGGCGGCTCCCCGAGCACGCGGCTGGCCGCGATCCCCCAGGTCCCGACTCCGCAGTACAGATCGAACCAGGCCCCCTCCCCCGCCTCGGCCAGATGCCCGCCGATCAGCGAGGCCACGGGCGGGATCTGGCAGGCGTTGACCTGGAAGAACCCGGTCGCCGGGACCTCCAGGCGCAGATCCGCCCCCGGCCAGCTGCCCGGCAACGTGGCTGCGAACCGCTTGCTGCCCCAGACCCGCACGGTCGTGTCCCCGAACACGTAGGAGCTGTTGTCGGGGTTGATGTTCATCGCCAGGCCCACCAGCCGCCCGGGCATCCTGCGCCGCAGGTCGGCGTTGGGCAGCCGTTCCGGCTCGATCGGCTTGACCGACACCAGGGTCACGTGGACGGCGCCCCGGGATCCCGTTGCCTCCCGGACGTCCACGTAGCGGATGGGGCCACGCGGAGCCGCCAGGCGATGCTTGCCCAGCCACTCGGCCAGCGGCCTGAGCGCGGACGAGATCGCCGGACGGTGCACCGGACAACGCTCGGTCGCCACCAGCTCATCGCTGCCGCGTACGTACAGCCCCAGCCGGACGCGCCCGCCCCCCCGCACCGCCAGCTTGGCCCGGTTGCGATAGGTCCGGGGCCAGGCAGATTCCAGGCAGTGCTCGACCGGGACCTCGGCCAGTTCCGGTTGTTCCTCGAGGGCCTCGCGGACCAGGACGACCTTGCGGCGCCGCTGATCGATGGCCGGGACCTTCATCCAGGGGCAGCCGCCACAGTTCTCGGAGATCCCGCAGAACACCGCGCCATCCCCGGGGCGCCGTCGTTCCGCGGGCTGGCGCTCGGCGCGGTCCTCCCTGGGAGGCCACTCCTCGGCGCTGCGCTGGGGCCGCGGCTGGTCCTTGAGTCGTCGTCTTGTCGGTCGCGGACGTTCGGAGCGGTCTTTCATGGCCGCGTTCTAGCAGGGTTCGGCGCCCGGGGGGGCCTGGACCCACCGCAGCGCGGCGGGCAAGATCCCCCGGCGAGGGAGCCGTCCGATGATCACCTACACCCGCGCACGCCAGATCGCCCGCACTCCGGAAGAGGTCTTCGACTTCGTCACCGACCAGTCCAACCTGCCCACCTGGTCGCCCGAGGTGGTCCGCTCCGAGGTGGGCGGGGGCGGGGAGATCGAGGTGGGCTCGGTCCTGCGCCAGGTACGGATGAACAAGGGCAAGGAGATGACCACCGAGGTCGAGGTCGTCGCCCACGAGCGCCCGCGGCTGCACACGGTCGCGACCCGGGTCTTCTCCGTGGACGCCACCTTCGATTTCACCTTCCGCGACGAGGACGGCGTCACCCGCGCCCAGATGAAGGCCACCGTCGAGGGCCGCCGGTTCGGTGTGTTCCTGGAGAAGACCATGGCCCGGATGATGGAAGCCGCCGATGCCCTGGCGATGACCCGGCTCAAGGAAGTGCTGGAGGGAACCGGCGACTGACGGCCGGCGGGCCGCCGTTCAGGGCGTCTTGCAGATGAAGGGAAGGGACTCGTCGCACCAGAAGTCCCACCAGCCCCAGAGGGTGCCGATGACACAATCGACCTCGTCGCCCGACTCGGAAGGGGCGCCCTCGCCCCAGTACTCCAGGTCCACGTCGCTGCCGTCGGACCAGACGAACTCCCCCTCGATCAACAGGTCGTTCAGGCCGAACCAGGACTCCCAGACGTCACCGAGCTCGACGAATCCCCAGGCCACCTGATCCCAGGTCTCCGCGTCGTGGAACGACGCCAGCTCCTGACCCCGATCGTGGCAGTAGGCTTCCGCGCCGACCCAGTCCAGCCACTCCAGGCACAGGGAGTAGGTCTCGCCGTCGAACCCGACCACATCCTGACAGCGGGGGCAGTCGGCGGGATCGTCGACCACGTCGTTACAATCGTCATCCCTGAAGTTGCACTCCTCCTCGGCGCCCGGATGGACGTTGGGGTCGCCTTCGTCGCAGTCCGCGGTGCAGCCGTTGTGGCCGTCCGCGTCCAGGTCCACCTCGCCGCCGGTCAGACACGGCAGGATCTCTTCGATCTGGTCGGCCCGTTTCTCCAGGAACTCGAACACCTCATCCATCGCCGCCTCGGCGTATTCCGGGTCGCCGTACTCGTCGGCCTCGGCCAGCACCAGGGGCTCGACCAGCTCCCGTGCCTGGTCCGCCAGCGCCGTCAGGTCCACCTCGTCCACCCGCTCGATGGTGTCGACGAAGGCGTCGTACAGTCGCTGCCGGCACCCGGGGGACGACACGCAGATCTGGTGCACACGACCGCCCCACTGCCAGTCCGGACCCGCCACCTGGATCACCCCGGCGTAGCTGCCCAGCTCCTCGCCGAACACCTGGTCGATTCCCCAGGGGAGGAACGTGCACAGGCCGGTGTCCGGGTGGATGTGGAAGCGGTAGTTGTTGACGCTCCAGGCATAGCCGTCCCAGTGGCCCAGGTAGAGCTCGGTGGTGGCGAACGCCAGGTACTCGTCGAGGTCGAGCAGGGCCTCGAGGGCATCGACCACGTCCCCCCCGCCGTCCTCGATGGCATCCAGCCCCGCGGCCAGGGCCTCCAGGTCGTCCCGGGACTCGTCGTCGCCGTTGTCCTGCTCGAACCACTCCACGTGGTCCGGGTAGAGGTCGACCCCATAGGCCCCTTCGTACAGGTTGCCCTCGTCCGTGCCGAACCAGCGCTCGAGGAACTCGTCGTTGTCCTCGGCCTCGATGGTGACGTACAGCCCCTTCTTCTCGTCGTTGAGGAAGACCGTGGCCCAGCTGCTGCGGGGGGCGGGCACCTCACCCTCCCGGAACAGGGCATATCCCAGGAACTCGTGGAAGCCCGAGGGATCCTGGACGAGGTTGTTCAGGGTCAGCTTCTCGAGGCCGTGGTGGTTCTGGCCGCCCACGTAACGGTTGAAGTCGACGATGAATCCCGACTTGCCCGGCGCTCCGTTGCCGTCGCCGGACTCAGTGGGGTACTCCCCGTCCAGGGGCACGAACGACCCCGCGGCCCCCTTGAGCCGCACGCCCACCAGCGGGAACAGGGTGTCGTCGATGGTCACCGCCCCTTCGACATACTCCCGGGGCTGCTCCAGCAGCGCCTCCCAGGACTCGTCCGACAGCTCGATCCGCACCTCGCGCACCTGGTCCAGGCCGAAGAACCCGTCCAGAGGATCGTCGCTGTCGTCGTCGTCGTCCCCCGGGCCGGGGGGATCGCCGTCCACCGATCCCGGGCATCCGCCCCCGCCGACCAGCCACAACACCCCGACCGCGATCGCCAGCCAGCGCCCGCGCCCCTGTCCACCCATGGCGACCTACCTCCCGTCGACGATCGAACGCGCCACCCGCAGGCCCAGGAAATTGTAGTGGTCCACGGGGCGGTCCTCGCCGTGACGCCGGGCCACCCGCACGTCGGCAGGCAGATTGAACGCGGATCCCCCCCGGTGGACCCGGCACTGTCCGTGCAGCGGCCCATGGGGATCCGCGGTCGGCTCGGCCCGGGAAGGGTAGGGTCCGTACCAGTCCCAGACCCATTCGGAGACGTTGCCGCTCATGTCGTACAGCCCCAACGGGTTGGGTTGCAGGCAGGCCACCTCGTGGGTCAGACCGCCGGTGTTGCGCCAGTGCCAGGCCACCTCGTCGGCGCTGTCCGAGCCGGCGAAACGCGTGGGCTCGCCGCCCCGCGCCGCGGCCTCCCACTCGGCCTCGGTGGACAGTCGAAAGCCGTCTTCATCCCGGTCCCAGCTCACGTCGTCGCCATCGATCCGGTAGGCCAGAGCGAGCCCCTCCATCTCCGATAGCCGGTTACAAAAGGCGACCGCCTGGAACCAGTCGATGGACTCCACCGGATGATCCGAGGCCATCGTCCAGGCGGGGTTGTCGCCCATCGCCTTCTCCCACAGGTCCTGGGTCACGGGCGTGGTCGCCAGCAGGAAGGGCCGGGTCAGCGCCACCTTGTGGAGCACCTCGTCGGGGCAGCGGCCGACCTCCGCCTCGGCGCTGCCCATCCACAGCTCGGCGGGGGGGACGCGCACCATGTCGATCCCGATTCGATGACGAAACACCGGGGCGCTGGAGAGCTGGGCGAAACCGGGCGTGGCGGGCGACAGTGTCGCGCCTCGAGGCGCAGACATCTCGATGGGCTCGGGGAGCGGAGGCAGGGTGTCGGGCATCTCCTGGACCGGGGCCCCGCCGTACTCCTCGTCGTTCAGCAGCGCGCCCAGGTTCCCGAGGGCCGCGATCTGGGCCTGCACCGGATCGTCGTCACGCCCCTCCTCCGGCACCTCCGCCAGCCGGGGCCGAGTCGGCATGAAGGAGCCCAGCCACTCGCCCAGCTCCTCGTCGCTGGCCATGGGCTGGTCGACCCGCCGGATCGCCGCGGCCATCGCCTGCGCCGACGGGAAGCGGTCGTCGGGGACCTTCTGCAGGGCCAGCCGCAGGATCGGCACCATCGCCGGCATCCGGATCTCGACCTGGGCCAACAACCCGTCGATCTCGGCCCGGTCGACCTTGTGCAGCACGGCCATCAGATCCCCGTCGAGGAAGGCCACCTGGCCCGTGATCAGCTCGGCGATCACCGAGCCGAGGCCGAACACGTCCGAGCGGCCGTCGAGGGGAAGGCCGCGGACCTGCTCCGGGCTCATGTAGATCGGCGTGCCCTTGGTCACGTCCGCCGAGCTGGTCGTGAACAGGTTGCTGGCCGCCTTGACCACCCCGAAGTCCATCAACTTGACCACGCCGCCGAGGGTCACCATCACGTTACCCGGCTTGATGTCCCGATGGACCATGCCCAGGGGCTGACCCTTCTCGCCCAGGGCCTCGTGGGCGCACTGGAGTCCGTCACAGATCTGAGCGGCGATCGCCGTCACGACCCCGGCGGGCAGCGGCTCGCCCTGCTCCCGGCTCCGGGCGATGATCTCGGACAGGGCGAACCCGGGCACGTACTCCATGGCCAGGTAGTAGGTATCGCCGACCTGGTCGAACTCGTAGACCTCGACGATGTTGCGGTGCCGCAGGTAGCCGGCGACGCGGGCCTCGTTGATCAGCCCGTGGACCACACTCTCCTTGCCCGCCACGTGGGGCAGGATCTGCTTGACCGCCACCTCCTTGCGGAACCCCATCGCGCCGGACTGCACCGCCCGGAACACGTTTGCGTTGGCCCCCGTGCCGAGAACCTCGAGCAACAGGTACTTGCCGAAGCGGCGCTGCTGGGCTTGTGGTTCGTTCATCGGTGGCTTCCGGAGCCGGTCGAGTATAGCCCGTTACGAACCCGTTACCCGGCCCGATTGCACCCAGCCCTACACTCGTAGAGGACGACCTGCGCGGAGGTCGGTCCGGGAGGACTGGAAATGACAGAAGTACACATCGGGCGCTGCATCACTCGGGTCGTATGGACCGCTCTCCTGCTCCTCACGGCGCCGGCCGCCGCGCAGGTCGCGCTGCCGACGGACATGGCCATCGCCCACAACGTGCTGGTCCCCCAATCGCGGGCGCTGGCCTTTGGCGCGGCGCCCAACGTAAGGATCACTGGCGTGGACGTGGGGGTCACGATCGTCGAGCAGGCGGCCCGGACCACCATCGACATCCACCTGCGCAACGAAGCCGGCCGGGACCAGGAGGCCGAGGTGCTGCTGCCCGTACCCGACGGCGCGGCCATCCGCCGGTTCGCCTATGACGGCGAGGCCACCGAGCCCACGGCCAGGCTGCTACCCAAGGCCGAGGCGTCGTCCACATACCACGGCATCGGCGCCCAGGTCCGCGATCCGGCGCTGCTGGAGTTCGCTGGCCACGATCTGGTCCGCTCGAGCGTCTTCCCGGTCCCGGCTGGAGGCACCCAGCAGATCCGGGTGACCTACGACCACCTGCTGGCACGGGACGGCGAGCGGATCGACTACCTGCTGCCGCGCAGCGAGTCCATCGGCTACGACGTGCCGTGGACGATCACCGTCCAGGTGCAGTCCACCCGGGAGCTGGCGACCCTGTACTCCCCCAGCCATGACGTCGAGACCGTCCGCGGGGCGTCGAACCGGGTCTCGGCCAAGCTGACGGGAGCGGCGGCCAGCGAACCCGGCCCCTTCCGGTTGTCCTATCTGCTGGCCGGGGACGGTCCGACCGCGTCCCTGTTCGCCTACCCCGACGCCACGGGCGGCGGCGGCACCTTCCTCCTCCTCACCGGCCTGCCCGCGCCAGGGTCCGAGCCCGGCGCAGCAGCCCTGCGTCGCGAGGTGACCGTGGTGCTCGACTGTTCGGGGAGCATGGGCGGCGACAAGCTGGATCAGGCCAGGACCGCGGCGCAGCAGGTGCTCGAGGGGCTGGACGACGGCGAGTCGTTCAACGTTCTGGTCTACAGCGATCAGGTGTCCATGTTCAGCCGTCAGCCGGTGGCCAAGGACGCGGACACCATCCGCCGCGCCCGGGAGTACCTGGCCTCGGTGCGGGCCGGCGGCGGCACCAACATCCACGAGGCGCTGACCCGGGCCCTGTCCCAGGACGCCACCGAGGGCGCTCTGCCGATGGTGCTGTTCCTGACCGACGGCCTGCCCACGGTCGGGATCACCTCGGAAGCCGCCATCGGTGAGCAGGTCGTCGAGGCCAACCCCCACGAGCGGCGGGTGTTCGCCTTTGGCGTCGGCTACGACGTCAACGCACCCCTGCTGGACCGGCTGGCGAGCGAGACCCGGGGGACCGCGACCTACGTCCAGCCCGAGCAGGACGTGGTCCCGGGGCGTCTACCCGATCTCTTCGAGGGAGATCAGCTGGTGGTCCTGGGCAGGTACGTGGGCGAAGAACCCCTGAACTTCGTGCTCGGCGGCTCGTATCGGGGGCGGCCGCGCAGTTTCGAGTTCGAGTTCCCCCTGGACGGCGCGACCACCGACAACTCCTTCGTGCCCCGGCTGTGGGCCAGCCGGCGGATCGCCGCGCTGACCGAGGAGATCCGGCAAAGCGGTGCGACCCGCGGCACTCCCCGGGTCACCGAACTGGTCGATGAGATCGTGGATCTGTCCTCCGAGTACGGCATCCTCACCGAGTACACCGCCTTCCTGGCGCTGGAGGGCACCGATCTGTCACGCCGGGACGACGTGTTGGCCCAGGCGGCGGCCAACTTCCAGACCCGGGCGGTGGGCACCCGTTCGGGGATCGGCGCGGTCAACCAGTCGATGAACCAGGATTTCCAGGTCACCCAGAGCCGCCTGAACGTTCGCAACGAGTTCTACGACGCCCAGATGAACCGGGTCGAGGTCACCGATGTGCAACAGGTCAACGATCGCGCGTTCTTCCGTCGCGGATCGCGCTGGGTCGACAGCCGGCTGGCGCGGGCCGAGGCCGCGGATCCCGCCATCGTGATCGAGTTCGGGTCGAACGAGCACCTGGAGCTGGTTCGCCGGCTGGCTGCCGAGGGCCGCGCTGGCAGCGTATCCTTGGGGGGCGAAATCCTGCTGCAGGTGGACGGTGAGCCCGTGCTGATCCGCGGGAACTGAGGGGCAACAACATGGCCCGCAGACGCGTGCTGGTGGTGGAAGACGACGCGGCGATCCGTCAGGGGATGGTCGACGTGCTGGACCACGAGGGTTACGAGGTCCTCGAGGCCGCCGACGGCCGCTCGGGGATGAGCAAGGCGCTGACCGCGCCCATCGACCTGCTGCTGCTGGACCTGGTGCTGCCCCACCGCGGGGGGCTGGAGATCCTGGCCGAGGTCCGGACATCGCGCCCCACCCTTCCGGTGATCGTGATCACGGCCAAAGGCGCCGAGGATGACCGGGTCAAGGGGCTGAAGCTGGGGGCCGACGACTACGTGGTCAAGCCGTTCTCGATCCGCGAACTGGTGGCCCGGGTCGAGGCGGTTCTGCGCCGTTCGGCGGAGCGGCCCCTCGACGTGACGAGCGTCCCACTGGCCGCTGGCGTCGCCGATCTGGCGACCCGCGAAGTGCGGTTCGACGACGGCGGTCGCGCCGAACTGTCCGAACGCGAGGTGGAGCTGCTGCGCTATCTGGTGGTCCACGCCGGCCGCGCGGTCTCGCGGGACGAGATCCTCGAGCGCGTCTGGCGGCTCAACCCGAGGGCGATCGTCGAGACCCGCACCATCGACATGCACATCGCTCGACTCCGCGAGAAGTTGCGGGACGATCCCTCCGCTCCGACCCTGATCCGCACGGTGCGCGGCAAGGGTTACATGGTCCCCGGGGGTGACTCCTGAAGCGCGACCGTCGACCACTGCTGCTGTTCGGCCTCTGCCTGGCGCTGCTCTTCGGCGCGCTGGCCTGGCTCAGCGTGACCATGCTGGACCTGGCGCGGGCGGAGGAGGAGGCGATCCGGGCGGCGTCCCGCGAGGAGGCGGTGCGGCTGGCGCTCTGGCGGATCGACACCGCCGCCGCCCCGCTGGTCGCCCGCGAGAGCGCCCGGCCACACTTCGTCTACGAGTCGTTCTACCCCGACTTCCGGGTCCGCTCGCTCACCTCGTCCGAACTGCCGAAGGACCGCTCGCTGGTGGCCACGCCGTTGCTCACCGAACCGGCGACCTTCGTCCGGCTCCACTTCCAGGTGGGCCCCGGCGGAGAGATCGGCTCGCCCCAGGTGCCGACCGAGGCCTGGGAGGCCGACGGGGCGCACCTGCCCTCGGAGGCGGACGTGGACGCCCTGGCTGCCTGGTCTGCCCAGCTGGACGAACTCCGGAAGCTGGACACGATCGCCGGGCTGGCCACGGATCTGGACGCCGTCGCCGACGCGGGCGCGACCCCGCTCAGCGCGCCGGCACGAACCCACACCGAGGTGGTCACGGAGAAGGTGCCTCCCAGGCAGCAGTCCAAGGAAAAGAAGGTCGAGGGCAAGGCCCTGCTGAACGAAGACGGCTGGTCCCAGCAAGGCATGCAGAAACGCGCGGCGTTCAACGAGGATCAGCAGGCCCGCAACTTCCAGGAGTTCACCCAGCGGGTCAACACCAGCAACGCGAACGTGATGGTGCAGCAGAAGACCGTGGCCACCTATCTGCCCGCCTCCGAGCTGGCGACCGGGGTCATGCAGCCCCTGTGGATCGGCGGCGAGCTGTTGCTGGCGCGGTCGGTGATCCTGGACGGTGCGGCCCACGTGCAGGGGTGCTGGCTGGACTGGCCGGGGCTGGAGGCGTCCCTGCTGGCGGAGGTCACCGATCTGCTGCCCGATGCCCGGCTGGCTGCGGTGGATCCGGCCGACGAGGGAGACCCATCCCGCCGCCTGGCCGCGCTGCCTGCGCGGCTGCTGCCCGGCGAGCCGGCCGGCGCCCCCGAGGCGACCACGGCGACGGTGCCCGCGGTGCTGGTGGTGGCCTGGATCGGCGTACTGGTGGCCGCAGCTGCGGTGGCCACCCTGCTGCTGGGGGTGATGTCGCTGAGCGAGCGGCGGGCAGCCTTCGTGTCCGCGGTGACCCACGAGCTGCGCACGCCGTTGACCACCTTCCGGATGTACTCCGAGATGCTGGCCGAGGGTATGGTCCCGGAGGCGAAACGGGACGGCTACCTGCGGACCTTGCAGGTGGAGGCCGAGCGGCTCGGGCACCTGGTCGACAACGTGCTGGCCTACGCCCGGCTCGAGCGGGGACGGTCGCCGGAGACCGCCGCCACGGTGGCCGTCGACGAGTTGCTGTCCCGGGCCGTTCCCCGGCTCGAGGAGCGGGCGCGGCGTTCGGAGATGACGCTGCGGGTGGAGCAGGTGGCCGCGATCGACGAGGCGACGGTGCGGGGCGAACCGTCCGCCATCGAGCAGATCCTGCTCAACCTGGTGGACAACGCGTGCAAGTACGGCGCGGACGGGGACACCATCGAGCTGTCGGTCGGTCGCAGCGGCCGCAAGCTGGAGCTGGGGGTGCGGGACTTCGGCGCGGGCATCGATCGGCGGACGCGGCGCCGGCTGTTCCGGCCCTTCTCGCGCTCGGCGGAGGAGGCTGCAGGCTCGGCCCCCGGCGTCGGCCTGGGCCTGGCCCTCTCCCGCCGGCTGGCCAAGGATCTGGGAGGCGACCTGCGCCTGGCCGACGCCGACGGACCGGGCGCGTTCTTCGTGCTGACGCTCCGGCTCGCCTGACCGATTCCCGCTAAAGTGGAGACTCCCACGGGCAGCGAGCTGCCCGTGCCACCCGGCGGTGCAGACTTTCACGGGCAGCGAGCTGCCCGTGCCACCCGGCAGGGATGCGCCAGTCACGGGTCGGGTGGCACGGCGAGCGAGCTCGCCGTGGTCGGGAGGGACACGACACGCGAGCCGTTTTCCCGATCGGACGCCTGTCTCTCCGCCTCGGCCCGGCGGCCGTGGTGGGAGCGATCACTGCCATCGGGACCGTCCGGGGCTGGCCGTGGCCGGACGGGGTACTGGGGCCGCTGGCCGGGCCGGGGAGCTGGCTCGTCGAGTCCGTCGACGCCCTCGGCGCCATGTGCATGGGTTGGCCGATGCTGGGGGCTGTGCCCATCGCGCTGGCGCTGGCGTGGTTCCCGGGTCGCGCCCCGGAGCTCCGTTACCGGCTGGCGCTGGTCGTCCTGGCGGCGGGCGCGACCATGGTCTGCTGGATGCTCGGCCAGCAGCCGGGGAGCCGCATCGCACCGGTCGTGATCGCCATCCTGCTCGCGACCGGCCTGGCGATGGCCGCCCGTTGGCGCCGGGATCCCGCACCGGGCCCGGCAACGACCGCCCCGCCTCCCTGGCCCTGGGACCTGGCCGCCGGACTGGCCCTGGCGCTGGGCGCTCTGCTGGCCTTTGCTGGCATCGAGCGCGAGGTGGGGACCAACTTCTACAGCCACTGGCAAGGCTGGGACGCCCTGAGCCGAGGCGAGGACCTCCGATCCCTGCTCGCGATCAGCACGGGCACGGCCCGCACGTCGATGGACTCGGGTCCCTACCGGCTGACGGCGAGGCTGATCTTCGCCCTGTTCGGAGCTTCGTGGGCCAGCCTGCGGGCGCTGTCTGCGCTCTCGCTGGTGGCGGCCCTCGCCCTCGCCCACGGGCTGCTGGCCCGCCGGTTGTCGGCCCCGGCGGCGGTCGGCGCCACCCTGCTGCTCGGAACTTCGCCCCTCCTGCTCGATCTGGGCCACGCGCCCTCGTTCCTGGGTCCCTCGATCCTGCTGGCCGTGGCCACGGTCTCGGCCTACGCCCACTGGCTGGACCACGACGGCGCACGCGGCGGGATCATCCTGGGCCTGCTGCTGTGGCTCGACCTGTACGGCTTCGCCCCGCTGCGGCCACTACTGCTGCTCCTCCCGCTGGCGGCCGGGTGGCTGCTGCTCCGACCCGGCCGGCACCGGATCGGACCGCGTACGCTGTTGCCGCTGGCCCTCGCACTGCTCATACCGCTGCTGATCTCGCTGGCGTTCACGGGTGGCGATGCGGCCAATCTGGTCTATGCCGACGGCGAGTTCCTGCCGGCGGCCGGCCTGGCGGACGACGCTCGTTTCCGGGTGATCGACGCTCCGGAGGACGCCGACTTCGTACCCCGCGCGTTCGCCGAGGTGCTGATGTCCTCCGTGGCCGGCTGGTATCCGGGGCCCAACCTGGACGATGGCCTGACCCGGCCGCTGACGGCCGCGCATGTCGGCGCGGTCGTGCTGGGCCTGCTCGCCCTGGCCGTCCGCGGCCTGTGGCGAGGCCGGAGCGCGGGGCTGCTGACCGCCCTGCTGCTGCTTCAGCTGCCCCTGCTGGCGCTGGTCTACCCCGTGGCGCTGCGACGGATGGCCGTCTGGTTCCCCTGCCTGCTGCTGGTCGCGGGCGGGGGGATTGAGCTGTTGCTCGGCGGCCGCGGATCGGAGCGCGGACCGCGGGCGATCTTCGCTGGCGGCGTGCTGGCGGCGATGGCGCTGCTGCTGGTGCCGGCGGCCCTGGGCATGAATCCCCGCCTGGCGCGGGCCCCCTCCCCCGCCGAGCGCATCGCCGACCCCTGTGGGCACCAGCGATCCATCGCCGACGACGCCCTCGCCCGCGGCTACGGACTGTTCTCGGTCCAGGGCCCCGGCGATCCCACGGCGATCTGGAGCCTCTGCCACCCGGACGTGCTCGGCGGCAACTGGGGGTTCTATCGGTGGCGAGCCCTCCGCGACGGGGGTACCCCGGTGAGCCGGGCGACCGATGAAGGCGCCGGGCTCGGAGCCCTCCGCGTCCAGGATGTGGGCGAAGACGCCGCGGTCTTCACCATCGGCGACGATGACCGGCTGCTCTTCGTGGCTCCCGGAGCCACGGTCGATGGATTGGTCCCGGATCCGCTCAACAGGGAGGTTCAGCCGGAGGATCGGTGAGGATCCCGCGGATCAAGGTCCGGACGAGGGCGTCCAGATCGTCCTCGGGCACGTCGCGGCCCTCGTAGAAGGCCAGGTCGAAGAGCCCCTGCAAGGTCGCCTGCAGCGCGGATGCGAGCAGATCGGGATCGCGCAGCGCGAACCGGCCCGAGTCCCGGCCGGCGCGCAGCAATCCAGCGAGCAGGCCTCGCTCCGCCTCGTGGAAGTCATCGACCCGGGAGCGGGCCATCGCCATGTACTCGCCCGCCATGTCGGTGGTCACCTGGTACAGGGCCAACAGGCGTCGGACCTGGCCGGCTCGGGTGCGGACATAGGTCCGAAGACACTCGTCGGGGCTGGCGTCCGGGCGGATCGCTCCGGCGAGTTCGTCCTGGAGAGCCGAAATCTCGTGGTCGATGACCGCGCGGAACATCTCCCCCTTGTTGGGGAAGTGGTAGTAGACGGTCGAGCGGCTGACCCGGGCTTGCTCGGCGATGTCCTCGAGGGTGGTCTTCCGGGGGCCGATCCGCTGGATCACCTCGCGGACTGCCCTCACCAGCAGCCGACGCTTCTCGTTGCCTCGGCGATTCCCCGGCACCCCCGGTCACCTCCCGCCCGCGAACGGCTGGGCTACCATTCCCCCCAGTCGCCCTTGAGGGCGTCCTTCATGTCCCGCTCGAGGATCGTCCGGCGACCGTGGCGCTCCGCCCGCTGGGCGGCCTGATCGGCCAGGTAACGCAGGTGATCCGACAGGATCGGCATGACGCCATCCGAGGTGCTCATCCCCCGCGACTCCTTGACGAAGTTCTTGAGCCGGGAGACCACCACCAGGATCTCGGTGGCCGGATCCGACTTGCGCGCCGAGCCTCCCGCTGCCGTCTTGCTCGCCCGCCCCCGGCGGTCGCCGCCTGCGGCGGCCCGCTGGACCTGTGCCAGGCTCGGCGAGCGTTCCTCGACGGCCCAGGCGTCGCGGTGGCGCGCGGTGGGCAGGTGGGTATCCCAGCAGCGCACCGAACAGAAGATCAGGCCGGTTCGCTTGCGATTGCAGGTGGATACACTGCACACCCAGTGGCGCTGCTCGAATCCGATCTCGGTCTTGCAGCTACTGCATCGGCGCCAGAACGAGGGTTCGCTGGTCACGTTGCTCCTCCAGAGCCCCGTATAGTACCCCTCTCGGGTCGGGGCGGAAGCCTGCGAACGTGTTTGCTATAAAATAGATGTTCGGGCGCACGAGGGTCGGCGCCCTGGATCCGTGGATACACGATGCTGCGTTACATGGGCTACGTCTGTGCCGGACTCTCCGGCATCTCCCTGTCGGTCAACGTCGTCCTCGGAATCGTCGTCTACGTGCGCATGCAGATGCCCTACGACGACACCGGCACGTTCTTCGACGCCGAGACCCTGCTGGTCTACAAGGAGCAGACGATCCTGGTGCTGGCCGTGGTCATGGGCCTGGTGACGATGTTCATGGCCGGGGCATTCTGGTTCGGCCGCAAGCTGCTCCGGATCTGGCAGACCGAGAACGCCTGACCCTCCCCGTCAGCCACAACCCCATCAGCAGGATCGGCACGACCAGCTCCCCCGGGGCCGGTTCGCCTTGTGCGCAGGCACAGGCGCCGCCATCGTCGTCGTCCCCGACCGCCGAGTCGTCGTCGTCGTCGTCATCCCCGGCAGGTTCCGGCAACTCGATGGCCACAGGCCCGGCCTCGTTGAGCCGGATCGCCGCCGCCAGCGCGTCGGCGGCGGTGGTCGCCAGCTGGAACCGCCAGCAGGCGACCTCGTCCGACCCCAGCGTCTCGTCGACGAACGTGACCGAGCCGAGGGTGCGATCGTGCAGGGCCGCCAGGTGCACCGTCTGCTGTTCGAGCACCAGCCAGACATCCGGGGCCAGGCCGACCACACCGAGGGCGCTGTCCTCCTCCACGAAGTCGAAGGTCAGGTCCGCGATCTCGAACGACAGGCCGTCGAACTCCTCCAGCGAGATCTCGTACTCGATCTCGCCCCAGCAGGGCCAATCCTCGAAGTCGAAGGACTCGCTGTCCGCGATCGACAGATCGTCCCATCCCTCGTCCAGCATGGTGATCACGGATTTGTGGAGCTGATCGGACGCGGTCTGGACCATGTCGGGGACCAGATCGTCGATGATGTAGACCAGGATGTCGGCCTGGACCGGATCGTCGGGATCCAGCCCGCTCCCGTCGATGACGAGCTGCTCGATGGGCCCTTCCAGCACGTCGGGGATGGTGGACGACGCGATGCTGTCGGAGTCGAAGGGAGCGTGGGGCGGGTCCAGCTGGATGTCCACGACCTCGCCGGTCAGTGGATCGCCAAGGACCGTCTGGAGCTTGGACTCGGTACCGACCGCGTTGAGCGTGTCGATCATCTCCTGAGCGTCGTCCGCGGTCAGGCCGTCCTCGGCCATCGTGTCGCACCCGCTGGTGGCGCCGAGCAGTGCGGCCAGCGCGCCGACGGCCAGTGCGCCGGATCCCCTCCAGCCGCGGTGACTGCGCTCGTGGTTCATGGATCGTCGGAAGGCCTCGTGAATGCGAAGATCGCTCATCTCGGATCTCCCTCCGCGCCGGGTCGCTCCCGAGACAGCCGGCGCGTTCGGTCTCCAGAGACAGCAACGAGCGTGCCAGTCCGTCAGCCAGCGGCCGCCGATGGACGGAAGATCGCCGCCGTGACAGCGTTTGTTGTGGATCCACGGCTCTGCGAATCCGGCCCCGACCTCCCCGCGATGTTACGGATTCGCTGTTACACCCGGCCCCGGGGCATGCCCGGTGAAGCGAAACGCCGTTTCCACCCGCTCACGGCGGGTGGCAGTCGGGACGCTGAACGCTATACTCCACGCGCCTGCGGGGCGGGTAGCGGACGGTGGATCCATGTCGGACAAGGGCAGGCAGTTCGGCAAGTACGTGCTGCAAGAGGTCGTTGGCGAGGGCGCGATGGCCCGCGTCTACCGGGCGGTGCGTTCGGGTCCGATGGGCTTCCGCAAGCAGGTCGCGATCAAGCAGATCCTCCCCCACGTGACCGAGAACGACCGGGTCGTCCATGCGCTGATCAACGAGGCGCGGATGGGCGGGTACCTGCAGCACAAGAACCTGGTCGAGATCTACGAGTTCGACCAGGAGGGCGACGACTACTACATCGCGATGGAGTTCGTGGACGGCCGCTCGCTGCTCGAGGTGCTCAAGCTGGTCGACCAGAAGGGTGATCTGCCCGGCCCGGTGATCGCCGAGATCGCGATCCAGCTGGGCGAGGGGCTGGCAGCCGCCCACGGCGCGGTCGACGAGAACGGCGAGGCGCTGAACCTGGTCCACCGGGATCTGAAGCCGTCCAACGTGATGATCACCCACACGGGCGTGGTCAAGGTGCTGGACTTCGGCATCGCCAAGTCGGCCGCCAACCTGTTCCAGACCAGCGCGGTGGACGTGACCAAGGGCACGCCGATCTACATGAGCCCCGAGCAGGTGCGCGGCGAGACGATGGACGGCCGCTCCGACCAGTTCGGCCTCGGCTCGCTCATCGCCGAGATGATCTCCGGCGAGGTGGTGTTCTACGACCCCCAGCTGATGAACGTGCTGCGCCAGGTCAACGAGGCCGACGTGGACGAGGCGATGGCCAGGGTGGCCCGGCGGATGCCGGAGATGGTGCCGATCCTGCAGCGGGCCCTGCAGCGGGAGCGAAACGACCGCTACGAGGACACCGCCGAGATGGCCCAGGAGATCCGGCTGGCCCTGGGCGATCTCCCCGGCAACCCGGGACTGGCGGCCTGGCTGATCGAGTGGTTCGCCCCGCCGGAGGAGGATGGCCCGGACTCGGGGGGCTTCTCCGGAGCGCACCCCCAGACCGCCATCTCTCCCCGTCCGGTGGCCACCTCGTCGGCCGACCGCTGGGCTGCCGAGGACACCCGTGTGCTGCAGGTGCCGGGCAAGGAGAAGCCAGGCACGCTGGTGGAACACCAGCACGGCGTGCTGATGGTCTACGTGGAGCCCGGCCAGTTCTGGATGGGCAGCCCGGACGACCAGCCCGGCAGAAAGCCGGACGAGACCTTGCACCCGGTCCGCGTCTCCCAGCCCTACATGATCGGCACCACCGAGGTGACCGTCGCCCAGTGGAGGGCGGTGATGGGGCGGGCGCCGGCCCGGGCAAGCGGCGAGGATCATCCGGTGACCTCCGTCAGCTGGTTCGAGGCCCTCCAGTTCTGCAACCGGCTGTCCACGATGGAGGCACTGGCGCCCGCCTATCGCGTCGAAGGCGGCACCATGGTCCGCGTACCCGAGGCCAACGGCTTCCGGCTGCCCACCGAGGCCGAGTGGGAGCTGGCCGCCCGCGCCAACGAGGAGCTGCTGTATGCCGGCTCCGCCGAGTTGCAGACCGTGGCCTGGTACTGGAAGAACGGCGGCGGGATGACCCACCCGGTGGGGCGCCGTCAGCCCAACGCCCGGGGGCTGTACGACATGAGCGGCAACGTGGGCGAGTGGGTCTGGGACTGGTACGCCCCCTACGCAACCACCGAGGAGCTGCTCGACCCCATCGGGCCCGCGAGCGGCACGGTGCGCGTGGTCCGCGGCGGTTCCTACCAGAGCGTGTCCCGGGACGTGCGGGTCGCCGCCCGCCATTCGGGCGCCAAGCCAACGGATCGCTACGTCTACGTCGGCTTCCGGCTGGCCCGTACGGTGAGCTGAGCCCGCCGGATCCGAACCAACCTACTCGCGACAGGCGTGATCCGGCGGGATGTCCAGCGCCACGGGGTGGCCCTCCTCCCACACCAGCGGCACGCCCGCCCACACCTCGCGAAGCACCTCGCAGCGATCGCACTCGTAGACCGAGAGGTCCACGTCCAGGTGGTCGCCCAGCTCGCTGGCGACCAGCAGCCGGCCCCCGCTCCAGGCCGCGTCCGTGATGGCGCCGTGAAGCTTCCAGCGGTGGAGGCGTCCGCCGTTGTGCGGGTCCCACACCCCCAGCTCACCGCTGGCGAATCCCACCACCGCCGTGCCGCCTGCTCCAGCCGCCACCCGCGTCACCGCGCTGGCCGGCACGTCCTCGAACTCGGTCCGGTTCGACGCCCCGGGTCCGGAGGCCAGGAACTGGAATCCGCCCGCGCCGTAGCCGGCGACGAGTCCGCCGGCGATGGCGGCGATGGCGACGGCGCCCTCGTCCGCCCGGCGGGCGCCGAGCGCGCTCCCGTCCGCACCGACCCGGTGGAGCCCACCCGCCGCTGCCAGCAGGATCTCCTCCCCGTCCCAGGCCACCGCGGAGCTGCCAGTGCCCACCTTCCGCAGCTCCCCGTCGGTCCCGACCACGACCACATCGCCCCCCTCCAGCAACGCCAGACACCCACCGGGACCGGCCAGCAGATCGCGGATGGTCGCGACCTCCTGCTCGCCCAGGGCCACGTCGCGATCCATGTCCCAGGACTGGATCCGCCCCTCCCAGGTGGCCAGGCAGAGCCGGTCGGATCCGTGGGCCGAGGCCAGCCGGGCCCCCTCCAGGGCGTCGCGCCAGCCCGCGGTGGGCGGTTGCAGCGCCTCGCCCTCGGTGGTCTGCCAGCCACGGTGGGTCAGGATCGAGCGGGTCGCGGGGAGCAGTGCGACCGTGCGCCAGAAGGGCCGGCCGCTGTCCACGTCCCACAGGCGCAGGGCGTGGTCGTCGCCGCTGGTGGCCAGCAGCCGCCCATCGGGGCTGAAGCGGCAGACGTTGGCCTCGGATCGATGCCCCGCCAGGGCGACCGGATCGCTGCCATCCAGCGGCCACAGGTACACCCCGCCGTCGGCGGCGGTGACACACAGCCGCTCCCCGTCCGGATGGAACCGCACCCCGTGGATGCGGGCATCGAGGCGACCCAGCATCCGCGTCCGACGGGTGCGAAGATCCGTGAGCCGCACCGCCCGATCGTCGCCGCCCGAGGCCGCCAGCCGCCCGTCCGGGCTGTAATCCACGGCCCAGGTTCGCGACGGTTCGTGGGCCTGGATCACCTGCCATGCCTGCCCGTTGATCGCGCTGCAGACCACCAGCTCTCCCCGGTCGGCCGCGGCCAGCAACTCCCTGCCGTCGAACCGGAACCGCACGCCCCAGATGCCCGTCGGTCCGCGGTCGATCACGTGGCGGGCCACGCCACGCTGCAGGTCCCACAGCACCACCCGGCCGCCCCGGTCCGACGAGGCCAGCAGCCGGCCATCGGGGCTCCAGTCGACCCCCCAGGTGTGGCGATTGTGCCCGGTCACGATGCCGTCGAGTTCGCCACTCTCCAGATCCCAGATCCGGGCCCTCGCATCGGCCGCAGTCGCGGCCAGCAACGGACGAGTCGGATGGTAGGCGAGCTGATTCAGCTCCTGATCCTGGGACACCACCTGCCCGGTCGGGTACCCCGTGAGGGGATCCCAGAGCCGGACCGTGCCGTCCACGCCAGCGGACGCCAGCGCCAGCCCGTCCGGACGGAAAGCGAGCCCCGTGACACCGCCGTCGTGCCCCCGCGTTGCATCCGCAGCGGGCAGCACGGACAGATCCCAGAGCCTCACGGTCTCGTCCCCGGCGGCGGAGACCACCTGTCACCCCGCCGGCCCGAACCGTACACCCCAGACCGGTGACTCGTGCCCGTCCAGACGCCGGATCTCCGCTCCGGTGGCCGCGTCCCACACGCGGACGGTCCGATCCTCGCCCCCGGACAGGAGCATCCGGCCGTCGGCGGAGAAGTCCAGGTCTTCCGGGCCATGTCCGGCTCCCAGGACCGATCCAGCCTGCCAGCTCGCGGTCTCGTAGACCACGATGCCCTCGCCCGGGATGGCGGCGGCCAGTCGAGCGCCGTCCGGGCTGAAGCGCACCGCCGGGATCGACCTCTCCCCGGACCGCACGGTGCGCTCCAGCTCCCAGTTCGAGGTGTCCCAGATCGCCAGGCCGCCGCCGCGGCCACCCACGGCCAGGAGCCGACCGTCGGGACTGAAGTCCAACCCCAGGGGTCCGTCACCCTCCCAGGTCACCCGGTGCAACAGCTCGCCTGTGCCCGCGTCCCACACGGCGAAGGTGCCATCCTGACTGCCGGTGACCAGCCGCCCGCCGGACGGGTCGAAGTGGGTGGCGGTCACCCGTCCCGTGTGGGCGGCCGCCCGCCACAGGACCGTCCCCGACGTGGCCTCGCGGACGAGCACATCGCCGTCCTGAGCGCCCGATGCCAGGTGGTGGCCGTCCCCGCTGTACTCGACGGCAAAGACCTGATCGCGGTGGCCCCGCAGGGTCACCAGCGAATCGGTCGCCACGTCGATCAGGTAGACCAGGCCGTCCTGGGCACCCGCGGCGACCGTGGTGCCGTCGTGGGAGAGATCCGTGGCCCAGACCATCGATCCGAGCTTCCGTTGCCAGGTCAACGGCGTGCGGCGAAGGTGCCACCACAGGGCGCGGGCCCCCGGATCGTCCGCGGTCTCCAGCGAGGAGCGCAGCTTGGACCTGGCCTCGATGAGGTCGCCGCGGCGGAACGCAGCCGCGGCGCCTTCCCGTTCCACCTCGGCCCGGCGGAGCTCGGCCTCCGCTCGCCGCTGTTCGGCCTCGATGCGCTGCTCCTCGGCGGCACTCCGCTGCTCGTGTGCCTCGTAGGTCAACGCGCTCATGGCCACCGCCACCAGCGCCAGCACGGCGATGGCGCCGATGGTCAGCCCGCGGCGGGTGGCCAGCCGCTGCTTCTCCCGCGCCAGGCCCGCGTCGAGGAACTCGGTCACGGACAGCGGAACCTCGCCGGTACAGCGCCCGCGGGACCGCACCGCCTCGGCGAGCACCTCGCCCTGCCACAGCGAGTCCCTGTCGCGATTGCGCCGCTCCCAGCGCTGGGCCGCTGGCAGCACGTCGTCGACAAAGGCGCGCTCTTCGTGGGTCTCGTCGATCCAGCGGGCGAGCCGGCCCCAGGTCCGGATCAGCGAATCGTGGACCAGCTCCAGCTCGGCCTCTTCCCCCGCCCCCCGCCGCACCCGCCTGTCCAGCGACCGCCGCGCCGCCACCAGCCGTCCGGCGACCAGCCGGTCCAGCACATCCTCGGCCTCGGGCCCCAGCCCCGCGAGCAGCTCGCCCCGCGGGCGGGTCTGGCGGGTGCCGAGGGGGGTCACCAGCCGCAACAGCAGCAACCGCGCCGCCGACACCTGGTCCGCCCCGAGTTCCTCGAGAATGCCATCGGCGTGGTGGGCGAGGGCGCCTGCGACCCCACCCATGTCCCCGTACGCGGCCCGCCGCAGCGTCTTGCCGTTCTCGTCCCGCCGCTGCCACAGCAGATGCGCGGCGAACTGCAGCAGGGGCAGCGCGACAGACTGCGTCCAGGAAGGTCCGCCGGGTCGCCCGGTCGAGGCCCAGGGTGAAGACCTCCTCGAGCTGATCGACAAACAGCAGCACGCGGGTTTGCTGGGCCTCCGCCAGCTTCAGCAGCTTGAGCGCGAGCCGTGTGGGGTGCTCGGCCAGCTCCTCGCCGAGTTCACGTTCGGCGGCGGCCAACGCCGCGCCCGGGGAGGCCAGATCCGGGATCGAAGACGTGTCCAGCGAGACGCTCGGCCCGCTCTCGAAGCGGGCGGTGATCCGCTGGGCGGTCTCGGCGTTGCCCCGGGCCATCAGCAACGCCGCCAGCGCCCGCAGCGGGTGCCGTCCCGGACGCATCCGCATCGCCAGCCAGCGTTCCTGTTCCTGGAGCCGTGGGATCACACCTGCGAGCACGAAGGAGCTCTTCCCCGCGCCCGAGCAGGCGGACCACCTGGAACTGGTCCACGGCCGCACCCGCCTCCAGCACGGAAGCGTTGTTGGCCGCCGGATCACCGAGATCGTCCGGTGGATCGGGGAGGTCAGGAGGCACGGAAAAGATTGTACACGCGAACCGCGCCCCCCCTGGGCGGCTACGCTAGGCTAGTGCCTCCACTTCCTGGAGGTTCCATGCTCGACGTGCTGCTGACCGACGCTGAGCGCGCCGTTCGCGACGAGGCCCGGGCCTTCGCGCGCGACGCCGTCGATCCCGACCTGTTGCGGCGGATGGACGCCGACGAGGTGCGCTACCCGCGCAGTTACCTGGAGGCCGCGGCGGAACGGAACCTGCTCGGCCTGCGCTTCGACCCCGAGTGGGGCGGCCGGGGGCTGGACTGGACCGGCGAGACCGCGGTCCTCGAGGAGATCGGCGTGCTCGGCACGTCGCTGGGCTGCCTGTACTCGCTGCCATCGATCGTCGGCGAGGCGCTGCACACCTTCGGCTCCGACGACCTCAAGGAGCGTTACCTGAGGCCCACTCTGGCCGGGAAGATGACCTGCGCCGAGGCGCTCACCGAGCCCCGCGGGGGGAGCGACTTCTTCGGCGCCACATGCCGGGCGAAGCAGCGGGGTGACGTGTTCGTGCTCGAGGGGGCCAAGCGGTTCATCGTCGGTGGCGAGGGAGCCGACTACTTCCTGGTCTACGCGCGCACTGGCGGCGACGAGGTCCACCCGCACCGGGCGATCAGCGCCTTCGTGGTCGAGCGGGAGATGGGCGTGCAGGTGGAGTACCTGTACGGGCTGATGGGCACCCGCGGCGGCGGCACGGCGCGGATCTCCTTCCCCAGCATCGAGGTGCCGGCCGAGAACCTGGTCGGCGAACTGCACGGCGGCGCCGAGGTCTTCAACCGGATGATGGTGCCCGAGCGGATGACCAGCGCAGCGGGCGCGCTGGGCACGGCCCGCGCCGCCATCGAGGTGGCGGTCCGCTACGCGGATCGGCGCAAGGCGTTCGGCAAGAAGATCCGGCAGTTCCAGGCGGTGAGTTTCCAGCTGGCGGAGGCCGCGACCCTGCTCGACGCGGCCCGCGGGCTGGTCTACCTGGCGGCGCGCACGGCCGACAGCGGTCAAGACGCCCGCCGGATGGTCTCCGAGGCCAAGAAGTTCTCGACCCGCTCGGCGTGGGACGTGGTCAACATCGCCATGCAGGTCGTCGGCGGCATCGGCTACACGACGGTCTACCCCCTGGAGCGGATGTTGCGGGACGCGCGACTGCCGATGATATGGACCGGCTCCAATGAGATCATGGACCTGCTGATCCAGCACGAGCTGTTCGCGGAGATCATCGACGCGGCGGCTGATCGGAGGAATCCGGAGATGGATGCGGGCGGCGTCGACGGCATCGACGAGAAGGTCTTCGAGTAGATTCGATCCTCAAGGCATCGGGCGCCCGTCCGATGGACAAACAGGGAGGCCGGGCGTGGGGTCCTCGACCAGGTGGCCATAACCCGCTCCAAGCCACCGATCTCTCGCTCCGGTCTCCCTATACTTGCCACCCAGGCGTGGTGACCCTGAGTGCGGGCGTCGCGAGCTATCCGGCCGACGGCGAGACTGCGGCGGAGCTGGTCCGCGTCGCCGACACGCGGCTGGATGCCGCCAAGCAGGGCGGCCGCAACCGGGTGATCGGCCCCTTCGGCTGAGCGGCCACGATCCTGTTCGGACGGCGGGCCGTTTCCCCCAACCCACGCCACCCCGTATCATGGGCCATCGCACCCCGGAGACGACCCATGAGCAACTGCCCCAACTGCGGCATCGCGATCACCGTAACCACGTCGTTCTGTCCCCAGTGTGGCGCGCAGCTCGAGGCCCAGCCGCCGCCGGAGCCACCGCCGCCCGATCCGTACACCCAGCCCAACCCCTACCTGCAGCCCCCGGCTCCGATCCCCACGGGCCCCCATCAGGGATACGCCCCCTACGCGACGCAGGGCCAGCCCCCCGACACTGGCACGGCGATGGCGGTCTCGATCCTGACCCTGCTGTTCTGCTCGCCCCTGTTCGGCATCATCGGGCTGGTGATGACCTCCGGGGCCAAGACGGCCATCGTGAACGACGACTACGAGCAGGCGCGGAGCAAGATCAAGACGGCCTACCTCGTCTGCGGAATCGGCGCGGGCATCTCGGCCCTGATGACCTGCATCGCCGTTCCCTTCGTGTTCCTGATGATGGCCAGCGGGATGTGACCGCGGCGCACTACCCTTGCCCACCGCCCCGACCGAACGCCGAACACGCCGCATCACCCGCGCCAGTGCGCTGGCGCTGCTGGCCTTCGGCACCACCTGCCTGGCCGTGCTGGCCTGGAAGCACCCCGACGACCTGATCGGGCGCGCGACCTGCCCATGGTTCCTGCTGACCGGCACCCGCTGTGCGGGCTGCGGCATGACCCGGGCGCTCCATCTGATACTCCACGGCCAGGTGCTCGAGGCCGTGCGCCACAACGTGATGATCCTGGTGATCGCCCCGTTCGGCGTGGCCACCTATCGGTACCTGATCCTGGCCCTCGTGCGCGGCCGTTACCCGATCGTGCGCGGATGGCCACCGTGGCTGGCGTACCCACTGATCGCAATCGTCATCTTTCAGTTCGCCTACCGGGTCGTGATCGACCTGCGGGCGACTTTCGGTTCCTGAACCTGGAGGTGCGCGGATGTCCGACGCCCAGATCCGACAGTTCCTGCGGCGCAAGCTGGTGATGGCCAGCGGCCTGACCCCCGACCAGCTGGAGGAAGGCCAGCTCAAGGAGCGCATCGGCAGCCTCCTCGACGAGCTCGTCGAGCGGGGGGCGACCCTGTCCGGGGCGCTGCGCAAGCGGGTGACCAGCCAGACCCTGGACGACTTGTTGGGGTTGGGCCCCCTCGAGCCGCTGATGCGCAACGACGACGTGACCGAGATCATGGTCAACGGCCCGGCTGACGTGTTCGTGGAGTTCCAGGGCCGCAAGGCCCGGGCCAGCAGGGCGTTCGACGACGACGCGCACCTGGCCCAGATCCTCGAGCGGCTGCTGCTGGCCACCGGCACGCGGCTGGACGAGTCGCGGCCGTTCGCGGACCTCGCCCTGCCCAACGGCTCGCGGATCAACGTGGTGATCCCCCCGGCGGTGACCCGGGGCCCGCACCTGACCGTGCGCAAGTTCCTGCGCCGTTTCCGCGTGGTCGAAGACTTCACGACCGTCGACTCCCTCGACGAGCGAATGGCCACCTTCCTCGCCGCCTGCGTGCGCACCCGGCGCAACATGCTCCTCGGCGGTGCCTCGGGGGCCGGCAAGACCACCCTGATGGAGGTGCTCGGCGCACACATCGACGAGACCGAACGGGTCGTGCTGATCGAGGACACCCCCGAGCTGCAGCTGCCCCAGCCCAACATCGCCCGGTTGCTGACCCGGCCGCCCAACGTGGACGGCCGCGGCGAGGTCACCATCCGCGACCTCTTCCGCAACAGCCTGCGGATGCGCCCCAGCCGCATCCTGCTCGGGGAGATCCGCGGCCGGGAGGCCCTGGAATACCTGCAGGCCCTCAACAGCGGCCACCGGGGCTCGCTGGCGGTCATCCACGCCGCCAGCCCCGAGGAGGCCCTGCTGCGGCTGGAGAACCTGGTCCCGTACTCGGGCGTGCCGATCCCTGTGCAGGTGGTGCGGGAGCAGATCGCACGCGGCCTCGATCTGGCCATCCAGCTCGAGCAGCTCCCGGACGGCCAGCGTAAGGTGACCCGGATCGCCGAGACCGCCGGCCTGGACGACGACGGACGGGTCGTACTACGGGACCTGTTCCTGTACGTGGACGAGGGGGTGGACGACGACGGCACCTGCCATGGCCACTTCGAGGCCACCGGAACTCGCCCCCGCTTCATCGACGATTTCGACAAGGCCGCCGTTTCCCTGCCCGACGACCTGTTCGATGCTCCGGGCTGAGGAAAGACCTAGGTTGACAGGGCCGCATCGCGCCCCCGGGCGAAGGCGGCCCTGCGTGCTACCTTGAGACCGAGACAGGAGCCCTCCGATGCCGCGACTTGTCGTCCTTCTCGCGCTATTGCTGGTGTTGATCTCCGGCTGTCCCGGCGACGATCCCCCCGTACTGTCACCGATCCCGGCCTTCGTCTCGGCACACACCCTCGAAGACGGCGATGTCGGGGTGGATGGCCCCCTGTCCCAGGGCCTGCCGGGCGACGTGCTGATGGAGAATGGCCGCATCCGCGCGGTGCTCCAGCAACCGGGACGCGCCCTGGCCCTCAACCCCTACGGCGGCACCATCCTGGACGCGGACGTGGTGCGGGACGACGGGGTGGATCGCGACCGGTTCGGCGAGGTCGGGCTGTTCGTCAACTCCGCGTTCGCCATCGCGCCCGAGACCATGGACATCGTCGAGGACGGCAGCGAGGGCCGCGCCGTGGTGCAGTTCACCGGACCGGCGGGGCGGGCCGACTACATCAACGCCGCGGTGGGCATGAAGGAGATGATGGGGATCGACTACCCCATCGACACCCTGACCGTCCCCGACATCGAGCTGACCGTCACCTACACCCTGACCCCCTATGACGCCCACCTGGGGATCGACGTGGAGATCGCAAACCAGGGTGACGAGGCCCTGCCCCTGGCCGCCGGTTGGCTGATCCACGGGGGGCTGGCCGAAAACTACTACCCGGCCCTGGGGGGCTACCGCACCACCCAGATCGCGTCCGCGGGTGCGCTGTTGGTGGCCGGCGACGAGGTGGCCTACGCCTTTGCGCCCTTGCCCTACCAACCCGGCGAGCATGGCCTGGGTTTCATGGCCGGGGGTTCGGTGCTGATCGACTCGATCCAGATCCTCGACGTGCTGTCGTGGCCCGACAGCGCCTCGGCGGTGCTGGCCCCCGGCGACACCTTCGCCTTCGACGCGGCCTTCGTGGTCGGCGCCGACGTGTCCGGGGTGATGCACACCCTGCGGGGGCTGGGGGACGAGCCACCGGAGAGCGTCCAGATAACCGGGACCGTCCAGGTGGACGGTGGCAGCGATCCGGTGCCCCATGCCCGGGTCGTCGCTCTGACCCGGGACGAAGACCAGGTGCTGGCCGCCACCGTGGCCGGCGGAGACGGCAGCTTCTCGCTGCGGGTGCCCGCCGGTGAGGTCGATCTGATCGCGGGCAAACCCGGCTGGCCCTACGAAGGCGATGGCGATGCCCCCGGTCGCGTGGCGGTGGGCGCGGGCGCCGATGTGGACCAGGCGCTGTTCCTGCCGCCCACCGGACAGCTGTCGTTGACCTCGCTTGACGGCGACGGCGAACCGCTGCCCTGCCGGGTCGTGGTGCTCGGGCTGGACCCCAGCCCGTCGGCCCCGTCCCTGGATGCCACGGGCACCGATCCCCTGCCGCCCGGTGTCACCGCCCTGCTCGACCTCCCCGCCGACGGCGCACTGACCCTCGACCTGGAGCCGGGCGACTACGAGGTGGTGATGACCCGCGGCATGGAGTACGACGCCCACGTCGAATCGATCACCGTCGAGGCCGGCGAGACCGCCGCGGTCGACGCCACCCTCCACCGGGTCCTGGACACCGACGGCTGGCTGAGCGGCGACTTCCACGTCCACGCCGCCGCCGGCCCGGACCTGGTCCTCACCGACGAGATGCGGGTGGCCAATTTTGCCGCCGACGGCGTCGAGGTGCTGGTGACCAGCAACCACGCGAACGTGGCCGACCTCGCCCCGGCGATCGGGTCGCTGGCCCTGGAACCCTGGGTCGCTGCCGTGCCCAGCCAGGAGGTCACCACCTTCGACTACGGCCACTTCGGCCTGTTCCCGATGGTCCCCGAACCGACGATGACCAACGGCGGCGCCTTCGACTGGGTCGGCAGCTCCCCCACCGAGATCTTCGAGTGGGCGCTGACCCAGGACCGGGAGATGGTGGCTCAGATCAACCACCCGCGGCACATCCCGACTCCGGCGACCATGCAGAACTTCTTCTCCGTGCTCGACCTCTGGTACGACGACGACGGCTGGTACATCGGCCCCGAGGCCTCCGACCCCCCGGGCTCGGGACTGCCGCCGGACCCCGTCATGTTCGGCCCCGGCTTCACCGCCATGGAGGTGATGACCTGGCTCAACATCCAGGGACTGTCCGACTGGTTCAACCTGCTCTCCGCCGGCTATCGCTTCACCGCGACCGCCAACTCCGACACCCACACCTGCAACGTCGAGGGTTCGGGCTGGCCCCGCAACTTCGTCTACGTGGGCTACGACGAGCCCGCCGACCTCGACGTGGCGGGCTTCGTGGCGGCGGTCAACCGGGGCCAGCTCAGCGGCTCCTTCGGGCCCCTGGTGACGATGGAGGCCGAGCCCGAGGCCGGTGGCGATCCGGTGATGCAGGGCGGCACCCTGCTCAACGACGGCCAGCCCGTGCGGGTGCGGGTGCGCATCCAGGCGGCACCCTGGGTCCAGCCGGACACCTTGACCCTGTACATGGACGGCGAGGTCGTCGCCATCGAGCCACTGACCCTCGCCGAGGTGGACGGCGCGAGCGGAGGCACCCGCCTGGAACAGACCGTCGAGGTCGTCGTCGACGCCCCGGATGACACGTGGGTCGCCGCGGTCGTCACCGGCGATACATCCCTGTTCCCGTACGTCCCCTTCCACCAGACCAACCCCGACGAGCTGACCCTGCAGCGCCTGCGCGACGGTGACGTCGACAACCCCGCCACCCCCTTCGGCTACGCCAACCCCGTCTTCATCGACGCCGACGCCGACGGCGCCATCATCCCCTCCCACCACGTGATGCCCGCGGACTACGACGACTACCGCCAGGAGAATCGGCTGGATCCGTACTGACTCCTCGTCCCTTCCCCTCGTCCACGAAACCTGCTAGCAACCCGGCGTGACCGAGCGCTCCCGCATCCAGGCCATCGATCTGCTCCGCGGCGGCGTGATCGCGCTGATGGCTCTGGACCACACACGGGACTTCTTCCAGCCCGCCGGAGCCTCGCCCGAGAGCTTCGACCAGACCACGGTCGCGTTCTTCCTGACCCGCTGGCTCACCCACTTCTGCGCGCCGACCTTCGTGTTCCTGGCGGGGGTCTCGGTGGCCCTGTACTCCCGCTGGCGGCCGCAGCGGGAGGCGCTGCGGTTCCTCGTCACCCGCGGGCTGTGGTTGATGCTGCTGGAGGCGACCTGGGTCACCTTCAGCTGGTTCTTCAACTTCGACTTCGTGCACCTGGGGGTGCTGTGGGCGATCGGGGGGTCGATGGTCCTGCTGGGGGCGGTGGTGTGGATGCCGCCGCGGGCGGTGGCGGTGCTCGGCCTGGGGCTGACCCTGGTCCTCCACGTGGTGCCAGTGCCAGCCGACCTGCCGCTCTTCGGCGTGCTCTGCCAGCCCCAGGGGATCGAGATCTGCGGCTACATGTTCCACCAGTCCTACGCCATCGTGCCGTGGTTCGGGGTCATCGCCTGCGGCTTCGGATTCTCGGCCTGGCTGGCCGAACCCGACAAGCGGCGCCATCTGTTGTGGATCGGGCCAACGATGATCGCGCTGTTCATCTGGCTGCGCTGGCGCAACAGCTTCGGCGATCCCGGGGTCTGGCACAGCCACGCCGGGCCCGCCTGGCACACAGTGGCCCACTTCGCCAACCCGTCCAAGTACCCGCCGTCGTTGATGTTCCAGCTGATGACCCTGGGCGGGGCGCTCACCCTGCTGCCCGTGGTGGCGCGCTGGCAAGGGCGCTCGAGCCGGCTGCTGGCCGTGTTCGGCCAGGTGCCGATGTTCTTCTATCTAATCCACCTGCCGCTGATCCATCTGGCCGGATTGGTCCACGCCAAGCTGCGGTACGGCGCCCCCACGATCCCGAAAGAGGAGCCCCTCTCGCTCGCGCTGATCTGGGGCGCGTGGCTCGGGCTGCTGCTGGTGCTGTGGCCCGCCTGCCGGGCCTGGGGCGGCCTCAAACATCGCCACCGGGATCGGTGGTGGCTCTCCTACCTCTGACCGGGATCAGGCGTCGTCGAGGAACTTGTACAACCAGCCCTCGGGCTCGATGGTCAGGGCCGCCGAGGGCAGGTCGAGCCGGGTGGCGGCTGCCCGTTTGCGACGGATGATGGGGGGGGGCTCCACGTCACGGCGGGAGAACCACTGGCGCAGCCGAAGCAGCAGGCGGTTGATGTCACCGTGCATCTTCTGCTCGGCATCGCCGCGCCACACGATCGCCCGCAGATCCACGTCTGGCACCGGCCCGATGGCGTCCCGCTGGTAGAGCGCCAGCAGCGAGAGCGCCAGGCCCAGCTGGTAGGACATGGTGTCGCGGACCAGCTTGCCGGCGGTGCGGTACTGGACCACGAACACGTCCGGGTGGGCCTCGACCCGAAGCTCGCGCTGATCCGCCCGCAGGGCCGTCTCCGGCTGTTGATCCGCCTCCCCGAGCACCAGCACCCGCAGGGCCACCGAACCGCCCACGCTGATGACGTCGCCCTCCGCCAGGGGAGCGCCGCTCTCGCCGATCCGTTTACGATTGAGCGAGGTGCCGTTGCGGGAGCCCAGATCCCAGACCCGGTAACCCTCGTCGTCCGGGCGGATCTCCAGGTGGTGGCGACTGACGTAGTCCCCGTCCACCACCAGGTTGGCCCAGGCCGGGTCCCGGCCCACGCGGACGCTGTGATCGGCGGTGAACTTGCCGCGACCGTCCACGTCCAACGCGATCATCGGTGGCTCCCGGACTCGGTGTCCGCCCCTGTGCGGACACTGTTCATGGTACCAGCAGCCACTTCAGCGCGCCCTACATCAGCAGCCGCATTCGCAGCCGGTCGACGCCTTCCAGCCCGGCCGCCGCCAGCGCCTGCTTCGAGATCTGGATCGCGCCGGGTCGAGGTGCCTCGCCCGTCACCTCCACATGGGCCGAGCTCCAGCCGCCGATGATGGGATGGGGGTGGATGGCCAGCAACAGGTCACCCACATGGGCGTCGAGGTTGCCGAGGTCGTCGGGGTGGACCCGCACCGGGTGGCGCGTACCCCGCATGAAGCCCTCCGCGTCCGTCACCTCGGCGGCGGGCAGATCATCCTCGTCCAGCACCTCGACCGCCAGCAGGGCTGGCTTGCCGACGGAGTAGTTGACCGCGCTGCCCTTGTAGCGTCGCCGCGCGTCGTCGACGGTGCCCCACACCAGTCCTCGGATCTGGTCCAGGTCGGCCCGGGGGCTGATCTTGCCCGCGATCAGCCCCAGCACGAAGGTCACCATGAAGCCGTAGGCCGCCCGCTGGAAGCTCCAGGCCCTGAACCCCTCGCCCCCCGGCTCGACGCCGAAGCTGAACGGCTTGATCACGTCCGGATAGGCGATGGACACGATCATCGCCAGGATGCCGCCGCCCAGGGTGATCAGCGCCGCCCGCGTGGAGAACCGCTTCCAGCCGATGGCCAGCACCACCACCACCGCCATCGGCGGGGTGATCGCGGCGGTGAACGCCGCATGGGCCTGGTAGATGGACTTGAAGCTGTCGAACAAGGGCACCAGCGCCATGCCCACCAGGGCCGCGCTGATCGTGACCACGCGGGCCACCTTCAGGTAGTGCTTGTCGTCGGCATTGGGCCGGATGTAGGGCTTCCAGATGTCGTTGACCACCACCGCCGAAGTGGCATTGATCAGGGTGTCGGCGGTGGACATCAGCGCGGCGGTGACCGCCGCCATCAAGAAGCCGAAGACCGCCGGGTGCAACAGGAAGTCGGCCACGTCCACGAAGATGGACTTGGGATCCAGGGGCGCCGGCATCATCCCGGTCTCCACGAGCGCGCGGCCGATCCAGCCGCCGGAGCAGACCGCCACCATCGACACGAACATCAGGCACAGGATGGTGAACGCCATCGCCTTGCGACCGTCCGCCTCCGAGCGGGCGGCCAGGAAGCGCATGATCATTCCCTGGTTGATGAAGTACGCGAACATCGTCTGGCTGACGCCGTCTTGCCAGAACACCCCGGTGAAGTTGAATTCCGGGGGGTGGTTGTAGGGGCGCAGTGGAGCGCGTATCGCCTCGGGGATGGCGTGCCAGAAGTCGCCGAAGCCCCCCAACGTCCAGACCCCTACCCCCAGCAGTGCCAGCCCGGCGATCAGCAGGATCAACCCCTGCAGCAGGTCGGTCATGATCACCGAGGTCTGCCCGCCCGCGGTCACGTAGATCGCGCAGATGATCGCCACGACCCAGGCGGCGGTGGTGACCTTCCAGCCCAGCATCGCGGACAACGCCTGGCCCATGGTCACCAGGTTCACGCCGATGTAGCCCAGCAGGTAGACCAGCATCACCACGGTGACGATGTTGCGCACCCCGCGCCCGAAGCGGCGCTCGAAGAACTCCGGTACCGACGTGACCCGCGAGAAGTAGATCACCGGCAGCCAGATGAACATGAAGAACGGCATCCAGAACCAGTCGTTGGTGTACGACATGGACGCCGAGGTGCCGTGCTGGTAGGCGACCTGGGAGTACTTGATGAAGGAGTAGGAGCCGACCGTGGTGGCCACCAGCGAGAACGCGATGATCCACCAGGCGAAGCGCTGGCCGGCGAAGAAGAAGTCCTTGGTGCTCTTGGTGTTGCGGCCGAAGATCGCGCCAAAACCGAGGACCACGATGAAGTAGATCACCAGCACCACGTAGGTGACGGCGGAGCCTGCTACCTGGGTTTCACCTCCACTCATGGCTCAAAACCCCGGCGCGACGAACTGGAAGAAGCCGTGGATGACCGCGTACAGCAGCAAGCCGCCGGTCATCACGATCAGGTTGTGGAGTTGCCGCCGGTCCCCCCAGCCCACGTCCCCCTGGCGCCAGGCGTAGAACATGCCGGCGAGGAAGACGATCCCCAGAAGCCCGTACAGGTAGACGAAACACAGCAGCGACTCGCCGGCGATGTGAGGCTTGAGGTAGTGGAAGTCGACCCAGCCGGTGCCGCCGGCCGCGGTCACCTCGACCCACTGCTGGGTGACGATCTCGGTCTCGTCGGGGTGCTTGGGATCGGGCCGATCCACCTGGAGGTCCTGGCGTCCCCCTGTCAGCGACACGTCGGTTGACGAGCGCGCCAGCCGGTCGATCACGGGCTGTTCCGCGCCCGGGGTGGCGTGGACATCCAGCCACTCGCTGCCGATCAGCCGCGCGGCGTCGACCTCCCATGGGCGCGAGGTGTCCAGCTCCTGCGCGGCGGCCGGCGTGTGCCACATCGCCAGCAAGAGGCTCGCGAGGAGCACGGCGGGGCCAGCCCGCCATGGCACCCGACGTCGGGAGCTGATCGAGGCGTGGACGGTGAGGCGCTTCATCCCGTGTCCCCCGGCCCCCCCCAAGGGGTCGGCTCGGGAGTATACACGGCGGCGGCTCTACGCGATCAGGGTCGGGCACGGGGCGTGGCGGATGATCTGCTCGGCGGTACCGCCCACCAGCCGCTCGGCCAGGCTGCGACGGCTCTCGCTCCCCACCACCAGCAGATCGGCCCGCTGGTCGGCGGCATATCCGTTGACCTTCTTGTAGACCTTGCCCTCTGTCACGTGGCAGACGACCTTCCAGCCCTCTGGCGTCACATCGGCGGCGCGATTGCCGAGCTCCTGCTCCAGCCGCTGCTCGAGGTCGGGGATCGCCGAGAAGCTGCTCTGGACGCCGATATCGGCGTACGCCGAGGGCACGTCGGACTCGACCACGTGAATCAGGTGTAGTTCGGGCTCGTATGGGGCCATCCGCTCCACGGCGTAGGCCAGCGCACGCTGGGCCCGATCGGAGAGATCGTGGGCGATCACGACCTTGTTCACGTTGACCGCTCCGGTCGCAGGATCGACGAAGTCCCGGTCCCCCTTCTCGACCACCAGCACCGGACAGGGGGCGTAACGCACGACCCGCTCGGTGACCGAGCCAAGCAGCATGTACGACAGCCGGGAGCGGCCGCGCATCGCGATCACGACCAGGTCGATCGCCTTGTCCCCGGCGTACTCGATGATCGCCTCGTGCGGGTTGACCGACCGCAAGACCTCCTTGACCACCGTCGCCTCCGCCTCCCCGCCGTGCTCCACCCCCACATCCAGGGCCTGCCGCGCTGCCGCGTCGGCCCGATCCAGGTACGGCACCATGTCGGGGAAGTTGGTGTCGTCGCTGCGGTCGACGTCCTGCAGGGTGACCACGTGGGTCACGTGGATCGTGGCGCCGTATCGCTCCCCGAGGCTGGCGGCGTAGAGCAGGGCATGCTCGGCGGCGTCGGAGAAGTCGGTCGGCACCAGGATGTGGCGAAGGGGTGTGGTCATGATTCACCTCGCGGTGGGGCCGGGCGGGGCACCCACAGCCCCGCCGCGATGCGGAAGCGGCGATCGCGCTCCCAGAGGCGCCGCGCGGCGTTCTCCAGCGCGGGCCCGCGTGCCGTGGCGGTGGACAACCGCCGACGGTCGATATCGAAGCCGATGCGGATCAGGTCGAGCCGGTCGGCATCCCAGCAGGCACCGATGGTCGAATCCTCGACGATCTCCCCCTCGGTGTGGGACGTGATGGCCCGGAACAGCAGGTCGAGCTGCCCCGGACGCAGATCCAGATCGTGAGGCAGCTCCATCCGCATCCGTTCGACGGCCTTGGGGCCGTGTTCGTGGTCGATGCCGTCGTGGACGCGGGCGATGTCGTGGCAGGTCGCGAACAGGGCGACCACCAGCAGGTCACCACCCTCGATCCCCGCGATGCGCATCCCCAGTCGACCGACTCGTCGCCAGTGGCTGGGTCCGTGGATGCTGCCGTCCGGGGCGCTGCTGGCCTCCAGCGCCCAGGCCCAGACGCGCCCGACGGTCTCGCGTTCGTTCGGAGTGAGTCGAGGGCGAGGGACGGCGGCCACGGGCCCGCCGGCTAGGACAGGGCCTGCTTGACCGTGTCGAGTAGACGGTCGATGGAGACGGGCTTGGTCAGGACCGCGGCCACCTTCTCGCGCACGTCCGGCCGTTGCTCCAGCTTTTCGGAGTACGCGGTGCAGAGCACCACCGGGATGCTGCCGAGGGCGTCCGCCGCCTCCATCTTCTCCAGTACCTCGAAGCCGTCCATGCCGGGCATGTGCACGTCCAGCAGCAGCAGGTCGGGCCGCCAGCGCGCCACCGCCAGACCTGCGGCAAATCCGCTGCGGGCGGTACGAACCTCGAAGCCACCCTCGATCTCGAGGGCGTCGGAGTACAGGGTCAGGATGGCCGGATCGTCGTCCACCACCAGGATCCGCTTGCTGTCGCCGGACCCCCGGACCTCGACGCCATCCAGGGGCATCTCGTAGTGGTGGGCAAAGGTGACCAGGTCTTCGCGTGAGATGCGACGGTGCCCGCCCGGGGTCTTGTGCGCCCGGAGACGGCCGTCGTCGATCCAGTTGACCACCGTGGCGACGCTCACGCCCAACAGGCGGGCGGCCTGGGCTGTCGTGAAGGTATCGCGTTGCTTGCTCATGGCCGGTCCAGCAGGCGCGTCTTGGACACAGTTCGCCCCCCTATGACGCTCCAAATTCGCGATTAAACTGAAAAACCAAGCTAGCATTCCGCGTGCCGGAGGGTCAAGCAGGCCCCGTGGGGGTCCCGGCCGCCCCCAGGGTCTCCGACATTCCACCCTCTCCATCGTCCAGGGGGGTCAGCAGCTCCAGGATCCGCTGGGCCATCTCCGCCGGCGGAAGATCACCCGGGTCGAGCAACGCCATCGCGCGGTTGCGAAGCTCGGTGCGCGCCTCTGCCGAGACGGACTGCCGCAGCACAACCACCACTGACGGCCGCTCGTCGTGCTCCATCTGCTCGACGGCAGCCAGCAGGTCCGACACGGAGATGTCCGGGATGTCGTTGGCCACGACCGCCATCTGGACGGGGCTACGCTGCAGGAAATCCACCGCGCGCGCTCCACGCTGGGCGCGCGCCACCGAGAACCCCCGGGCGCGAATCGCCTCGGCCACATCGTTCAGCGACTCGGCCTGGGGTCCCACCAGCAGGACACGCTCCTGGCGACGTCCGATCAGCGGCCACACCCGCTCCGCCACCTCGACGCCATCGGTGGGCACGGACACGAAGTCGTCCACCCCGAGTTCGGTGGTCGCAGCGCCGACCCGCGGCGGGCCGACCACGACGACCGGGATGTGGGCCGACAGGGGATCGCCCCGGACCATGGTGACCAGCTCGGCCGGGTTGTCGTTCTCGCCGCTCAGGAGATGCACGATCGCGGTCGGCAAGCGGCTGCGTGCCAGCTCGTAGCCCTCGCGCGGGTGCGGCGCCTCGTACAGATCCAGCCCCTCCTCGCGCAGCCCCTCCTTGATCCCCAGGTACCCCTCCCCTTCCTGGCCGACGACCAGGATCGTCGCTGCCTGGCGATGGGGCAGGTGCAGGCCGGTGACCGCGGCCAGTTCGAAGCTCTTCTCGGCAGGCGTGGGGCCCACCTCGGGCAGTCGCAGGTAGAAGGTCGACCCCACCCCCAGGCGGCTCAGCACCGTCAGCCGGCCACCCATCTGCTCGGTCAGCTTGCGGGCGATGGGCAGGCCCAGGCCGGTGCCGCCGTGGATCCGGGTCGAGCTCGCCTCCACCTGGTAGAACGCCTCGAAGATCGCCTCCTGGTCCTCCGGAGCGACACCCACACCGGTGTCGCTGACCGCCACGACGAAGCTCCCATCGGGCTCCCCGCGGCAGATCACGTCCACGTGACCGACCTCGGTGTAGCGCAGGGCGTTGGAGACCAGGTTGAGGACCACCTGCTGGAAGCGGTTGCGGTCGCCGCTCACCTCGGGCGGGGCATCGGCGAAGTTGGTGCGGATCGCGACCGGGGCGCCCTCGGTTTCGTCCTCCTCCTCATCCAGATCGTCCCACCGATCTTCGTCGGCCATGGCCTCGTCGGCCTGGCGCTGCAGGAGGTGGGCGGTCTGGATCACTTCCCGGAGGACCTCGACCGGATCGAACAGGGTCAACTCGAGCTGGAGGCGACCCATCTCGATGCGGCTCAGATCGAGGATGTTGTTGATCAGGTTGAGCAGGTCGTTGCCCCGATTGACGATGCCGTCGACCGCCTTCTTCTGGCGGTCGGTGAGGGAGCCATACAGGCCGCGGCCCAGCAACTCCGCGTAGCCGATCACCGCGTGCAACGGGGTTCGCAGCTCGTGGCTCACCGAGCTGATGAACTCGCTGCGGTTGCGGTTGATCCGCATGATCTCCTGGGTCTTGAGCGCCAGGATCGCGTTCTTCTCCGCCAGCGCCTGCAGCGCCCGCTCCAGCAACTCCTCGCGCTGGCGGCGGGAGCTCAGGTCCTTGAGCAGGGTGCGCGAGCCAACGAAGTTGTCCGCCCGGTCGAACAGGGGCTTGGAGTGGATCGCCATCTCCAGAGGCTGGCCGTTGGCGTGCACCAGCCGCACGCTGCCGCGGGCCTCGTTCCGGGACTGGCGGGCCAGATCGAGGTGCTCCCGGAGGACCAGCTCGTCCTCCGGGTGGATCAGGTCGAACAGCGAGTGACCGACCAGATCGTCCATCGACCGCCCCAGCAACCGGGCCTGGACCGCGCTGCAGCCGACGATGGTGCCGTAGGCGTCGATGGTCTGGTACATCAGCGGCGAGCTGCCGCTGGCGCTCTTCCAGGCGCCTCGGTCGGCGCCCGCACCGCTCAGGTCCCAGGGCGCGATCTCGTCGGTATCGGCGCCCGGGGACTTGACGGCCTGGATCTCGGTGGTGGTCGAGCTTGGATCGAAGCTGCTGTGGGTCGCGGTCAGGCCCGCGGGCGGTGGCGGGGGATCGGCGTCGGGGCGGCGGGCCGAGAGTGCGGCAGCGGACATCCTCTCGGGGGTGCTGGTGACCCGCGGCGGTTGCGGGGGCTTCCGGGCCCTGCGGCGCCAGAGAACGGACCCGACGAGCAGGCCCAGCGCCACCCCCGCGAGCAGCAACATCAGGACCAGGATCGCGTCGACCAGCATCGGCATCGTGGGAACCTACCCGCCCATGGTACCCGTCATCGGGGAGCAGCGGGCGGGGGATCGGCCGAGTCGTCGTCCCCGCCGTCCAGGGGTTGCCAGTCGGCCGGGATCAGCAACGCCTCGACGCCGCCGAACTCCTCCACGTAGGCCTGGATCTTGGGGTGGTTGGGATACGACGCGTTGGCCAGCGACAGCGCGCGCCACTCGCAGCCTCTGTTGCCCATGGTGCGGCAGACCTCGTAGCACAGCATCAACATGTCCGGATTGGTCGAGTGGCGGTCGAAGGCCTCCTCCACCAGCCGGTAGCGGTCCGACTGCTGCAGGTTGTAGCGGTCGTAGAGGAACAGCAGCCAGAACAGGGGTTCGTCCATCTCCGGCGCCATCGTCCGGGCCCGCAGCAACGCCTCCTCTGCCTTGGCCGCCTCGCCATAGAGCGCGTAGGCGCGACCCAGGTCCGAGTGCTGCTTCCAGAACTCGGGGTAGAACTTGACGTTGTCTTCCCCCTCCCGGATGGCGCGCGGGTAGGTCACGCGGGCGGTCTCCAGGATCCGCTGGCGCAACCCCTCGTAGGCGCCCACGTGTTTCGGCAGGGTCTGGAAGGTCAGCCGATACTCGACACAGCCCCTGGAGCTGGCGGCGCGCTGATAGATGCGTTGTTCGGTGCCCTCCTCGACGGTGACCGAGATCACCCGCCAGGCCACATCGCCGACGGTGATGTCCTCCTCGGTCAGGGTGTCGTAGATCACCTCGTAGCCAGGCACCCCGCGCAGCTCGTCCAGGAAGTGGCCGGCGATCTCGTCCGGATGTACCGGGTACTCCTGCACGTCGACGCCGTAGCTGACCGCCATCGCCTTGGACGGGGAGGTGAAGGCGTCGTAGGGGAAGGCGTCGCGCACCTTGGGCCGGGCCCAGTAGCGGGGCAACGAGAAGGCCAGTCCGGCCACGTCGTGGACCACCTCCAGGTTGAGCCGGGGCGCCACCAGCAGGGCGTTGGGACCGATCACCTGGGGGACACCGAAGATCGTGCCGAAGATCATCAGCGCCACCAGGTAGGCGCGGAACTTGGCCGAGTTCCAACGGTCCAGTTTGTCCTGGACGACCGCCGGTGACAGGGCGAAGGCCGCCGCGCCGCCGCCGATCACCCCACCCACGTGGCCCCAGTTGTCCACCAGCGCCGAGCGGAAGCCCAACACCAGGAAGACCGCGAGGAAGGGGAAGAACGCCCAGCCGAACTTCTTGGTGTAGCCCGGCGGGATCAGGGGCTCGTACTTCCAGCCGAAGACCACCGCCGCGGCGAACAGGCCGAAGGTGATGCCGGACGCGCCCACCGACGGGATCGGACTGACCATCAGGCTGGCCGCACCGCAGCCCAGCGCCGAGAACAGGAAGATCACGATCGCGCCGCTGCGCCCGTAGACCGCCTCCACGCTCCAGCCGACGTAGGACGTGTACAGCATGTTGGGGACCAGGTGGATCAGCCCGGCGTGCAGGAAGCTGAAGGTCAGCAATCGCCACCACTGGCCCAGCTCGATCATGTGGGCGCCCTCCTTGGCGCCCATCTCCACCAGCAGGTCGAAGCGGGGGGTCTGCAGCAGCTGAACCGGCGTGGCTCCGCGCTGCACCATCTCCACCGCCAGGATGGCGAAGTAGGCCACACAGAGGAACACGAACACGAAGGTGACCCAGGGGAACTGCTGCATCGAGAACTGGCGCTGGAAGCGCGCCCGCTCGTCGTCCACCAGGCTCCGGTAGAACTCCAACTCGCCGGCCTTGACCCAGCTGGAGCCGGTCACCGGTTCGAAGTGGATCTCGACCCGATCGTGGATCCGCCCCTCGCGGACCCAGCGCTCGAACTCCTCGTACGGAATCTGGACGACATGGCGACCGGCTCGCAGGAAGACCAAGCGCCCTCACCCTCCGCCGCCCCGGGCCAATCCCGGGCCGGTCTCGCCGCCCTGCGGCGTCCCCCCAGCAGGATACCAGACCCCCCTGCGGCGGTCCTTTCCCGGGTGTTCGAGAGGGAGGGCTCTGGTAGGGTGGTGCCGCGCCATGCCCACGACCATCATCGACTGCGAGCTGGCGGCGGCGGCAGTGTCCGGGGGCCGACTGGTCCTGTACTACACCGGGCGCGTGCACCCGCCGGCCTACTTCCTGCTGACGCGGGACAGCGGTGGCCGCGAACTGCAGCGCGAGGGGCCGTTCCCTGACGAACAAAGCGCGTTGACGGCCGCAAACAACCGCTTTGGAGCCCTCTCCTGGCTCGCGGGAAGGACCGAATGAACGATCCGGCGAAGGCTCTGGAGAAGTGGCTGGCACCCCTGCAGAAGCGGTGGTGCCTGGTCGCCATCGGCGACGGCGTCCGCGGTGAGACCCTACCCCTGAGCGGCATCTGGATCGCCGACACCGACGATGTGCTGCGAATCGCACCGCCCGCGACCCACTTCCGCCGGGATGGGTGCGTGGACGACCAGGACATCCGGCTGGACGCGGTCGAGATCGGCGAGGCGCTGAGACGTCTGCTGGAGGGTGACAGCCGCATCCTCGACGCCATCTTCTCCCACCGCAACGTGACCACCTCCGAGCTGCACCCCCACCTGCTCGAGCGCGCCCGGGACGGCCTCCACCGGGGATTTGTCGACGACTACGTCCGTCGCGCCCGGGACATGTCCGGCAAGGACCACGCCGGACACCGCCGTCTGGCCGCCGCCCTGTTGCTGCGCGCCGAACACCTGATGCGCACCGGCGTGGTCGCCACCGACTCCGCCGAACTCGCCGCCCTCACCGGCACCGAGGATCTCCTCGCCGCCCCCACCGCCGAGCGCCTCGAGGACCGCACCGCCACCATCCGCGCCGCCGGGGCCGCCTCCCCCCTGCCTCGCAAGTTCCCCCGCCCCGAGGCGCTGGACGAACTGCTGTTATTCGTGCGCGAGGCGTACTGGGGCAGGCCGTAGGCCGAAACCGAGACCGAGACCGAGACCGAGACCGAGACCGAGACCGAGACCGAGACCGAGACCGAGGGTGCCACGGTCGGCTTGCCCGGCCGTGTCTTCCGAGTCCGAGCCCAAGCCTGAAATCATTAGTCATTAGGGTCGTGTATTAATGATTAAACCTTTTCGCAGATCGCCGCGCCGGGCCGCTGACCTATACTCCGCCCATGCGACGAACTCCTTGGTCTCTCCTGGTTATCCTGGGTCTCACGATCGGGCTCCTCGGCTGTCCGACCGGGGATGACGACGACGATGACAGCACCTCGGGCGACGACGACGACGACGACGGCATCGACCTGACCGCGGTGGACTTCGGCGAGTTCGACGACTGGGCCGAGCCCATCGAGGACTACATCGACGCGCTGACCGCCGAGTACGGCGGCAACGGCTTCCACCACTCGGTGTGGGACCTGGCCGTCTACCAGGACCGGCTCTACTTCGGCTACGGCGACGCGGACATCAACTCGGGCCGCATCTTCCCCACCGAGCTGCGCTACTTCAGCGACGTCGACGACCCCGAGACCTGGACCTCGGAGTTCGCGGTCGACGAGGAGATGGTCGAGCAGTACCGCCAGTTCAGCGGCGACGACGGTCTGTACATCGCCGGCCTCGACGCCACCGAGGACGACCTGATGGGCAACGCCTACAACCGCCACCCGGACACGGACTGGGTCAAGAGCCGCACCCTGGAATACGCCCTCCATGTCCACGACGCCGCCCTGTGGCAGGGCACCCTCTACGCCTCCGGCAGCGGCTGCACCTGGGACGAGTACGACGCCTTCACCATCTCGTCGATGTTCTGGACCTCCACCGACGGCGGCGAGACCTACGAGATCGTCGAGAAGCTGATCCACCCCACCGTTGGCGACGCCCGCTGGACCCGCATGTTGCCGATGGGCGACGAGCTGTACCTGTTCGGCCACCGCACGGACGGCCAGTACATCAACGAGGTCATCCCCTTCGTCTACGACGGCAGCGACCTGACCGAGCTCCCCGATCTGGACAGCCGCTGGGTCTGGGAGACCTGGCCCGTCGACGACGAACATGGTCTGATCAGCGCGGTCAAGTTCGGCTTCGGCAGCCTGACCCACGAGACCTATCTGCTCGAGCCCGGCGGCGCCATCGACGACCTGGGCGAGTTCGAAGAGGAGACCCTGGTCGACGCCTTCGAGGTCGCCCCCGGCGAATGGATCCTCCTCTCCCGCGAGGGCCACATCTACGGCGACGAACCCGGCACCGCCCACCGCGTCCTGTTCACCGACGACTTCAACGACTACCACCTGCTGACGACGTTCGAGGCCGACGACGCCTGGCCGGTGTCGGTGGGGTACTACGGCGGGTACCTGTTCCTGGGGCTGGATGACGGGGAGATCTGGCGGGCGGAGGTGGAGCGGTAGCGGGGACGGCACCCGCCCGATCACTCCGCCGGCACCATCAACGGCAACAGCAGATCCCGGAACTCCTCGGGCGGGCCGAAGGGGCCGCGCTCTCCCGGGTAGCAGAGGCCCAGATTGGGGTCGGATTCGTCCATGTCCTGGTGGATCGCGTAGGTCAGCTCCGCTTCGCCGCAGCGCAGCACGTCCTCGCCCGCGAGCTGGTACCAGGCGTGGGGCCTCAGAGCACGCTCGACCCCGGCCCGCTCGTGGACCATCTTCACACCGCTGCACGGGGACACGTAGAGGTGGCCCGCCTCGTCGCGGAGCAACCGGAACGCCTGCTCGGCGCCGACCCCCGGCAGCTCCACCGCCGTGTACGACGTGGAGCCGACGAGTAGCTCGTGATCGGCCTCGGGGAGCCAGGCGTAGAGGTACGGACGCTCGGGCTGGATGATCTCGTGCATCGCCCGGTCCGGATCCAGGGTCAGACAGATCGTCTTGCCCGTGGGCTGCTTGCGGTCCCAGGTCCGGTGATCGTGGAAGTACAGCGCGTACGGCCTCTCGACGTTTCCCGCCAGCCGCGGGACCTCGATCCGGTCCATCGTCTCCAGATGCTTCGATCCGCCGTCGAGGGGGAACCGGCGGCGCCCTCCGCGGCGGATCTCGGTCTTGTTGGTCGACCCCTCACCCGACTCCAGACCGTCGGCGAGGAAGGCTCCTTCCGAGGGCCCCATCCACCGCAACCGCCCGTGCCGCTTGCTGACGAATCCCCAGTGCTTCTCGTCCCGGTTCAACCGACCCACTCGGGTGACGATATGATTGCGGTCCGAGCGCCCCAGGGAGAGGGTGTCGTCCAGCAGCACGAACAACACGCGGCGTTGGTCGCCGGCCTCGACCAGGAAATGACCGGCGCGCACACGTCCGTCACCTGGGGAGACGAGGCCGGGAGCCCCGTCATACAGCGCACTGGCCTGGGTCTCGAAGTGGTCGATATCGAGGAAGAGGGGGAGAGCGAACTGCTGCCGACCGATGCCGTCTCCCTCCCCCTCGTCGTCCAGGGTGGTTCGCTCCGCCTCATCGCCCTTCCCGAACGCGACGCGGACGATCGACGTATTCGGTTCGATCACCTGGAGCTGGTAGACGACGGTCTTGTTGCGCCCGTCCACGCCGACGTGCCAGCGGAACTCGGAATGGTAGGCGCAGGCGCAGATTCGGTCTTTCGTATCTCCCGTGCATCCCAGGCGGACTTGCACCCTGACCTTCGCCTCACCGGCTCCTTTGAGCGCGACCTGGTAGCTGAAGTTGCGCTCCTCGACCTCCTCCATCGACATCTTCGTCTTTTGTGGGGGAACGATCTTGATCACGTCTTCGACGCCTTCTTCAGCGAAGGCGAGCACCTCCACATCGCTCAGCCGGGCGTCCGGATGTCGGTTCGCCTTGAGCGTAAGCACGACCAACTCCTCGGACGGATTGGCCGCGACGTCCACGGACACGCGGAGCGGGGTCGAACAAGGCGCCGCTTCCGCCGGACCGGCGACTCCCGCGAGCACGCTCCGGACCACACGGCGGACGACATCGCGTCCGCTCGACTTCAGCTTGAGCAGTCGTGCCTCGACGCCATAGGTCAGCAGCTGGAACTGGTCGGCGGGCAGCTCCGATTGGATGCGGCCGAGCACCCGGGCCAGCCGAGCCTCGTCCTTGCCGCGGACCTGCCAGTTGGTGGCGTTCGCCTTGCGGACGATATCCGTGATCATCAGATTGACGTGGTCGAAGAACGCGATGGTCTCGTCGGCCGCTTCGGCTCCGGTCAGGGAGAAGTTCGAGAGATCCCCGATCGGAAGTGGCTCGTTGCACTGCCCACAGCGCTGGGCCTCTGCGTCGTTCATGAACCCACAGCCGCTGCACTTCACCCTGTTATCCATATCCCCACACCTCGCATCCCGCCGTCCCCGGGCGGGACCGCCTATTGTACGCCTCCGTGCAAGTGCGGGCAGGTCGGGGACAGCGCGGTGGTGTCCACGGTATGCTTGTCCGCCAGAGAAGGGGGGATGCCATGCCCACCTGCGCGGCTTGTGGGCTCGACTACCGCTGGATCGACGCGCCCGATCTGTGCTGCCCGTCATGCAAGCACGACCCGGCCGACATCGACACCTCCGATCGACGGCAAGACGAACACCTCACGGACTTCGACGCGGGGCTGAACAGTCGGCTGGAGCGGCTGAACTCCAGCCTGGACGACAGGCTCGCCGACCTGGACCGGCGGCTAGATGGAGCGGGCGCCCCGCGGACCGCGTCGCGCCGGAGGGGGCTCGGCCTGAAGGGCGGAGCCTCGCTGGGCCGAAAGACGGAAGAGCCGCTCCGCTTCCCGCCGGGATTCGTGCCCGACGCGCCCGAGGTCGGGGAGCTGCGCCAGCTGGTGTTCCGCAGCCGACACGTGCGCGAGAACAAGGCATACGACGACGCGGCCAGCTCGACACGCTTCGCCTACGTCGAGGAGGACCCGGACTTCAACGCCTTCGCGATGCCCGACGCGATCGGGCCGCGGGTGGTGGTGCTGGGTGGGCTGGTCCGGGAGTTCGGGGCGATGGCGATCGTGGTCACGTCCGATTCCGGAGGCACGGTCCCGGGCCTGCGGGCCTACGCCAACCAGCGCCAGGCCACGCCCCCCGGCGCACCGCTCGCGGCCCTTCCTGTGGCGGCCCAGCCTGGCGATGAGGAGATTGCGCGCCTGCTGTTCGCCCGCGAGCTCCTCTGCGCGATGGTGATGTACGTGATCGGCCACGAGCTGGGCCACGTCTGCTACGGCCACATCTACGGCCTCGGCTACAGCGGCCAGCCGCTGGAGGTGTGCCAGAACCAGGAGCGGGACGCCGACAGCTTCGCCTCGTCGGTCATCGCCAGCTCGCCGAGCAAGGCGCACTGGTTCGCGGGTCAGGTCTTCGCCCTGCTGACCATGGCCGTCTTCGAGGCCCACGGCGTGGTGGCGGAGTTCGCCACCCACCCAACCGCCCGCGAACGCCTGCGCAACGCCGTCCGCAGCAACCCGGAGGCCGCCGCGGCCATGGGAATCACCGAGGAATTGGTGGACCAGATCGCCCCGACGCCGGGGTCGATGGTCGATCACTGATCCCGTTCAGACGGTCATCCCCTTCTCGCGAAGCAGCTCCAGAAATCGAAGCTGGGCGCGGCGAATCATCGACGCCATCGTGTTGCGCTTGCCCACGCCTGCCTCGGCGATCATCGCCTCGTAGGTCAGCTCGCCCTGCTTGTAGCGAACGTAGAGCCGCAACACGGCCGCGTCGCCCTCGTCCAGGGACTCCAGGGCGTCGCGGAACGCGTGGCGATGGTAGACCGCCCGGTCGAGGGTGATGCCCTTGCCCAGCAGCCGCTCGAAGGGGTCCAGATCGTCGTCACCGACGGGGGGCGGCGGGAACTCGGTCCGGGTCCATTTGAGTCCCAGCTTCTCGCGGGCGTACCGAGGGATCGACTTCCACAGGAATGCGTGGAACGCCTCGGGCTCGTTCACCTTCGCCAGACCCCGCTCCAGCAGCCACTGCAGGCACATCTGCTGCAAGTCGTCCCGGTCGATGCGGGGCTCGCGGATCCGGGAGGCGAGGATCACCCGGATCTTCTCGGACAGCTCAGCCCAGGCCGCGGCGTCGCCGGCCCGGCAGCCCTCGAGCAGCTCGACGGCGGTCGTCATCGCACCACCTCGTCGCCGCCGCGCAGGGCAACGAACTCGGCGCGAAGGGCGATCTCGAACTTGCGGATGTCGCTCAGCCGGACCTCGGGGCGGGGCTCCACGCAGTCGGCCAACACCTCGGCCAGCCGGGGCGGGATCCGTTCCAGGGCGTCCAGCGCCTCGGCCGCGGGTTCCTCGTCCCCTCCCCCGTCCAGCAGCCGCGTGGCCTGCTCGCGACGGCGGCTGCCCGTGAGCATCTCGGTCAGCAACACCCCCAGGGCGAACAGGTCGGTGTGGGGCCCCTGCTCGGGCAGGCGCAGCACCTGCTCGACGGGGGCGTAGCCGCGGGTGTAGGGAGTGGCCGCTCCCGGCCCCTCGTAACGCGAGAACCGCTCCTCGCGGTACAGCAGGACTGCGCCGAAGTCGGCGAGCAGCAGGTCGGGGACCCCGTCCAACGGGGCGGTCGGGTCGTCGTCCAGCCGGTCGAGGGCAGCGCTGTCCGGGGCCCACGACAACAGCAGGTTGGCCGGCTTGACGTCCCGGTGGACGATCCCGGCGTCGTGCAGCGAGCCCAGGGTCTCGACCAGCTGCAGCCCCCAGTGCGCCACCACCACCGGTGGTAGCCCGTCCGCGTAGTCCTCCAGCAGCTCGTGCAGGGTCCCCCCTGGCACGAACCCGGTGATCACGTAGATCCGACCGTCGATCTCCCCGTGCTCCACCAGCCGGACGACCCGCGGTGAGCCGGCGTCCTCGGCCGCCGCCAACCCCCGCACCTCGCGCCGGAACCGTTCGGCCATGAAAGTCGGAGTCTTACCCTCCCCGTGGACGAACTTGATCACCACCTCACGGCCCGTCCCCCGCTCCGTCGCCCGGTAGGCCGCCCCGAATCCGCCCACGCCCAGCAGGCTGTCCGCCGGCTCGCCCAAATCGTAGCGCTGCTCCAGCGACCGTCCGGTGTTGATCCGGCTGTAGTGGCGCTTCAGCTCGGTGGTGTGGCGCAGCCTCAGCAGCGTGTCCGTGCGGCCCGACACCGCCTCCTTCGCCGGCCCCAGCCCGATCCGGGCTCGCCCGGCCGCGATGGCGGCCTGCCGCGCCAGGGACAGCACCTGGGGGTCGGTCTCGCCCCGCCGTAGCTCTTCGAGCCGCCCGGCCAGCTCGTCCGAACCCGCCGCCTCCCCGCCATCCCGGATCCCGTCCAGCAGCTCCCGCAGGTGCCGGATCCGCTCCTCGGGCATGTCGGCCAGCTCGGTGAGGGTGGTGAGGGTGAGGAGGGGGTCGGCGGCCGGCGACGGCGGGGAGCTGTCTCCGGTGTGGTCCGACATGCGCGCGGCGGGCCTACTTCTTCCAGGCGCACTTGGAGCAAAACACGTCATCCGGCCCCATCGGATGCCCGCACTGCTTGCATTCCGTCAGGACGGTCTCCTTCTCCGCGGGCCGAGCGGCGCCGACGACCGCGCCCACGGTCTCGGTCCGGGCCTCCTTGGCGTCGTCCACGCGCCTGCCCTGGAGGTCAGCCAGCTCGTCGGCGTCGCCGTGGGTCTTGCCGAACCCCGCCTCCGCCGTGCGGCGGGTCTCCTCCATCGCCTTCATCGACACTTCCTTGACCGTGTCCATCGCCCGGTTGATGTCGGTGCGGTGCTTGTCGAAGAACCGTTCGAAGCCCGCTTGCTGATCCTGGAGCACCTTCTCGTAGCGCTCGTCGCCGGATGCCCGCGCTGCCTCGAGCTCGACGTTGGCCTTCTCCAGCGCGGCGATGACCGCCTCCTTCTCCTCCACCTTGTACGAAGCGATCCGGGCCAGCTCGTTGCCGAGCAGGGCGTCCAGTTGCTCCGGGCTCATGGTCGCGCGGACCTCGTTCAGGCGCTCCTCTGCCTCCAGCTCGCGGATGCGGACCTCAGTCTCCTGGCGCTTGATCCCGGCCTCGTGCTCCAGGGTGACCCGGGTCTTGTCGAGTTCGGCCCCCCTGCGGCCCAGATCGTGCCGGTGGTCCAGCTCTTTCAGGTCCATCTTCCGGCGATGGACAGCCTGCTCCATGGCCTCGTCGATCTCGGACAGCTTCTGCAGGACGATCACCTTGTTGAGCTTGTTCTCCTGGGCCGCCTCGATCTCCATCTGCAACTCGGCACGCTTGCGCTCGAGCTTGGCCGTCTCGATCCGGTGGCGGACCTCCGCGGCCGACCACTCGGCCTGCGCCTCGGCATCCGCGGTGGCGACGTTGATCTCGTTGCCCAGACGCGCGGCGTCCTCCCGCTCCTTCAGCTCTTGCTGGAATTCGTCGTCGCGGCGTTGCAGGGCAGCGGCCAGCTTCAGCGCCGTGATCTCCAGGCCGTGTGAGACCGCCCCCTTCTCGCCTTCCTGCGTGATCTTGGCGAGCAGGTTGACCGCCTCCTCGCGATCCATGGCAGCCAGGGTGATCTCCGTCTGCAGCTGGTTGACCTCGACCTCGTACTTGAGTTCGTCGGACTGCAGGACTCGCTTCATGCCCTCCGTGCGCTGCTGGAAGGTCAGTGATTGCTCGGTCAGCTCCTGACCGCGCGCCGCCGCATCGCGCTGCCCCCCGAACAGCACCTGGCCGAGCTCCTGCTTGGCCCGCTCCTCGACCTTGTCCAGCTCCAGCTTCTCCTCGATCTGGCAGCAGGCCAGCTCCAGCTTGAGCCGGATGATGTCGGACGAGTCCCGCAGCTGGGTCTGCTGCAGCTCTTTGGCCAGCTTCATGTCCAGCAGGACCAGGATGTGCTTGCGCTGGCGGCGCTGCTGCTCCTCCTTGTCCTGGCGCGTCGCCAGCCGATCCTGGCGATCCCAGTCGGCCTCGAGGTGGGCCCAGTCGACCTCGTCTTGGAACTTGCGCCACTCCTCGTCGCGGATCACGCCGAGCTGGCGGTACTCCTGGTGGATCTTCGCGAGCTGCTCTTGGAGCTCGAGGACGTGGCCCTTCTCCAGCACCTCCTTGCGCAGGGTCTCGTCGGCGAAGCGGGCCCACATGTCGATGCGGCGGCGCGTGTCGGTCAAGTCGCGGGCATCGCTGCGATCGTCGTAGTCGGCCTGCCAGTCGCGGTCCTCGAGGCCGTCCTCGGCGTCGCCGCGCTTCTGCTGCCGCTCCGCGTCCTCCTGCGCCTTGCGCCGGCGGTACTCGTCGCGGGACTGCTGCAGCCCCCACTCCAGGCGCTCCGCGTCCACCTCGGCCTGGGCCATGTCGTCGGCCAGTTCGGCCCGCTCCCGGGCCCGCCGCGCGGCGTTCGCGGTGCGCGCGTTGTCCAGCGCCACGTCCGTGTTGAAGACGTTGACCCGCACCAGGGCGAAACCCATCGCGGCAAGCACGTCGCGGCAACTGCCTTGCAGAACGGCCAGCATCAGGTCGCGCGTCTGATCGGTGATATGGGACAGCTCTGCCCCGTCCCGAGAGGCCACGAACTGTTCGACCCCTTGGGCCAGCGGCTGGAACAGGCGTACCCGCAGGTCTTTCTCGGTGAACGCATCGCCGCCCTTCATGAGGTTGGCCAAGAACAGCTCCGGATCCACCAGCTGTAGAGCCAACTGCAAGAAGACGTCGGCGTCCTGCAGATCCTTCGTGCGCTTCCCGTGGATCTCGAAGTCGATCCAGGTCTCGGCGGCGTCCAGCAGCACCACCACCGGGTGGTAGACGTGGAGCTGCTTCTCGAGGATGCGCTCGATCTTGTCCAGCCGGTAGGCGCCCTGGGCCAGCTCGCCCTCGTAGCGTCCGTTGGCGAAGAACAGCGCCCGGGTGCCCATCTCGACGAACACGCCCTTCTCGAGCGCGGGAGCCGTACCACCGAGGTTCTTGACCGCCTTGACGCCCTTGCGGAGCAACCCGTCGGGATCGACGACCACGGTCTCGGGACGGCCGGTCCCCACGCCGTCCGCGGCCACGCCAGCCACCCGATCGCCGGTCGGGATCATGCCCCGGTCCAGCCGACAGGCCACCACTCCCTCGCCCCGGCGCCACTCGATGTATGCCATGGTCGTCCTCCCTTTCCCGTCCCTCGGATTCCGCTCAGTCGATGATCATTGCCGGCCGCCGCGCGATCATGCCGCGCAGGTCGCCCGCCCGCTGTCGCAGGCTCGCCAGTTCCACCACCAGGCTCGAGCCCGACGCGCCACGCGCCCGCTGGCGGAGCACCTGTAGCTCCTCGCCCAGCCGGGTCAATGCCCCTGCCGCTCCCTGGTCCGCTTCTATCACGGCGCCCACGTCCACGGCGTTACCCCGAGCCGCTGCCAACCGCCCCGCCGGCGCAAACGCCAGCTTCTGGCGGATCCAGTGCAGGTCCTTCTCGATGGCCATCGCATCGTCCACCACTCCGGTCCAGCCTTCGACGTCGGCCACGTCGCGCACCCGGCGCAGATCAGTCAACATCGCCCCGGCGTCGGCCTGGGCGTCCGCCCGGTCCCGCGTCCCCTCGCTGACGGCCTGGTGAGCCATCGTCGGCGGGAAGGTCTCCGCGGACGGCGAGCGCACCCGGCGCTGGCGTCGCAGCGCTCCCAGCGCCGCCATTCCCAGCAGCCCCAGCCCGGTCAGGGCCGCCGTCGCCAGCGCGGCTCCGGCCAGCCAGGGCCACAGGCCGCCCCAACCGCCCTCGGGCGTCGCCGGCGACCCGTCCACCAACACCACGTCCGGAGCCGGACCCGGCGCCGCGTAGGTGTCGGCCAGCGCCGGACCCACCAGGTACCAGCACAGGGCCGCCACCAGCACCGCGAGCAGGACCACCATCCGCTTGCGGCGGATCCGGCGGGCGTTGCTCCTCGGCGCGAGCACGGCCATGGCGCTGTACCCCCTCTTGCGGGCCCTCGGCCGGCGGGTGGCGCCGATTCTATCGCGTTTGCCGCCGGCGGGTACCTCGGGTTCCGCTTCCTCGGGACACGCTACCGCGTCTCCGGTCTCCGGATCGCCCGCCTCGTCCCTTCCGGTCCCTTCGACCTCGAGGAGGGACGCCGCGGCGGTCACCGGAGTCGCCGGCCGTGGCCGACCGTCGCCGAACCACACCCGCACGTCCCCCGGCGTCAGCGACCGATCCGGCACCAGCTCCACGTCCACCGGTGTCCGCGAGGGCAGCTCCAGCGACGCCCACTCGTCCAGGCTCCGCTGTAGGTCCCCGGCCACCAGCGTCCGCGGCAGCCCGATGGCCGCCAGCGACTCGTGATTCAGCCGCAGGCTCACACGTGTGCCGCGCGCGTTCTGCTCCCCATCGTCTCCGGCGCCCGCCGGCGCCCGCTCCCCCAGCCGCAGCAGGGTCACCCGCGCCGCCCGCTCCAGGTCGTCCAGCTCGATGGCCGGGCGTCGTCGTAGCAATCCGATCATGATTCTCGCCTCCTCACGGGATGGAGGGGCCGGGTTTCACGTTTGTTGCAATCTCGACGATCGACCCCGGCGAGGCGCGCCGGAGGCCTGGGAGGCGGCGCTCAGATCCCCAGCGCAATCGCGGCGTTGAAGCCCACCGCCTGGATCTCGACTCCCGGGTAGACGTACCCGCTGAACTGGGCGTAGAGGCCACCCATGCGCAGGTCGACGCCCCAGTTGGGCCCCGCGACGAAGCCCTCGTCGCAGTAGCCGTCGCCGAAGCAATAGCCGATCCGGGCGGCGATCCAGGGACGGACCTTGGGGAAAGGGAAGGCGACGCCCGTGGACGTGAACGCCTCGCTGCCGACGCCACCGCCATCACCGAGGCTGCCGCCATAGGCGTAGTCCAGCGAGACCTTCCACATCCCGAAGTACCAGTCGACGCCCGGGTTGATACCCACGGTGGGGCCGTACCCTGGTCCGCTCTGTCCACCGTCGATGCCCATGTAGGACCAGAATCCGATGCGGAAGCCCCCGCCGAAGTCCTTGGGATCGAAGCCGCTGTCGTTGCCCTTCTTGCTCTTACCGGAACCGGTGTCGGGCACCGCGATGCCGGCGCCGATCGTGTCCTCGGCCGGGGCGTTCCCCGCGTCCGCAGAAGTCGCGGGGGTCGCGACGGCACAGGCCGCGACGACGATCGTGGCGAGCACAGCGCGTTTCCAGTTGGAGTCCAAGGTGGGCCCTGTCATGAGCGTCTCCCCGTGGAAGGTTGTACAGGGTCGTCCCACACGCGACAAGACCTCGGTGGCGACGACTGCCCTGCAGCCCCCGGGTCGCAGCGGGTCCCCGAGACATTCATCCCGGGCACGTGGTCAAGCGCGGCGCAGTTGTTCTATCGTGGAGGCCCTGGAGAGCGAGGGGGACGACGTGTCCACGGTCTGCGCTGCCTGCAAGACGGAGAACGAGGACGGCGCCCGGCACTGCGAGGCGTGCGGGGCGGCGCTGGGAACGCCCGCGCGCGCGGCGGACGCGACCCACTCCGCACGAACGCCCGACCCGACCACGACTCCGCCCGGCGACATCTGCCCCGCCTGTGAGCACCGGCTGGAGCCCGGGATGGCCTACTGCCCCGCCTGCGGCACATCGCGCGGGGACACCCCGGTCGAGGCCGGCACCCGCCCGGCCCGCGGACCGGCGACGGTGCTGACCGAGACGCTGACCACCGGCGTCGATATCGGCGACGAGGTGTGGGCCGAGTACCGCATCGAGGCCCGGCTGGGGCAGGGCGGGATGGGGACCGTGTACAGGGCGAGGAACCTGGTCGAGACCCAGGAGGTGGTCGCGATCAAGTTGCTGGCACCGGCCGAGGCGTCGGACGAGGCCGCGGTCAAACGCCTGCGGAGAGAGGTCGTGGCGGCACGCGGGCTGCACCATCCCCACATTCTCCAGGTCTACGAGTTCAAGGCCGAGGGCGAGCGGGCGGGGCTGGTGATGGAGCACCTGGAGGGCGCCACGCTGGCCCAGCACTTGACGGGTCAGGTCCACGCCAGCCCCCTGGTGCGGGCCGAGCTGCCCGAGCGGCTGGCGCGGATCGCGGACGTGGCCGAGCAGGTCGCAGCTGCCCTCGACTACATCCACGACCATGGGCTGGTCCACCGGGACGTGAAGCCCTCCAACATCATGGTGCTGGACGAGGCCCTGCGCGCGGGCCGGGTGCAGGTCAAGCTGCTCGACTTCGGCGTGGTTCACGCGGTCGCCGGCGCGGACATGACCGAGTTCGGCCAGCCGGGCACGCTGCGCTACATGGCCCCCGAGCTGACCCAGGAGACGGGCGCGCCCACCGCGGCGGCGGACCTCTACTCCTTCGGATTGGTGCTCTACGAGGCGCTGACCGGCAAGCTGCCGGTCGGGATCCCCCATCCGCCGTCGGAGCTCGTCGAGGAACTCCCCGCCGAGCTGGACGAGGCGATCCTCGGGTGCCTGCGGGAGCCAGCGGAGCGCCCCACGACCGCCAGCGAGATCGCCGGGGCGCTGCGGCGGGCCCACGCCCAGCTCCTCGCGTCCCGGAAGGTGCGCACGGAACAGGCGACGCAGGAGGCAGCTGCGCGAGAGGCCGCTCGCCGGCAAGCCGCCGATGCGGCGGAGCAGGCGGCGGCGCAAGCGGCGGCGCAAGCGGCGGCGGAGAACAAGGCGCGCAAAGCCGCCGAGCGCGAAGCCCGGACGGTGCCCAAGCAGGCCGAGCCGACCCTCGTGGATCCCGTGCGCCAGCCCGCCGCCGGTTCCGGCCGGCTGTTCGCGCTCGCGCTCGCGGGTCTGGTCGGCCTGGTCGTCGTTTGCGGGGGCGGCTACATGGGCATCCAGGGGGTCCTGGGATCTCCGGCGGGCGAGGCAACGACCGGTGTCGAAGGGACCGGGGCTCCCGCCGGGCGGGTTGGTTGTGCCCGGCTTCCTGGGTTGGGAGGGATCGACATTGGCGTTTGTTGCGACGCGATGAAAAATCGGGAGTCGGGCGCCGAACCCTCGGGGGGATCCCGGTCAGTCCCGAGGCTCATCACCTCGATGCACCTGGTCCACATCCAGGCCACGCTCGCCCAGCAAAGCCTTGAACCGCGCCTTGGCTCGGCAGATGCGGGCGCGGAGGGCACTGTCGGTGTTCAGGCCGAGCTCGCGGAGCATGTCGGAGCGGTCGATCTCGCCCAGGCAATGGGCCAGCTCGAGGCCGAGGACGTGGCGGTCGGCGGCGGACAGGTCGTCGAAAGCCTGCCAGAAGGCGCGGCGGTGACCGAGCAGGCGGGTGAAGGTGATCATGTCGTCGGCGATGCGAGTCGCCGGGTCTCCTGGCTTGGAGTCGATCACCCGCAGGGGGAACTCCCGACTGTGGCGATGACGGCGGAAGGGCTCGCGGGCGGCCCGGACGATGGTGCGGCGGAAGTAGCTGGCGAAACGCCGCGGGTCGTCCATCTGCCGGCGCTTGTCCAGCAACTTGTCGATGCCGCCGGCGAACAGCCAGGCCATCCGGTCCTGGGCCAGCTCCTCCAGCTCCTCGCGGCGGCCGTTCACGTGGCGGAAGACCATCCCGCGGACGACCTGGCGCAGCTGGCGAGCGGCGCGGTCACGGACGCCGGGCTGCGTGGCGCGACACCCTCTCAGCACGGAGTCGAGGGGAGGACGTCCCGCGGGGGGCGTGGACCTCGGAGCGATGGTTCCGGCCGTCTCCATCAGGCCGACTCCTTCCCGCGCCGGATCGACCGCAGGCAGTCCTGCAGCGAGCTGGCCAGCGGCCGCGCCGCCCGGGTGCGTTTGCCCGGCCACGGCTCCACGGCCCTGACGACGGGACTGACGACGGCGGCCCGCTGACCGGCGAGCAGCCGGCGGATCGCGACTTTGCGGTCCACGGGCACCCCCTCGTCGCGGGAGCTGCGCAGGGCCTTGAAACACGCGCGGCGGCGACGGTGGCCCGCCAGCATGTCGAGCATCACGACACCCGCGGCGTGGACGTCGGTCCACGGCCCCTGGCGATCGCTGAGCTGGCGCTGGCGCTGCTCGATGGGCGCGTAGTCCTCGGTGTACGGCGGGGTGAAGCCCAGGCGGCTGAGCCGCTCGTCGCGGAAGGACACAGCGGCGCCGAAGTCGATCAGAACGAGATCGGGGAGCTCGCGCACACGCTCCGGGTGGTCGTCCAGCGCATCGACCAGCTCCGTGTCGGGCTGACTGGCGAACATCACGTTGCCGGGCTTGACGTCCCGATGGAGCAGACCGACGTCGTGCAGGTCGCCGAGGATCCGGAGTAGCTGGGCACCCCAATGCAGCGAGGCGGCGACGGGCAGGCCGTCGGGATACACCTTCAGCAGGTAGCTCAGCGACCGCCCCTCGACGCGATCGGTGACCAGATAGGGTGCGGTACCCGCGGCACCGTCCCTGGCAGCCACGAAGGGGTCGACGAGTTCCCCGTGCTCCACCAGGCCGACCACCCCACGCACACGTCGCTCGCGGGACAGCTCCAGGCCTCGTGCCTCGCGCCGGAAGCGCTCGCGAAACTCGGCCACCATCCCGGCCTTCACCGGCTCGGGCAGACCGAGGAAACGGTCAGAATGGGGGGCATGGGCTCGTTTGATCACCACCCGACGACCCGTTCCGCGCTCGACCGCAGCGAAGGACGCGGCGAAGCCCCCCACGCCGAGGGGCCGGCTCCAGTCGATGTCGTAGCGAAGATCCAGCGAAGCGGCGGGGATGCGCCGCGGTGGCTGCCGCCGCGAGGCACGCGTGTGCTGAGCACGCAGTCGAACGTCCAGGCTCATCCGGGACCAACGCTCGGTGGCGCCGATGCCCATCCGCGCCGACCGCGCCCAAACCCGCGCCCGCAATCCCAGCGCAATCACGTCCGGGTCCACGGACCCGCGCGCCAGCTGATCGATACGCGCGATCACGTCCCCCGGGACCCGGTCGACGGTCTCCATCCGCTCCAGCAGGGACCTCATCAGCGCCAGCTTCTCCGGCGCGCTGCCCGCGGACTCGACCCGCCCCACCAGTCCACGAAGTTCGTCGCCCGCATCCGGCTCCTCCCAGCTGGGCGGCTCGCCCGCAAATCGCGCATCCGGGTCGCTGACCCGGTTGGTGACCATCTCCTGATTCGTGCCGTTCACCTCTGCCTCCTCACCGGCGAATGCGAGTCGCCTCTTGGGGGGTAGAGGGGGCGGGATCGGGGCTTGTTGCGCGGCGCGTGGATGTCCACATCCGATCATCGCGCCTTCCCCCGGACCAACCGCCCGCCAGCCATCACCGTCAACTCGCCGCCCGGGGAGACCTCGAGCATGTCGATCCACGCGGCCGTGGGGAGACCGTCGGCGGCGGTCAGGACGCGCCAGCTGCCTTCGGACGGGGCGTAGCGGAGGACCCGGGCCGGGAACTCGTCTGCCCCGTCGGCGGCCAGCCAGACCGCGTCCGATCCACCGGCCGGATCCGCGGCGATCCGAGTCAGATTGGCGTGTCCCTCGGGCAGTGGGATCGAGGTCGCCTCGTCACTCCCACGGTCCAGCCGGAAGAGCCCGCAGTCGGTGGCGAGCCAGACCGTGCCCGAACCGTCGACCGCCAGATCCCGGACCTCGCCCGCGGCGATGGCGATCGGATCGCCGATCACGCCCGCACTCGACGCCCTGCGCAGGTGCAGATCGGCACGCGAGGCGGCGTCGGAAGTGTCGGCGAACCACTTCGGATCGAAGGGATTGAACACCAGCACCGCGCTACGGTCGGGCAAGGCGAGCACGTGGTCGACCGAACCCGGGCTGCTGCCCTCGGTGGCAGTGATGGAGACCGTCAGACCCCGGGTCTCGTCGAGCAGAGCAGCGCCGCCGTCGGTGGCGACCCACGCCAGCGCGTCGGCCCCTGGAACCTGGGACACGTCCAGCACCCGTACGTCCGGGAGCCCCTCGGCCATGCCGAATCGCGTCACGCGACCGTCAGCGCCGACCAGGGCAACACCGGACAGGAGGCGGCCGACCCAGCAAGCGTCCCCTGCCCCGTCTACGGCCGAATACCACTCCTTGACGGGCGAAAACGGCACCTGCGTGGCGTCCTTCGCGCCGGCGATGGTCAAGCCGCCTGGACGGGCCCAGCACAGTCCGTCGTTGCCCCGGTGTCCTCCCATCAGCGCCGCACTCGCGCGGGGAGAGGGCGCACCGTCCAGGACCAGCGGCCGGTGGGGACCGGCGTCGTCGAAGACCAGCATCGTGATCGCTCGAGAGCTGTCCGTGAGCCAGATCGCGCCGCTGGCGTCCAGCGCACCATGGTCGGCCATCCAGCCGCCGACGCCATCCTGTTCGCGGAACACGTCGACCCGCCCACCGTCCGCGTCATAGCGGACCAGCCCGCGACGGTAGCCGACCCAGGCCGCGCCCCGGTCATCGACCAGCGCGATACCCGGATTGTGGGCATGCGCCACCCAGGTCTCGTCCGGGGGCTCCTGCCAGCGGACAGGGGATGATCCCGCCGCCTGGTATCCAACCCGTCCATCCTCGCCCCACCACCATCGTGTCGCGCCGGTCGCCGAGAACGCCAAGCCCCGGAGGCGACCCCGGCCGGCACTGGCGGAAGTGCAGCACTCCCACTCCTCGGCGCCCGCCCGACGCACGGCGACCGCACCGGTCCTGTCGCCCGCCCAGAGTTCACCTTCGGGGCTCGCGGAGAGCCACTCCATCCTGTGACCGCCGAAGAAGATCTCGGCCGACTGTTCGCGCCAGTGGGGCGAGTCGCCGTCGCTCGCGGTCAGGAGGCCGACGCCCAGGTTCAGCGCCCAGGGTCGGCCCTCGGCGTCCTCGGCGAAGGACCGAATCCCCCGCAGCGACTCGCGGGAATTGGCGCCAGCCACGAAGAACCGGCCCGTCGCCCGATCGAGGTAGACCATGTCCTCGATGCTGCCCACCAGCACGTGCCCTCCGGAGGTCACCTCGACGGTCCACGCGCTGGCGCCCGGGACGCCGCTCCACTGGCGATAGGTCCTCCAGGCGCCGTCGACGGGGGAGTACCGGTGAATCCCGCCCCCCCATACCCCGGTGGCCCGCTCGAGCCCGGACAGGACCCGGTACGACGCGAACCAGAGGTCGCCCCCGGGATCCAGGGCCACCGCGCTGCCCACGCCCCCGCCGAGGGTGCCGTCCTCCCGCATGGGCAGCCGGCTCCATTCGCCGGTGGCGACGACCCGGTGCAGCGCCCCCGCTCCGCGGGTGCCGAACCACAGATCGCCCCGGCGGTCCTCGTACACCGTGGTCACCGGAGTGTCGGCGGCGATGAGGGTCGCCACGCGCGCCTCCCAGCGCCCGCCCTCGCGGTCGTAGTGGGCCAGGTTGCCGGACCAGCTCCCGGCCCACAGGTCGCCCTGGCCGTCCTCGTGGAGGAAGGCTCCGAAGTTGCCCTTGCCGTGGGCCGGGCTCGGATCGCGCCAGCCGCGGGTCTCCGGGTCGAAACACCGAACCCCGCGGCCCCAGGTGCTCGCCCACAGCCGCCCATCCCGGGAGTGGTGGAGATCTCTGACCCACAGGGACGAGTCGGGGAGGGGATTGGCCGCCAGGAACTCGTACTCGCCGGAAAGGACATCGATCCGGGCCAGCCCACCGGTGCGCCCCGAGAGCCACACCGACCCGCGCCCGTCCGCGTGGATCGCCTTGATGTGTGTCTCGCGTCGGCCCCCACCGTTGCCGGTCCCGGCGTAGGTCCGATCGAGGGTCTCCGGATCCATCTTGAACAGTCCATGGCTCGCCGAAAAGACCCAGATCGTCCCGGTCTCGTCCTCCGCGATGTCCTCCACATGGCGAAGCGGCTCCCACTCGTCGTCCCCGACCTGCTCCCAGCGGTCGGCATCGGGCCGGTACCGATGGAGGTCGCCCCCGAAACACATGATCCAGATCTGGCCGCGGCGGGCCTCGATGATCTCGTGTCCGTTGCACGTCGGCCCGCGCTCCCCCCAGTCGCGGGTCCAGACTCCCGTGTCCGGCGCGTAGCGGACGATCCCCAGATCGAGAGTCCCGAACCACACGTGCCCGTCACCAGCGACCCTGACGTCCATGACCACCGTGCCACCGAGCGTCGCCGCGTCGGCAAAGGTCCGCCACTCTCCGGTTCGGGGGTCGAGCCGCGACGCCCCGCCCTCCGCGGTGGCGAACCAGATCCGGCCTCGGTCGTCGCCGTCGATCGCGGTGACATCGGCGGATAGCAGCCCGGGGTGGTCCTCCAGGTCCAGGCTCCAGGGAGACAGCGGCGAGCGCGCGTCGGCTCGGGTGCCGATGGTCAGCGCACCAGCGACGAGGACCAACCAGGCCCAGACGAATGGCAAACGGCGTGGGGAAACTGCGGCGGACAAGGGACCTCCTGAGCTGGCGACGCCCGGTGGATGCGGGCGCCGCCCTGGAGGTCGGACGGGGCTCAGCGAGGATTCAACTCACGGCCAGGAACCCCACGACCATGACCGCCAGCGCGATGGAGAGCACGGCAGCAACCTGCAGGGAACGCTCGCTGACCGGTGTTTGGAAACCCATGGTTCACCTCCCATGAACGAGGACACGCCTCACGGGGTATGTCGTCCGGGGCTAGCGGCAGATTCAACCGACGGGGCCATCGCTGGTTCGCCAACGCCCGGGCAATCGCCCGATCTACGGCCTCGCAAGGCCACGAGGCCACGGCACCCACACACCGGCCGCACCGCGGCCACGGTCCCGGTGAAATCGGGTAGTCAGCTGACCAAACGCAAGCGAGGCTGAACCCGCCGCAGAAGAAACCTCCGCAGAGCGGTAGGATCCCCACCGGATCTCACCTGGCCGCTCCCGCACCGCGATTCGAGAGCAGGTGGAAGGAAGAACAGATGGAGTTCAGCGCGAGTCTCGGGGTGTTCCTGGCAGTCAGCTGCGTCATGGTGGTGGCTCCGCATGCAAAGGCCAGGTGCTATCCGAGCGCCTTGCCCCCGGAGGCGCGAAACTCCTCGGGCCACGCCACCTTGGAGGATTGCGAGGAGGCCCAGCGAGTGTTCCGGTACCCCTCGTCGTGTGTCTGTGACGAACCCACGAAGAGTGATGTCGAGAGGGCGTTCCGAAAGATGGGCGCACAGGTCGACTTCGGCCTGGAGAGGATCGATGGCGAGGAAGGGGCGCCGGTCCTGAGGGTCACCAACGGCTCATCCTATGAGATCCAGCGCGTCGCCTACGAGGTCGCCTACTACGCGGGCGGTCAGAAGATCTGCGAGCACTGGAACATGTGGCACGACTGCGACCTGGCCCCCGGGGAGACCGTGTTGCTGCTCGAAGACATCGCATCGGACGACGAACGCAACGGGACGGACTGCCGGTTCCGCTTTCAGTCGTTGACCGGAAGCGACGACGTCGTCCTCAGGCTGCTCTGGGTCCGGGTCGAGAAGGCCAAGATCGATGGCCACACATCCGACGATGGCCGGTGGAAGATCGAGCGAGCGCGCTGAGAATCGCCACACAGCGGGGCTCGTCTGACTCTGCCACTTTCGCCGCTGCTGGTAGAACGCGCGGTTGATCCCCATCGATCCCGGACAAGCCGTACGCCAGGAACGAGCTTCAAGGTATGCTCATCGAGAGACGGGGGGGAATCCGTGATATGCGCTGTCTGCGATGCCAGGCCGAGAATGCCGACGGGTCCACGTATTGCGAGCGGTGTGGCCAACCGCTCCGCGCGGCCGGCGTGGCGCCGACGAGGATCGGCTCGACGCCCGAGCCACCTCCCCGAGAGAAATCGACCCGGATCGCGCGGCCGGATACGCCCACGCCTCCACAGCCACTGACGCCGCAGCCGGCCAGGGTCCGGAGCACCACGCCGTCCATCCCCGACGACCCGTTCGCCGAGGCCGCTCGCCGACGGGCCGAGGAGGCGCAGCGCCAGCTCGCGGCGGCGCACGAGCAGGCCGAGGACGCGCGCAGGGAAGCGGAGGAGGCGCGGCGACAGCGCGAGGCCGAGATCGCGCGGCGACAGGAGGCGGAAGCCGATCTGGAGCGCCTGCGGACGTCAGCCAAGTTCGCGCCGGTGGCTCAGCCATCGCCCGCTCCCGAGCCGCCGCACCCCCCTCAGTCACCTCGGAAGCCCCAGCCACCGATGCGACCCCGCCGGGCCCCGCGCCGCCGCGCCCTGGGCCTCGTCGTGGCCGTCGCCGGGATCGGGATCGTCCTGGTGGTCCTGGTCGCCGTGATCGCGGTGGTCGTCGTCCCGCGGCTGCTGGGCGGCGGGAGCAACCCAGCGGGAATCGACTGGGTCTCGGTCGAAGGCGGATCGTATCGGATCGGCTCCACCGACGGCGACCCGGACGAACTGAACGGACCTCGTGTGACGCTGTCCCGGTTCGATATCGCCCGCACCGAGGTGACCGTCGCCCAGTACCGTCGCTGCGTGGATGCCGGCGTCTGCAGCCCCCCCGGCGAGGGCAACTCGAACTGCAACTGGAACCACGCCGACCGGGACGACCATCCGATCAACTGCGTGTTGTGGGACGACGCGCGGACCTTCGCATCCTGGGCCGGCGGGCGGCTGCCGAGCGAATCCGAGTGGGAGTACGCCGCCCGCGGTGGGGAGAGCCACCTTTACGCGGGCTCGGACCACCTGGACGACGTGGCCTGCTGGGAACGAAAGGGCATCGGGACCTGCACGAGCGGCACGAAACACGCCAACGGTTACGGCCTGGTCGACATGAGCGGAAACGTCTGGGAGTGGGTCGAGGACTGCTACTCGTCCAGCTACGACGACCTGTCCGCAGACGGCTCGGTCCACACGGTAGCAAGCTGCGAAGAGCGCGTTCGGCGGGGTGGATGCTGGTGGGGCAGCGCCGAGAAACCCGGCTACTTCCGGGTTGCGAATCGCTACAAAGCGGAACCCGCGAAACGAAGCCACGCCAACGGCTTCAGGATCGTGCGGTGACGGGCAGGCCCTCGAGCGCGACGCGCGGTTACCACGGTCCCGATTGAACGTGGACTACAATGCCCGCATGGACGAACGAGAAGCCGCCGCACGCCGGCTGAGAGTGGCGCTGCAGCTCCATGAGGCGGGTGTGGAGATCCGTCGCCAGGCGCTGCGCCGGGAGAACCCCGAGGCGTCCGACGCCCAGATCGCTGCGCTGCTCCGCGACTGGCTCCGCACGCGACCCGGCGCAGAACACGGTGACGCCGAGGGCCACCCCGGGATCTGGCCCCGGCGATGAGCCGGCTCGAAACCGCCCTCGACCACGCGGTCCGCGCCCTGGTGGACGCCGGCGCCCGCTTCGCCTTGGTGGGCGGGATCGCCATCTCCGCCCGCGCCGAACCGCGGTTCACGCGGGACCTGGACTTGGCGGTGGCGGTGCGCGACGACGCCGAGGCGGAGACCCTGCTCTCCTCGTTGTCGACCGCGGGCTACCGGATCGTCTCCACGGTCGAGCAGGATGCCACCGGCCGCCTCGCCACCGCCCGGCTCGCGCCGCCCGGAGAGCCGGACGACGGGATCGTCGTCGACCTGCTGTTCGCGTCCTCCGGCATCGAACCGGAGATCGTCGCCAGCGCCGAGCCGTTGGTCGTATTCGCCGGCCCGCCCCTGCCCGTGGCCACCCTCCCCCACCTGATCGCCCTCAAGGTGCTCTCCCTCGACGACCGCACCCGCCCTCAGGACCGCGTCGACGTGGCCGCGCTGGTCGACCGGGCGACCGGCGCCGACCTGGAGGCTGCCCGGGAAGCGCTGGCGTCGATCGCGGCGCGCGGCTTCGCCCGCCAGCAAGATCTACACGCCAAGTTCGACGCACTGCTGACGACGCACGAGCGAGCCTGACTCTGCGCGCTCCGCGCGGCGGCGACTCCTCCTCGGGCCTGCCCGGGTCGGCGACCGCCCGGATAGCGCGTCCGACGAACACGTGTTCGTGACGCCCGTCCCGCCGCAACGGTCACAGGTCACCCGGATGCGCCGGTATCGATCGCCGCCGCTCCAGCGGTAGACGACTCTCGTGCCTTTACCCAGACAGGCGAGACACCTGCCATGGCGCCAGGTCGGTTCGCGGTCAGGATCCGGGTGGGTCATCGGGTCGCGCCCGCAACGGATGTGTCGGCGTCGTCGGCCCGCGCCGCCAGCAGGGCGACCGGGTCGTTGGGATCGGGGGCGAGCAGGTCGGGGGTGACCTCGGCCCGGTAGGTGGGGTCGACGACGACCATCCCCTCGGCCAGGACGGCGACGCCCAGGGGGGCGGCGGCCTCGGCGCCGGCGCCGGCGTTCTCGACCAGGACGGCGACGGCGATCCGGGGGGCGTCGGCGGGGGCGTAGCCGATGAACCAGGAGTGGGGTTCGTCGTTGGCGACCTCGGCGGTGCCGGTCTTGCCGGCGATGGGGATCAGGTGGCCCTGGCTGTTGCGGGCGGCGGCGAGGCCGTTGGGGGTCTGCTCGGTGAGGAGCTTGCGGCCGGTGCCGTCGATCATGACCAGCTCCATGCCGCGCTGGACGATGGCGGCGTCAGCGGCGGGGATGACGCGGGCACCGGGGGTGGAGACCACGTGGAGGTAGCCGGTGCCGTGGTCAGCGGGCTCGGCCGGGTCGCGGCCGGTACGCAGCTCCTTGACCAGGTGGGGGTCGACGGTCCGGCCGCCGTTGGCGATCACGGCGGCGACGACGGCCATCTGCAAGGGGGTGGCCTCGACCACGTTCTGGCCGATGGCGCCCTGGGCGACCAGGTAGCGGTTGGCCCGGTACCAGCGGTCGTCGTGGAGGGTGTAGCTGCCGTCTGGCTGGGCGGTGGCGAAGGCGAACGAGGGGGCGGTCTGCCAGGACGCCCCGGGCACGCCGACCAGCAGGTCGAAGCGCGCGTTGAAGCCAAAGGCGCTGGCGGTGTGGCCCAGGGCCGGGCCCAGGCGCTGGCCGGCCAGGCCGAAGAAGGTGTTGCAGGACTCGGCGATCGCCGGCAACAGCTCCATCTCGTGCCGATCGGTGTCCAGGCGGTGGATGTGGCAGCGCAGGCGGGTGTCGCGGCTGCGGCCCACGCACTTCGCCGACTCGTCCGGCGTGTGCTCCTCGCCCAGCCAGGCGCAGGCGGTGACGGCCTTGGCGGTGGAGCCCGGGGGCTTGGACTCGCCGCCAGCGCGGTCGAGCATCGGCCGCAGCTCGCGGTCGTAGCCAGCGGCCTCCCAGGCTTCGGGATCGAAGGTGTTGAGCCAGGGGCGGTGGGCCTCCAGATCGAAGTCCCAGACGTTGGGATCCCACGAGGGCGCCGACACGTAGGACAGCAACTCACCGCTGTTCACGTCGATCAGCACGACGGCACCCTGGCGGCCGTCCAGAGCCCGGTAGATCGCCTGCTGCAGCTCGGCGTCGATGGTCAGCACCACGTCGTCGCCGGCCTGCACCGGGCTCAGGCCGAGGGCCCGCTGGCGGGCGGGCAGGTCGGTAATGTCGCCGCGTAAGAAGGCGTCGAGCTCCAACTCGAGCCCCTGCTTGCGGGCCACGGCCACGGCCGAACCGGTTACCGGGAAGGTGGCGGCGCGGTAGGGGTAGATGCGGCCCCGGCAGTCGCGGCCGGGAACCGGCGGCGAGTCGGCGAGGATCCGCAGGCGGCGGTCGAGGATGCGGCCGCGGGCCACCGGGCTGTGGCTGCCCTGGAGGCGAGGGTTGCGCACCGAGATCGGCGTCCGGTCGATGCGGACCCGTTCGCCATCGACGAGGGCCTCGGCGGCCAGGGCGCGGACCAGGAACTGGCGGCGACGGGAGGGCAGCTGCTCGTCGAGCCGGGCGTCGTCGATGGCCAGGGCGTCGCCCTGGACCTGGATCGACCCCGCGTCGAGGGCGGCCTCGAAGTCGGCGACCGCAGACTGCTCCACGTAGACCTTGCGCTCCAGCTCGTCGGCCACGTGGACCACCTTGTACAGTGTGGCGCCGGCACAGCAGAGCAGGGCGAGGACACACAGACCGAACAGGGCGTGGATGCTCAGACGGGAACGGCGATTCATCGGGTCCTCCCTTCCGGGGAGCGGGCGTGATGCGACAGCGCGAGCAGCAGGCCGAGGGCCAGGTAGTTGGCCAGCAGGCCGGAGCCGCCGTAGGAGGTGAACGGCAGGGTGACGCCGGTCAGGGGCAGCAGGCCGACGTTGCCGCCGATGATGACGAAGGCCTGCACCAGCAGCAGCAGCGACAGGCCGGCCGCGGCGATGCGATGGAAGGGCACGCGGGCGCGCAGGGCCGCCCCGAAGCCGGCGTGGACCAGCAGCAGCAGGGCGCCCAGCAGCACAGCGGCGCCGATCAGGCCGGTCTCCTCGACCCAGGCGGTGAAGGTGAAGTCGGACTGCACCTCGGGCACCCGGTAGGCCAATCCGCGGCCCAGGCCGGTGCCCCAGGGGCCGGCGGCGGCCAGGGACCAGGCGGCCTCGGCCATGGTCTGGTTACGCAGGAACGGCTCCAGCCACAGGTCGACCCGCTCGCGGACGATCTCGGGCCATCCGAGCCGGTAGGTGGCCACGCCGACGCCGGCCACCGAGGTGATGCCCGCGGCCAGGGGCAGCAGCTTGCCGGTGGCGGCGAAGATCATGCCCAGGGCGGCCAGGCCGAAGATGCCCACCGGGCCCAGGTCCAGCGAGACGAAGATCGGCAGCGCCACCAGCAGGGCGCCGGCGATGGCGGGCAGCAGCAGCGCGGGCCGCAGGCCGCCGACCGCGCCGCGCTTGCCTCGACGGCGGACCAGGAAGTCCTCGCGGCGGGCCAGCACGCCGGCCAGCGCCACCACGGCGCCGACCTTGACGAACTCGACGGGCTGGACGACGAAGCCGCCGACGGCGACCACCAGCCGAACGCCGTTGCGCTCCAGGCCGCCGGCGGCGATGGCGCCCATCGCCAGGGCGCAGGCGCCGAACAGCAGCCAGCGGGCCTTCTCGACCACCCGCAGCACGCCGGCGCTCGACATGGCCGCGACGATGGCGGCGATCGGCGGGCCGGCGGCGGCGAACGCCAGGTGGCGCCAGCCGAGCCCCGCGAAGCCGGCCTTGGCCGAGTGGACGGCCAGGTCCGGAGCCAGCCGGAAGCTCAGCACCAGACCGATGCCCGACAGCAGCGCAGCGGCGGGCAGCAGGGTGACGCTGGCCCGGGGGCGCGTCACCCGCAGCAGGACGTGGGCCAGTAACAGCGAGGCCGCGAACACCGCCAGCGCCAGCAGCTCCTCCCGCTGGCCGGCGGTGGTCTCCAGCACCCGCAGCACCGGGACCGGCTGGTCCGGATCGGTGGGCGGGCAGTCGATGTCCGCCGCCGGGATGTGACCCTTGCAGACCTCGGCCGCGGGCGCCGAGCTGCGCACGGCTGGCTCGCCGGGACGCAGGGAGTAGGCTGTCTCGAACGACAACAGCGCGACACTCACCGCCAACAGCACCACCGCCAGCAGAACCCGCTCGCGGGCGGCCTCGCCCGGCATCCCGGGCCGGAGCCGGGAGATGCGATCCCGGAGCGAAGGACGCGAGGGTCGAGCGAACGCCTTGCGCCGGCCGACGGACGGCGCGACCGGGGTCCTGCGATGTCCAGGGCGCGTGCGGCGGATCAGCCAGCGGGAGAGACTCATCGCGAGGTTCCTTCCCGGACCTCGCGCCAGCCACCCAGGGCGAGGGTTCCGAGCGCCAGCCCCAGGGCTCCCAGGGTGGCGGCGTGCATCAGGTAGGGCCGCCCCGCGGGGCTCAGGGCGACCGTGGCCAGCTGGAAACTCCCCCAGCCCAGGGCGATCAGGCAGGTCCACTTGACCAGCACCCACCCGATCCGCCCCGCGACTGAAGCGCGCGTGCTCACGCCCAACCCTCCGGCGCCCGGGTCAGGCGCAGATCGGTGCGGCCGGCGCGAATGACATCGCCGGAGCTCAGCCGCGCGTGGTGCACCCGCTTGCCGTTGACGTACAGGCCGTTGCCGCTCTGCAGGTCGTCGACGGCCACGGTCTCGCCGCGGACGATGATCCGCAGGTGGCGGCGGCTGGCCAGGTCGTCCACCGCCGGCAGCTGGACCTCGCAAGCGTGGTGGCGGCCGACCAGGTAGATGCCGTCGGCCAGCATGTGGGTCGTGCCGCGCTGCGGACCGCCGACCACCTCGAACACCGCCTGGTTGGCCACACAGCGGGTGTTGCGGTCGTCGCCGATGGCCGTGGCCATGGCGTCCGGATCGTCGTCGTCCGGCTCCTCGATCATCATCCGCGCCATCGACGCGGCCGACGGGATGTGCTCCTCGGGGGCGGGCGCCTCGGCCAGCGCGCCTTCGCACTCGCCGATCTCCGACAGATCCTCGATGGAGACCTCTGCGAGCAGCTCGATGTCGTCCTCGTCGTCGTCCTCGTCGTCGTCCTGGTCCGCCTCGGCGTCCTCGTCCGCGCGCTCCATCGGACCCTCGTCCTCGTAGGCCTCCACGTCCCAGACGATGGACTCGTCGGCCAGCGCGTCGTCCAGCTCCTCCTCGTCGTCGAAACCATCGAAGCTGGCTTCGACCATCACGATCCCCGGCTCCACCTCGTCGGACTGCTCGAACCGCACCTCGAGCTGCCGCCCCAGCAGGTCCAGCTCCCGATGCTCCACCCGCTCGCGCAGCACCAGCGCCACGTGGCGCCGGAAGCGCTTCATCAGCGGCGCGTGGTACTCCCCGTCCTCGGGCGCGAACCGCACGGTCACCCGGTTAGGTGCGTAGGTCGACCCGACCAGCGTCCGGCAGCTGTCGTCGAAGGCCGCCTTGGCCTCGGCGACCACCGTGTCCAGGTCCACCGGCGTCCCCGGCCGCAGCCGCTTGACCGTCCGACCCCACATCACGTTGCAGAAGGTTCCGATACCCATCTCAGGCTCCTTTCCGTTGTTGCCTGAGGGGTGGAGGGGATGGGGGGGCGGGATGTTGCGGCGCTACTCGGAATGATTGCGCAACGGCAACCGGCACTCCGGACAGAACTTCCAGTCCACGTCACACACGTGGGGCGTCTGGGGGTGGGGGCAGCGGATGTGGAAGGCGGGGTCGAGGCGCAGGCCGCAATCCCAGCATTTCACGTGGTCGGCGGGGACGGGCTTGCCGCAGGAGGGGCAGGGGGGGAAGGGCGAGTCGGACTGGGTGGCGACGGCGGAGCGGGTCAGGTAGTCGCCGTCGACGATACGCTGGTACTGGGCCGAGCTGGCCCACTCCATGATCTCCTGGGCGCGGGCGATGGGGTCGGGGTGAGTGGCGCTGGTCTTGCGGGAGGCCTCGACCCACTTGGCGAAGGCGCCGGTCTGAGCCTTGTAGTCGTCGGCCTGCTCGAGGGCCGCGTCCAGGTTGAACTCGTCACGGAAGCGCCGGCAGGTGCCGGCCAGTCGGGCCAGGGTGGTGGCGACCACCTCCGGATCCTCGGTCACCAGCAGGGCAGCGCGGTCGCACGAGAATTCGGCCGCCCGGCCCCAGGCGCCCAGGGCCTGCTGCATACCCACGTTGAACAGGCCGCCGACCACGGGGATCTGGTCGAGGGCCACGTAGCCGGCGAAGTGGATCACGGCCGCCAGCGTCTTGTACTTCATGTGATCGCAGGCGATGTGGCCGACCTCGTGGCCGACCACCGACAGGATCTCGTCGTCGTCGAGCTGGTCGATGAGGCCCGAATAGAGGGTGATCGCGCAGCGCTTCATGCCGAAGGCCGAGGCGTTGATGGTGTACCCGGAGTCCAGGTAGGTGTCGGGCACGGGCACGTCGAGGATGGTGCAGGCGCGTTCCACGAAGCGGTAGATGCTGGGGTACTGGGTCGGCCCGACGCGGACCGAGGTCTGGTGGTGCTCGGCGTGGACCACTCCCTCGATGGTGCCGCTGCTGACCTTTTCGACGGCCCTGTCCAGCAGGGGAACCGCACGCAGGGTCTCCAGCGCAGCCCGGTCACGCGGGTGGATGAACGAGTCGGGGTGGATGTCGCGGTAGATGGTCGGCTCAGTCATGGCGCCAGTCCTGCAGTGGGACCACCTGGGTACCCGCGATCAGGTCGCCCAGCCGCCGGCCCTGGGGTGAACGCCAGATCATCACCAGGTCGACGGCGATCAGCGCCAGCACGATCCCCCAGCCGATCACGTAGACCGGATCCAGGAAGACCCCGAGCAGCGCGAGGATGTAGGTGATGTTGCGCATGACGGACTGGCTGTTGCTGGCGGGCTCGAGGGTCTTGACGTCAACGACCTTCATCTTGACCCAGCGCTTGCCGAAGCTGTACCGACCGCCGTTCAGGTCGCGCACGATCATGTAGACCAGCAACACCACGCCGGTGATGAAGCCCGTGATCAGACCGCCGATCCCGACCCCCAGGAAGAAGCCGACCAGCAGCGCCGTGAGGTCGATGACCATCAGCGCGCCGAACTCGACACCGCTGCCCCTCAGTCGACGCCTGACCTCGACCCGCGGCAGCGCCGGCGGCCCACTCTTCTCCGCCCGTACCGCGTTGCTGCAGTCCAGGTTCGTGCACACACCGGCCGCATCCAGATCGCTGCCGCACTGCTGGCATCCTCGGGGCATCGTTCCTCCCGTGTTGTCGCGGTTCACCGTCCCCAGGGTCGGTCGGCGTCCACCGTCGATTCACCGCCCGCGGTCAACGGGCCTCGCCGTCACGCGCAATCCGCAGACCAATCGCGCCGCTCTTGTAGGTCGGATGAATCCTCAGCCGGGCGGCCACCCGAGCCGCGCTCGCCGGGCTCTCGAAGCAGCCCCCCCGGTACACTCGGGCGCTACCGCGCTCCGCCCCACGCGGATCGGTGACTGCGTTGGTCGGGTAGGCACCGTAGCGGTCCCATACCCACTCGTGGACGTTGCCGGTCATGTCCAGCAGGCCCCAGGCGTTGGGAATCTTGCGACCGACGGGCATCGTGCCGCCGCCTGAGTTGTCTTGGACCCAGCCGACCTCTCCCGCTGTCGCGGAGCCGGAGAAAGGAAGGCGCTGTCCCGCTCTCGCCGCGTACTCCCACTCCGCCTCGCTGGGCAGCCGGAATCCGTCCGCACCTTCCCGCCAGCAGACCTCGCGTCCCGACACCTCGTACACGGGCGCGAATCCCTCCAGCTCGGACAACCGGTTGCAGAACGCCACCGAGGACCGCCAGCTGATCCGCTCCACCGGCCGTTCCGGATCCTTGTGGAACGCGGGATTGACCCCCATGGTCAGCTCCCACAGGCGCTGGGTTACGGGGGTCTCCCCGATCAGGAACGGTCGCCGGATGGTCACGGTGTGCTGGAGTTCGCGGATCTCTCGACCCGCCTCGGTGGACGGGCTGCCCATCTCGAAGGCACCCGCGGGAACCGGGACGAGACAGTAGCTCGTCGCCGCCATGACCGGCGACCGACCTGAGATCGGCCGTGGAGAGGGCGGCTCGCTTGGCGGCGGGGCGGGCGGCGGGGCGGTCGGCGAGACACGCGGTTCCACGGCCTGGCCGCAGTACTCGCAGTACCGCACGCGATCACCCGCGGGGAGCGCCCGGTCACAGCTCGGACAGGAATCCTGGTTCGTCGTCCCACCCATGGCGAGACCGACGATACCACCAATGGAAACACACCGCCCCGGTCACCACCCAGGGGGCCGTGTCATTCCCCCAGGGGATCGGGCATCGGCTTGCTCGTCGGCTGCCCCTCGGGGCGGTGGAGCAGGGTGGGCACAGCGCCAGCTGCGAGCAGGGCGTCACGCAGCCCATCGAGGTAGGTCTGGCCTATCTCCGACGGCTGCCCCGGCGCCAGCTCCAGGTCCAGGCGGAAGGCGGCCAACCCGGTGAGATGGTCGCGGACCGTGGCCCCGTCTCCCACCGGCTGGTCCAGGACCGACGAGATGCCCTGCCAGGCCGTTCGCGGGTTCTCGACCTCGTGGCGGTGGTAGACGCCGCCGTCGGGCTTGCTCTCCTCGTGGACGGAGAAACGGATCCCGGGCAGGAACTCGGGCGTGCCGTGGCGGGCAGCGTACCAGGCGCCGATCCAGGACTGGCCGGCGATCAGGTGCTCGTACTGATCGACCTGGGCCCGGCGGTACCAGGTGTCGTAGACCATGATCGTCACCTGGTCGGCGTGCTCGAAGGCGGCGTCGAACACCTGGGGCTGGCGGCTGGAGCCACGGGGATTCTCCAGCGAGGTCTGGAACCCGAGCCAGGGCGCGTCGCCGTAGCTGTCTTCTGGGAAGTCTTCGACCTGCTGGCTGACGATGGGGATCGCGACCGAGAACGTCCGTTCGGGGCCGAGCGCCGCGGCGATCTCGGCCAGCAGCGCGCGGAAGGGCTCGGCGTCACGGTCGTCGATGGTCGAGCACTCCATGTCCAGCTGGAAGCCGTCCGCTCCCAGGGCCTCGACGGTGGCGACCATGGCGTCTACCTGGGCCGCGCGACGGTCGGGATCGGCGAGCCAGCTGCAGCCGATGTAGCCCTTGTAGGGGATCACCCGCACGCCGGGTAGCCTCGCACGCAGGCCCTCGACGAACGCCCGGCCGTGTTCGGGGCGCGGCGCCCAGCCCAGGCGGCCGTCTTCGCCGGGGATCGGCTCCGCGGAGCCGTGGGCCACGTTGGGGAAGACGATCGACACGCCGAGTTCGCCGAGCCGGGTCGCCAGCCGGTCCAGACCGGGTTCGTCCGTCCCCTGCAGCCACCGGTGGTGGAGCCAGGTGGCGCCGGCGAAGGACGGCGAGTCGGCGGCGTGAGCTGGGCGAACGATCCCGACCAGGACCATGCAACAGACCGCGATCGCAGCCCCTCCAACCCGGCACGAGGAGGTCCTGAATGACCAGCGCATCGCTCTCCCGTTCGCTCCGCGACCATCGCCCGGCGACCATCCGCCGGCGCGTCCGCCGATCCTACGCCCTGCGGCGCACTTTCGGATCCCGCTCCCTGGTCGGCCGCGCGGCACGCTGGTTCGCCTTCCCCGTGTTTCCGCTGGACACCCGCGGGGTTGCCTCGCTGCTGGCGCTCCCGGTCTTCGGATTCACGCTGTGGTGGGGGCACACCATGGAGGTCACCGGGTCGGCCATCGACGCCTACCCCTCGCGGTGGCTGCTCTCGCCCGGGTTCCTCGGCGCGATCGTCGCGGGCACCGCGTCGGGCTGGTGCCTGTGGTCCTCGCTGCTGCCCTGGCGTCCGCTGCGGATCGGGGCAGCGCTGGTGATGACCATCGCCACCCTGGGACTGTTCGCGGCCTCCCTGGGCACCGGGATGTGGTTCGAGATGAACAGCCGCGGTGACGCACTGGCGAGCTGGTTCCCGCTGGCGGTCGAGGGCTCCATCGTCGCTTCGATCCTGGGCTGGCAGATCGCCCTGGTGGTGCTCGCCAAGCGAATGTTGATCGCGGTGGTCACGGGCGCCGTGTCGGCCGTTCGGGTGGTTTTACGCTAAGGTAGGCGGACGCCATCCGTGCCGGGGTCCACGCGGACGGCGGGGGAAGAGCCATGATCTGCCCGTATTGCGGAGCGGCCGACGACGACCGCGAGGATCGCTTCTGCGTTGCATGCGGTAGCGATCTGGGCCCCCCCGAACAGTCGGCCCTCCATGCGAAGGGCCCCCGGGCATCCAGCGCGCCCACGCGGCTCTTCCGCTCCTGCGCCAGCTGCGGAGAGCGGGCCAGCGAACGGTCGGTGTTCTGCCCGGCGTGTGGTCAGCCATTCTCGGGATCGGGCGTCATCTCCAAGCACACCCGGCCGGCACAGGCCACTCCGGCCTTCACTGTGGACGGTGGAGCCGTGGTCTCCCGCGGCGACATGCTGTGGCGCCGGTTCCAGGTGGATTGCGTGTTGCGCTCCGACGCGGACCGGATCCTGGTGCGCGCCCGCGACCTGGATGGGCCCGAGGGCACGGTGGCGATCGAGCTCCTGCACGCCGTCTGGCGGAAGGACGACGCGGCCAGCGAACGGCTGCGAAGCCGCGTCTCGGCGGTCGCAGGCCTGGACCACACCAATCTCCAGCGGGTGATCGGCGTCGAATCGGACGGGCAGCGGATCGGGGTGGTCAAAGAATGGATCCCCGGCGCGACTCTCGCCCACCACTGGTACGGGCGTGTCGGACGGGCCGCCGCGCTGCCTCCCGACGCCCCGGCCCAGCTGGCGCTCGTCGCCCGCTTCGCGGAGCAGCTCGGGGAGGCGATCGATGTGCTCCACGTGGCGGGGGTGACGCACGGGGCCGTGCACCCAGGCAATGTGATCGTCCGCCCCGGCACCGGAAAGGGCGCCCAACGCTCCCGCTCCCGGGTCGTGCTCGCAGGCCTCGATGGGGTCTCCCCCCCCGCGGGTGCAGGAGCCGACTGGGGTGACGATGCCTTCCGCTCCTACCGGGCCCCCGAGCTCGCCGGTCGTGGGCCCGAGACCAGCCCGGACGCGGATCGGTTCGCGCTGGGCGCCCTCTCCTACCGCCTGATGACCGGCGAGGAAGCCGGCTGGCCGCCCCGACCACCGACACAGCTGGTCTCCTCACTTCCGACCTCCGCCGCGAACCAGGTGATGGCGTACCTCAAGCACCAACCGGCCAGCCGGCCACGGCCCGCCGCGCTCCTGGGGCAGACCCTGCGCTCGTACGACGGCACGGAGCAGAACGAGCTCTCCGCGTCGGCCCCCGACGGGGGCATGGCTCCAGACGCCGTCACCCGGCCGGTGGCCCCGGCCGTCACTCCCGAGGTGGCATCGCTCGCACCGCCTACGTTCCAGCCACCTGCGCCCGATCCCGTCCCCGGTCCGCCGCACCACCTCGCGAGACCGAACCCCGCAGCGGGACCCGGTCTGGCTCCGCGCCCCAAGCAGCCGATCGACCCGGACTCGATCGCGCTGCAGAACGGCCTGATCCCCGGTCTCGGCTTCCACAGCCTGGGTGAGACAGGCCTCGCGGCAGGGACCTTCGCCGTTGCCGTCATCGTGTGGATCGTCAGCCTGGCGACGGCCGGCTGGATCGTCCACGTCGTGGCGGCCATCGTCGGACACAACATGGCCGTCCAGCGGTTGAAGGAAGAGGCCGCTGCCCGCCCACCAGACGGAAAACCCTGAGCCCTCCGGCCGTCCGCGCAACAATCCCCTCCCCCACCCCCTCCATCCCCCAGACCCCAGCCCAGGAGGAGTCCGGTGGAAGCAACACGAACGACGCAGGGAAGACAACGATCGCGAACCGACATCCCGATCTCCCTCGAACGGGACCTGGTGGCGGGGAGTCCGGAGGCGTTTGACGCTTTCTATGCCCTCGTCGGCCAGCGTCTGTTCCGCTACGTCCGCGCCCGGGTACGCCAGGAGGCCGAGGCCGAGGAGGTGTGTCAGGAAACGTGGATCCGGTTCCTGCGTGGCGTTCCCCGGTTCGAGCACCGGGCCTCGCTGTGGAGCTTCCTGCTGAGCATCGCGCGCCGGACGGCGATCGACCACTACCGCCGGACGAGCTGCCGGCCGACGGCGGGGATCGCCGAGGACGTATCGCTGCGGGCGCGGGTGGCGGTGGCGTCGGTTGCGCGGACGACCCACCACCGGCGGGTGATCGAAAACGCCCAGCAGCGGCCCGAGAACATCGCCGAGGAGTCGTGGGAAGCGCTGTGGGCGCACGACGTGGACGGGGTGTCGATCGAGGAGATCGGGCGGAGGCAGGGGATCCCCAAGGGCACGGCGGGGACGCGGGTCTTCTATGCGAGGCAGCGGCTGCGGGCGGCGCTGGAGGAGGCGGGGAGTGTTCCGGATGACTCGCCGCCGACGGTGGGATGTTGCGGCTAGCGAAGATACGGCCGGGCAAGCAGAATCTCAAGACCAACCAGCGAGGACACGGCCGGACAAGCCGACCGTGGCACCCGATCTCAGGTCTTGTTGAGCAATCTTCTGGGAACCGAGGCTAGTCCTTGTCCTCGAAGAACTTCTGGTCGATCGCCACCGCTGCCAGGAACGCCACCTCGCGGGGGAGGGCGTCGGTGCAGTTGACGGCGAACTTGTCCTTCAGCGCGAGCTCCTTCTTGACCTCGAAGACCGGGGTGCCGGCGCTGTCGGAGCAGGTGAAGGCGCGGCCGGTGAGGCCGCCTTCGGCCTTGAACTGCTGGCCGCTGGACGACAGGGTGAAGGTCTTCTTGAACATGATCAGCGGGAAGTTCAGGATGCCCATCGCCGTGCCGTCGGCGCCGGTGATGGAGAACGCGGTCTTGAAGAAGTTGCCCTTGATCAGGGCCACGTCGTCGCCGCTCTCGCCCTGGACCATCGTCAGCTTGGGGGTGGCGGTCAGCGCCTTGCCCTTGACCGTGAACAGGACCTCGCTCTGCCCGGCCGCCCGTACCTGGTAGGTGGCGCCGATGCTCAGGATCTTCTGACTGACCTCGTAGGCTTCCATGGGTACCTCCCGTTCCCACCCCGGCTGGGCGGTAAGGTAATCCAACCCCTGGTTCAAAGGAACATTCCGGGCCCGGGCCGTGCGAGAATCCCCGCGATGACGGACGACTCACAGGTGAAGGCGAGCCCCGCGACAGCAGAGCCCCCCCCCGGTCGAGGAGGCTGGTCGCCCCGGGATCTGGTGTTGCTGGCCGGGATGCTCGCGGGCTCCTTCACGCTGCAATTCTCCTTCGCACAGCTCGACGGTGTGGACGGGTTCTTCCACATCCTGGCGGCGGACCGGATCGTGGACGGCGTCCGCGGACAGATGCCGTGGATGCCGCTGACGGTGTTCGGCGACGGCTGGATCGACCACCAGTTGCTGTTCCACGTGGCGCTGGCACCCTTCGCCTGGCTGCTGCCGGGGGTGACCGCGGCCAAGGCGGGCGCCGCCGTGCTGGCGGCCCTGGCGGGTTTTGCCCTGTACCGCTTCCTGCGCCGTCTCGAGGTGCCCTGGGCCGCTGCCTGGGCGGTGCTTCCCTTCGCCACTTCATGGACCTTCTGGGCGCGGATGGAGATGCCGCGCACCCAGACCCTGTCGCTGATCCTGCTGCTGTGGGCGATGGGCGCGCTGCTGCGCCGACGCCACGGACAGCTGCTGGTGGCCGCCTGGCTCTACGCCTGGACCTACCACGTGTCGGTGATCGTGCTGCCCATCGCGCTGGTCCACGCCGCGGCGGCCGGGCTGAGCACGAGCACGACGATCCGCCGCCGGGAGCTGTGGAAAGGCCCCGCCGCCGCCGCCGCCGGGCTCGCCGCGGGCTTCGCGATCCACCCCCACACGCCCCGCACCCTGTGGTTCGTCTACCAGCACGCGGTGGTCAAGGTGCTCAACCGCGACGCCTTGCCCGTGGGGCCGGAGTGGCTCGCGAGCGGGCCCGAGATGTTGCTGAAGACCGCCGGCTGGGCCGTGCTCGCGCTGGTGGTCAGTGCCGTGCTCCTGTTGGGCGCCCGCCGCTGGACGGTGGCGACCGTGTTCGTGGGATTCGTGGCGGTCTGCGCCACCGCGGGCGCGCTGTTCGCCAACAAGTTCGTCGAGTACTCGGTGCCCCTGTCCTTCGCCGCCCTGGGCCTGGCGCTACGGGATCGGCGCGGATCGGTCGGCCCCCTGCTCCCCGGCTGGCGACGGCCTGCAGCCCGGGTCGCCGCCGCTTCGGCACTGCTGGCTCTCTGTGGCTGGTCCGGGCTCAACGTCCACCGGGCGATCCAGGACCACTTCTACGACCCGGATCGGGCGAAGCCGGCCATGGACTGGATCGGCGCGAACGTGCCGGCCGGCGAGCGTATCTTCCACTTCGACTGGTCCCACTTCCCCGAGCTGGCCTTCCACGGTCCGGACCACACGTATGTCGTCGGCCTCGACCCCCACTTCCTGTCCTGGAAGGACCCGGAGCTGTGGGACCTCTACCAGCGTATCGCCGAGGGCTGGGGGGCCAACCCGTCACGGCCGATCCGCAAGCGTTTCGGTTGCGAGTGGGCGGTGTTGCTGCTGCCCTACCCGGGCGCAGAGGAGCTGCTGGCGGGCGACGGGGGCCTGGAGCGGGTGTTCGCGGACGAGGGGGCGATCGTCTACCGGGTCCGGTAGGGGTACTTGAGCTGGTGCATCTCCTCGCCGGCGAAGGGCTCGAACACCAACGCGTTGAGCAGCGGCATCACACAGGTCTCCAGCTCACCGCCCGCATAGCCCTCGTTGACGATCCGGCCACCCGAGACGTGGCCGTCCGGGTTCACGTCGAAGCCCACGTACATCACGGCGTCCATCTCGACCCCGGCGTTGATCTGGACCACGAAGCACTGGATGATCTCGGCGTTCTGACCGAGCCGCTCGTCGAGCAGCGGTCCGGTGACCACCTCCTCGAAGGGGGGGTGCTCCGGGATCACGATCTCCTCCCACTGGGCCTCCACGTTCTCGAAGGAGACCTGGACATCGGCCGCGCTCATCGGCACCAGCACCTGGAACAGGCTGGTGGGATTGGCCGCCTCCTCGAACACCTGCTCCCAGGCGATCTCGCCGCCGGGATCGAGCTGCTCGGTGTGCTCGAAGGGATAGGCCACCACCTTCACGCCACCGTAGGCCCGCCAGGTGATGTCGCCTGACACGCTGTACAGAGGCTTGTCGGTGCCGTTGATCAGCTTCATCTGGACCGAGAGCGTCGAGACGATGGCCGCTGTTCCGGGCTTGTGCGAGTGTCCGTAACCCTGGACCACGATCGGGTTGTCGGTGGTGCCCTTGGCTTTCTTGGCCGCCGCGGGCGTCATCACACCGACCGCCGCCACCAGCGCCAGGACCGTCATCAGAATCGAGGGTCGCTTCATCGTCGTTTCTCCGAACGGGAAATATAGCAGGCGAGCGCGCGTGCGACGCCGTCTGCCGAGGATGGACGGACGGGGACCGATTTCACGTCAGGGCAGATCGGCGAAGGTCATCTCGGTGTGCAACGAGCCGATGTTCTCGACGTCGTCGTCCCGGGTGATCAGGTAGTGACCGACTCCGTTCTCCCAGCTGGCGGTTCCCACCGAGCCCCAGACCCCCTCGGTGTCGCGACCGAAGATCTCCCGCTCGTGCTCGGAGAGGAAGATCACCCCGTACGCGCCGTGATCGGGCAGGTCGATGCCAGCGGCGTCCAGGATCTGATCGCAGGAGTTGATGGTGTAGTCGAAGTCCCCCTCGTAGCTGCGGTCGGCCTGGGGACAGAGGTCGGTGGTGTGGGTCAGGTACGCGGTGAACCGGGTCTCGCAGCTCTCCAGCCACTCCACGTCCGAGTGGAACTGGAAGCACGCCGAGTGTTCCATCGCGTCGGGCCAGGTGCAGTGGAGGACCTGGGCGCAATCCGGATCATCGCAGTCGATCAGCTGGTCGCCGTCGTTGTCGACGAGGTCGTCGCAGGCCGTCTCCGGGTCGACGACGTCGTCGTCGTCGTCGCCCACGTCGTCGTCATCCCCGTCGTCGTCGGGCGCGGGCGCACTGCAGGCCACGAACGCGGCGCATGCGAGGAACACCAGGAGTGGCCAGCAGCGGAACAGGGGCATCTCGTCGCCTCCGGGATCGAGGAGCAGTCTACCAGCGATCGACCGCCGGTCCGGGCGTCGTCAGCGGCGGCGCCGGGCGAGCCAGCCCCCCAGGGCGATCAGCGGGGCCGCTGCGGCGACGGGTGGGACGGGATCGCGGCGGGCCAGGGAACAGTCGCAGCCGTCGTCGTCGTCCCCGGCGGAGTCGTCGTCGTCGGCCACGTCGTCGTCGTCGTCCGTCTGCGGGTGCCAGTTGCCGAGGTCGGTCTCGATAAGCCGGTGGTACACGACACAGCAGTCCTCGTGTAGGTAGCCCACCTCGCCCGCCAGGCCAGGGACGTCGACCTCGTAGAACCCCTCCCAGTTGGTGGGGGACATGAAGCGCTGGGCGCGGCGTGCGCGGAACAGCACTGGCGAGTCGCTGAACGGCTCGCTCATCACCGGCCAGCTGGCCTCGTTGGCCACGTCGAGCAGGGCATGCTCCTTGAGGATCAGGATGTCCTCGGCGATGGCGCTGCCCTCACCGCCCTCGCCGAAGGCGTTGAACTCCCGGTCGGTGTTGAGGAACAGGACCGCGTCGGACACCACCCGCACCGGATTGTCGACCAGGGACTCCTCGTTCCCCTCGATCTCCAGCGAGACCGCCGCGATGTCGGGGCTCTTGCCCGCCTCGAAGTCGTAGGTCCCCAGGGAGATCCAGGTATGGGCGTTGGAGACATCGCTGGCGCTGTCGTAGGCCGGTGGTGCGGCGTAACTCACGGTCAGGGTGTAGGAGCCCGCCGCCGTCAGCCCGAGCTCCACCGGCGTGTCTACGGCGATGTAGTAGGTACCCGCATCGGCGTCCGCCAGCTCCGCCGTGGTGTCGCCCCACGCCAGGCAGCCCGCCTCGTCGATCTCCGACAGGATAAACACGTCCAGCGACACATCCTCGCCGTGCTCGAGGGTCACCTCGATCTTGCCGTCGCCCCCGGTCTGCAGGCGGTAGATGACTTCCTGCCCGCCCTCGTCCACATCCGGAGCGCATTCGTAGTTGAACAGGTAGTAGCTGCCCGCCGTGCGGGTGTCGTCGCTGTCCGCGTACGGCGACTCGGTGACAACCCGCGGCTCGTTGAAGCTGCCGAGGCCGCCGCCGTTCTGATTGACCGAGACGTCGTCAGCGCCATCGGCATGCTGGACCACGTAACGCACGTCGCGGGCGTTGGCCGCGGGTCCCCAGGTGGCCAGCACCTGGTACTCACCGGCCGTGGTCAGCCGCGGTACGAAGGTCGCGCTGGCCGGTCCAGCCGACGTGCGGGCGCGGCAGCCCAGCACGTGGTCGGCGGCCGAACCCCCGGAGGTGCTGGTCCAGGCCCCCGTCTCGAGGTAGTCCTCGGCGTGCTCCACATCGTCGTCGCGGTCCAGCGACTGGACGGCGGTGCCCCAGTCGGTGGATAGCCAGTAGCGGAACCAGCCGCTCTTGATCCGCTTGGTACCGCAGTAGGCCGAGCCTGTGGTCTGGTGTCCCAGGACCTCGGAGGTGGTGTCCTCTTCCTCGTAGATCGGGGCGTCTCCGTACTGGTAGACGCCCTGCATGAACTGCAGCCCGCGTCGCCAGTAGCCCTCGGCAAACGGGCACCCCGCCACGCCATCGAGGAAGGTGGTGAAGGTCAGGTGGGGCCCGAAGTCGTCGATCAGGCCACCGCTCTCGCCGATCTGGTCCTCCTCGGCGACCTCGTCATCCAGCTGCACGAAGTCGGTCAGTCCGGGCGCCAGCGCGTCGTAGAGACTGGTGTAGGTACCGCTGTCGTCATGGGCCAGCAGCACGTAGTTGGTGGCGTTGGGATCCTCGGGGGGCACGCCGTCGTTCAGGTCGACGACCACACCCCCGGCAGCGGCCTGCACGACGGTACCCGTGTGCACCGAGAACCAGGTGCCGGTGTTGCCGTCGAAGGCCTGGCCCTCGATCCCGGACTCGCCGTACCAGCCCGTGTAGTCCTCGATGGCCCCCTCGGCCGGATCCAGGTCGAAGGGCGAAAAGCTGCTCACCAGGTCCTGCCAGCCGGCGGGCGTGCCGAAGGGTCCAGGATTCCGGGTCTCGTAGGTGGACTCGGCGGTATCCGCGCGGGCCGCCAGGGCACACGGGAGGATGGAGGCCAGCGACAACAGGAGGAGGCGTCTCATCGGACCACCTCCCCGGCCGCGGCGACCTCGGCCAGATCGAACGTGGTCCAGCCCGACGCGTTGCGCGCCGCCGCAGACCCGTCCCCCGGAGCCCGCAGGTCGCGGAGGGATCCCAGCGTCAGGGCCTCCCCCGAGGGATCCAGGATCCAGACCTGGGCGCCGCCATCGGCGCTCCGCGTCTCGTAGACGATGCGGTCGCTGGCCGCGTCCCAGCGGCAGCGGTCGGAGAGGGACACCGGGACCGCCGTCGCGCCCCGCTCGGCCCCGTGGTTCGTCAGCTGACGCTGCCGGCCGCTCGCCACGTCCGCCAGGAAGAAGCTGGCGTAGCCGGTGCGCAACGAGATGAACAGGATCTGCGTGCCGTCCGGGGACCAGACCGGGTTGTAGTCCTGCTTGGAGCCGGTTGTCAGCCGTCGCACACGCCCGAGGTCCGGCGAGACCAGGAGCACGTCGCTGTCCAACGCCTCGTGGTACTGCTCCAGGGTCCGCGCCCGCGTCGCGTCCCAGGGGCGCACGCTCTCGGGCCAGCTCGTCACCGCCAGCCGCTCCCCGGTGGGATCCCAGCGGACCTGCGTCACGTGGCAGTCCCCCAGGTCGACGGACTCCAGCGCCCCGGGGGGACCCACCAGCAGCCTACCTTCGAGGGTCACGGCTGCCAGCTGCCCATCCGCGGACAGATCCGCGGCCAGCAACTCCGGCGAGCCTTCGACCGGAGTGCGGCTGCCGTCCACGTTCAGCCAGGTCAGCCACAGCCCGGCCACGGGCACGCCGTGGAGCCGGGCGGGTTCGCCGGTCAGGGCCAGCAGGGCGTCACCCCGCTCGCCGAGCACCGCGTCCACCGTGGCGTCCGCGTGCCGATCCAGGGTCGCAACCCACTCGGGCGCGCGCGCGGGACTCGCCACACACACCGCGGGCAACGCGATCACCGCCAGTACAGTCGCCGTCCATCGAGCCATGTTCACGTCCAGCGCAGACGGTCCCCGCACCCGATCCGCCGCGTCGCCAAGGTAGCCAGCGTCGGCGGGGTTGACAAGTACGACGGGCCTACACGCATTGCCATCGCGCGCGCGGGCGACGCCTGCGCAGCGCCCAGCACGCGCCGGCCAGCCACGCCCCCAGCGCGCCGCCTCCCGGCCCGGCGACCGCAGCCCCGGACGAGCACTCGCACCCGCCGTCATCCCCCGGCGAGCTGTCGTCGTCATCGTCGTCCCCGTCCGCCGAGTCGTCGTCGTCACCCGTGGGCGGCTCCACCACCGTCACCTCACCCACGATCCACCCCTGCACGTCGGGACGGGGCAACTGCACGTCCGCCTCCCACCCGGGCAGGTCGACCTCCACGTTCTCGGCCACCGCCACCGCCAGGATCCGCCGGGTGTCGCCGACTTCGCCGTCCACCGGCCATTCCAGCCGCTCGTCCTCCGCGCTGGCGACCCGCACACCATCCACGTACAGCCGGACCTCCGCCACGCCGTCCGGGTGGCTGGCCGTCACCTCCAGCACCTCGCCCTGCGGCACCTCGGCCGCCCCGATCTCCACCAGGGGCCGCTCGGCGTAGGGGGTGGTCAGCGGATCCCCGAGCACGATGTTCTGCCAGTAGAGGAACTGCTGGTTGAGCAGGTAGCTCTCGCCCAGGTTGTAGCCGAAGGCGTAGTAGATCAGCGTGCCCGCGGCCGGGAAGCTGTTGTTGAGCGGCTCGGCCACGGCCCCCTGGGCACCCGTCGCGCCAGCGCGGACGAACCGGGCGATGGATGTCTGACTCTCGTTCGCCGGACAGACCGTCCCGTCCTCGTCGCAGAAGAAGTTGTCCGGGACGGCCCCCAGGGAGGTCAGATTGCACGTGATCGCACCGGGGACGTAACTGTTGCCCGCGATGGCGCCGGTCAGGTCCGCCGCGCCGGTGTAGTAGGCGGCCAGCTCGCGCCCCTCCAGAGCCGCGTCGTGGGGGGTCAGGTAGGTCGCGTTCCAGCCAGCCATTGCCAGATGGCGGGTGGCCAGCTCGCACTCCGGATCCCGGGCGCCACGCGCCGAGTCCGCGGCCTCCATGCACAGGATCTCCGCGCCGGGGAAGCTACCATCGGCGGCCACGCCCCTGTCCACCAGATCGAAGGCGTCGTCGTGGTCGAACCCGTCCAGCCGGGTGACCACGAACAGGTTGCCAGCGAAGTCGTAGCCGCTGGCCTCGCCGCTCTCCGCCCGGCGGAAGCTGCGCGCCTGGGTCTCGGTGCGGACGATGCTGCAGGCGGTGGCGTACCAGCCGGCATAGGGGTTGTCGATCTCCAGATCCCCGGCCCAGCAATGGCCCTCGATGTAGGCCGGGTTCTCGATCGACGCGTAGAAGTACTCGCCGTAGGCCTGGGGCTGGCCGGCCAGTTCGCTGCCATCGGCGGTGCTGGCGGCGTGGTGGACCTGGAGCATGGCCGACAGGCTGGTGGAGTAGCCGTCAGCGATATCCACGCGGTAGGGCAGGCCGCGGACCAGCACCAGGTAGTCGATCTCGTCGGGCTGGGGCAGATCCGCCAGGCAGCCGTCGAGCGCCGTCTGGATCGTCGCCTGGTAGTCGGGGAAGCTGATGGTGCGGGCGTCGCTGGCAACCCCGTCCACCGGGCAGGTGTGGCCCGAGGGTAGCGAACGCGCGTCTGCGTAGTACAGGGCGACCGCCGCCGCGTCCGGGTCGCCCGCGTTGAACAGCACCACCACGTTCGCCGGACCGCCGCCGGCCAGCGCTGCTGTCGGGGTGGCCAGCAGCACGACACAGGCAACGATCAGCTTCGACGTCCCCATCCGACACTCCTCGCCGCCGGGCAGTCTACCAGCAACGGGTGCAACGGCCGGGATCGAATCGATGGCGTACAGGTCCTGCCCCAGCAGGCCGTGGATCAGCGCGTTGTTCCGTGTCTTTCCTCCAGCGGAGTAGCATTCTACCCGGCGAAATTGCTCAGATCGTCTGCTACGATGGGCCACCGGGGTCAGATCGACCCCACCGGAGGACACCATGGTGCGACACACCGCGCTTACCACCCTCGCCGCCCTGATCGCCCTGGCGATCACCGTCGGCGCGGCCGCGCAGCCCACGACCGACGTGCTGCTGATCCAGACGTCGGCTCCCTGGGGCACCGCCTCGAACGAGACCTGCCTCAACGGGCTCGGCCTGACCTACGACCTGGCCAGCGACTGGAGTCAGGTCGACTGGGCCCACCTGGGCGACTTCCGGGTCGTGCTGGTGGTCAACGACCAGGCACAGACGTTCTACGACGGCCACGCGGCCAACATGGGTCAGCTGGAGACATTCGTCGAGGACGGCGGCGACCTGCTGTTCTTCGCGGCCGGCGCCGGCTGGGCCGGCGGTCAGCTGACCGCGCCGCTGCCCGGCGGCCTGCCCTGGAACTTCACCCAGGCCCCCGGTGACTACGCCCACTTCAACACGATCGTCGACTACACCCACCCGATCGTCACCTCGCAGCTGAGCGACAACATCCCGCTGACCGACGCGGTCATGGACGGCAACTACTGCTCCCACGGCTGGTTCGCCGCGGCCGACCTGCTACCCGAGACCCGGATCATCTTCCGCCAGTCCACCGAGGAGGGGGGCAACCCGACCACCATCGACTACCGGGTCGGCCAGGGCCACGTGGTGGCCTCGACCAACACCTGGGAGTTCCACTACGACGGGCTGGGCTACCAGTCCAGCTACCACGGCGACTTCGCGATCCAGAACCTGGACGACGTGTTCCTCTACATGCTGGCCGTCGGCGGTGTGACCGCACCGGACGCGGTGATCTACCAGCACTACATCACCACCGATCCCGACTGCTTCGACGGCGAGGTGGAGGCGGGTACACAGGTCACCGTGACGTCGCTGGTGTCCAACATGGCCGCGGTCGCGATCACCGACATGAACGTGGTGTTCAGCTACATGGACGAGGCCGAGAACGAGTTCGAGATCGGCACGGTGACCGGCCAGGCGATCCCCGAGGACGGTCAGATCGAGACCTCGGCCGTCTGGGACACCACAGATGTCGAGCCCGGGACCTACCAGGTGGCCGCCCTGGCCGAGGTGCTCTACCCCGAGGAGCTGCTGGAGAACCAGGACAACAACTGGTCGGCCCGCAACTGCACCATCACCATCGGCACGGGCGACGACGACGACGCCACCCCGCCGGGTGACGACGACGACGACGACGATGACGACGACGACGGCGCCGACGATGACGACGATGACGACGGCGGCTACCCCGGGATGGGCTGCAACTGTAATTCCACGCCGGCCCGCACCGTCGCGTCCGCGACGGTCATCCTCTCGATGGGACTGATCCTGGCGGGCATCCGCCGCCGCCGGTAGGCTGTCCCCCGGAGGTCGGGGGTCAATCCATGCGAACCATCTGCGTGTTCACCGGTACACGGGCCGAGTACGGACTCCTGCGCCCGCTGCTGCGCCGAATCGACGCCGCCCAGGCGCTGCACCTGCAGCTTCTGGTCAGCGGCACCCACCTGTCCCCCGCCCACGGCATGACCATCCACGAGATCGAAGGGGACGGCTTCCACATCCACCAGCGTGTCCCGATGCTTGGCGAGGGGGACGAACCGCCGGACATCTGCCGGGCGATGGCCAGGGGACTGGAGGGACTGTCGGGCGCCCTGGACCGGATGGCCCCCGACCTGGTGGTGATCCTCGGGGATCGCTACGAGGCGTTCTGCGCCGCCACGGCCGCCACGATGCTGGGCATCCCCATCGCCCACATCCACGGCGGCGAGGCCACCTACGGCGCCGTCGACGAGGTGCTGCGGCACGCGATCACCAAGATGGCCCACCTGCACTTCACCAGCACCGAGGCCTACCGGCAGCGTGTGATCCAGCTCGGCGAGCACCCCGACCGGGTCTTCCGCGTGGGTGCCCTCGGTATCGAGACCATCCGCGCCCTCGTACCAGCCACCCGCGACGCCATCGCGAAGGACATCGGCTTCCCCCTCGACCAGCCCTTCGTGCTGGTCACCCTGCATCCGGAGACCCGGCGCCGGGGCACGGCCGGGGAGCTGGCCAACGCCCTGCTGCAGGCCCTGGACGAGGTGAAAGGTCCGCGGGTGCTCTTCACCCGGGCCAACGCCGATCCGGAGGGTCACGAGATCAACCGGCGACTGGAGGCCTATACCGCCCAGCGCGGCGAACGGTGCGCTCTGCACGCATCGCTGGGTATCGAGCGGTATCTGGGAGCGATGCGGTACGCCCAGGCGGTGGTCGGCAACTCGTCGTCGGGGCTGCTCGAGGCGCCGGCGATGGGCGTCCCCAGCGTGGACATCGGGGGGCGTCAGGCGGGCAGGGTACGCCCCCGGTCGGTGGTCCACTGCACGCCGGGCAGCGGCGACATCGCGGATGCCATCCGCCGGGCGATCGAGCCCGCCTTCCGCGCCGGGATCGAGGACCAGGACAATCCCTACGAGGCCGACTTCCTCCCCTCCCAGGCCATCGCCGAGGTCCTGTGGACGACTCCACTCGACGGGCTCCTCGCCAAGCGGTTCCACGACCTGCCCTGAGAGGTTGTGCTACTTGCGGCGGCCGAAGGGGATCGTCAGGCCGACGTTGAAGCCCTTGTTCGCGACGTCGTAGCCGATCAACAGCGGCACGCCCTTGATCTGCATACCGACCTGCGGGATGAGCGCGTTATCGCTGTCCGAGCCGTAGCGCGCGGTCACCCCGCCGATGAGGCCGACGTCCTTGTTGTCGTCCAGGAAATAGGCCGCGTGGCCTAGGTACGGAAGGCGGTCGGGTCGCGGAAGCCGAAGTAGGCGCCCAGCTCCGTCAGCTTCGGATCGGTCAGCTCGACCTTGGCGTTGCCCCCCGCCATCCAGCCGCTGCCGAACTTCGTGCCCAGGCTCGAGGAGATCGACGTCTCACCGCCGGTGTCGAAGACCGCATCCAGCGCCGCGTCCAGGTTGCTCTGGCTGTAGTTGAGGCCCAGCGACAGCTTGTGGTTGGTGTCCAGCTGGTAGGCCGAATCCGCCCCGAGGGCCTTGACCGTCTCCTCCAGGGAGAACTTGGTGGTCAGCCCCTCCAGCGCGCTGGATTCGCCCTCGTAGGCCAGCTTCTTGTTCGCCGAGCCGTCGCTGGACATGGACTGGCTCAGGCTAAGGCTGCCGTTGTCGAGCATGTACTTGCGGGCACCGATCAGGGTGAAGATCCCGCTGTCGGCGTCGTACTTGCCGCTCAGGCTGTCCAGGGTGCTGCCGTCGGACAGCGAGATGCTGCTGGACAGCAAGGTCGGGTTCTCACCGCCGCCCGACAGTCCCGCGTTCAGACCCAGGGTCGATTCGCCGTCGCCCAGGTTGCCCAGCAGCCGCTTGTAGGAACCGTCGAGGGAGTAGACCTCCAGGTCGTCCCCCTTGAAGGTGCCCACCCCGGTGAAGCTGAAGGTGTTCTTGTCGTCCTTGAACCCGGCCTTGATCTCGTGGCTGTGCTTGTCGTCCTCGGTCTCGTACGTCCCCTTGTAGGACGACTGGACGATCTCGCCCTGGTAGATCAGCCCGAACTCGATGCTCTGGAGCGAGATGTCCCGCAGCTTGCCGACCTTGGCCGCGACCTCGGCGGTCAGCTGGTCGGTGATGCCGAACTTCTGCTTGAGCTCCGGGATCTCCAGGTTGGCCGCCACCGCACCGGCCGCCGCCAGCAACGCCACGGTGACCACCGTGCCCGGGTGGGCGTCCACCCAGTTGGCACACTTGCCGGCGAACTCCTTGCCGTCGTCCTTCAGCCATTCGGACGCCGTGGTGGCGAAGTATTCGGTGAGCGCCTTGCTGAACTTCTCGATGGCCTCGCCGTCGACCTCGCCTTCCAGCTGGTCCAGCGAGCCGACTCCGGCCGCCAGCGCGGCGGTGAAGCCGTCATCGGCGTACTGCGCCATCTTGTCCAGGGTCAGGTGGGGCGCCACCAACCCATAGAGCTGGGAGCCGAGGAACTTGCCGAGGGCCTGCTGGTAATTCTCCAACCCCTCGGCGGTGCCGTCCTTGCCGCGAGCCTGCTGGTCCCCCTCCCCCTCCTTCTTCTGGAGCGGGTCGGATAGGCCCTTGCCCTGCAGCGGATCGGACAGCGGGTCCATCCGCTCCTTGCTCTGGATGGGCGGCGCTGGTGGCGCGATTCCCTTGCGGGAGTCGGCCTGGAGCGCGACGGCGGTTTCGGGATCCACGGACACCTCTCGCGAACTACGGCTGCTTCGATGCTAGCACGCGCATGCCGGACGAACGCCGGTCAACGGGTGGTGCGGCGCACCAATATCAACCCCGGCAACAGCAGGGCCAGCAGGCCCGCAACGGGCGCGAAACGGCCGCGGTTCGAACAGGTGCAGTTGCCCGGCGGCGGCGCGCCATCGTCGTCGTCGTCGTCGCCAACACCGGTATCGTCGTCGCCGGGGCCGGTGTCATCGTCCCCCGTGTCGTCGTCGTCCCCGCCGGTGTCGTCGTCACCACCCGTGTCGTCGTCTCCGGTGTCGTCGTCTCCGGTGTCGTCGTCTCCGGTGTCGTCGTCCCCGGTGTCGTCGTCCCCGGTTTCGTCGTCGTCGTCGCCCTCCTCGCAGTTGCCCAGGGCCTGGATGACGTTCATGTAGCCGTAGTAGGGGTCCTTGGGGTCCAGGTCCGACTCCAGCAACCCAAACGTCATCGCATTGTCGTCGTTGACCAGGTCGTACCAGAAGAACTTCTCCAGCTCGGGCCATGGCTGGTTGGGTGACGTGGGGAACGTCCCGGTCTGCACCTGCTCCCAGGCGTAGAAGTAGTTCTCGAGCTGATCGGCGCCGTAAGCGTTGGTGTGGTCCCCGAGGTGCTCGGTCTCCCAGCCGAACTCGGTGATCCACACCGGCTTGCCCGGCGCGTACTGGTCGGTGATCTCCTTGATGCCGTTGATGATCTGGATGACGATGAACTCGCCGTCCAGGGCCTCGTCCCACCACTCGGTGTAGGGATCGCCATACTTGTGGTGGGTGACGATGTCGATGTGGCCCCCGGCTGCGGCCAGGATCGCCGAGAGGCTGTGGTTCCAGCCGTTGAAAGCGCACTCGCAGTCCAGCAGCGGCACGCACACCCCCTCGCACGAGTCCCACTCGGCGCCCCGCAGGTGGGCCAGCTCCGGGCCCAACACGTAGCAGTCGTTGCAGGCGGCGTGGACCGCGTTGCTGCCCGGGATCAGGATGTCGTCGACGTACTGGTCGCGGGTCCCGCTGTAGAACTGGCCCAGGTTGGGCTCGTTCCACATGCCGAAGTGCTTGACCGAACCGGAGTAACGCTGGACCGCGGCGGTGACGAAGTCCGTCCAGTCGCCCACGTTGGCCGGCGGCTTGTTCAGGCACCAGTTCTCGTCGTTGGGATCCGCGTTGTTGCAGGCCACCCCCGTGGCCCAGTCGGGTGTGTAGCCGAGGGTCATGAACACGTGGAGGCCGAGGTCGTTGCAGTGGTCGACGAAACGATCGGCCACGGTCCAGTCGTAGCCGTTGTTGGACGGCTCGAACTGGAACCAGTTCATGTCGAAGCGAACCCAGCCGATCCCCGCCGCCGCTGCCATGTCGAGGGCATCGTCCGATGCCTGGTGGGCGTTGACGCCGAACGGGCACTCCTCGGTGAAGGCCCCCGCGTCCGCCGACCACAACAGCAGACAGACCATCGTCAGAGTCGAGATGTTGCGCACGGATCCCTCCTTCCCCGATACCCCGGGTCGCCATCATACGCGATACGCGTAAAACCCAATCGTGGCGGGGAAAACACCGAGTTGCAGGGGGCCATTCGATGGATAGATCTCCATCGGAGCGGCTACCACGGCTCGAGCCGGACGGTCCTCTCTGCTAGGATCTTCGTGGGCTCTCGGCCACGACGACGAGCACAGGGGACGACATGAGCCTCGACGGTAGATCCGTGAGCGGACGACGACGGTCCTTGCTCCGCTCACAGGACGGACACGACCAGATCAGCTTCACGCGCTCGCTGAGCGTTGGCCGGCATCCGGACAACGTGCTCGTGCTGGGCGATCCCGAGGTGAGCAACCGCCACGCGGTGATCGAGAGTGGCCCCGATGTGTGGTTCGTGCGGGATCTGGGTTCCCGGAACGGCACCTCGGTCAACCACCGCCGGATCAACGGCCGCAAGGAGATCGAGGAGGGGAGCCTGATCCGCTTCGGCGGTGTCTCCTCGTGGATCGTAGAGCGGCTGGTCGCGGTGCCCGACGACGTGGGCGGGTACGCCTTCGTCGAGAACACCCACAGCGGACGGCGGGTGAGGCTCACCCGTGACCGGCTCGTCATCGGCACCGAGGGGCCCGCCGACATGCTGGTGCCCGAGTGGCTCGAGGGCGAGCGGACGCCGCTGCGGGTGGTGATCTTCGAGGAGTTCGGTGAGCTGTGGGCCGAGCCAGCCGAGGGGTTGCCGGGCCTCCAGATCGACGGCGAGGTCTGGAGTGGTGCCGAGCCCATGCGCCTGCACAGGGAGCGAGTGCTGACCCTGGGCGACACCTCCCTGCGGATGGTCCCCGACCTGCGCATCGATCCCACCACCTCGACCACCGACGGCATGCGGCTCTCCAAGCGCTACGATCTGGAGCTGTACCTGGTCCACGACGACCGGGACCGGGGCACCATCCGTGTCGAGCAGAACGGCAAGGTCTGGCAGACCCGCACCTCCCACCGGTTCTTTCTGCTCTACCTGCTGGCCCAGGCCTGCGGATCCTGGGTCCGGGACGAGGAACTACGGTCGAAGATCTGGGGCGGTGTGCGCGCGAGGGAGATCGGCGCGGGCGCCCTGAACAAGCTGGTCTACGACACCCGGCAGATGTTCCTGGCCCAGGGCATCGACGGGTGGTTCATCGAGAAGCACCGCGGCGCCACTCGGCTGCGCGTACCCGCAGGACAGGTCCACATCGAGTCCCGTTTGTAATACCTGTGTGCAGGTACTGCGACGGATTCCGTCTTATGATCGCGGCAAGTATTGGAAGTTCGTCTCGATTGACCGAACGTGTGGGGTGGACCCTTGGCGGGGACGCTCGGGGGGGGGAACGAGATGGGCACGCCGGGGTCGCGTTGGTTGACGCATGATGCCGTACGATTCTGCGGCTGATCCCCTTGTGGACCTTACGGTGTCGGCGTGCCCGTCTCCTTGTTCCGAGCGGGCGGGCTCCGGGCTCCCTACTCGTCCTCGAGCTCGGTCCACTTGTAGTCGATGAACTCGGTCAGCACGCCGTTGAGCTTCTTGGGGTGGACGAAGGCAAACTGGCAGTCGCGGAAGTCCCGCAGGCCGCCGACGATCGGGTAATCCTTGCCCCTCAGTTCGTCGACCGCCTCGGCGGTGCTGTCCACGTTGAAGCTGACCAGCATAAAACCCTCGCCGTGCTTCTCGATGTGCCTGGCCACCTCGCCGTCCGGGCTGGTGGACTCCATCAGCTCGAAGCCGACGCCCCCCACCCAGTAACGGGCCACGTGGATCTTCTCGGGCTCGTCCACGTATTCGTCGTCCGGGGCGTCCTTGCCCAGCATCGGCTCCCACACCTTGCGAGCCTGGGCCAGGTCCTTCACGGCGATGCACAGATGATCGATCTTGTTGATCTTCACGGCTCGTCCTCGCGGTGGTTACAGGGCGTCGGCGGTGGCCTGGACCGAGGCGCGGTTGGCCAGCGCGCCGGCCGCCATCACCTCGCCCATGGCCGCGCCGAACCGCTGCAGCTCCTCGTCGTTGCCCTCGACGAGGAGCTGCAGCCCGATCTGGTTGACCAGGGCGAAGCCCAGGCCGTAGCTGGCGTAACCCAGCTGGGACTGGTCGTTGAAGGGATGGCTGCGACACATGATCTGGGCCAGCGCGTCCTCGGGGGGCTCGACGAACAGGGTGTCGCGGACCATCTGCGGCCAGGCGCCGGTCCGGTCCTCCCAGCTGCGGACGTTTCCGTCCTCGTCCTGGTCGATGTACAGGTTGATCTCGTACATGGCCATGTTCAGCAGCCGCCGGGTCTCCCAGGCCGCCGCCTGGCGGGTCACCTGGGGGTAGACGGCGAACAGCTTGTCGGTGAAGCCGGGCTTGCCCTCGAAGTAGCGACGCATCAGCGTCTCGTTGGCCACAGCCACGGTCTCGAAGGTCATCGCCACGCCCTCGGCCACATAGCTGGGCATGTTGTTCTGGTAGCTCGAGAGACCCGGCGCCGTTGCCCCGCTCGTCTGGTAGTGGATCGTGTGGCCGGTCTCGTGGACCGGAGTCTGCCACTCGTCCAGGGGGATCGGGGTACCGGGCTTGAGGTTGGAGGTGAAGTAGGCCTGCTGGGGGTTGGCGGTGGCCGCCGTGCCCGCGCGGTTCCACTTCAGGTCGTCCTGGTACCAGTCCATGGTGATGCGGTCGTACGGCGCGGTGGCCATGTCGAAGCCAACGTCGGCGTACATCTGCTGGAGGATCGCGACGGCGTCCTCCTCGCTGAGCTTGGGCAACTCCTCCACGCCCACCTGATCCAGGATCCAGGCGTCGGACAGCTGTTTGACCTGCCAGTAGGTGAGCGACTCGGTGCCGGCGAACTGTTCCAGGGAGTCGATGTAGGCCTTGGCGTCCGCGTCGGTGGCCTGCCACGTCTGCTCGACCCACCCCAGGAAGCCGTCCAGATCCATGCCGAACTTCTCGACCATCCGCATGTCCGCGTAGTTCTCGTAGCCGCGGGCGCGGGCGACCTCGTTCATCTCGGCGATGAACTGCTGGTAGCGGCCGTCGGCGGCGATCATCGGCCGGAACTGGTCCTGATAGGTCGTGGTGATCGCCGCCCGTTCGGCGGGATCGGCGACCTCGCCGAGCTTGATCTCGAAGTCCCGGCGCCGGGCCTTGGCGCCCTCCAGCTCCAGCCCCTCCTCGAGGCCCTCGAAGATCTCGCCCAGCTCCTGCAGCCCGGCCACCCGCCGTCGCAACTCGTCCGCCGACAGGGAGAGGCGCAGGTCGGCCTCGTGGTCCAGGATCCCGATCATCACGGCGATCTGGGGCTCGGCGGCGACGTAGGTGGCCGCCTGAGCCTCGTCCCGGGACCGCTGCTCCGCCACCTTGATCGCGGTGTACAGGGGCCGCAGCACCTCGGGGAAGATCAGGTCGCGGGTCGACTCGACCGCCTCGACCTCGGGCATGTACTCCTTGCGGATGAAGGCCTTGACGTAGGCCGTCTCGGGGGCCAGCACACCCGCATCGTAAACCGCCATCGCCGACTGGATCAGGGCCACGTCCCGCTCCAGGTCGGGCTCGGTGACCTCGGCGGTCGGAGTGGCGACACCCTGCCAGGGCTCGTAGCCCTCGCCGTTCCAGCGGTCGTAACGCACCACGGCCTGGTCGCCGGGGTGGCACTCGACGAACCGCAGCGGCGCCTGCTCCCCCTCGATGGTAGCGGCGTCGATCAGGATGCCGGCCTTTTCCTGATCGGCACCGACCGTGCCATCGGCCGCCGACAGCACGGCCACCAACCAGCTCGCCGCGCGGGTGGGTTCGTACTCGTGGGGTACGGTGGCGGTACGCTCGAGCACCTTGTCCGCGGTCCCGTCGCCGTCCAGGTCGGCCACGTCGATCCAGCGGCTCTGGAGCTGGATCGCCAGGTCGCCGAACGTCTCGGGGATGACGATCTCGGCGCGGCGCCCCTCGTCGACGGCCTCCAACATCTCGCGCACGTCGCTGCCGGAGGTCCCCACCGGATAGCTGGCGGTGACCGGCGCAGTGGCCACAGCCTCGGGTGGCACGGCGGGCTCGCTCGCCGTGTCCTCGGCCGCGGTCTCGGTCCCGGTCCCGGTCTCGGTCTCGGTCCCGGTCTCGGCCTCGGCCTCGGCCGCAGCCTCGGTCTCCGTCTCGGCCTTCGCCTCTTCCACCGCCGCGGGCACCTCGCCGTCCACGATCCGGCGCACAAACGCGATCGGCCCGGCATCGACCGCGGCCTCGGTCACCGTGGCATTCTCGCCACCGTCGGCCAGCTCCTCGGCGGGCGGGCAGCCCGTTCCGAACGACAAGCTCGCGGTGATCCCCCCCAGGGCCAGCGTGGACAGAAGTCGATTACGCATGCTTTGCTCCCTCGTGATTCGGGCCGTTCTTCTATCACACCGCCCTGGAGGTGACCGTGGAACCGTGGATTGAGATGCGCGATCAGTTCCCTGTCGCCGACGAACTGGCCTACCTCAACCACGCCGCCGTCGCGCCCCACGCGTACAATGATCAACGGGACCTCGACGCGCTGCTCGCGGCGATCGACGACGAGGTGGAGCGGTAGGAGAAGCGTTGACCCACGAACCGACCTTGTTCGGCAAGTACACACTGCTGGAGGTGCTCGGCGAGGGCGCGATGGCCCGCGTCTACCGGGCGATCCGCTCCGGCCCGATGGGCTTCCAGAAGGAGGTGGCACTCAAGCTGATCCACCCGCAGATCGCGTCGCGCGAGAAGGGGCTGCGAGCGCTGATCAACGAGGCCCGCATGGGCGGGTTGCTGAGCCACCGCAACGTGGTCGAGATCCACGAGTTCGACCAGATCGGTGACACCTTCTACATCGCCATGGAGCTGGTGCGCGGCTGGAGCCTCTCCCGGATGCTGGCGCGGTCGGCGACGCGAGGGCCGCTGCCCCCCCGGATCGTGGCCGAGATCGCGGCCCAGATCTGCGAGGGCCTCGCCCACGCCCACGGGGCGAAGGACCCCGAGGGCATGCGCCTCGATCTCGTGCACCGGGATCTGAAGCCGACCAACATAATGCTCGCCGAGAGCGGCGTGGTCAAGCTGGCGGACTTCGGCATCGCCCGCGCCGCGACCAACGTGATCAGGACATCGGCGGGGATCACCAAGGGTACTCCGTGCTACATGAGCCCCGAGCAGGTCCGCGGAAAGTCGCTCGACGCCCGCTCGGACCTGTTCAGCCTCGCCTCCCTGATCGCCGAGATGATCACCGGCCAGGTCGTGTTCCAGGACATCAAGATCTACCGCGTGCTGCAGCAGGTCGCCGAGGCGGACACGAGCGCGGTGCTCAAGGACGTGAAGACCGCGATGCCGGAGTTCGCGCCGATCCTCCAGCGGGGCTTCCAGCGGATGCCCGCCGATCGATACGTGGACGCGGCCCGGATGGGGCGTGAGCTCGAGGAGCTGCACGAGATCCTGCCCGGCCGCGAGAAGTTGCGGGACTGGCTGCCGAGGTTCATGGGCAGCCCGGAGCACGACCCGATCACCGTCGAGGCCATGCCCCCCGACTCCTGGGAGGACTGGGCAACGTCGCGGACCTCGATATCCATCGGGGAGCCAATGTTCGACGAGCCCGACGCGGCGTCGGTGAGCCTGGGGCCCGACATCGGCCGAAAACGCCCCCCTGTGCCCGCGTCAAACCGGTCGGAGGCCCCCACGGAAGAGGCGCCGCTGGCGATCTTCGTGGGGCCTTCGGAGGAGTCGGTGGGGCTGGGGGCCGAGACCGAGGCCGAGACCGAGACCGAGGCCGAGACCGAGACCGAGACCGAGGCCGAGACCGAGGCCGAGACCGAGGCCGAGACCGAGGCCGAGTCCGAGGCCGACGATCCCGCCCGCGTCACCCTCAAGGCGCCTCCGCCCACCCGCCCCACGCCCCCACACTCCCGCCGAGGTCTGCGCTACGTCCTCGCCGCGATCGGCGCACTGATGGCCCTCGCCGCCGTTGCGGCCTGGGTGTCCCGGGTGTTCGGCTCCTAGGAGAACCGCTTCCGGAACCACCCCTTCGTCGCCTTGTGCAAGTCGATGAAGGCCCCGTAGACGTCGTCGTGCCGAGCCCGCTGCGCGGGGTCGGGGGAGAAGCGGCGTTCGACGGGGACGCGGTCGGGGATGTCGGCGAAGGTGAGTTCTCCGAGGGCTACCGCCGCGATCAGGGCGGCGCCGCGGGCGTTGGCCTGCATGGGGTCGGCGACCCGGTGGATCGGGCGGTCGAGGAGGTCGGCGAAGATCTGGCACCAGACGTCGGAGCGGGCACCCCCACCCACGAAGCGCAGGGGATCGAAGCGGGTGCCGGCGAAGGTCTCGACGTGGCCGAGGGCCCAGCGGGTGTTGCAGGCGACTCCCTCCATCACCGCCCGGGCCACATCGCCGGCGGTGGTGGTGGTCGACAGGCCGACCAGGGCGCCACGCAGGTGGGGATCGTCCACGGGCGTCCGCTCGCCGTTGAGCCAGGGGGTGGCGATCAGGCCGCCGGAGCCGGGTTCGGAGTCGGCGGCCAGCCGATCGAGGACGCCGTATCGATCCTCGACCGGGGCATCGAGCCCGGCCAGCGGCGGCGCCAGTTCGGCCAGGGCCGCCAGCGCGCCGCCGGCCACGTCCTGCTCGTTGACCGCCTGGTAGCGGCCGGGCATCGCCGAGGGCAGCGAGGCGATGGAGTGCAGCACGTCGGTCTTCTTGAACTCGACCGGGCACTGGACCCACGACGAGGTGCCCACGTACAGGTGGCCCTGGCCGTCCCGGACCGCGCCGCTGCCCACCAGCGCCGACTGGTGGTCCGGCGAGCCGACGATCACCTTCGTCTGGGGAGCCAGCCCCAGCTCCCGGGCCACCGCCGGCACCAGGGTGCCCAGCACCGAGGCCGACGGGCGCAGCGGGGGCAGCTTCCCCCGGTCCAGCCCCACCCTCTTGATCAGGCCATCGTCGTAGCGGACGTTCGAGAGATCCCGGATGTCGGTGACCCAGAACAGCATCATCGAGTCGGGGGATCCGGCCACCTCACCGCAGAGCCGCAGATTCAGATAGTCCTTGGACGACAGCAGGTGGGCGGTTCGGGCGTAGATCTCGGGGAACTCGTGCTTGATCAACAGGGCGTGGGCCACGTCGTCCTTGCCCGACAGGGTCGGCCCGCCCGCGGTCCGCGGGACCCAGCGCAGCAGGTTGCCCACCCCGTAGCCGGCCACGTTGACCGTGCCCCTCATCACCTTCCGCACATACGGCGCGCCCCGGCTGTCCATCCACGTCAGCGCGTTCATCAGCGCCTGGCCGTCCCGGTCCACCGCGACGGTCGACGACCAGGTCGACGACACGGCCACGGCCCGTACCTCGGCCCCCGGATGGCGCCCAGTCAGCTCCCGGCTCGCCGCCACCAGCGCGTTCCACCAGTCGTCGGGATCCTGCTCCGCGCCGCCCTTCGGCAAGAAGTGGATCGGCGTCGCCGCGAACGCGAAGTCCCGCACCTCCCCCCCCAGCGTGATCAACGCCGCCTTGATCCCCGACGTCCCATGATCCACCGCCAGGACCACCGGCTCGCTAGCTCCCCCTCTCCTCACCCCCACTCCATTCCCTTCCCCTCTTCTTTCTCCCCCTTTGCGCCTTTGCGCCTTTGCGAGAGCCTCTCCTTTCCTAGATATCCAGCGTCGTCACGTTCCCCTCAGCATCCACCTGCTGGACGATCACCCCCCCGAACGACGTCCCCCCCTCCTTGCGGCTGTCCAGGGTCATCACCTGCGGGATGGTCGCTATGAAGTCCGACGGGTCGATGCAGCCCTCCGGCGGCAGCACGCCCGCCGGCTCGACCTTGCCCTGCAGCAGCAGCAGCGTGCCCACCGCCGCCGGGATGCCCGTCCCCTCCCCCAGCGCCTGGCTCTGGCTGGCCATGTGGAAGCGGTACTGGCGGAACTCGCCTCGGCGCGTTCCGGTGACCACCACCGAGCAGCAGCCCTTGGGCCCGCCGAAGCCCGACTCGGCCAGGATCCGCTCCCGCTCGCGGATGAGGTAGGAGACGGCGAAGTCGTACGGCGCCAGCTCGCGGCCGGCCACCTGCAACGGCTCGCGGCTGGCAAGCCCCAGCTGGCACAGGTCGCGGGTCAGGTCGTAGTAGCCCGCCGGCAGCACCGTGCCCTTGTTGGTCACCTGACGCAGGTCCAGGTAACGCGGCAGGGTCACCTGCTCCGGATGCGGGTACGGATAGAGCTGGATCCCCTCGCCGAGCACCGGGAAGTCGAAGGACTGGCGCAGGTCGATGCCGTCGGCCTCGAAGTAGTTGACGTGCTTCAGCTCCCCGTCGAGGAACATCGGGATCGGGATCGACATGCAGTGGAAGCGGTGGCCGATCACCCCGGCGCCCTCGAAGGCCTCGCCGCCGTGGGCGTGGAAGATGTCCACCGCCTCGGTCTCGTCCAGCAGGGCCGTCGACGCGAACTTGGCCAGCAGGTTGGTGGCCCCGGGCGAGTTGCCCATGCCGATCACCGCGGTCAGCCCGGCCTCCTTGGCCCGCGCATCCCAGTCCAGGATCTCCAGGGTCACGTCCACGTCGTCGCAGACGTCGATGTAGGGGATGCCCAGCTCCATCACCGTGGTCAGCACCCGCTTGACGGTCTTGTAGAACGGCCCCACGCAGTTGAGCACCACGTCCGCGCCGTCGAGCACCGCCCGCAGCCCGGCGTCGTCCTCCACGTCCACCGCCGCCGCCTCGGCCTTCTCCCCGATCTCCGCGGCCACCGCCGCCGCCCGCTCGGCCGCAAAATCCGCGATCACGACCCGGTCGACGAGGTCCTGCCCAGCCAGCGTCGCCGCCGCCACCGACCCCACCGCCCCCGCACCACCCAGCACCACCACCCTGGCCATGTCGGCTCCTCCTGCAGCGACGGAGTATCGCATAGCAGTCCGATCGCCGTGATACCGTGGGGCTGGATGGAAAGAAGGGGGGATGGGCATGCGGGTGGTGGCGAGGATGGGGCCCACGGGCACGGTGATCGCGGCTGCGCTGGTGCTGGGAGCCGCTCCTGGGCATGCGAGTCCGCTCGTCCCCACCGCCAGCTTCCTGGGCGAGGGTGAGTACAACAAGGCCGGCCGGATCGTCTCCCTGGACGGGGACGTGAACGGGGACGGCTACGACGACTTGCTGATCGGCGCCGAGGCCCACGGCGTCGTGGAGGAAGATTGCGGGGCGGTGTACCTCGTCCTCGGTCGGCCTTCCGGCTGGTGGATGGACACCTCCCTGGCAAACGCGGACGCCATGTGCCACGGGCTGACCGAGGACGACGACGCCGGCGAGTCCGTGGCCGGTGCGGGCGACCTGGACGGCGACGGGCTGGGCGACATCCTCGTCGGCGCTCCTGGCTCGGATGCCTACGCCAGCGGGGCGGGCGCGGTTTACGCGATCCTCGGCCGCACCACGGGCTGGCCCGCCTCGGCCCCGCTGGACACCGCGGACGGGGTCTTCCTGGGCGAACAGTCGGGCGACGAGGCCGGCATCTGGGTCGCCGGCGGCGGAGACGTGAACGGCGACGGACTCGTGGACGTGCTCGCCGGCGCATTCCACAACGACGAGGCCGGGGGGATGGCGGGACAGGCCTACCTGTTCCTCGATCCCTTCGAGGTGGCCGGCGGGGATGACGACGACACGGGGGACGACGACACAGGGGATGACGACACGACCGGGGACGACGACACAGGGGACGACGACATAGCAGACGACGATGTGGCGGACGACGACGTCCCACTGGGAGACGATGACACCGTCGCCGATCAGGACTGTCGCTGCGCCAGCACCCCAGGCGACCGCAGAGTGCCCGTCCTTCTCCTCGTGGCACTGACGTTCATCGCCGCCCGCCGAACTCGAGGGGCTGCGTAGATCCCGTCATCGGTCGGACCTATCCTGCATCGGCTCCCGCGTCCCCAGCAGGTGGTCGAACCAGGGGCGGGTGACACCCCAGTTCATGTCGGGGTTGCGGCCCATGTGGTGGTCCCAGTGCCAGGGTAGCTTTCGCTTGCCCTGTTCCGGGTCCAGGTGGGCCCGCTCGTCCCCCCTTACTCCAATCCTAGCCCGTGTTCAGTACGGTCGATCAGCTCCAGTTGCATGTTCTGGTTCAGCTCGACGAAGTAGGCGTTGTAGCCGCTGATGCGGACCAGGAGGTCCCGGTGGGCGTTCGGTTCGTCCATGGCCTGGCGCAGGTCGTCGCTGGTCATCACGTTGAACTGGATCTGCATGCCGCCCTGGTCGAAGTAGGCGCCCGCGAGGGCGGTCATCCGGTCGAGCAGGGCAGCGTGGGTCTCGGTGGCGCCCGGGGCGACCTTGACGTTGAACGCGATGTTGTTGGGGATGGTGACCGGGTCCAGCTCGGCCACGGTGCGCAGCTGCTCGGTGAGCGGGGCGTCGCAGTAGGGCGCCGGGGTGAGCCCCGGGGTGAAGGGCTCGCCCTTGCGGCGGCCGGACGGCAGGGCGCCTGAGAGCATGCCGAAGGCCACGTGGTTGGACATGGACCAGTAACCGGGCACGTAGTGGCCGCCCCGGTAGTGGGGCTGGGCCTGCCAGCGGTCGTAGGCGAAGGACAGCACCCGCTCGGCGATCTGGCGGGGCAGCTCCGCGTCCTGGCCGAAGCGGGGCACTCGGTTCTGGATCCGCGCCAGCAGCGCCGCGTGGTCGGCGAAGTCGGCCTCCAGCGCCTCGAGCAGGGTGGCGAAGTCGCACCGCTCCTCGTCGTAGACCAGGGTCTTGACCGCGCACAGGCTGTCGACCACGTCGGTCAGCCCGACGGTGCCGATGCCGGTGGAATTGTAGACCGCGCCACCGTCGATCACGTCCTTGCCCGACTCCATCGGCCCGGTGAACAGGGCCGACAGCAGGGGCGAGGGCATCAGCTCCCGGTGGGCCTCGCCGAGCATGTTGTTGCACTCGGCGGCCCGGTCGATCAGCCAACCCAGCTGTGTGCAGTAGGCGTCCAGGAATCGGTCGAAGGTGGCCATCTCACGGGGGTCGCCGGTGTTCGGGCCGATGGACTCCCCCAGCACCGGATGCTCCCCGTCGTTCAGGGCCATCTCCAGCGGGGCGACCATGTTGAACATCAGGCAGCCGGTGTGGCCGAAGTGGCGGCCGCAGGACGTGGGCTCCACGCAGCCCGTGGCCGACCAGTCGCGGGCGTCCTCGGGGGTGAATCCCTGCTCGGCCAGGGCGGCCAGCACCGCGTCGTCCCCGTGCAGCGACGGGGTGGCGCGGGTGAGCACGTTGACCTCGCACAGCCGCCGCAGGTAGGCCGTCGAGTTGATGCCGACGGCGAAGCGGGCGTTGACGTTGGGATCCCGCAGCCGCAGCACCTCGGTGGCCTTGAGGAAGATCCAGGTCATGTCGCACACGGCGGTGCGGCCGTCCGCGGTCTGGCCGCCCAGGGTGATCACCTGGTCCGACGACGCGCCGCCGAACAGCCGGCTGCCCATGTCGGGTACCAGCGGCAGGTGGTCGGTGCACTTGAGCATCAGCGCGCAGGTGACCTGCAGGGCGTCGTCGACGATGCGGCGGCGCGCGTCCGGGTCGTCCACGCCGGCCAGATCCCGCTCCAGGTAGGGCTGCAGCCACACGTCGAGACGACCGATGGACAGGCCGGCGTTGACGTTCTCCTGGTGCTGGCTCAGGAAGAGGATCCAGACCGCTTGGGCCGCCTCGAACAGGGAGCGGGGCGGGTGGGCCGGGACTCGCTCGCAGGCGGCGGCCATCCGCTCCAGGCGCGCGCGCAGGGCGCGAGCCTCGGGATCGTCCTCCTCGATGGCGGCCGCGCGGGTGTGAGCTTCGGTGGCCAGGTGAGCGGCGTACTCCAGCACGCCGTCGATGACCTCTTGCATGCCGCGGTACAGGTCGCGGGCCGACGGTTCGGCCGCCTCTCCCTCCCGTCGCGCAGCCTCGGCGCGGATGTCCAGCAGGCCACGGCCCAGAGCCCGGGGCACATCGATGATGGTGTGGGATACCGCGTACCCCTTCCACTGGAAGTACAGCACGAACCGCTCGTCGAGCTGCAAGGACATGGGGTTGTCGTTGGCCTTGCGGGTCCACTCGCGGATGTTGTCGTGCAGCCACAGGGGGAAGACCTGACGGCCCAGGATCTCGGCGTCCTCGGGGTCGAGCCGGTAGGGGTTGAGCTTGCGTGAGGAGACCGTGCGCAGCTCGGGCCAGATGGTGGCGCCGAAGGTCTCGGGGTAGATGACCACCCCCACCCGCTTGGCGGTCGTGGTGCCCGCCAGCAGGTCATCGTCGTTCAGGATGGGCTGCTTGCCCGCCAGGATCGCGCGGATCGCCCGGGCCCGGCGCAGGGCGGGTGCCGGTGGATCGGCTGCGTCCTCGGCCGCCCGGGCGGCGACCACATGCTCGGTGAGCAGCCGGGCCCGCTCCGAACAGATCGACGGCTGTACGTGGCGGTGGGCCCACAGCAGCCGCTTGACCGCCGGCAGGTCGTCCAGGCTGACGCCGGCCATGTTGGGATCGTCCAGCGCCGAGACCTCGCCGAAGGGGAGCTCCGTGCAGGTCTCTCCAGTGGGCGGCGCTGCCAGCGCCTCCCAGCCGCCGCCGTCGTCCCCCCACATCTCGGTGTTGGGGGACGGCGACTTGCCGCCGTACACCACGTCCGCGGCGATGGCGCCGAACTTGTACAGCAGCGCCAGGTTGCCTTCGACCTTCATATCGTTGTTCAGGAGCATGTGCAACGCATCGGCGCCGGGGGCGAAGAACGTCCGCATGTCCAACGGCGTCTTGAACCGCACGATCACGTCCGGCTCCTCCGCCGCCCCCTTGCCGACCTTGGCCTTGCCGTCCCGGAACGCCAGGTGGGTGGCCACCGAGTCGTCCCACAGGCTGAACTGGAAGCAGCCGTCGAACACCAGGTCGTCACCGGACGGCAGGGTGTCGCGGAGGTGGTGGCGCAGCGAGGGCTTGAGCTTCAGCGCCCAGGCCAGCGCCTGCAGGCGCGTGCGGACCTCCAGGGGGGTGATCCGGTCGCGAAAGGTGACGGGCTGGGTCTCGTGCATCGGCGGTCGCTCCGCGGTCACGATAACAGGGAAGCCCCCCCGCCCCACGGACAATCCAGCGCCCTCCGACGTGCCTGCGGCACGTGGATCTTGCGAGCGAATCGGGCAGCCTGCTGGAGGGACTGGGAGCGCTACCTCCCGTCGGGTTCGGGATAGAGCGATTCCATCCAGGTGGTATAGCCGAACCCCGCCCCCAGGTTGGCCTTGACTTGCCAGACGACCTCCCCGGACGGTGACCTGATCTGGCGCCTGTCTACCTTCGTGGGCTACGGGATAGGCTTCACCCAGTGGATCGAGGACATCGACGCGCGCTGATGGACCGGCACGCCTTCGAGGAGATCCTGGAGCGTACCCTGGCCGACCGGCGCATCAGCCGCTCCGAGCGGCGGGCGCTGGGCGCGGTGGTGGACGACGAGCGGCTGTGGGGGAAGTACGGACCGGGCAGCTGAATCAGGCGCGGGCCGCGGCGGCGCGACGTCCCGCCCACTCGGCACCCACCAGGACCAGGGCCAGGTCGAACAGGACCATCAGGGTGATCAGGGCGGCGATCATGGCCGGGGGGAGGATGAGTTCGCCGGTACCGCCGTCGATCACGGTCAGCCGGGCGCCGAGCCGGTAGCCGCCGCCGAGGAGCAGCAGGTTCAAGGCGGTGCCCACACCCTGGGCGGCGACGATCGGGGGGGCGGCGATCACGCCGCCGGTGCCCTTGCGGACGGTCAGCTCGCGGCGGGTGAAGCGGACGTAGGCCCAGCCGGCCAGGGGGCCGGCGATCGCCGCGAGCAGGGGCGCCAGCGGGGCGACGAAGGCCGCGGCGGCCAGCACGCAGGCGCCGCCGAGGAGGCCGATGAGGGTCGCGTTTCGGGTTCCTGGATCCATGAAGTCCGAGACCGATTCCGAGTTCAAGCCCTGTCGGCTCTCCGGGGCCCCACGGGCAACGAGTTGCCCGTGCCACCCGGTCTGCGAGGTGCTTTCTTCTTCCTACCTGACGCCTGACGCCTGACGCCTTTCCCTAGTACTCCTCGCCGCCGCCTTCGAACTCTCCGGCGGGGGGCTCGTCTCTGTCGTCGGTGTCGCCGCGGCCCTCGTCGTCCTCGAACTCCTCGGAGTCGTCGGTCTCGGGGCCGTCGATGGCCATCTCGTCGCGGCGGTGGGTGCCACCCACGCGCAGGTCCTCGCTGAACTCCTCGTCCTTGGTGTGGACCTCGCGCTCACCCCGCTCGCGGCTCGCGCCGCCGCCCTCCTGCATCTCCTTGCGCCGCTCGTCCCGCTTCTTGCGCAGGGCTTCGCGGCGCTCGTCGCGCTCCTTCTCCCACTCGGCGCGCTCCTCGTCGGTCATCTCGTCCAGACGTTTGGCCCGGCGGCCGGAGCGCTCCTTGGGATCGTCACCCTCGGGCTCGTCGGCCTCGTCCTCGGTTCGCTTGCCCTTGGAGCGGTTGGCGCGGCGGGCGGCGGCCCGATCCTCCCGCGGCTTGGGCCGCTCGATCGGCCCGGAGATCAGGTAGTGGTAGTACCCCTTGTCGTCCTTGTGCGATGGGTTGGCGCCCATCTGCAGCGCCAGCAGGCCGTCGAGGGACTCGTCCAGCAGCTTGAACTTGATCTTGAGCGCCAGCCGGCTCTTCATCAGGTCCTTCTTGAGCGAGACGTAGCCGGACACCTCGGCGTCCAGCTTGTCGCCCTTGAAGCGGGCCTTGTCCACCGTGCCGCGGCCGTTGTCGACGGTGATCCGTCCACCGGCCTCTTCGAACAAGGTCTCGAAGTCCATGCCGTAGATCTGGCTGCCCTCGAGGAAGGTCAGGCCGTCGAAATCGAAGCTGATCTGGCCCTCGCTCTGGGTCACGTCCTCCTGGTCGACTTGCAGATCGATGCGGCCGTCGAGGGTGCCGCCTCCGTCGATCGACCAGGTCGCGCCCTGCAGGGGGAAGGCGCTGACCTTGAGCTCGTCCAGGGTCACGTCGGCCGCGATCGCCGTCTCGCTGTAGGCCAACGTACCCCGGGCGTTGCCGTCGAACAGCACGCCGTCGAACTTCGCGTCGTAGATCCCCCGCAGCGCCTTGATCGGCTTGACCTTGACCCAGGTCCGGCCCATCGAGAGCAGCGTCCGGGGCTCGTCGCCCTTCCTGGGCATCTTGCCGATCTGCAACGCCTTGAATCGCACCCCGCCGATTCCCTTCGGCTTGGGCTTGTCCACGTCCACGATCAGGTCCATCCGCTCCTGGAATTCGTAGGCGATACGGTCCGAGGCCGAGGCCGACGGGAAGGTCAGATAGAACACGAGCCAGAACACCGCCACGGCCGCCGCGCCCAGGCCCAGTGTCTGCAGCAACACCTTCATCGCTCAGCCCTCCTCGCTCAGCTTGCTGAACACCACGTCGACGTTGACGTTCAGCTCCTCGCGATTGCGGGTGTTGGCGCGCACCTTGAGTGAGTCGATGCGCAGGGGCTGGGGCGCGGCGTGGACCTTGTACAGGTAGTTGACCAGCTGCTCGAGGCTGACCTTCTTCATCACCACCTCGTAGCGGTGCTCGGCGAAGTACTCGCCCTCGGACGCCCCCTGGTCGTTGATCCCCTTGATGTTGTCCGAGATCTTGATCTCCTCGCCGGTGCTCTCCAGGAAGCCCGAGACCGAGAAGTCCGAGTACCCGGCCAGCTGCTCCTCCAGATCGGCGATGGCGGCCCGGTTGTCCTCCAGCGCGCCGAGCATGGTCTTGAGGGTGCCCAGGTCGCGCTCCTTGGTGGCGACCGTGGTCTCCAGCCGGTTGACGCGGGAGCGAATGCCGGTGACGACGAAGTAACCGATGAACAGGGTGATGGCGGTGACCATCACCACCATCAGCCGCCGGTCGCGTCGCGACAGCGTGTTCCAGAAAGCCGATATCTTGTCCAGCATCATTGTCTCCCTCCCGCCCTATTCCTCGTCGAGCTCGACCAGCGGGATGGTCAGCTCGAAGCGGGTGGTTCCCTCGCGGCCCTTGACCTTGTCGTGGGCCGCACACTGCTCGAAGCCGTCGCGCGCCCGGCAGGCGGCCTCGATCTTGTCGACGGTCTCGAACTTGTCGGTATTGGCTCGCAGCTTGATCGCCTCGGCGGTGATCTCCAGGCTGTCCACGTCGATCTTCTGGTCCTTGGGGATCGCCTTGCTCAGGTCCCGGAAGCGGTCGAAGGCGGTCACCTGGTTCGCCGGATCGATCAGCGCCATCTTGGCGTTCATGACCTCCATCTCGGCGGTGAACACGCTGACGGCGGCACCGGAGGTCACCAGCGCCGAGTTCGAGACCTCCGGGAAGGTCTGCATGACCGTGCCGCGGATCTCGGACATCAGCGCCAAGTCCTTGGCCTGCAGCCGGACGGCCTTGAACACCGACAGGCCCAGGCCCCCGACCACCAGCAACAGCACCAGCGCGACCGCCACCGCGGCCACCCGCTGCATACGCTGGATGTCCCGGCGGTAGGCGAAACGACCGATGCGGAAGTCCACCTGCTGGGGCTTGCCGGAGGCCAGGCCGCGCAGGGCCAGGGCGTAGGCCATGGCGTGCTCGGCGCCGGGCTCGGTCGAGCCGCCGCCGGTCTCCGACAGGGGCAGGTCCTGGATATCGACGCCCAGGTCCTCGGCCAGGAAGCTGTTGAATCCCCGCAGCTCGCTGCCGCCGCCGCAGACGTAGATCCGATCCACCTCCTGGCCGAACTCGTCCTCGAACGCGATGAGCGTCGTGCGCAGCAGGGCCAGCAGCGGGCGGGTCGCCTCCCGTGTCACCTCGACCATCCGCTGGACATCGTCGTCGCCGCCGCCGTCCGACGAGACCGGGGCGGCAGCTTGGACCACGGAGACGGCGCGGGCCTTGTAGGCCGCCACCTCGCCGTCGTCGAAGCGGTAGGTCTCCTGGAGCGCCGAGTCGATCTGGCGGCCGCCCCAGTCCAGTGTCCGCAGCAGCCGGGGGACGCCGTCGACCACCACGCACAGCTTGGTCGTGTTGTGGCCGACGTCCATCACGATCACAGCCTGGCCGGCGCCCTCGAAGGGCACGAAGCGCACCAGGTTGACCAGGGCGCCCGAGTCCACCGGGATGAAGCGGGGATCCACGCCGATCTCACCCAGCTCGCCGAGCATCTCCTGGATCTCCTGGTGGCGAGCCATGGCACAGAACAACCGCGTGCCGGGATCGCCGTCCAGGGCGGTGGGGCCCGACTCCAGCGGGTGGGAGTGGACGACCAGATCGTCCATGTCGAAGGGGATCTTCTCCTCGAGCACCGCGGGCAGAACCTGGGCGATCTGGCGACTCTGGGTGAAGGGGACCTCGACGACCCAGGTGGACACGTCGGGGGACGGCACGGCCGCCACCACGGTGGTGTCGTCGGTGTCGATGGAGTCGAGCAGGGCCGCCGCCTCGCGTAGCTGCAGATCGCGCAGGGTGACCCGGACGTCGGCCTCTTCCTCGACCGGTATCGGCTCGATCGTCATGGTGGCGTCGAATTCAGCGGCCGACTGGGTGGCCGACGCCGGCGCCGGCTCGTGGATCTCGTCCAGGGGCAGCTCACGCTTCAGGAAGTCCACCGCGTCGAAGCCGCGGTAGGTCCCCTTGAGGATCGCCACCTTGACCGACGTGTGGCCGAAATCCAGTCCGATGACTTTCGTCGCCATGGCTCAGTACTCCTTCCACGACAGCGTCGAGAACTTGCTGCCGGAGAAGTTCATCACCACCTCCACCGTCGATTCCACGTCCCCGACGTAGCCGGTGGACATGATGGTGAAGTGGCGTGAATTGGTCTTGATCAGGGCCTGGAGCCCCCCCTGATCGGTCAGGGTGATGCCCTTGGCGGTGACCGTCGAGATGAAGGTCTCGGTGGTCAACATGTTGAGCATCCGCATCACCTGGAGTTCGCCGACCACTTCGCGGATCAGGGCATCCAGTGAGGTGGGATCGGCGAACGCCTTGATCAGGGCGTAGAGCACCGCGTCGCTGCACGACGTGATGTTGATCTTGTTGTTGCCGTAGACGGTCCACTGGGGCCCGAAGGTCATGTAGATCTCGTCGGTGACCCCCGGCACGAGCTGGATCTCGTCCATGGAGTCGAACTTGAGGTTCTTGGGTGCCGCGGGCCGGTCCCACAGATCCACGTCGTCGTACAGGCTGTCCTCGAAGCCGCCGAGCGCCGTCGATTGCTGGCCGTCCGGATCCGCGTAGTCCTTGATGTTGGCGATGACCTCCCAGCGGTCGAACTCGCTGCGCTGCTCGAACAGGTCGTCGTAGCGCTCGTGGGCCATCAGGCCGTACATCGCCAGGGCGATGGGATCGGTGCGGACATCCGTCTTGGTGGAGTCGGCGAGGGTGCTGACGTTGATCTTGCCGTCCTCGTCGTTGATCTCGGCGCGGAAGTCACCCTCGAAGCCCAGGAACGACCGGGTCAGGGCGGTGGAGTCCCGCTCGATGGCCGAGTCGATCCGGTCCTGCAGCTTGTCGTCGACGTCGAACTCGATCCGCCCCTGCTGCAGGGCCGCCATGTCCATCTCGTCCACGTCGGTCAGCCCCATCCCGGTCATCGCCACGCGCAGGAAGGCGGTGTCGATGAAGGGCAGCTGCTGCCAGAGCTTGTCGCCGATGTCGACGCCGAACTGGCCCGCATACTGCTGGACGATGGGGTTGGACGCTGCCTGCTGGGTGAAGGCCATGAACAGGGTGTAGATTCGGACCCCCGACTTGGCCAGGTAGTGCGCGCGGATCTTGTCGCGGTAGTGCGCCCCCTGCAGGTAGTCCACCCGCGACTGGTAGCTGAACTCGGTGATGAAGGCGGTCAGGAACACCACCATCGACAGGACCATGACCAGGGCGATCCCGCGTTCGCCGGGTCGTCTCGCGGCCGGGGATCCGGGTGCCACGGTCGGGGTGGGCGGCCCGGCGGGCACGAAGACACGCCCCGACAAACCCACCCGGGGCGCCCCCCCGTCCGCGGGGTCCCCCGCCGACCGTGGCACCCGACTGCGGGGCCGGACGGGCGCCCAGGCCACTGCCCGAGTCGTCGCTCAACAACCTGGTCCACCAACGCCGCATCAGTTGAACTCCGACAGCAACACCTTGGAGATCCAGGTGCGCTCGTCGCCCTCGGTGTCGACGATCTGTAGGGTGATCTCGACCGAGCGGGGCAGGCGGTTGAGCTGGTCGGGGCCGGTGGTGTCCCAGTCCTCGAGCCACTCGTTCTTCTGGTCGTCGAAGTAGCGGAAGTTGAGCTTCTTGACCGAGCGCGCGAGGACCAGCACCTCGCCGCCCTCGGTGGGCTCGCCGTCGATGCGGTCCTCCTCGCGGTGCATCAGCTTGAAGAACCGGCTCTCGCGATCCGGCTCCTCGTAGTAGCCGATCTCGGTCAGCGAGCATTCCTTGCTGTCCCGGTAGAGCTTGCGGTGGCTGCGGGTGGTGAAGTCGACCGTGTCGATGGGATCGGAATCCTCGCCGATGAACAGGGTCTCGAAGGTGTCGTTCACGTTGTCGGACATGCCGGCGGGACGGCTCTTGCGGGCGTCAGAGAGGAAGGCCTGGCCCACCTCGCGCTCCATCCGCGCCAGCGCGATGCGCCCCATCGACGCCAGCTCGGAGTCCTCCTTGACCGCCTGCTGGATCTCGGCCGACTGGCGGAAGATGACGAACACGGTGGCCGTGATCCCGGCCAGGATCGCCACCGCCACCATCACCTCGAACAGGGTGAAGCCGCCCTCGGTGCGGAGTCGACGGATCACTTGCGCCCCGTTCCGCCGCTGCCGCCGCTCATTCCGGGCAGGCTTGGCAAGCCGCCGGTCCCGCCCCCGCCGCCCGCGGCGCCCGCGGCGCCCTCGACCACCCCCGAGCCGATGCCGCCGATGCCGCCCAGCCCGCCGATCTCCTGCTCCTCGGCGTTGGTGACCCGGCCGGTGGGATTGACCACGTGGGTCACCAGCACCACCTCGTCGGGACCGCACCAGCCCTCGTTGCGCGCCGCGCTGGCGTCCTCGCACCAGTAGACCCGCACCCGCACCTCGCGGATGTAGCGGGAGAGCTCCTCGGTGAACATCATCGGGTCGATGCCCAGGCTCTCCAGCGAGAAGCCCCCGGTGAGCATCGACGAGTCCTCGACCGCGCCCTCGTCCTCGGCCATGCCCATCAGCTGGCTGACCATGTTGAGGATCTTGCCCAGGTCCAGCTCGACCCGGCTGACCTCGTACTCCCACTTGTGGTCCGGGAAGGCGTCCAGGTACTCCTCCTCGCGGAAGTCTCCCCGTTCGGAGATGGTCAGCTCGCCGAAGCCCTCCTTCTCGAGTCGCAGCTCGACCAGCGACATGACATCCCGCGCCAGCAGGGTGCCGACCACCATCTCCTCGCCCTGCTGCCGCATGTTGACCGAGGCGGTCTGGGCATCGATCAGCACCAGCACGCTGATGGCCAGGATCGCCAGCGCGACCAGCACCTCCAGCAGGGTGAATCCTCGCCGTTCGGGACGGTGATCAGTCGACACGACGGTCCTCCCGTCGCGGCGGATCGGCCTCTCCCACCTCGACGCGGATGCGGCCGGTGAGGGGCTCGATGATCAGGCTCAGATCGGATGCGTTGCGATCGATCAGGTAGACGACCGTGTCCTCCATGTAGCCCTCGGGGAAGATGTGGGTGTAGAGGATCAGCTCCTCTTCCTCCTCCTCGGGCGGGGGATCCTGGGGCTCGACCACGTCGTCCCACTGGGGGGACCAGATTCCCTTGAAGGCCACGGACTGGGGCAGGTTCCGGGGCTTGATGACCTCGTTCTCGAGGATCTCGAACTCGTTGAGCCGCTGGGGGGGCTCCAGGACGCCGGTGCCCAGGCTCAGGCCGAGGAAGCCCATCAGCCCGGAGAGGGGACTGTCGGGATCGCCGAGCTTGTCCTGCTGCTGGGTGCGGATCCGGTCGCGCTCCTGCTCGTCCCGGTCCTTCCACTCCTCGATCTCCTCGGCGCGATCCTCCTCCTGCTCCAGCCACTCCTCGCGGGCCTTCTGGTTCTGGAACAGCCGCACGTCGCCCGTGGCCGCCTCGACCCAGTAGGCGTGGCGGTCCAGGTTGTAAGCGATACGCATCGGAACGTGCTGCAGGGCGCACTCGTCGTAGGCCGCCTGCATCACCGAGCCCATCTCGCGGGCCGCCTTGCGGACGTCGCCGCCGAGCCAGCTGGCCACCGACGGGATCGCCACCAGCAGCACCACCGAGACGATCGTGATCACCACGATCAGCTCGATGAGTGTCAGGCCGTGGCGGTCCCGGGGCATCATCGGATCCTCAATACTCCCAGTTGACGATGTCGGCGTTGGGGCCGCGGCCGCCGGGCTCGCCGTCGGCGCCGTAGCTCAGGACGCGGTAGGGCCGCCCCTCGGTGCCGGGCACCTCGATGCGCAGCTCCCGGCCCCAGGAGTCCACGGGCGACGGCACCAGCCGGTCCGGATAGAGCCCGCGCTCCGCGCGCTTGCGCACCATGTCGCGCTCGGCTTCCTTGACGATCACCTGGGTCGCCTCGACGCGGACCCGTCCGCGGGCGTTGGCCACGATGGCGCAGCCGACCGCACCGCTGACCATGGCCAGCGCAAGCAGGGCCCCGAGGGCCCGTGCCCAGGTGATCACGGCCACTACTTGATCTCCCAGCTCTTGATGTCGGCGTTCTTCTTCTCGCCGCCCTCGACGCCATCGGCGCCCAGCGAGACGATCTCGTAGTCCCGCGAAGAGCCCGGCGACGTGTACAGGAAGGGGTTACCCCAGGCGTCCACCGGCACCGTCTCCGAGTCCAGATAGCTCTCGAAGGTGCGGCCGCTCTTGCTCGCCGGCGGGTTGATCAGCGCCTCGAGCCCCTCGCCCGTGGTCGGGTACTTGCCGTAGTTGACCTTGAACTGGGTCAGCGCGCCCTCGATGTTGCCGATCTGGACCATGGTCGTGTCGACCTTGGCCTCCTCCAGCCGGTTGAGGGCTGCGACACCGACGATGGTCATCAGGATCCCGAGGATGGTGATCACCACCATGATCTCGACCAGCGTCATACCGGACTCGCCGCGCACCACGGACCGGGCCGCTGCCCGCCCCCGCGTCCGAATGTCGTCTCGCTCTTCGCTCATCGTCTCGACTCCCTCACCTGAGGGCCGTTGTGCGGCCCCGGTTCTCATCTGACAATCTGGCTGATATTGAGCATCGGCAGCAGCACCGACAGGGCGATGAAGCCCACGCCGCCCCCCATCACCAGGATCATTACCGGCTCCAGCAGGGTGGTCAGCATGCCCACCGTGCGGTCCACCTGTGCCTCGTAGGACTCGGCCACCCGGGCCAGCATCTGTTCCAGCTCACCGGTCCGCTCGCCGATGGTGATCATGTGGGTCACCAGCGGCGGGAACTGCTCGCTCTTGCGCAGCGGGATGGCGATCGACTGCCCCTCGCTGACCGACTCGCGGACCTGGTCCAGCACGTCCTGGATCACCACGTTGTCGACCACCGCGCGCACGATGCTCATCGAGGTCAGGATCGGCACGCCGGAGCTGAGCAGGGTCGACAGAGTGGACGCGAAGCGGGCCACGGCCACCAGCAGGAACAGCTTTCCGAAGATCGGCAGCTTGAGCGACCAGGTGTCCAGCAACAGCGTGCCGTTCTCGGTGCGGGCCCAGCGGCGCAGCAGGAAGAACGCTCCGATCGCCAGCGGGATCAACAGGAACCACCAGCTGGCCACGAAGCTGCTGACCCCGATCAGGATGCGGGTGATCAGCGGCAAGGTCGCGCCCATGTCGTCGAAGATCTTGGCGATCTTGGGCACCACCGCGATCATCAGAAACGACACCAGGCCGAGCCCGACCACCGCCATGATCGCCGGGTAGACCAGCGCGCCGATGATCTTGGAGCGCAGAGCCACCTGGCCCTCGGTGTAGTCGGCCAGCTTAGAGAGCACCACGTCCAGGGTCCCGGACTGCTCGCCGGCCGCGACCATGTTGCGATACAGCTCCGAGAACACCTTGGGATAACCCTTGATGGCCTCGGCCAGCGAGGAGCCTTCGTTGACCTTGCCCTTGATCTCGGTCAGCACCACCCGGAACTTGTCGTTGTCGGTCTGGTCGGCCACTGCGGCCAGCCCCTCGACCAGGGGGATGCCGGCGCCGACGAGCGTGGCCATCTGGCGGGTGGTGATCGCCACATCCGAGACCTTGATCCGCTGGAAGTAGCGACCGAAGTCCACCTCCATGTTCAGCGAGACCTTCTTGGCCGGCTCCTCCTCCGCCACCCCGGCCGCACCCGCCTTGCCGTTGCCCTTGCGCCGGGCACGGGGGGCGGGCTCGGGCTCGGAGCTGCCGCGCTGCTCCTTGATCTCGGTGGGGAACACGCCGTCCTTGCGCAGCTTGGCGCGGGCGGACCGGGCGCTGTCCGCGTCCACCATCCCGCTGACGGCCTTGCCGCCACCGGACAGCCCCTTGTACTCGAAGACCGGCATCTTCCTTCTGCCCTACTCCAGCATCTCGATGGCTTCTTCCTGCGTCACCCGCAGGACCTCTTCCATGGACGTGATCCCTTGCAACACCTTCTGGGCGCCGTCGTCGCGCAGGGTCAGCATCCCCCGCGCCAGGGCCGCCTTCTTGACCGCGCCCGCCGTCGGCGTCGTGACGATCAGCTGACGCATCGACTCGTCGATGGTCAACAACTCGTAGATCCCCGTGCGGCCCCTGTAGCCGGTGCCCAGGCACTCGTCGCAGCCGCCGACCTTGGGCTGGTAGATCGTGTGGCCCACGGCCTGCTCGGGCCGCAGTCCGAGCTCGGCCAGCTGCTCGACGGTGGGCTGGAACGGCACCCGACAGGTGGAGCAGACCCGGCGCACCAGCCGCTGGGCCATGATCCCGATCAGCGACGACGCGCAGAGGAAGGGCTCAACGCCCATGTCCACCAGCCGGGTGACCGCCCCGGCGGCGTCGTTGGTGTGCAGGGTCGAGAGCACCAGGTGGCCGGTGAGGGACGCCTGGATCGCGATCTCGGCGGTCTCCACGTCGCGCACCTCACCGACGAGGATCACGTCCGGGTCCTGGCGCAGGTAGGCGCGCAGTCCGGACGCGAAGGTCAGGTTGATCTTGGGATTGACGGCCATCTGGCCGATGCCCTTGATCTGGTACTCGATGGGATCCTCGACCGTGAGGATGTTGATGTCCGGGGCGTTGATGACGGTGATCGACGCGTAGAGCGTCGTGGTCTTTCCCGACCCGGTGGGGCCCGTGACCAGCAGGATGCCGTGGGGCCGCTTGATCAACCGGTTCCACTCCTCGAACTGGTGGCCTGTGATGCCCACCTCCTGCAGGCCGAGCAGGCCGGCGGAGCGGTCCTGGAGCCGCATCACCACCCGCTCGCCGTGGGCCACCGGGACCGTCGAGGTCCGGATGTCCACGTCGCGGCCGGCGACCTTGATCCGGATCCGGCCATCCTGGGGCAGGCGCTTCTCGGCGATGTCCAGGTTGGCCATCACCTTGACGCGGCTGATGATCGACGCCTGGGCCCGCTTGGGGGGGCGGAACTTGTCGTACAGCACGCCGTCGATGCGGAACCGGACCACCAGCTCCCGCTCGAAGGGCTCGATGTGGATGTCGCTGGCACGCTCCTTGAGCGCCTCGGTGAACAGGGTGTTGACGAAGCGGATGATGGGCGCCTCGTCGTCGGTGGCGTCGAGGATGTCGACGATCTCCTGGACGTTGTCCTCGTGGCCCGTCTCCGCGTCCTCGAGCTCGTCGATCACCTCCCCGGCAGAGCGGGCGACCCGGTCGTAGGCCGCGTTGATCGCCGAGAGCACCGCCTCGCTGCCGCCGACCCAGATCCGGACCGGCGATTGCAGGAAGGCGCGGATGTCGTCCACTGGCGACAGGTTCAGTGGGTCGGCGAGGACCACGTCGACGGCGCCGTCGTCGCCCCGCTTGACCGGCAGGATCCCGTGCCCCTTGGCAAACGAGATCGGCAGGTCGCGGACCAGCTCGATGTCCAGATCGTCGACCGGGATCGACTCCATCACCGGCAACCCCAGCTGGGCCGACAGCGCACGGGCCAGGTCCAGATCCCCGACGACCCCGAGGGCCACCAGGGCTCGGCCCAGGCGAGTGTCATTCTTGCGCGCCGTCTCCAGACCGCGACGGATGTCCTCGCGGGAGACGTCGAAGTCCGCGCGCAGGACGTCGGTCAGCTGGCGGCGGGCGACCGGCATCTCAGTCCACCTCCGCCGGCGTGTACTGGACCTCGGTGCCGCCGGGGAGGATCAGCAACTCGCCGGGCCGCGGCGCGTAGCCGTCGTCCGTCAGCGTGCCGCCCAGCGGTGTGCCCGGGCCCGCGCCCGCGCCCTCGTCCTCTTCTTCCTCGTCCTCGTCCTCGTCGTCGAACTCGCCGTCGTCGTAGCCCTCGTCGTAGCCCTCGTCGTAACCCTCGTCGTAGCCCTCGTCGTAGTCGTAGTCGTCGTCGTAGTCCTCGTCGTCGTCGCCGGTGTCGTCATCGTCATCGCCCGGACGGAAGACTGGATCCTGGCGGTGGCGGCCGGGTCCCGGCCGGCGGCGAGACATCTCGTCGAGCTCGGCGGAGTCGTAGCGGGGCTCGCTCTGGCGCTCGCGGTAGACCGACGGCAACTCCGGCAGGTTCATCGAGTACATCAGCAGCGAGTTGAGCTCCCGCTGTTGCTCCGGGAGGGACTTGCCGTAGAAGCGGCGCATGAACTCGTCCTTCTGCAGCATCTTGATCAGGTAGACCTCCTGCAGGTCCTCGGGCGTGTCGATGACGTGGGGGGTGAGGAAGAGCAGCAGGTTGGTCTTGTTGTCGACTCGCTTCTTGGAGCGGAACAGGGCGCCGAGCAGGGGGATGTCGCCCAGCAGCGGGACCTTGTCCTCGCTGAGGATCTGGTTGGTCTGCATCAACCCGCCGAGCACGACGGTCTGGTTGTTGCGCACCGAGACCACGGTCTCCACCGAACGCTTGGTGGTGGTCACACCGCCGGAGCTGAGCAGGTCGGTGCCCTGGGTCTCGGGCACCACCTCGGTGATCTCCTGGAAGACCTGCAGGGTGACGATGTCGCTCTCGTTGATCTGGGGGGTCACCCGCAGGGTCAGGGCCACGTCCTCGCGGGAGAAGTTGGCGATGGGCAGGCCCTGGGTGGTGGTGGTGAAGCCGGCGGAGAACGGGATGGTCTGGCCGACGATGATCTCGGCCTCCTCGTTGTCCAGGGTCAGCAGGTTGGGAGCGGACAGCACCTCGGTGTTGGTGTCGGCCTGCAGGGCCGTGATCACCACCCCGAAGGCCGGGATGTCGAAGGACGTGCTTCCGATGGCCACCGGGATCGAGCTGCCGAACAGCCCCAGGGCCAGGCCCGACAGGTCCAGGGAGAGGCCCGAGTCCCCAGCGAAGGCCTGCAACAGCGAACCGCCGCCGACGCTGCCGAGGCCGCCCACGCCCATGCCGCTCTTGCCCAGCGACTCCTTGGCGTAGCCGGTGTGGAAGCCCACGCCGGTGTCCTTCTCCATCTTGTCGGAGATCTCCATGATCACCGCCTCGACGAAGACCTGCTTGCGGCGGATGTCGAGCATGTCGACCACCCGCTTCAGCCGCAGGAAGTCGTCGCGGCTGGCGGTGACGACCAGCGAGTTGGTGGCCACGTCGGCGGTGACCTTCACGCCGCCCTCGAACTGGGCCACGCTGCTGCCACTGCCACCACCACCGCCGCCCTTGTCGCCGCCGGCCGCCGCGCTGGCGCCGCTGCGGCCGCCCCGGCGCTGGGTCTGCTGGGTCCGCTGGTTGGTCTCCTGGGTCAGGTTGGTCAGCACCTGGGCCAGGTCCTCGGACTTGGCGTGCTCCAGGTAGATCACGTGGATGTCGCCCTGGATGTCCACCTCGTAGTCGATGCGGGCGATGAACTCCTTGACGTCGTCGATGGCCTTGTCGGTGGCCATGATGATGATCGAGTTGGTGCGCTCGTCGGCCATGATCTTGCCGATGTAGCTCTCGGAGCCGACCTGGTCGCTGCTGGCGCCCGCGGATGCGACCTCCTTCTTCTTGTCCTTCTTGCGGCGGTCGCGCTTGGAGGAGCGGCGGGCCGACTCCCGCTGCTGGGTCGCGGCGCTGGCCGCGTCCGCCTCGTCCACGCCGAACACGGTCTTGATCTTCTCGACCGTCTCGGTGGCGTCCGCCCACTCGAGCTGGATCACCTCGATCTTCTGCACCGGGGCCGACACGTCCAGCAGCCGCAGCAGCTCCTCGATCCGCCGGATGTTGTTGGCCGAGTCGGTGATGATCAGCGCGTTGGTGGGGGAGTAGGCGGTGACGTCGCCGCCGTCGCCGACCATCTTGCTGGCGATCTTGGACAGCTCCTCGGCAGACGTGTTCTCCAGCTGGAGGATGCGGGTGACCATGTTGGCCGTATAGGGGAGGTAGCCGTCCTTGTAGGTCTTGATCGGTTCTTTGATCGACTGCCGCTTGGGCACGATCCGGATGATCTTGCCCTCCTCGACCGTGGAGAAGCCGGCGGCGTCCATGGCGGACAGGAAGGCCTGGTAGGCCTCGCTGACGGTCACCGGGGTCGGGGAGATGATCGTCACCTTGCCGTTGAGCTTGTCGGCGATGACGAAGTTCCGCCCGGTGATCTCGGCGAAGTACTTGACCACGTCCTTCAGATCGGTGTCGACGAAGTCGATGTTGACCTTGGTGTCCCGCGGCGGACGCACCGACTCCTTGCGGCCGGTGGCGCCGGTCGTGGACCACTGGCCATCGCCCCCGCCGACGACCGGCTCGTCCTGGCCGGCGAGGCCCTTGTCCGCGGCGTCGTCCTCGCCGTTCTCGTCGTCGGCGTCCTTCTCCTTGGACTCCCTCTCGCCCTCGTCGTCGGCCTTCTTGGTCATGGCCCCCTTGGCGTTACCCCGTCGCTCGACGGGCGCGCGGCGCGGATCGAGCAACATCTTGGGCGGCTGGGACTGGGTCGACGCGTCCTGCGCCTCGCCCTCGTCCCCTTCCTCGTCGCCGTCGTCCTCTTCCTCGGGGGGCGCAGCCAGCGCCGGAGGCGGGGCGCACAACAGCAGCGCCAGGGCCAGAAGCAGCGTATTTAGTGTCAGCGGTCGCACTTCACACCTCGCTCAGAGAATGTCGTACTCCATCGTCACGGCCTCGCCCTTGCGGACGATGTCGAGACTGATGGACGATTCGTTCTGCAGCTTGCTGTAGACCTCGAGGGCCTTGTCGGGGCTGGTCAGATCCATCCCGTTGACGCCGGTGATGACGTCGTTGTTCTTCAGCCCCAGCGTCTTGTATGCGCTGTTGCGCTTGATGCCGAAGACCTTGAAGCCATTGGACTTGCCGTCCACGAAGTTGGGCACCACGCGGGCATCCCGGCTCAGGCGGTCCAGGTTGGCCAGGGCGTTCTCGATGGAGCTGCGATCCACCTGGTACTGGGTGTCCGAGATCTTGGTCACGCCCTCGGACCAGTCGATCCGGCCCCGCTTCTTCTTGCCACCGTTCTTGCTCGACGAGCCCTTCTTCTTCTTGGGCTTGGTTCCGCCGATCTCCAGGTACTCGCGGGCCCCACTGCTGCGGACCACGTAGACCCGGCGGCGAGCGATCTCGTCGATCCGGGCATCGCCCACCTCGTCGCCGACCAGGTAGACCTGGGCGACGGCGTCGTCGCCCTCCTCGAGGATCAGCGCCGTGGAGAACCGAGCGTCCCACAGCGGGCGGGCGCCCTTGTAGAGGTGCTCACCCCGATCGTTGAGCAGGGGTGCGGCGGAGGTCAGGATCAGCGTGGCCCCGAGATCGGTGGCCTCCTGCTCCTCACCGTCGGCGCCGGCGATGGCGCCCCCGCTGCTGCCGACCTTGCTGCTGTCGAACAGCGAGCGCTCCATGATCGGCTTCATGTAGCTGTCGAGGCCCGCGATCCGGGGCCGGCCGGACTTGTCCCCGCCGCCCCGGCTCCGATCGGCCTCCGCCTCGTCCTCGCCAGCGGCGGCGGCCGCATCACCTCCATCCGGGGCATCGAGCTCCACGAGCTCCGCCCCCTCCGGTGGCGCGATCTTCGAGGCCAGCACTACGTTCAGAACGATCGCCAACCCCGCCGAGACGAAGGCGACCACTCCGAGCAATATCAACCAAGTTCGACGTTTCATCGCGTACCTACGACTCCGAGCCGATGGCAGATCACGATCCGTGCCAGGTTGGTCGAACGGCGCAGATGGCCCGACAACAGCGCCTTTTCGATGGACGGCTCGCCCGCGTCACCCCTGAAAACGGGACATTTTGGCAAACGCCGCCGGGCCACCCGGAGGGGCGTGACAATCTGTCAATCGAGGATCAGCGGTCCCGGAGGGGGTGTTCCCAGCGCAGGCCGGGAAACCGCGCGAAGTCCGCGTCGGTGCTGGCCCAGGTGCAGCCATGCTCGATGGCCAGCGCGGCGTGGTAGGCATCGGCGACCAGCTTGCCGGTCGCGTCGCTGCGGCGGCAGAGGTCCTCGAAGATGTCGAAGTGGTCGGGGCCGGGCGTGAGCAATCGCGCCGTGGGGCGCTGGCGGAGCTCGGCGACGAAGCCGAACACCTCGTCGACCGTCGAGGGGCGGCGGAACACCCGGGGGTTGGTCACGATCCGAACCAGCCCGCTCAGCGCCACCGAAGACAGCGCAAACGGTTCCGCACCCGTGGCCAGTTCGGTCATCCAGCGAGCGTAGGCCGCGTGCTCCGGGTGCCCATCCTCGCGGTGGGCGTAGATCAGGACGTTGACGTCGGGCATCCGCATGACGCGTCAGCCCTCGTCGCCATACCGCTCGCGATCCTCCGCGACCAGCAGGTCTGACGTTCGATCCAGGTCGATCCCTGGGTAGGTCCCCTCCCCGCCCACCGTCACCAGCCGGAACGGCGGTGGCTCCGCGGACACCACGGGCTCGGTCAACTCCCGCCGCAGCGCCCGCGCCACCAGCGCGCTGAAGCTGACCCCCTCCTCCATCGCCCGCCTCCGTGCCGCCTCGCCGAGGCGGTCATCCAGGGAAACCGTCGTTCGCATGGGAAGATCATAACATCATTCTACTCTTTCACAACATCATAACCAGCCCACGCGGATGGTGGACGAGGTGCGAAGATCGGAATGTGCATATTGTGATGCACATGTGCATGTGCGACACTGGGGCATGCTCCAGAGTCGACTGGTGGTGCTGATGGAACCCGACGAGATGGAACGGCTACGCGAGCTCGCTGACCGGCGGGGTGAATCGGTGGCGGCGGTGGTTCGCCGCGCGATCCGGACCCTGCTGTACGCCGAGACCTCCCGCGAGGACGCCCGCTCCGACGCGGCCGAGTTCCTCTGCCGGGAGCACGATCCGGAGTTCGACTGGGCCGAGGTCAAGCGGGACCTGGTGGACCGCGATGGTGGCTGACCTCCTGCTCGACGCCAACGTGTTCATGTACGCGGCCGGCGGAGAGCACCCCTACCGCGATTCCTGCCGCTCGGTCATCCGCGCCCTGGCCCGGGACGACGGCCGCCTGGGCGACCGCGTCGCCTGCATCGACACCGAGTTGCTCCAGGAGGTCGCCTACCGCTACGTCTCCATCGGCAAGGCCGCCGTCGGCCGGGACCTACAGGCCTCCATCCTCCGCCTCGACCTGCCCGTCCTCCCCGTCGACGAGCCCGCGGCCCGCACCTTCCTGGACCTCCAGCGCACGCACGCCCCCGACCTCGACCGCCGCCAGGTCTCTGTCCGCGACCTCCGCCGCCTCGCCGTCATGGTCCGCCACGGCATCCCCGCCATCCTCACCGCCGACCGGGATTTCGACCGGTTCCCAGGGATCGAGCGGACCGATCCGCGGGAGGTCACGCCGGCAAGTTGATCCAGCGGTGCACCTCGATCGGCGCTCCGCTCCGTGGCACCCGGAGTTCTGAGATCCGTGACTACTCGACAGGCGTCTCGACGGGCGAAGAGCGGAGGATCTCGACGGCAGTGATGGCGTCTCCCCGGCGGATGGCGTGGACGGCGTCCATGCCGTCGGTGACCTGGCCGAAGACGGTGTAGTGGGCGGTGAGGTGGGGCTGGCGGTCGTGGGTGATGAACCACTGGGAGCCCTCGGTGTCCAGCGCGTCGCGGGCCATGCCGAGGGTGCCGGGTTCGTAGGGGATGGCGGAGAGTTCGGAGGGAAGACGGTAGCCCGGGCCGCCCCAGCCGGTGTTGTCCGGATCGCCGCCCTGGATCACGAAGCCGGGGACCACCCGGTGGAAGAGCAGGCCGTCGTAGAACCCCTGCTCGGCCAGGCGGACGAAGCTGGCCACGGTGGCCGGGGCCACGTCGGGGAACAACGCCAGGCGGATCGTGCCGCGATCTGTGCTCACCAGCGCGCCGGTCACGGCGGCGACTCCATGGCGCGCGTCGGGGAGTTCGGGCATCGGATCGGGGGTGGCGACCACGCTGCGGCCGGTGCTGCGGATCGCGCTCGCGGCGGCCTCCCGGACCGGGCGATCGGGATCGAGCAGTGCCTCGTCGAGGAACCCCGCGGGGATGGCGGAACCGGCGGCAATCGCGTCGATGATCCGCTGGCGAACCTCCCAGCCCGCGTACCCCTCCCAGCGGTCGTAGGCCTCGAACAGCGAGGCCCGCACCGTCGCGTCCTCCTTCGCCGCCTCGGTCAGCCCCATCACCCCCAGCACCGCCTCGGACGGCGACTCGCTGGACAGCGCGCGCAGCAGGGAGGCCTGGCCCCCGGGGTGCTCGCCGTCCACCAGCGATTCGAGCAGGGCCAGGCGGATGAGCGGCTCGGTCTCGCCCTCCAGCATGTCGGCCACCTCGCAGGTGGCGGCCAGATCGCAGGAGCGGGCCAGGGCCCAGGCCCGGGCGGCGCGGACACCGACGTCCGGGTCGGCTGCCAGCGGGATCATCAAACCCACGAGGTCGTCGCGGGCGTGGGTGCCCAGGCCGCGGACCGCCGCCGCGCGGACGGATGCGTCCTCGTCCCCCAGCAGGGTCGCCAGCGCCTCGGCCGCCGTCTCGACCTCCGCCGCCCGCCCCAGCCCCTCGGCCGCCAGCTCTCTCACGAAGGGGTGCTCGTCGGCGATGAACCCGACCAGGGCGCCGGCCCCACCCGGATGGGCCTCCGCATCACCCGCCAGCACCGACAGCGACCGCGCCGCCGCCACCCGCACGTCCAGGGGCGCCCCGGCGGCGCCGAGCCCCGAGAGGACGTCGACCGCCCCCGCCCCGCCCACGGCGGCCAGGGCCCGCGCCAGCACAACCTTGACGTCGTCCGCCGCCGCCATCGTCAGCGCCAGTGTCAGCCCGGCGTGGGCCCGCGCCCGCACCTCGGCGTCGTCCACCAGCGGGCAGCGCAGCAGCACGTAGGCCGACCACCACTGCACGTCGGGATCGTCCACCACCAGCGCCGCCAGCAGCGGATCGAGCAGTTCCGAGGTGATCGGCGACGCGATCCCCCGGCGGCCCAGCATCGCCATGCCCTCCAGCGCCGCCAGCCGCTCGGCCCGCTCGCGGTCGAGCAGTATCCGCTCCAGGGGCGACCAGGCGTCCGCGCCGCCAGCGTGGCCCATGGCCCGGGCGATGGCCCCGCGGACCAGGGTGTCTTCCTCGAGGTCCAGCGCGCCGCGCAGCCTCTCCTCGATCCGGTCCTCGAGCAGCAGCCGATCGGTCTCGTCCTCGACCCGCCAGGACCAGCCCAGCCCCAGCGCCCCAGCGGCGGCGATCCGCGCCGACCGGTCTCCATCCCCGAGCCGGAAGGCGATGGGCTCGAGGGCCTCATCGCTGCCCATCCGGCCCAGGGCTCGCAGTGCCGCGATCCGCACGCCGGCCTCGGGGTGGCGCAGATAGGCCACGAGCTCGCTGCCCGCGTCCCTCGCCGCCTCGTGGCGGGCGATGTCCAGCAGAACGACTTCCGCGGGCGCGAAGGACTCGCCGGGGCCGGTCGTCGGCCCGGACCCTGCCCCACGACGGGGGCAGGCGGGGAGGGCCGCGAGGATCGAGACGGTCAGGAGGGTCGAGAGCAGCGCAGGCAGGCGGGATCCCATGGTTCGCTCGTCCTCCGGGACACCAATCCATACAGAACGCCGCAATGAAAGCTAGTCCCGGGCTCTTGGCGGGCGGATGCCCCGTGTGTCAAGGTATCCTCCCCCTACTGTCCCCTGATCGGGACACGGAGGACGCGGCATGACCGAAGCGATGCGCGAACCACCGATCGTCGTGGTGGCCCTGGGTGGACACGCCTTCATGAGCTCAGGCGAGGACGCCAAGGTCGAGGTGTACGAGAAGCGCGCGGCCCAGATCTCCGAGCAGCTGATGACCCTGGTCGGCCGCAACTACAACCTGGTGATCACCCACGGCAACGGCCCCCAGGTGGGCAACCTGCTGCTCAAGGACGAGTTCGCCCGCGAGAAGTTCCCCGCCGACCCCCTCGACGTGCTGGTCGCCCGCACCCAGGGAGACCTGGGCTACATCCTCCAGCAGGCGATGCTCAACATGCTGCGGCGCAAGCAGCTGGGCCGCTACGTGGTGACCTTCGTGACCCAGGTGGTGGTCAACACTGCCGACCCCGCGTTCCGCGAGCCATCCAAGCCCATCGGCCCCTACTTCACCGAGAAGGAGGCCAAGCAGCGCCGCAAGGAGCTGGACTGGGAAGTGGTGCACCAGAAGAAGCGCGGCTGGCGGCGGCTGGTCCCCTCCCCCCAGCCGCTCAAGGTGATCCAGTGGGACACCATCCGGCTGACCGCCAAGCAGGGACACGTGGTGATCGCCTGCGGTGGCGGCGGGATCCCGGTGGCCAAGGGCACCAAGGGTGAGCTCGAGGGTGTCGAGGCCGTGGTCGACAAGGACCTGACGAGCTCCGTGCTCGCGACCCAGATCGGCGCCGAGCTGCTGATCATCCTGACCGACGTGCCCGAGGTGTACCTGGACTTCGGCGGTGAGAACCAGCGCGGACTGACCGCGCTGACGATCCAGGAGACCGAGGGCTACATCCGGGACGGCCAGTTCCCCAAGGGCTCGATGGGCCCCAAGGTGCAGGCGATCCTGTCGTTCCTCAAGGCGGGCGGCAAACGCGGCCTGATCACCACCCCCGACCGCCTCCAGGACGCCCTCGACGGGCGCTCGGGGACCCACTTCGTCGGCAGGATCTAGGCGTCAGTCAGTGATCATCAGGTAGGCCGACGCGCGATCCAGTGCCTGGATCAACACCGGATTCTCCGGGCTGGTGGACAGCCCCCGTTCGAGGTAGGGGATCGCCTCGCCGGGCCTTCCCGAGGCCTCGAGGCAGATGCCGAGGTCGCCCATCTGGCGGGCTGTCAGCATCACCGCCGAGTTGACCTGCCACATGATCTGCACTCCGGTCTCGACCTCGCCCGCGGTGCAGCTGACCCGCCCGAACTGGAAGCGCACCTGGGGGTCGTCCCACAGCTCCAGGGAATGTCGGTAGGCGTCGATGGCTCCCGCGTGATCGCCCATCATCTCCAGGCACAGGCCGTAGTTGGCCAGGTAGGCCGGCTCGTCAGGGCGGATCGCCAGCGCCTCCTCGAACAGCTGGCGGGCGTCGCCGTAGTTGCCCCCACGCAGCTGACGCACCGCCCGCTCGTGGAGTTCGGCCGTTCGCTGGGCGCGAACGACGCTGACGATCGCCAGGGCCACCATGCCCAGCGACAGGCCGATCACCAGGACCATGATCGCGGTCTTGCCAGCTTTCACTGCGCTCCCCTGGGGCCCGTCCGTGGACCCCCCCCCGGGATCGTAGCCGCGGGGGATGTCCGAGGGGAAGTGAGCGTCCCGCGCCCTCGCGCGTTCAGGCGCGCAGCAGGAGGTTGCGGAACAGATCGAAGTTGTCCGTCAGCGAACGCTTGACGATGCAGGTCTGCAGGCACGGACGCTGGCAGGCGACGGTCTTGGTCCGCACTTCGGCCGCACGCGCCGACTTCCAGATCGTCTCGGGGCTGTCGTCGCGGATGTTGCCCACGTCTCCGAAGGCGTGCTCGCACAGGTAGGCCCCGCCGTCGGGGTGGAAGAACATGTTCTTGACGCCCACGTAGCACACGTCCCGGCCGATCTCGGCCAGGTTCTCGTCGCGGAAGTAGGGTTTGAACAGCTTGAGCGTGCCGATCGCGTTGAGGATCGGCGCGCCGGCCCGCTTCATGGCGATCAACTCCTCGACCACCTCGTCGAGTACGGCGACGTCCAGCCCGAACTGGCGGCGGGCGCCCTTCGACCACAGCGGGATCACCGGCTGGAAGTAGATCGCCAGGTCGCCGCGTTGCTCGACCCAGCGGGCAAGCGATGGCAGCTCGGCCACGTTCTGACGCATGACCGTGGACTTGATGATCACCCGCGATCGCGTCTGGTAGGCGTTCTTGAACTCGGTGATGTGCTCCAGCCCCTCCATCACCTTCTCGTACGCCCCCCGGTGCCCGCGCAGGGCGTCGTGGGTCCGGGGCTGGATGCCGTCCAGCGAGATGCTGATGTTGAAGGGCTCGGCGCGCACGGTCTCGCGGGCCACGTCGCGGCTCATGTGGAAGGCGTTGGTGATGAAGCCGGCGAGGATGTCGTTGTCGGCGCAGAACCGCAGCAGCTCGACGAAGTCCCCGCGCAGGTAGGCCTCGCCGCCGTTGAAGTTCACGTGATAGGGACCCAGCCAATTCCGCAGGGCGAGCAGGGCATCGGTCCAGGTCTCGGTGGACAGCTCCTCGATGGGTTCCCGCTTCCACATGTCGCACATGGCGCAGTGGGCGTCGCAGCGGGAGGTGAGCGCCACGTAGATCGCCGTCGGTCGGCAGAGCAACCTGCCCGTGCGGATCGACAGCCGCTGCAGCTGGTTCTGGGTCGCCTGCTGGGTCAGGAAGCGCGCGAGGATGCGGCGTCGGCGAACGCTATCCACCGCCGTCCGGGCGATGGTTCCGTTGTCCCGGGCCTCGATCGCGACTGACATGTCTTCCCTCGCTGACGGTGAATAAGTAGTCGCTTTGACCGGGGCCCGCAACGCAAAATTCCCCGGACATCCGGCCCGCGACGGGGCCCAGGAGCCTGGAACAGCCGGGACCGGCGAGGTGTCGATGCAGCGCCAGCGGCGGCGCGGAGCGGGAGGTTCGATGCGGACTCGATCGGGGCAGATCGCGGCGTGGCTGCTGGGTCTAGCGCTCTGGCTGGGCGGCTGCCCCGGAGCCCCGGGGGACGACGACACCCACGGAGACGACGACGCCACCGGAGACGACGACGCCACGGGTGACGACGATTCGACGGGCGACGACGACGATCTGGGGGAGGCCCGCGCCCTGTGGGTCACCCGCTGGGACTACGGTGACGAGGACGACGTGGTGACGATCATGAACCGCGCCGACGCCGCAGGCTTCAACGTCGTGCTGTTCCAGGTCCGGGGTTCCTTCGACGCGTTCTACGACTCGAGCCTCGAGCCCTGGGCGTCGGAACTGAGCGGCACCCTCGGCCAGGATCCGGGCTGGGATCCGCTGGGCACCGCGCTCGACGAGGGCCATGCCCGCGGTCTGGAGATCCACGCCTGGCTCAACACCTTCCCCTTCTGGCGGGGCAGCAGCCCACCGCCGGCCTGCCAGCCGACCCACATGTTCACGGCCCACCCGGACTGGCTGGTGGTGGACGAGTGGGGAGATCCGATGTCGCTGAACTCCAGCTACGTGTTCGCCAGTCCGGGGCACCCGGCGGTCCGCGCCCACGTGGCGGCCGTCGCCGCCGACATCGTCACCCACTACGCGGTGGATGGCATCCACCTGGACTACATCCGCTACCCCGGTCCCGAGTACAGCCACGACGACGCGTCCCTGGACGCCTATGCCGCCAGCGGCGCGGTCCTCGACTACGGCGACTGGCAACGGGAGCAGGTGACCGCCACCGCCGCCGCGGTGAACGACGCCATCGGCGCCGTCGACCCGGACGTGCTGCTGTCCGCCGCTGTCTGGGGTATCTACGAGGACATGTGGAGCTGGTGGACCTCCCAGGGAAACGTCGACTACTACCAGGACAGCCTGGCGATGGTGGACGAGGGCGCCCTGGACGTGATCGTGCCGATGATCTACTGGCCGCTCACCGATCCGCCGGGGGGGTACACCGACTACCGCACCCTGGTGGAGTTCTTCGCCACCTCGGTGCCGGGCGACGCCCTCTGGGCCGGCATGAAGGCCGACTACGGCGACTTCGGCGAGATCGCAGCCGAGATCGACGTGGCCCGCGAGGTCGGCGCGGGCGGGGTGTCGATCTTCGCCTACTCCACCCTGGTGGATCACGACTACTTCGACGACCTGGGCGCCGGCCCCTTCGCCGGCCCCTGACCTCCCTGGAGACCCCGATGCGCACCATCCCGTTGATCCTGCTCACCCTGCTGGCGGTCCCCCTGACGGCGGCGGCCCAGGACATTCCCCACGACGCGTTCACCCTGGACAATGGCCTGCAGGTCCTGCTCCACGAGGACCACTCGCTGCCGCTGGTGACCGTCAACGTGGCCTACCGGCTGGGGGCGATGGACGAACCCGCTGGCCAGACCGGCTACGCCCACCTCGCCGAGCACCTGATGTTCATGGGTACACAGCGGGTGCCCACGGGCGCCCTGGACCAGATCGTCGAGGCGGAGGGGGGATGGTCCAACGCATCCACCGGCGACGACATGACCATGTACTACATGGTCGGGCCGTCCTCGCTGCTGCCGACCCTGCTGTGGCTCGAGGCCGACCGCATCGAGACCATCGCGGCGGACATGGACGACACCAAGCTGGACCTGCAGAGGGACGTGGTCCGCAACGAACGCCGGCAGGGGTACGAGAACGAGCCCTACGGCGCCACCTGGCTGGCCATCCCCGAGGTGATGTACCCGCCCGGCCACCCCTACGCCCACCCGGTGATCGGATCCCACGAGGACCTGATCGCGACCACGGTCGACGACATCCGGCAGCTCTACCGGGCCGGCTACGCGCTGACCAACGCCTCGCTGGTGGTGGCCGGCGACTTCGATCCCGAGCCGACCCGCGCCCTGGTCGAGCAGCTGTTCGCCGACCTGCCGTCCTTGCTCGAGGGCCCGCTGCCGCGCCCGGAGCCGACACCCATCGCACTGCCGGCCCCCGCGCGGGTGGTGATCGAGGACCAGGTGGAGCTGCCCCGGCTGACCCTCCTGTGGCCGAGCCCGCCGCTGTTCGCGCCGGGGGACGCGGAGCTGGATCTGCTGTCGACGATCCTGCAGGCCGACAAGATCGGGCGGCTCAGCGGCGCCCTGATGATGAAGCGCTCCCTGGCCCAGGACGTGTCCGCGGCCCAGTACTCGAGCCTGCTGGGCTCGATGTACTCCGTCGAGATCACCGCCGCCCCGGGCGTGGCCGGGGAAGAGCTGGAACAGGCAGTCCATGCCGAGCTGGCGCGGATCCGCGACGAGGGTCCGTCCGAGCAGGAGGTGGAGCGGGCGCGCAACCAGTGGGAGGCGATGTTCGTCGCCGGGCTGGAGTCCCTGCACGCGCGGGCGTCGCGGCTCAACTCCTACTGGGTCTACACCGGCGATCCGGATCACGTCTCCGTCGACATGGCCCGCTACCAGCAGGCCAACGCCGCCGGCATCCAGCAGGTCGCGCGGGACGTTCTCGTGGACGAGCACCTGACGCTGTGGGTGGTGCCCGAGGGGGACAAGGACGCCGACGACGTGCTCGTGACCTGGCCCGAGGATACGCCGGTGGTGTCCCACGCGGGGTACGACGTGCCGTTGCCGGATTCCGAGGCCGAGACCGAGGCCGAGACCGAGACCGAGACCGAGACCGGGGCCGAGACCGAGACCGAGACCGAGGTCAATCCTCGCGATGACCCGCCGGCGCTGGCGGCGACCCGCCCCTTCGATCCGCCGGAGCCCGAGGAGTTCTTCCTGAACAACGGCCTGCGCGTCTGGCACGTCCCGCGGTCCACGGTGCCCGCGATCCAGGCGGTGTTGTTCGTACCCAGCGGCTCGTCATCGGACCCGGCCGGCCGGGAGGGACTGGCCAGCCTGACGGCCGATCTGATGGATGAGGGGGCCGGCGAGCGGGACGCGGCCGCGCTGGCCATCGCGGTGGACACCCTGGGGGCCGAGCTGGAGGCCTGGGCCATGCGCGAGGCGTCGGGGGTGTCCTGCTGGATGCTCAGCCGCAACGCGGACGAGGCGCTGGCACTGATGGCGGATGTGGCCGCGCGGCCGCGGCTGGCCCGTGACGACCTGGAACGGGTGCGGGGGCTGACCCTGGGCTACCTGTCCCAGCGCGCCCAGGAGCCCAACAGTGTCTCGACCGTGGCCGCCTGGCGTCAGTTCTTCGGCGATGGACACCCCTACGCCGCACCGACCACGGGCTACACCGCCAGCGTGGCGGCCATCAAGCCCGGTCACGTCAAGCAGGCCTACCGCGGCGCTTTCCGCCCGGAACGGGCCACGCTGGTCGTGGTGGGTGACACCTCCGACCTGGACCTGGCCGCGGTGCTGGAGCGCACGTTCGGCGACTGGAACCCCCGCGGCCGGGGCGCCGATCTGGACAAGACGCTCCCCGAGCCGGCCTTCGCCCGGCGAGGGGAAGGGCTGCAGGTCTTCGTGGTCGATCGCCCCGGCTCACCCCAGACCGTCATCCGCGTCCTCCAGCGTGCCGAGCCGGTGGACTCCGAGTTCTGGGTCGAGGATCACCTGATCAACGGCGTGCTCGGGGGCAGCTTCACCAGCCGCCTCAACGCCAACCTCCGGGAGGAGAAGGGCTGGACCTACGGCGCCGGCTCCTACCTGCTGCAGCTGAGCGGCGACGGCGCGCTGATGGCCGGGACCAGCGTGGCGGCCGACGTCACCGGACCCGCGTTGATGGAGATCCTCAACGAACTCCTGATGCTCACGACACATGAGATCTCGCCGATGGAGGCCACCAAGGCCGGCGCCACCTACGTGCAAGAGGCGGTGGAGGCCCACAGCACGGTGGCCTCCCAGGCCTTCGATCTGGCCGAGCGCGGCTGGGCAGGCCTGCCGCCGGAGATCCTCGACCAGCGGCTGGCGCACGCGGCTGAACTGGACGCCATCGCGCTGTCGGAGCGAGCGCAGCAGATGGTGACCCCGGGCCAGCTGCTGGTGGTGCTGGTCGGCGACGGCGAGACCATTCGGGCCCAGCTGACCGGCCCAGATTCGCCCGAGGTGATCGAGATCGACACGGACGGCAATCTCCTCACAGGACCTTCATGAGTTTTTCACCACCCACGCCCCCAGAGGGGGCGGGGTGCGGCGGTAGCCTTGCCGAATTTTCTTGGGCCGAGGATGATCGGCCAGACCTACGGGCAGACCGGCGCCGAGATCTCCAGCACGTTGTTGCCCTCGTCACACTCGTCCACGGACCCGACCCCGGTCCCGTCGTCGTCCACCACGATCCGGATACCCTCGCCCCACTGGTCGGGGGTCAGCTCGAACACCACACCGGGCGCCTGGTAGCCGTATTCGACCTCAGCGACCTGGTGCACGGCGATCAGGGTCTCGGTCTCGCCCTCGATGGCGTAGAGCGCCACCGAGATGGGATCGCGCTGGTTGAGCAGCCCCTGGGTGGCCACGACCCAGTTGATCTCCCACGGACCGTCCACGCACGACGCGAGGCAGGTCTCGCCCTCGATGGGGAGTAGATCCGCGAGCCCGTCCCCCGGCGGCCGGGCCTTGAACATATTGTGGATCGACCAAGGCGCGACGATGTTGGTCTCGACACGACCGTCGGGGCGGATGCGCAGGGGGGTGTAGTCGTGGACGGACCAGACCGGGCCGGCGGGGGGCCAGGCGTTGTCGGCGTGGCCGAGGACGGTGACACCAGTGCAGTCGGTCTCAAAATCGAATCCGATGTTGCACGCAAGGATGATCTCGGCCGAGCCGTCAGCGTCCACGTCCGCGATGATCGGGTACTCGAAGCCAGTCACCGAAGCATGATCGGACCACTCGAAGAGGGTGGCTCCGGTTCGGCCATCGTAGAGACGAAGGTCCCGCTCGTCCGCGCAGACCAACTCGTAGGCTCCGTCGAGATCGAAGTCGAAGGCGGCGCATCCCGAAGCGGAAGAATTATCGTACCGCGCTGATGTTCTCCAGATCTCCGTCCCGTCCCCCTCCATCATGACGACCTCGTACCGCATCGGGATGACGATCTCCACGTCACCATCGCCGTCGAAGTCCGCGATGGTGGGCTGCATGCCTTTCTCCTGTTCGTCATCGGAGAGACCCGGGAACTCGTTCAGCAGCGTCCCGTCGTGGGCGAACAAGGAAACGAAGATGCCGTTCACCATGACGACCTCAGCGTTTTCGTCGCCCTGGATGTCTAGGATGGCCGAGGTGAGGTACAGCGGTTCGTACGGGAAGGGCGGCGCATCCCACAGTGGCGTGCCGTCGGCCGCGTACACGGAGTCCTCTTGGATGATCTCCCATGCCCCGTTGTGGTCCAGATCGGCAACAACCGGGTGCCAGTACCCGCCGACGTCTTCGCCGTAGTACCATTCGCCGAAGTAATATTGGTTCCACAGAATCTCAGTCGATCCGTTTTTGCCATCGAAAACCGCCCATTGCGTGGCGACCTCGGGTACTTGTCCTGCCCCCGTTGTTTGGACCACTTCTCATGTTAGCCCCGGAGCAGCATTC